>CBDDBE010000002.1:0-192986 GCA_965225085.1 uncultured Candidatus Saccharibacteria bacterium | reverse complement strand
GAACCCCCGAATGCCGGGACCAAAACCCGGTGCCTTACCACTTGGCCACGTCCCAATGATTTCGGGGTTAATTATACCGGAACTGTCCCTGTTCGCCAACTGTTTGCTATTTTGGCGGGGGAGTGTCAGCGGCCAGGCGTCGCGCACGGGCCCGGACCCACTGCCCAACTAAGTGGTTGTGCCGCATTGCAAAAATACGTATCGCCGCCCAATACGCCACAAATGCATAACCAATTCCAAGCAATGCGTCGAAGACGTAATGCTCGCCCAGATACACTATGCCCACCCATAACGAGATGGGGTAGAACATTGTCCACCACACTCGCCGCCAGGTGAATGCCCTAGCCAGGAATAGCACGATCAGCATTGGATACGCTGCGTGCAGGGACGGCACAGCTGCAACCTCATTCGGGGATAGCTTGCCGTACAATTCCGAAAAATTCGTGACGCCCATTGCCGACCAGATATCGCTCGAAATTCGATGAATCTGTGGAATATACCCATTGTCGGACGCTAACCACGGCGGTGCGGCGGGGAAGAGCACATACGTCAAAAAGCCCGCAAACGACAACAGCACAAACGCCGACACATACGGCCAATACAACCGGTCGCGACGCCACCAGATAAGCAGCGCTATCAGTATTGGCGCCAAGAAATGGATGGTATAGAAAAAGTAGAAATAAAAATCATACCAGCTGACGTGGCCATGCCACAACACATGCTGCAACCACTCTGTCGGCAATACACCACCAAATACAAATCGATCAAAATTAATCATCGGCACATAGTGCACCGAGCGGTTAAGCGTATCGGCAATGCTCCGAAACGAATCATAGACCAACAGCAAACCGATGAACGGCACAAACCTATACAAAAATGCCCGCGCACGACCAAACACCACAAACACCGCCAGAAGCACCACAAATAGCGTATCTGGCGTCCAGAAGTTACGCTCCAATAGGAATACGCCAGTCACTAGTGCCACGGTAAGGGATCGGACCCAAAACCGTACACGATGCTGGCGATATTCCGTACTCAATCGAGCTGTGACCCGGCGTATGTCAAAAGCCATGGCCTCAATTATATAGTATGAAGCTGAGTTTTAGCCGGTAACAATGTTACTGCTTGGGCTTCGTTGACGTCGAGGCAGTGGTCGTCGATTGCGGGCTGGTGCTCTCCTGTGTAGTTGACTTGGCGCCAGTATAGTAATCGCGAACTTGGAACAAGAAATACAGACCGATCGCGCTGCCAAGTAGCGCGCCAAACAAGCTGCCGAAACCGCCATACGACGAGTTGAACACCATGATAACGCCGTAGACGAGGTTCAAAAGCGAACCAAGCAACAGCAAATCCCACCCCTGTTTCTTGTGAGCTTTGAGCGGCGCGTAGGCCATCAGCAGAATGATGCCATCTACCACCAAGCTAGCCAACCCAACGTAGTAGGTGATGCCGAGGTGCGGCGTTACGACGCCGTAGCCAGCTGCCAGCGAGAGCTCGTTTGCCCTGTCGACCCACATGTTTGCAACGTGTCCGAGGCCCCACAGGCCCCAAACAGCAAATAGCTGCAACACGCCGAACACTAGCGCGAGGTATGGCCAATATTTGACAAGCATCTTCTTGCCATTTTCCGGTAGTGCCGGTAGACCTTTAAAAAACGGCATCAAGGCCTGTTCGATTGGTTTGAGAAACGCATCCATTTTGCTTATGCTCCTTAAAAACTTACTAGCTTAAGCTTACGCCAGTGGCTGGCATTTGGGCAAGAGCGAGCTGAGGAGCTAATAATTTTCGGGGGCGTATTTGTGAATGGATTCGATAATCGGTACGTTGGGCTGCTCGCCCTGCTGCTTGGGCAAGCCTTTGGAATTATTATCGAAGGTAAGCGGTTGCGCGGCATACTCTTCCTGAGTCATCCAGGCATTTCGGCCGCCCTCAAACTCCTCGATAAGCTCACCGACGGGATTCATGCCACCAATGATGAAAAATATCTTGTCCTCGAGCAGGCTCCCGGTTTTCTTGTCGTAATCCAGCTTGTGATAAATTGAGTCAAACTGCAGGTTAGCCTCCAAGCCGGTCTCCTCCATCAGCTCGCGAGCGGCTGCTTCCAGAATGGTCTCACCCCAGCGAATCTTGCCCGTTGGCCGGCCCCAATAGCCGTAGAACGGCTGCTTCAGGCGCTGTTGAACCAGCTGCTTACCGTCATCACGGCGGATCATCAGGCAGACGGCGACCTTGGGTTGGCGCTCAACCGTCCGAGCATCAGTGTCGAACCGATTAGCGAACTCTTTGCCTTTATGCGTTAGATGATACGCACCCTTAGGATTCTTGGCCACGAGGTCCTCATCTAGCAACTGCTTTAGATAGAAGTTGAAGTGATCGCTGCCGAGCTCGCTGGCCTTTTGCAGCTGTGCAAAGCGTGCGTCTGGTCGAAACAATAGCACATGCAGAATCGCGACGTGCGCTGGGTGAAGTTGTTTGTCGATGCTCATGAGTAGCTCCTCTTAATATCTATCGCCCACTTAATCAAAAGCTCGACGGCAAATCTAGTGAAATAAAATTAAGCTGTACCGCCAAACGTAAAACACCCGGTCGACGCCACCGATTCAGAATCGGGGCGTTGACCGGGCAGGGTTTAGCCGCGGCGAGCCTGTAGCAGCGCTCGCACCGGTGGCACGATGATGATCAGCGAGACGGCAACCGCCGTAGCGATGTCAATCGAGCCATATGCGCCATGGACATGACCACCATCGCTCCAAAAAAGCTCGAAGAGGACGGCGCCCCCGGCGACCACCAACCAGCCCAGGATGCGCAACGACATGGCCACTATGGCGGCGACCGCCATCAGGCAGACACTAACAGCCATCGACACCCAGGGCGATCTGCTCGTCGCAAATCGATCGTGATGTGTCGCAGCCAACACCGCAATGCCGCCATCGCTAAGCAAGCACCCAGTGATCATGGCGGCGACCAGCCACCGAAGCGTCGACTGTGAGGAGCTTGTTGAGCTACCGTTCACGGCCTCATTCCTCTCTGTTGCAAAACAGGACTTGCATATCATACAAGTAATTGCATGATACGTCCATATTAAACAACTGAAACACTGGCCGACGCCACTGGCATTCCGTCAGGGCGTCGGCCGGGTGGGGCTCAGGAGGCGGCGTTCCGTCGGGTGCCCCAGTAGGTCAGCGCCGACGGCAGGATGACGAACACCAACACCGCCAGGGGCACGACCACATCCACCTTGCCATAGATGTACCCCACATGGATATGCATAGTGCTCCAGGCCATATCGCCGAGCATGCCCAGCACGATCACAGTGCGAAGCACCAACCGCAGCGCTCGAGGTGCGCGGTTCACCGCCCAGCAACACACAATCATGGTGACCATCGCCCACAGAACTCCACGCAGAAAAAGATAAACCAGATCCTGCGATGGCTTCTGCACCGAATGTTGGCTCAAAAGCACTAAAGCCTCCAACGGGAAAGCAAGTCCAAACGCGACCATTACGCCGACGTACCGCGCTGGCCATGCGGACCGCTGCACCTGCTTCGTGTCTTCAGGCACGAACAGCTCCTCTCGTCAAAAACGGGTGACTTGCCTACTATATACTAAAAAGCCTGTCTCAACAATTCCTACGCTACTGCACCAAACTTATCCGGCTGAATGCATAATCACGCACTTTGCGCCATGACTTACTCTCAAAATGAAACGCACGGATATCACCGCGCACTTTTGCGATTCGGATCAAGGCTGGATTGTATGGTGCCAGCGTTTGATAATAACGAATGTCGTCGTCACCGGTGATATGTTTGCCCGGGAATAATGCCTTGAACTTGTCTGTGCCGATACGCCGGAAATAATCGGCATCGCCATGGGGTGGCATAAACACATCAGCCTCCATGTTCATATTCCGAATCATCTTCTGCACATCCGCCAGCACCTGCGAACTCTGCGAGCGGATCAGCACATACAGAACAGTAGGGGAAGTCTTGAATACACTCGCTGTCGAGGTGTAGCCTGTGCTGATATTGCGAGCAATGACCTCAGTGATGGCCAGCTTGACCCCGAATGCACTCTCGCACAATCGTTCGATGGTCGTGTCATCATATATGTCGTCGTTCATGACCTCTATTGTACGCTGCTGTCACCTCAGTGGCTATCGCTGTGTATGTAATTGTCGCCGTCGGCCTTATTTGCCATGTCCCGCTTTTTGGTTCACTTCGCGCTCTAGCTGGAGGATGGAGGCTTGGAGTTTTTCCCAGTCCTCGTCAACATCTGACGAGTTTGACCACTCAAGGTCTGAAGCTAGCATTTCTATATCATCGACAATGGGATACTCTTTAGCCCACTCATCAAAGTAGTCACTAAAACTAAATGCCGAAATGGCAGAAGCGACCTGTTCTTTATCTTTTGATTTCATATCTGTTCGATAGCGAGCTGCGCGCTCCTTGCAGTAAAGTAGGGCATCTTGGACTGTCTGTAAATCTTGCCATTGTTTGATCATAATCATAAGTATATACCCTTGCTTTGCCCGCCCTCGGTTAATGCCCGGGCGGGCAAAGCGCTTACCACCTCAATCGTTGTCGTTCCACTCGTTCACGATTTCATTACCCTGCTCGTCAAAAACGACGTGCAAGTGCTGGGTGATGCGCCGGTCGCGGTGGATGATTTTGATGTCGGTGGTGTACTCGTCGGTGTCGTCGCTGTAACCGTTGACCACAAGCACCTTGACGTCGCCGTCGATGTACTGCTTGTCGTGGCCACCGCGCTTCGCCGAACCTTCGCGCCATCGGGATTGCTCCCTGCGGCTGTCCTTGTAAGCGCGGAGCGCGGCCTGGGCCATGAGGCCCTGGAGCTGCGCCCACGCTGCCTGCTGTTTCTTGATGTAGTTCGGCCCCTTACGCATCGCGCCGGACTTGAACCCGCCAAGAACATCGTCCCAGAAACCCATTGGGGTTCCTCTCTCGCACCGTGCTGATGCCGTGTACGCCAGCGACGGGCGGCATTATAAACTAAGTTCCGTCCTGCTGGCAAGCCGCTACGGCTCGACTATTTATAAACCTACAGACCCCACTTACCCTCGGGCAACCATTTGTTCAAGTTACCGCACGCCCTGATATACGATGGGTGAGTGAAGCTGCTGGTCGATAGTCGCTGCGAATAGGAGCTCATTTCCTGCACTACAGCCCAGGCTCTTGCCGCCTCGAAGCTTAGTTTCACACCCGAAAGCCAGGCATAGGCTTCAACGGCCACTCTCAAAACTGTTTCATTTATCCGATACAACTGACGCAGCTCCTGCTCGGGCGTGCCAATATTGGTATCGCCAAAGTCGAGAACTCCAGACAGCGCCCCACCCATGCAGAGTAGATTCTCGGCGTGCAAATCATCATGCACCGCAACGATATTCTTGCCGGTTTCGTATTTTTGCCACTCGCTAAACCAATGCCGGGCGAGCTCGTTCTGCAAAGGCGTCGACAGCGCGGCCTCGTGGACATACGTTTCAAACGTAGCGCCCCAATCTTCGTCAAGGTCGTCGATCCCGAATTCCTGGCGGAACCCCTTTACAGTTTCGACTGGTAACGCGGTATGCAATTCGTAAGCGAACTTTGCGACGTCCTTCGCAAAGCGTTCCTGCAGCTCAGGCGTGAGTTGATTAAGTTCGTCATTAGTCGGATGCGTGCCATGCAGGAAGCTAGTGACAAGGCAGGGCGGATTCGAACGCTCGCCCAGCACCTTTGGAATTTCTATCCCTTGCGGCGGTTTTATACTCTCTAGCACAGATCTCTCGTATTGGCTCCGGCGGTATGCATCAGCATTTCGAGGAAACCGCACGGCATACGTTTCATCGACCAAACCGACAATGTTGTCGTACCCATGCTCAACGAGGACGATCTGACGAGCGCGTGGATACATACGCTGAAGCGCGGCGCGCGCGACGTCAGTTGTGGTTAAGAGGCTGGCATCTGGCAAAATCATGCTCTTATGGTACCACAGCGACACGTGGGCCGTTTTGCCACAAGCACTGGCCAAAGAAGTGCGGCTACCATTACAATGGATACTGTTATGTCTGCAGAAAGCGATTTTCGCAAGTCCTACGAGGCCCTCAACCCCAGTCAAAAGCAAGCCGTCGATACTATCGAGGGTCCTGTTATGGTGATCGCCGGGCCTGGTACGGGCAAGACGCAGCTGCTCGGCATGCGAGTGGCGAATATTCTGCGTAGCACCGACACACTGCCAAATAACATCCTGTGTCTGACATTCACCGAATCAGCCGCCAGCGCGATGCGTCAGCGGTTAGTAAGCCTAATGGGGCAGGATGCGTACAAAGTATCGATCCACACCTTCCACAGCTTTGGCTCCGAGGCGATCAACAACAACCCGTCGTACTTTTACCACGGCGCACATTTCCGCGCCGCTGACGAGCTGAGTAGCTACGAAGTACTGGAGCCGATCTTTCAGCAGTTGCCCCATGGTAGTCCACTGGCTAGCACAATGAATGGCGAATTTACAGCACTGCGGGATTCGCAGCGCGCCATCGCCGAGCTGAAGAAGGCTGGCTTAACTCCCGACGAACTGCTCAAAATCCTCGACCACAACGATGCATTTATCGCCTTTGCCGAGCCCATCCTTGGCGGCGCATTTGACCTGCCACGCCTGACCAAGAAGGCTGTCCCAGCGCTCGAAGCTGCGCTACAGGAGCTGCACAAATTCCAGCCCGAACCCATGCCTGTTTCGCTCTGGCGACCGCTGGCTGATATCTGCCGGCACGAGTTCGAACGCGCACTAGAGGACGTCGAATCATCCGGCAGCACTCAGCCGCTGACCGCCTGGCGCAATCGCTGGTTAGAGCGTAGCAGCAGCAAACAATTTGTCTTCAAGGACCGAGCCCGCACCAAAAAACTTCGCGACCTGGCCCACATATACCAAAAGTATTTGCTGGGGATGCAAGAGCGCGAGCTGTATGACTTCGACGACATGATCCTGCGGGTGGTACATGCGCTGGAGTATTTCCCCGACTTTCGGTTCAACCTGCAAGAGCGATACCAGTACATTCTGGTGGATGAGTTCCAGGACACCAACGGCGCCCAGCTGCGGCTGCTGCGCAATCTGACCGACAACGAAGTCAACGCAGGACGGCCAAATATTCTGGTGGTAGGGGATGACGACCAGGCTATTTATGCCTTTCAAGGTGCCGAGATTGGTAACGTGCTGCAATTTCGCGAGCTATATCGCGAGCCTACCATCGTGACCTTGACCGAAAATTACCGCTCAACCGACACCATTCTGCGTGCCGCGCGAAGCGTCATCACCCAGGGGACCGAGCGTCTGGAAAATGTGCTGGAGCATGTCGACAAAACCCTAACCGCCCACAGCAAGCGCTCGCCAACTATCAGCGAGCTACACGATTTTGCCAGCCCAACGCAGCAGTATCAATGGATCACGACCGAGGTACAAAAGCTGATCAAAAGCGGCGTCCCAGCGAACCAGATCGCCATCCTGGGGCGTAACCACCGCCAGCTGCTCGAAATACTGCCGCACATCCATCAGGCGCATGTAGCCGTCAATTATGAACGTCGCAACAACGTCTTGGAGGCGCCGCACATCATCGCGCTGGTGCTGATGGCGCGTGTCGTGGTGGCGTTGAGCGATCAGCGGTTTGACGTTGCTGACTCGCTATTGCCGGAGCTACTAAGCCAACCGTTCTGGGGGCTCAGCAACGAAACATTATGGCGATTATCGCTCAAATCATACCGGCAAAACAAATTCTGGCTGGAGCTGATGCTGGACGACACCGACGGCTCCAAGCTCAAGCGCATCGCAGAATTCTTGATCGTGAGTAGCCACGAAGCCCGCCACGCACCGCTCGAGACCATGCTGGACCAGCTGATCGGCAGCCAAGAAGCGCAGGTCCCGGAAGAATCAGACACCGAATCCAGTAGCGACACCGAAAACGGGCTGGACGAACAGGTATTCACCTCGCCACTACGCGATTATTACTTCAACCAAGAGCGGCTGGACAGCAACCCCAGCCTGTACCTGACGATGCTCAGCAACCTGTCGGTCATTCGACGCAAGCTCCGAGAATACCGCCCCGATTCACCGCTAAGCCTGAGCGACTTCGTGGCGTTTGTGGACCTGCACGACAGCACACGCATGAGTATTGTCGACCACAGCGAGCATTTCGAAGCCAGCGATGCTATTCACCTGATGACGGCGCACAAAGCCAAAGGCCTGGAGTTCGACGCCGTCTTTGTGCTGAGCTGTCAGGAAAAAGTATGGGGAAGTAGTGCCCGAACGCGTACCAGCAGCATTCGCTTCCCGCATAACCTAGCCATCGAACCAGCTGGGCAAACCGACGATGACTGCCTGCGGCTATTCTTTGTGGCGATGACGCGCGCCCGGACATTGCTGTATCTCTGTGGCTACCGGACCGACGAGACTGGCGCGCCGAATTTGCCCGCCGCGTTCCTGCAGGGTAACTCATTTCCATCGATTGTACACCCATCCAGCGACGTAACCAGCGAGCTCCTTCAAACCCTAGAGCCAACCTGGAAGCTTCGCCACGTGCACGCACCCCGCATGCTCAAGCAAGCCCTGCTCACACCCCAGCTCGAGACATACCAGCTCAGCGCCACGCACCTCAACAACTTCCTGGACGTGACCAATGGCGGGCCGCAGGCCTGGCTGCTTCAGAATCTGCTGCGCTTCCCGCAGGCCATGAGCGCAAATGCCATCTTTGGCTCGGCCATCCATACGGTGCTGCAACGTGCGCATATACATCTGACCAGCACCGGCGAGCGACGACCAGTCGAAGATATACTGCATGATTTTGAGCTTCAGCTGCAAGACGCCCGCCTGGACGAGCATATCTTCAACCATCTGCTAGAGAAGGGAAGTAGCATCCTTCCGCGGTACCTACACGAACGGTACGACAGCTTTGCCCCCGAGCAACTTGCCGAGTATTCCTTTCGCAGCCAGGGTGTCATCTTGGACGGCGTACGACTAACCGGTGCCATCGACCTGATGGAACTACACGAGCTATCACGCGGAGTGGTTGTAACTGACTACAAAACCGCTAAGCCATCTACCAGTTGGACAGGCAAGACCGACTACGAGAAGATAAAGCTCCACAAATATCGCCAGCAGCTCATGATGTACAAACTGTTGGTCGAAGGGTCGCGTGATTTTGGCGGAAAATACCATGTCAGCCAGGGCGTCATCGAATTTATCGAGCCCGATCGCAACGATACCATCCAACGACTGGTGCTGGACATCGACCGGGAAGAATTTGAACGCTTCAAGCGCCTGGTTCACGCCGTATGGAAGCGAATCATGACACTCGACATGCCTGATATTGGCCAGTACCCAGTCAATTACAAAGGGATACTTGCCTTCGAGGATGACCTGCTAGGTTTGTAGCGTCACTTCTTTCTCCTCTCACAACGGCCCTCGCCGCGAGCAGCGGCTCAGTCTGCGGGGAACGCAGATGTTGTTTGAGAAGTCAGAAGTGACGCTACACACAAAAAATCAAATCCTGGTATAGTAAAGATGAAAGGACCGCGCCAATGTCCGAACAATCATCGCCACCCAACCCCGAGCTCGAAGCAGCCCTGAAGGCGTATCATATAGAGATCCGCGACGGGACTGAGCAGAGCCAAAAAACAGCATTCGAAAGGTTAGTGGCTCTCAAGCGACGATTGGGCCTTCATGCCGTCGAAGCAGCCCAGGAGCTAGGCAAGGATGAAGAAAATCCACCGCAGCTGCTTGCGAGCTAGCCAAAATATCCTCCTTATGGTAAAATGAATTTTTGGTACGGCCGTCCGACCGCACATACCGTGATTGGAGAAGACCTGTGAAGAGGGCGACAAAGAGTATCGTGACCGCTCAAGACGTTTACGACTGTTTCATGGAACTCCGCCCAGGCGAAAGCGACGAGATGTTGTTCCGTCAGGCCGATAAGATATTCGGTTTTGGAACTACACCAACTCGCAATGAGCTGAAGCGCCTCCTCGTCGAAGCGCTCAACCAGAGTAAGGTCATCGGCAGCGTGGAAGCTCTCATGGCAACCGACAGCCCGGCGCCCGTAATGGGCCCCGAAACACCTCGATCCGATCCAACCTGAAACCGCGCCCACACGGCCTAGCGTAGCCAGGTGCTACGCTGGGCCTCTCGGTCAATTTTATAGCTATGAACACATTCTGGCAGAATCTGCCCAAACCATTTTTTGCGCTTGCTCCCATGGAAGCCGTGACCGACACGGTTTTTCGGCATGCCGTGGCCCGGGCAGCGCGTCCTGACGTATACTTTAGCGAATTTGTCAGCACCGACGGATTCTGCAGCCCAAAAGGTCGACATAGCACCGACCGACGGTTGCTTTACACCGATGACGAGCAGCCACTTGTGGCGCAGATATGGGGCACAACCCCAGCGCACTTTGCCGAAATGGCTAAAGGCTTGAAAGAAATGGGCTACCAAGCCATCGACATCAACATGGGCTGCCCCGCAAAGGATGTCATCAAGAAAGGCGCCGGCTCCGGCCTCATCCAAACTCCTGAGCTCGCGGCCGAAGTTATCGCCGCCGCCAAAACAGCCGGTCTACCGGTCAGCGTCAAAACACGAATTGGCTACCGAACACGCATTACGGAAGAATGGATCGGCTTCCTCCTTCGGCAAGATATCGTGGCCTTGACGGTACACGCCCGGACCATGAAGGAGATGAGTAAGGTGCCAGCCCACTGGGAGGATGTCGCCCTGGCCGTACAACTACGCGACCAAATCGCCCCGCAGACACTCATCATCGGCAACGGCGACGTAGCAGATAGGGCAGATGGGCTGCGTCGGATTGCCGAAACGGGCGTAGACGGGATTATGATTGGCCGCGGCGTCTTTGCCAATGTCTTTTGCTTCGAGAAGCGGCCACGCGAGCACACTCGGGAGGAGCTGTTCGACCTGCTACGCTATCATCTTATCCTGTGGGAGCAGACATGGCACGGCGAAGCAAACTATCATGCGCTCAAACGATTTTTCAAGATCTATATCCGCGATTTTGACGGAGCGAGCGAATTGCGCGAGGCGCTGATGCAAAGCGCAAGCGTCGATGAAGCGCGCGCCTTGCTTTCCGAGGCTACTTAAGCTTCAGCCCCTTCACCGCTCCTCTAAATTCTCGCAATGACCTCTCTTGGTCTGGATCCTTAGCATCTTTCATCTCGCGCGCGAGCCTGTCTATTAACCGCCCTTGCGCTACCTTCAATAGACGCCTCTGGTATCTGCTGTCACTTTCGCCGCTCTGTGCAACACGGCGTTGTCGATCGGCCACTACGCCGCGAAATTCCTTAATCCATGAATCGCTCCAACCTGCTATTGACGCAGCATCTACATGCGACATCACGTCGCCACCGCCCGCTACACGGTTACCGCTGGATGGGCTGGCCGCGGGGTTAGCCGGAGGGGCGGCGGGCCCAGGGCCAGATGAAGTATTGGGCGCAGCTACAGCCGGCGTACTCGGCGAGGCTGGCGGAGCAGCAGGAGCGGGTGAAGTTCCAGCCCCTTTGCTCTGTCCAAAGCTACGTCGACCAAGTGGGGGATTCACGAAAAACTCTGATGAGGTAGCTGGCTGGCCCGTGCTAGCGTACGCGGAATCAGCCATCCCCGGGGCTTGCACCTGAGTGAGAACATACGAATGAGCAGTACTGAACGTGGGCGTCTGGACGGTGTCCGTAAATGTCTTACTGTCCGATCCGACAACCGTCGCAAGTGTCGTAATATCGTGGCCCCCGTCTGCGTTCGTACCGAGATCAAGCGAGACTTCCTCGAAACCGCCCTTGAATTCCGCATCCGGGCCAGGACCAAATAGGGCGGCCAGAGGGCTGTTCTTATCGATAACCTGCTTGCCATCTGGCCCAAAATTGAACTCAAAAGCATGCGCCTGACTTCCTTGGGCTATCGACGCATAACCCTTTACCTGGCCAGCGGCAAACGCCTTCTGCCAGTCCATGCCACTCGAGCCATTCAGCGATCCTCCCGCGCCCCGGACGGTCACAACAATGTTGCCATTCGCATCACGGGAGTTGCTAAGCGTAAATTCAGCTTGCTGATTGCCATCAACTTCCCATGTCCTATGGTCAATCGTCGTCAGCTCATCCTTGTGGTGCTGGAAATAATCGACCGCCGACACGTCCGGATGTGTAACCTCAGGCTGCCCGTTCACTAGCTCTTGAGTATCAACGATCTTGAAATTGGCTTCGCTCAACACATCCTGAGTGTCGGACGGCAATGAGCCGTCCGGGTTGATGCCGAGATTGCTATAAACTTCGCCACCAGGCCCGGTCAATGTCAGTTGGCCATTCGACACTTCAGCCGTAAAGCCATCTGGCACGGTCATGCGGGACGTATCCGTGAGTTTCAATACCTCAGCGTTACCGATTTGCACGTGGATTTCTGGCGAACTGCCCGTAGCACTTGGCAGATCAGATGGCGTTGGTATTTCAGTATGCAGGCCGAGTCCCGTCGTAGCCAACCCCGCGCTGCTCAATGTATTCTCCGGACCACCCAGGTTCATCGCCGAAGACATACCCTCGGCCACAAGATGCGCTCCCTCGTGTACACCCAGCCCGATTCCTGCACCCATCAAGGTTCCACCAACAAAGCGCCCAAAAACCCGATTACGCACTATTTTGTTAAACAGGCGATCGGCCTTTTTCATCTCACCGGCGAGCTCACCCATTGCAATATTTTGCTGATAATCGAGCAGGTCCTGATACGTTTCATCTGGCTGCATCTCGAAGGCATCTTGTATGTCAACATCTTGGGCAGCAAGCCTGGTCAGGTCAGCCTTCAGCTTGGCATTGGCAACGCTCAGCTCGAATCTGGCATGCTGGACGCCTTCCGCCTCAATCTCATCAAAGCTTATCAGTTGCGACCTTTGGCGTATCGAAAGAGTCTGGCGAGCATAAATTTCGGCCTGCAGCTCGAGGGCCTTGTTGAAATCATCAGCCGTCGTAATGTTGAGCTCACCCTTATCGTCGCCGCTCTGGTGGTAAAAAGCGTCCAAAGCGTTAAATATATCAACGCCAGAGCGAGCCTCGTAATGAGTCGCCGCCATCTCGGCCTGGGCTTCATTATCGGGATCGCTCTCGATACCCATCTCGCGCCGTCGCATGCTGAGTGCTCGTTCGTTGAGGAGCGCCTTGCGCTCCCGTGCAGCCGCTACGATACCACCAGTCAGACCCGGGATCGCCAGTGCGGCAGCAACGCTGTGCTTTCCAGCGGCCACGCCCGCCGACACCATGGCAGAAATAGCCGTTTCGTTAGCAACCAGGCCAACAACCTTGGCCAAACCGGTCTCACTCACCCAAGGAATGCGCTTCAGCTTTCCCGCGAGGCGCTCAGACAGCGTTTCTCCGATCTCCGCGTGCGAACCGACATGGGCTTCGCCGACCACAATTTCTGTATCAGCCAGTATGCGGGTCAGCTCTTCGTGCCGCTTTGTTTCCTCGAGGCCGCTTAGGCTGTCAAAAATATTCTTGGCCTGATTGGCCGCGATAAGCATGTTCTGCGCCAGGAAGCGACCTTCGCCTATATACTTTTGCGATATGCCCAGATCACGCCAGGCATCCACTCTTTTGCTCATGGACGCTTCTAGGCTGGCCGCGTCAACTATCTCACCCGTAGCATAACGCCGTAAGTGGCCTATCATGTCGCTGCGCATAGCATGAATGTTGGGGTCAGTCGCTGCTTCTGCCGCACCAAATCTAAATAACGTCTCGCCAGCTTCTTCGCTGACCAAATCGTCGCTAAACTCTGACCCATACCGCAGGATAGTCGCCTCACGCCACTTCTGGTCGCTTAATCCATGATGATGCAGTAGATTATTATTCGCGATGATGTCTTGGCGTTTTTGATCTGTTGTTTTTACCGTCGCGTACTCTCGGGTTAAATTGCCCCAGGCAGATTTTGCCATCTTCGTGAGGAGACGACCCTCGGGTTTCTTGGCTAGGTCTTCATGCGCGGCCTCACGGGCAAACGGATCGATGTTCCGGTCAAGGCTAGCCATAACGACTCGAATCGGCTCGTGATCTATATGCGGGCCGGCATCGTCCTCCGGGGCCTCAGGCGCAACGGCTGGCGAGTTCGGCGTATGGTTTGGCTTGCGGCTATCAAAGAAATCAAACTTGTCACCGGGGTCTCCGCCTGCCTCGGGGCCAGAAGGTCCATTGGGGCCGGTCATTACACCTCCAGATACGCCGCCTGGAAGTCCGTCATGACTCCAGCCAGCAGCTGATTGATATTAATATCATGGCGTTTCAGGTAGTCCTCAACCTTATCAACTTGGTGCGAGTCGATTAGATGTTCGAACTCAAGTTGCTCGTGCTCGCTCAGCAAAGACAAGAGGGAAGCGACTATCTGTGTCTCGAGTTGATGCAGCAAGTCTTGATGAAGCGTCGAACGGATATCAGGGTCGAGGTCACCTCCATCCAACTTCGCGTCAATAATTGTATCTATAAACTTCGCAGCAGCTTGGCTATCTTGGAGCATGATGTTTTTCTCTTATGCTTAGCGTTTATTCTCTTTAATATACCATCGGAACGGTCGGGCGCCAATAGATTGATCGCCGAGCGGTGAAATGTGCCAGCATCACTAGCATTTGACAGATAAGGGATACGCCTGTAAAATAATCACCGCGCAGATCCACAGTGGATTTTCTGAGTTCGGCTCAGTGCGTGCGAGCAGGATCGGTGATTATATGTCCCCGGCAGATCAGCGGGCTTACTGCCTCCGCAAGGCAAGCAACGGGACACTGGCGGGCGATGACCCGCACTGGCAGGACATCAAACGGCGCGCCGATAAAGGCGTCACAGAAGACAAAAGTGCTCGCGATGAGATCATGCGAGCGGGCGGCGCCCACTCAGGCAGCCACAAGTTGATCTAGTAGGTCAACACATCATGGGTCCTCGCGGCTTACCCAGCCCGAGGACCCGTTTTCCATTTTGAGCTATCCCAAGATATAGGAAAAGCCGCCCCGTTTGGGGCGGCATACACCATGGCCATTACTGGCCCGGCGTCCCTAGTCGAACTACTCGATGGTGATGACCGGCATGTCTTTGTTGCAAATTGCGAATGGCACGACCGTATTAAAGGCATCGGCTGCCGCGAAGAAGAATCTGGCTGCGTCAGCGGTCGGCGTCAACAGCTCGGCCGTATAGCGCATGCTCCACTCTGCATATTCGAAGAATGGAATGCGGGGCAGGTCTTGCTGATCACACCACTCATAGAAAGCGGGGCGATCGCTGACCATACCATCGCGGCGTAGCCGAACGACCACGAGGCCGTCATGGGGGCCAGCCAGAATTTCCTTGCGGACGCCTTCTTCCTGTAGCGCATCGACCAGTCTGGCAGTGCCAGGCCGGAAGTAACCGTTACCGAGCAGCTCACGGGCATTGGCGACGATCTGTTCGCGATACGCCTCGTCGATCAGATCGGCGTACTCGATGAGCAACCTCAACACGTCTGGTGCCTTGGCGATTGCGGCGCAGCCGCACTCCTTGGCACCACCATCGACAGCTCCGGTGTCGGTATGGACGCAAAAAACCGCGTCCGGCGCCATCGGAGCAACAGCGCGCACCATTCGAAGTGCGTGCTCCTGCGCCGTCATGCCCGCGCGATACCACATACGGGTTGTGAGAGCATCCGCCAAAACGGCAGAGAAGAAGCCCCCAAAGGCTGATGGAATCAGTAGCCGCTGGGCGTTTTCGTCCAGCCGCTCGTCACCACAGCCGCCGATGAAAGCCTGAAGGGCCTTCACCAGAAACCGACCACTCTGAATTGCCTGAAGTGCATTTGGTACCAAAACCTGACCAGGCTTCGGCCCAAAAGCTCCCTTGGCACGTTCGCCAAGCGTTGTGGTCGTCAGTGTCGCCATGTATCGTCTCCTATTGATTCGACTAGAACGAAGTTAATAGTACTCCTCCTTGGTATGATTTTCAAGACTATTATGGTATAATTAAGATACTAAAGGAGTTCACGCATGGAGCAGCCCCGATGGACACCCAACCGTCATAACGCCCCGCCACCTCTTGGCGCCGTGTACGAAAACACTCCAGACGTCTTGCAAAAATTGCGCGAAATCAACGATAAGGACCCAGCATTTGCCAGCTGGGTCCTTGTTCGTTCTCAGGAATTGATGGAAATTCTACGGCACGTTGGGCTTCAAGCCGATGGCGACGTCAAAGAGGCAATCGTACAAAGCCTGATCGAGGCGTACGATATTCACGATGCCAAAATGGTACGCGACCATATTGCGCACATGCTAGAGGCTGAGTAGTCTTAGGCTACAATCCGCGCGAACGATGCCTGCGACGTAGCTCGGAAACCTTTAACCGAACGGCGTGACGGTCGACGAGTGCCTGAGCGTGCTCTAGCGAAACGGTGTCTTTGGCCGCGTCTTTCATGCTCTGGGCACGCTCGAGTGCTTCGCGGGCTTCACTCTCGACAATCTCGTCAGCGTGGTCAGCCTCATCCACCAGTACACGTACATAGTCATTGCCAATCTCGATGACACCGCCATTGGTGGCAAAATGCTCTAGATCATCGTCGACAACACTGCGCGTGCGACGAATACTAATCACACCCGGCACCGCCAGCGTTACTAGCGGCATATGGCCCGGAAATACCGAAATCGTACCCGTTGCGGTCGGCAACGTGACTTCATAGACATCTTCCTGCAGCTTGAGACCAGTGAGTGTTACAAGTTCGCACTTCATTATTTGACGTCTTTGATCGAACCTTTCATGTAGAACGCGCTCTCTGGCTTGTCGTCGTGCTTGCCCTCAAGGATTTCCTTGAAGCCAGCAACGGTGTCCTTTAGCGTGACGTACTGACCTTTGTTGCCGGTAAACTGTTCAGCTACGAAGAACGGCTGGCTCAGGAAGCGCTGAATACGGCGAGCGCGAGCAACTGTTTGTTTGTCGTCGTCGCTGAGCTCCTCCATACCCAGGATAGCGATGATGTCCTGCAGGTCCTTGTTGCGCTGGAGCACCCGCTGCACCTCACGGGCGACATTGTAGTGCTCTTCGCCAACAATCTCGGGATCGAGGATGGTCGAGTTAGAATCGAGCGGGTCGACGGCAGGGTAGATGCCGATCTCGGTCAAGGCGCGGTTGAGCACAATAGTGCTGTCAAGGTGGGCGAAAGTGGTAGCAGGCGCTGGGTCAGTTAGGTCGTCGGCAGGGACGTAGACGGCCTGGACAGAGGTGATCGAGCCCTTCTTGGTGCTGGTGATGCGCTCCTGCAGGGCGCCCATTTCCTGCTGAAGGTTCGGCTGATAACCCACGGCGCTTGGCAGACGGCCAAGCAAGGCAGATACCTCGCTACCAGCCTGTGTAAAGCGAAAGATGTTATCGATGAATAGTAGTACGTCCTTACCTTCATTACGGAAGGCTTCAGCCATAGTCAGACCGCTCAAAGCAACACGCAGACGTGCACCTGGTGGTTCATTCATCTGGCCAAAGACCAGGCTAGTCTTGTCCAGGACGCCGGAATCTTTCATCTCGTGATACAGGTCGTTACCTTCACGCGTACGCTCACCCACGCCAGCAAAGACCGAATTACCCTTGTGGAACTTGGCGATATTGCTGATGAGTTCCTGGATGAGGACAGTCTTGCCCACACCAGCACCGCCAAATAGACCAACCTTGCCGCCCTTAGTGATTGGTGCGATAAGGTCGATAACCTTGATGCCCGTCTCGAGAATCTCGGTCTTGCCAGACTGTTCGGTCAGGGCAGGTGGTTGCTCGTGAATTGGTGCCGTAACTTTGGTAAGGCGCGGCTGACCGTCGATTGGCTCGCCGACGACATTGAACATACGGCCTAAGGTCTCTTCACCAACCGGGACGGATACCGGTGCGCCAGTGTCCTGCACTTCGGCGCCACGCTGAAGTCCATCGGTGCTGCTCAGCGACACGGCGCGAACAGTTGTCTCGCTAAGGTGTTGGGCAACCTCGAGGGTGATTACCCGGTCATCGTGCGACATGGTTAGCGCATTATAAATAGCTGGCAAGTGCCCCTTCTCGAACTCGACGTCGACCACGACGCCTACGATCTGGACGACACTGCCTGCCTTGGTGGCTGTCTTCGTACTCATCATATTTCTCCTTTAACTCATCGCTTCTGCGCCGCCGGTAATTTCGGCCAGCTCTTGGGTGATGGCCGCCTGACGGGCGTTGTTAAATACTAAGGTCAAATCATCAACCAGCTCATTGGCATTGTCGGTGGCGTTCTTCATGGCTAGCATTCGCATGGAATGCTCCGAGGCAAATGACTCCAGAAGCGCCTGCAAAAGCTGCACTTCTATAAGTCGCAATGTTGCGTTCTCGAGAACCGCCTCCTCTGAAGGCTCAAATCCAGCCAGTCGAACTTGCTCGGTCACATCAGTCTCTTCGAAGCCAGCCGGTAATAGTCGGAGTGACCGCACCTGCTGAGTGACAGTCGACTTGAACTCGGTGTACAGCAAGTCAACCGCGTCGATTTTGCCCTGAATGTACATGTCTACTGCGGCCGAGACGATTGGCTTTAGCTCGTTCGCACCCGGCTCGGTAGGGAAGTCGTGGTACACGCCCACCGTTTCGACGTCGTGTAGCCGAGTCGCCAGGGATGAACCCTTGCGGCCGATTGCTATCGTGTAGTTTTTGACACCGCTTGTGACATCCTTTTTCAGTTCGCCGACGTACGCCTTCAGCACATTCGCATCATATGCGCCCGCCAAGCCACGATCGCTGGTCACGATGATAAGCAAACGAGCTTTTATAGGGCGAGCCTTGAACAAGTCGTATTGGTTGACGTTGATAAGCTGGCGCAGTCGCGTCAACAGCTCGCGAGCAGTCTGGCTAAAGTAACGCGTTTGGTTGGCCAGTTCCTGGGCCTTGCGCATTTTGCTGGCAGCTACCAATTGCATCGCCTTGGTAATTTGGCGAGTGTTTTTGACCGAGCGAATGCGGGATTTGATCAGCTGCGTACTAGCCATGATTTACTCCCAACGAGGGGCTAGCGCTCGCACTCTTCGCGGCTAAGGCGCCTTGGAGCCGGGTTCTTGCCGCTTTAATCCCTTGCGGCAAGAACACCGCGCAGGGATTTGCCGCCGATGACGGAAGATGTGCGAAGAGCGGCCAGGCTTGGTTCATTACGCTGCGTACCCTTTCGCAATTTTCTGCGCTTCCTTCAAAACTAGGTCGACGATCACATCGCTTGGCTTGTCGCCTTTGTTCAGCTCTGTCATTTTGGCCTTATGCTCACCCTCTAACTGTGCCAACAGAGCGTGCTGCGCAGCGGCAATCTTGTCCATAGGCACGTCGTCGAATACGCCCTGGGTTGCGGCAATAAGCGTCGCGGATTGCTCCCAAATACCCATTGGGCTGTACTGGGGTTGTTTGAGCAGTTCGGTGAGGCGCTGACCGCGGTTGATGCGCTTCTTGGTGTCGGCGTCGAGGTCGGTGCTGAACTGCGTAAATGCCGCAAGCTCGCGGAACTGCGCAAGATCGAGG
Organism: uncultured Candidatus Saccharibacteria bacterium; assembly: GCA_965225085.1. GTDB lineage: Bacteria > Patescibacteriota > Saccharimonadia > Saccharimonadales > EFPC-124 > CAZJVU01. Next base: position 173,454 of record CBDDBE010000002.1, on the reverse strand, counting down.
CGCAGGCTACCGCTTACGCTCTTCACCGCCTTGGTCTGGGCCGAACCACCTACGCGCGACACGCTGAGGCCGACTGAAATTGCTGGGCGAATACCCTGGTAGAACAGGCTGGTCTCAAGGAAAATCTGACCATCGGTGATCGAGATAACGTTGGTCGGGATGTAGGCCGAAATGTCGCCAGCCTGCGTCTCGATGATAGGCAGTGCCGTCAGCGACCCCGCACCGAGGTTATCACTCAACTTGGCTGAGCGCTCCAGAAGGCGAGAGTGCAGGTAAAAGACATCGCCTGGGTATGCCTCACGACCCGGTGGGCGACGAAGCAACAAGCTCATCTGGCGATAAGCCGCGGCGTGCTTGCTGAGGTCATCGTAAATGATCAGGGCATGCTGTTTGTTATCGCGGAAATATTCGCCCATGGCTGTGCCGGCATATGGCGCCAGGTACAGAAGGGAAGCCGGGTCGGCAGGACTGGTAGCGACGACGATGGTTTGCTCCATTACGCCTTCGCGCTTCAGACGCTCGACCAGACGAGCAACCTTGCTAAGTTTTTGTCCGACAGCAACATAGATATTGATAACGCCAGTCTTTTGACGCGCCTGGTTGATCATGGTGTCTACGGCAATCGCAGTTTTACCCGTCTGACGGTCACCAATAATCAGCTCACGCTGACCACGGCCAATCGGAATCATGGTGTCAATCGCCATAATACCGGTCATAAGCGGCTCATGAACTGACTTGCGGTCCATCACACCAGGGGCAGCGCGCTCGATCAGACCCTTTTGCGTGGCCTTGATTGGTCCGGCGCCGTCCAGTGGCCGACCAAGCGGGTCGACAACGCGGCCGAGCAGCTCAGGACCAACGGGGACTTCTACGATGTTTCCGCTAAGCTTGGCACGAGCACCTGCCACAACGTTGGCGTCGTCACCCAACAACACGGCACCGATCTCATCCTCCATGAGGTTGAGCGCGAACGCCTCGATAGGCTTGCCATTTGCGCCATCGATAATAATAACCTCGTTAAATCCAGCCTGGGTCAAGCCATAAATCCACGCCACGCCGTCACCAATGCGCGTTACAACACCGACTTGTTCAAGCCCTTGGTCACTCTTTAGCTGCTCAATCGCAGCCTGGAGATCTTGTGATAATTCTTTTACGGAAACGTCTGCCATTTCATTTCTCCTCATGCTTTCTCGGTCATATTTAGGCGCAAGCTGCGCAATTGACGTAATCTGGTCGCGGCGCTGGTATCGAGCTCAAGCTCGGGAGTGCGCACAATCATGCCAGCCAGTAGATCAGCCTCGACTTGCTGGCTTAGCTCGACGCTGGTTGCTTGGGTAGCGCGTTTTAGGTAAGCCTCAAGCTCAGTTTGCGAACGCGCGTCCAGCGGAAATGCCGATGCAACCTGCACGTACAGATGGCCGGCGCTGGCCTGAAGCTCGGTTGCGATGTCCTTCAGCACCAGGTCAACTTGCTTGTGCTGCTTGTGGACGATCAGATACGCCGCCAGCATGCGCATAATTCGCGCGTGATCGGTTGGATGCTCCTGCAGAAGCGCCACCACAGTCTTGCTTAAACGACGCCGAGAAATCTTACGCATAGGCTTTACTCACCACCTTTGGTTGCTGCGGCAAGTGCTTTGCTGATAAGATCGGCGTTCTGCTTGGCATCAACCTTTTGCTTGATGATAATGCCCGTCGCCTCGGCAATCAGCTGAGCGGTTTCATGCTTGAGCGCTTCGCGAGCCTTGTCTAGCTCGTGCTCCATGCCAGTTTTGGCCTCAGCCACGATGTGCTCGGCTCGTTTCGCGGCCTTCGTCTCGGCGTCTTCAACCATCTTGGCTGCCTCGCGATGCCCAGCCGCAACCAGCTCCTCGGCTTGGTCGCGAGCCTCGCGCAGCATCTGTTCCATCTGTTTTTCAGCCTTTTCGAGCGCGGCGGCCGCTTCCTTTGCCTGATCGATGCTTTGCTCGACAGCCATTCGGCGCTCCTCGAGTGTCTTCACAATCGGCGGATAGGCATACCTGCGCAAAATCAACAGCAGCAGCACAAAGGTAATCAGTTGGAACAGGAACGACTGTACATTAATTCCCAGCGCACCAAGTGCACTGCTCTGAGCTTCGCCAAATGTTGTTATAACGGAAATCACAAGCATTTGCTCCGGATTAACTTGTAGTGAAAACAATCAACAGGACAAAGGCCAGCACGGCGTCAACCAAACCAGCCATGACAAATGCCGTCGACAAAACCTTACCCTGAACTTCTGGGTTACGACCAACTGACTTAACAGCGGCTGAGCCAATCAGGCCAACACCGAGGGCTGGGCCGATAGCGCCGAAGGCGATGGTGAGACCTTTGATCAAACTTGGATCTACGTGCATATTATTATTCTCCTTATATTACTTATTTAATTCACTACCCGCAGGCTGTGGGGCTATCAGGGGTGAGTGTTCGGAATCGGAAACATCCTCGTGATCGGTGGAATGTTCGGTCGCTGTCGACAGATACACCGTCGTCAGCATCACAAAGATGTAAGCTTGGATAACGCCGAAGAATGTCTCCAGCAGGTAGATCGGTAGCGTAGCCGCCCAGCCAAAGTTGCCAGCCAGCAGGCCAATGACATGTATCAGCACCTCGCCGGCATAAATCACGCCGAAGAGTCGCATACTGAGCGTCATAATACGGATAAATTCACTGAGTACTTCAACTAACCCGATAAAGAGGTTCATCGGGTTCCACGGCTTTCGGGTAAAGAAATGTTCCAATCGGCCCAGCACACCCAGTTCCTTGACCGCATAGAACTGTACCAGACCAATCGACAGGATGGCTAACGCCAGCGTTGCATTGAGGTCGGTCGTGAAGGCGCGGAGAAGAGGAACGTGGCCGTCGGCTGTGTTGATAGTCACCGAGCCGATACCAGGGATCAGCTCCGACAGATTGCCCACCAGGATAAACACAAACAGCGTGAGCAGCAGCGGCAGGTGTTGCAAGCCCTTTTTCCTGCTGCCAAAGTTTTGCTCGGCAATGTTTAGGATAAAGTCAACAATCTGCTCCATGACAAAGGCAAACATCGAGCGAGGGCGCAGACCCGTTCGGAACCTAGCCGCCACGAACAATGCCAGCACCAACGTCGCGACAACCGCCGCAAACAGCATTGTATTGGTAATCGAAAGGGACCCGAGCCTAAAGACTTGTTCAGCAGCGAGGGGTACATCTTGTGAGGTAGCAAAAAAACTGATCATGAATCAGCCCTTCTGCAAGGCACATATCGAGCAGAATCTAGGAGAAATTGTGTCTTCACTGGTTCAATTTTAACAGATTAGCCTCAGGTGAGCAATGGGCTATAATCTAAAACCAAAATGCGCGACGCAACCGCGACGGGAAGCTCTCCGACTCCGGTCCTTGGCATGCAGCCGGGTCGGCCGAAGTGTCGGCTTTGGCGGCATCGGTTTCGATCTGGTTATACTGGCTCGTCAGGGCTGCTGGCTCGTCCACGCCATAGCTCACGAGCAGTCGGTCTCGGTCGCCAATAATCTCATCGGCGATGGAACGGACTTCTTTGCCATTCAGCATAAAGTGCAGGTGGCTATCCTGGCCGTCGACATAGGCCGTTTTGCCATCGTACAGCATCGAATTGCTCAGCGACCAACCGAGGTTAGTGAACAGATCGCTCCATGTCACCACATCGGCGTGCACGTGGACCAGGTGATTATTCTGGTCATGCAGATGCACACGGCCAAGCGGCGATGCGTGCTCGTCGCAAGCGGCTATCTCCTGATAATACTGCGGGCCTTTAAATTCCTGACGCTGACCATCTATAAAGACAGCAAAATCAGCATGATAGTGCGTCGGCTGCGCCAACGTCATGTACCGCACCAGACCAATTAGCAGGAACCCGCCGATCAACCCGCCCAGCAGTGCAACCCAGACAGCCTTACGCTTCAGAAGCGACCCATAGTATGCCATTCGTTCATTCATGCCCTAATGATATACTGCCCTATACGAAACCGCCAAACCAACCGAAGGGGAAGCCTATATGACACTGGAAGACTACAAAACCAAAGATAGCGTCACCATCGTCTACACCGGCGAAAGCAAAGGCAAAACCAGCGCCAGTATTGGCCTGATGTGCCGCGCACTGGGCAACGGCTGGAGGGTCGCCTTCATTCAATTTATCAAGCACTGGGAAGTGGGCGAGCACAAATTCATCCACCAAATCCAGCCCGTGTTCGACGACCGATTGTACTTTTATAAAGGCGGCAAGGGTTTCTACAATGCTGGCGACATGAGCGCCAAAGACGTCAGCACGACCGAGCACAAGGACGCGGCCGAAGACACCTACAAGCAAGCGTTGCACTGCGCCATTAGCGGCGACTACGACCTGGTCATTTGCGACGAGATCAACAACGCTGTGCACGATGGGCTACTCAGTCAGCAGCAACTCGAGGACCTAATGGACAAGAAAGACCCCAAAACCAGCCTGTGCCTGACCGGGCGCAATTTCCCCCAGGAGCTCATCGCCAGCGTCGACATTGCGACCAACATGACCAAAATAAAACACCACTTCGACGACAAATTCCTGGCCAACAAAGGCATCGACTACTAGACGGTTGACGCGCATTTTATACTAATATATGGAGCGTATACTCCATGAATTAATCCTTACAAAAGGAGGGATATATGGCAATTGTACGATGGGATCCGTTTAGTGAACTCAACACATTGCACGATCAAATGAACGGCCTGTTCAACCAGGCGTTTGGCGGCAACGTCCAGCAGCTGCTGCCAGTGACAGACGTCTACAGCCAGGACGAAAATGAGATGATCGTCGAGGTTCACCTGCCTAACTTTGCCGAGGACGAGGTAACGGTGGATGTGCAAGATAGCACGCTAACCATCAGCGCCGAGCACCATGAAAAGGACGAGCACAAGGGCCGCAAATACCTCGTGCGCGAAAGCTCTAGTAGCTTTTATCGACGCGTGGCGCTGCCGAAGCAAGCCGACCAAGACGCCATCAAAGCTCACTTCGACAAGGGAGTATTGAAGGTCACCGTGCCGTTCAAGGAATTGCCCAAGCCCAAGAAGGTCGCCATCAGTAGCGGCGAAAAGAAAAAATAGTTTCTCCAAATACCAAACAGTAACGTTCGTTATGTAGCTATTATTCGCATATGTGCGTTATTAATGTTATAATAATACCGTTCTAGCACTAGGGTCCACACGAGAGGGTGATCGTCATCCACCGCTACTACGAAGTTCAGGCAAGCCGAAATGGCAGAGTCACCTCAGCCATCTTCAGGGGCGAGCCGCTACCAGTCATGCACCCGCGACGTTCCGAACAGATCGCCTCGTACACTGGCGTTTCTGCCAACGGCGAGCCGCAAGAGTTTCGCGGCGTCGGAAACCGGCCGGGCTACAAGGTCGTCGACCTCGGAGAGCTGCCCGACCCCATGTTCGCAGTGGGGCAGCGCTTCGACATCGTGGGGAACAAGACCCCGCGGCCTCGAAGGGTCGTACGCGTTATCCACGTCGAAAGAGGCGGCAAGGCCGAATGGGCCTACCGGGCATGTGACGACCGCTGGCCAAAGAGCCTATCCTCCCCGGACTACTCTGTAGTCACGGAGACGAGGATGCGTAGGGCCAGTATCGTTACCCTCCTCGACGGCTAGCCGTCCATCTGGCCTCCGTGATCTTGACGGAGGCCAGCAACCATGAAATTATCTAAAGCCGCATCGCAATATAGCGCTTGCCGGCCGCGAGCAACTCATTCTATAATCGCCTTCATGCCCAAAAGAAATCCTCGTCGGTTGATTGCGTCGCTTGTTATCGCCATCGTAAGCGCGCTTGTTTGGTATATGCAGGCCCAACCAAACCACACAAGTGGGAACACTGCTGTACTTGGCGTCCAACAACCCGGCTATTACCACGTCACGCATGTTGCCGACGGTGACACAATTGACGTCAGCATGAACGGCACCAGCCAGCCGATTCGCCTCATTGGCGTTGACACTCCAGAATCGGTCAAACCCAACAGCCCCGTCCAATGCTACGGCCACGAGGCCAGTGACTTTACCAGGCGCAACCTCGACGGAAAAAACGTCCGCCTCGAAGCAGACCCAATGGGGGACAACCGCGATAAATACAACCGTCTACTGCGCTATGTATACCTGCAGGATGGCACTCTGTGGAACCAAAAACTCATCGACGCTGGCTACGGTTTTGCCTACCTCAACTTTCCGTTCGGCAAACACGACGACTTCGCCGCGTCCCAGGCCTCAGCCCAGGCTTCTAAGCTCGGTATATGGCTAGCCTGCACGCCGTATCAGGAGAGCAATGGCCGGTGGCAGAGTAATGATTTGAAATAGTGGCCGAGGGAAAGCTGTAACTTAATGGTGAAACCATGAAAAATGTAGAAAATAACAAACCGCACAGCATATTCACTGACTTCATACATAGCACGCTAGGAGTCACGTCACTTTTGGCACTCATGATCATCGGATTCGCGATATGGATGCAAATACAAGCAACGCTTCATTATGAATCCGGCATGGAATACGGATTCATAGTTTTTTATCCGTTAGTACTGGTCGCCAGCTTCGCGCTATTCATAAACGGCATCTTACTTCTAATCCGTGCCACACGCCGTCACCATCTTAAAGAGGCATACCGTATAACTCTAACAGTACTAGGCCTGACCTTCCTTTTCCCTGCAGGCTACCTTGTACAGGGGTTAATATCATCATCTTTTGTTACCTCCAATGCCACTCGCATAAGTTCCAATGAAGACGTCCTGAGACTTGTCCGGGAATGCAAAGTCCAATCTATTCGTCGCGAGTTCACCTCTTGGGCAAAACCCCTCAGCCAGGACAACATGGCCGCAAAAGTCTTTCTCCGCGATTCAGCAAAATCCCAAGCCGAGAAGAATAGCTACTTCTATGGCTACCGCTCGTTCAATCCTAGATACTACGAGGAATTGATTGAGGCAGCCGAATCAAATATGCAAAAATGCGGCAATATCGACCTGTACGATGAATGGCGGGAGAGTTGGCCCACGACGTACACATGGCTAACCCCAGAGAAAGCAAAAGCAACGCTTGACGCCTGCCAGATAAGGGACGTTGTGACTTCTGCTAAAGCGCCAGAAAGCTTAACTAAGTTAGCAAGCAATCCTGAGAGTGCAAAAACCGGCATCTTCAGGGTCCTAGACCCAATCTCAGAGGGCTACTCCGGAACACTCTACATTGCCGGCACCGATAAATCTACTCACGACAGCCTCCTCGAATTCTCTAGAAGCAAGAAGGGGCACTGTCGGTATAAACAGCCAAATATCGACGGCGTGGAATAGCTCAAACCATGTTAGGGTTCTCCTGGTGATCCACTTTAAGGAGACTTTATTCCTAATAAAACCGTAATCGGCTGGACTACAAAAAGGGTGGGCACCCTTCTACATACGGGCTATGCACGTGCTACACTATAGTTAATACACAAGCAGCATGGCAAAAAAGAAAAAACAGCCCAATAAACTCCTGACATACCTCGCGCGCCACAAGTGGGTGAGTATTCCCCTCGGTGCAATTGCAACAATTATGCTGCTTATTGGTTTCCTTAATGTCTTCATTTTCCTACCGGTCAAAAATCCAAATCTGGGCGTAACATTTACTCGTGAACAAAGCGAACATTATGGCCTGGACTGGAAAGCCAATTTTACAGCGCTGTTGGACGACATGGGGCTCAGGCACTTTCGGCTCACCAGCTACTGGAGTTCGCACGAAAAAGTTCGCGGTCAGTTCGACTTTAGTGACCTGGACTGGGAAGTGAACGAAGCCGCCAAAAGGGGAGCGACTGTCGACATCACGCTTGGATTGCGTCAACCTAGGTGGCCAGAATGCTGGGAGCCGGACTGGGCTTACCAGCTCAGCGGCAACGCCTGGAAGCAAGCACTCTACTCATATATACAAGTGGTCGTAAACCGGTACAAAAACAATCCCGTCGTCGCCAATTGGCAGCTTGAAAACGAAGCAGTAAACAACTGGTTTGGCGGTTGCGGCGCACCCGATCGACAACGCTTGGACGAAGAATACGCCCTCGTCAAAAAACTCGACCCCGGTCGGAATATCCGGATGAGCCTGAGCGACCAGCACGGCCTACCACTCGGTTCGCCAGTACCGGACGAATACGGTTTCTCGGTGTATCGCGTGGTGTGGAATACCTTCGGGCCGTGGCATTTCTATATTGTGTATCCGACGCCAATTTGGTACCACCGTCTGCGTGCTGTGGTCATCGACTGGATCCAACATAAACCGATCTATATTCACGAGCTGCAAATGGAACCCTGGGGCCCGAAAGATACCAAGGGCTTGACCACCCAAGAGCAAAACCAATCCATGAATGTCGACCAAATTCATAAAAGCATGACCTTCGCCCGACAAATTGGCGCAAAAGACATTGACATGTGGGGCAGCGAATGGTGGTACTGGCGCAAAGTAACCTTCCACGACGATTCCATTTGGAACGCCGCCCGGAAAGAAGTTCAGGATGCTCGCTCGGGCAAGTAGTCGCTCTTGCTATAATAAGACATCATGAGAGAATCCGAACCCCTCCACCAGCACATTCTGGGCAGCGACGTTCACTGTTGGGTCTACAACGACAACCAACCGCAAACTATTTTGATGATCCATGGGCTGCGCGGTACGCACCATGGATTGCAGGATATTATCGCCATGCTGCCAAACTACCGGATTATCATTCCCGACTTACCAGGTTTTGGGCAGTCGACGCCCTTTACACAGGCTCGGCACAATATTGCAGGCTATACTAGGTTTGTGCTGGAGCTTACGAGCCAACTTGGGCTCGACCGACCAGTGCTGTTGGGGCACTCGTTTGGCTCTATCATAGCCGCCAGTGTAGCCAAACGATCGCCCGAGACCTTTGATAAATTAATACTGATAAATCCAATCGCATCGCCCGCGCTAAAAGGCCCACGAAAGGTTATGAGCTACGGCGCAAAACTATACTACCAGCTAGGCGCAGCATTGCCGGAACATGCCGGACGGGCACTGCTTAGCAACAAAATGCTCGTACAGCTTACCAGTTCCAAGCTAGCCAAGACCAAGGACAAAGCGCTTCTGGCTGATATTCATCGCCACCATCTCCGGCATTTCAGCTCGTTCCAAACCAGGCAATCACTGCTCGAAGCCTTTGATGCCTCGATCCGCCACACCGTAGCCGACTACGCACGTGACATTGTGTTGCCGACGCTCCTGATAGCTGGAGCGATTGACGAGATCGCGCCATTAAAGGGTCAGTACGAACTCGAGCGCTTGCTGCCAAACGCGCAGCTGGTCGTCATCCAGGATGTAGGGCATTTGATTCACCGTGAGGGTCCGAAACAAGCCGCCGAAGCGATTACTCGCTTTGTGGGGTAACGCGCACCGAGGGCAACTCGGCCTCGTGCATAGCAATGACGTGCTTGTAGAGTTTTACAAACTGATCGATCGTGTGGGATAGTTCGTGCGTGCCAGCTATCTTGAGGCTTTCGGCCGACATTTTGGCTCGCAATTTCTTATCGCCCAGGATGCTCGCTAGCTTGACGGCCAGTTGGTGGAAATCATCCAGTTCGTATAGATACCCGTTCTTGCCATCCTGGCACAACTCGTACAATGCGCCGACATTCACCGCCACCACAGGTGATCCGCTCGCCATGCCTTCCAGCATAGCCAGGCACTGCAACTCAACAGGGGAGGGCATGACAAAAACCGTGCCAATACGCTGAAAAAGCGGTAGGTCCTCGTCCTCGACTCGCCCCGTAAACGTCACGTGGTCCTGCAGCTCAAGATGTTCGGTCAGCTCCTGCAGATTTTCCATGTCGGTGCCTTTGCCGACGATCACCACGTGCACGTCATCTCGATCCTGCAAAACTTCATGAGCCGCTTTGATGAGGATCGAAACATGTTTCTCGGCGTCCAACCGCCCTACATACAGAATAATTTGCTTGTCCTCGGGGATACCAAACCGTTTATAAAAATCGGCTGGCACTGTGCCAGGTTTGAAGCGACTGAGATCGATGCCACAACTGATGGCCTTGTACGGTGCCCGGAATGAGTCGCCCTTTAGCATGGAAATGGCCGCCTCGGTAGGCATGGTCACAAAGTCTGCATTGTTATAAAAACGTGCGCCGTACTCCTTTAGGATGTAGTTGATGGGGCGCGAGAATGGCGCCAGCAAACGCAGATTGTCTATCAGATTCTCCGGCATGGCGTGGTTGGTAGCTACGAGCGGAATGCCCATCTTCTTGGCGCAGGTCATCGCAGCCCGGCCGATACCTACAGGAGTCTGGATATGAATGACATCTGGCTCGAACCGCTCGATAATCCGCTTGACCTCACGGTACGGCGAGATTGAAACACGAAAGTTCTGATAAAACGGAAACACCACCGAAGCGGTCCGCGCGATACGGTATGTGCGGTCAACCTCCTCGTATTTCTTTCCTGTTTGCGAAGGGGCAATTACAAGTACTTCATGTCCATCGGCGGCTAGTCCGTCGGCGAGGTTGCGGCCAAATGTGGCAACACCGTTAATAGTCGGCCAATACAAATCGGAGGCTATAAGAATACGCATGTTTGCATTATACATGAATACTTTTGAGTACAAGTATCAACCAGCGCTATGTGCTCCCGCACAACGGCCCTCGCCGCAAGTAGCGGCTCAGTCGGCGAGGAGCGCCGATGTCGAGCACATAGCTGGTTGATAAGACTATCAATCTTCTATATATGCTAGAGTAAGAATGCAATGAATATATATTTTGACGCGCGCTGGACACGCATGGATGTTCATGACGGCATCAGCCGCTATGGGTCAAACCTGGTTGAGGCACTCGCAAGGCTGCACCCCGTGACCATGCTCATCTATGACAAGCGCCAACTAAAGCTTCTGCCGAAAGGCGTTCCTTACCTGATCGTCAACAATCCTCTCACGCTCCAAGAGCTAAGGCTGCCCAAAAAGCTCAACAATCTCGGTGCTGACGTCGTCTTCTCGCCGATGCAGATCATGGGGACCGGGGGACGCAAATACAAGCTCATCCTGACGCTGCACGATGTTATTTACTACCAATACCCCACGCCGCCTCAGTATCTACCTTCAGTTTCGAAAATTATCTGGCGTTTGTTCCACGCCGCCAAATGGCCCCAGCGCTGGCTGCTCAACCAAGCAGATTTCATTGCGACAGTCAGCAAGACGTCCAAGGGGATTATCGAGGGCATGCATTTGACCGATCGGCCGATCGGCGTCGTCTACAATGCGCCCAGCCTCAAGCCCATCAAGCTAGCGACCGGGTTCAAGAAAGAACTGGTATACGTCGGCTCGTTTATGCCGTATAAAAATGTCGAGCTGCTACTGCGTGCTATGCCGCTGCTCGAAGGCTATCGCCTGCACCTGGTTAGCAAAATCGCCCCGAAGCGGAAGCGCCAACTCGAGCGGCTCGTTCAGGATTCAGAGCAAGTTATATTTTGGAACGGCGTTGACGACAAACATTACAATCAGCTGTTGCAATCGGCCATTGCACTGGTCAGCGCATCGCGGGCAGAGGGTTTCGGCTTGCCGCTGCTTGAGGCGATGGCCCAGGGCGTGCCCGTTATTGCTACCAACATGCCGATTTTTCATGAGGTTTGCGACACCGCCGCTACCTACATTGATGCCAGCTCGCCAGATTCATTTGCACGCGCCGTGCATACGCTAGAGGACCCAGCCCATCATAAGGAGATGGCCGCTCGTGGCATAGCCCGCGCAAAGACATTCAGCTGGGATGATTCGGCTCGCGAGCTGCTGAAGATTATCGAGCAAGTGCACACCAGCCGAGATTGACGACCGCACCGTAGCATTGTAGGATATCCAAAAGAGCGTCCAACCGGGCGCTTGTTCGTTTCACCCTCCTCATTTGGAGTTGCAATGTTCCTGGCGGTTACCATACTGGCGGCAAGCCTGTTCATGGCGTTCGATGTCATGTACTGCCGGCGTGTACTAGACCAAAAGCCCCTCGTCGTCAACGAGCTCCCAAGCGAGGGCTCGAGGGTGTGGCTAGTCTTCCCGGGCTTCAGTAATCCTGTGGAGCCCCTTGGCTTCGGCATGCGACAGATCCTTGACGGGTATCTTCTGGTACTGGATTCGGGGTCGTATATGGACTTCGAGGCGATCTACGCCGCAATGTTCGACAAGCTCAGGTTGCTGTACGAGCGAGCAAAGGAGCCACTCGATATCCTAATCGACGGTCACTCGATGGGTGGCATGATCGGGGCAAAATTTCTGGAGCGCTACGGGAAAGATGGCAGCCCTTTCGGTCCCATACATAAGACCGTTTTGGACTGCACGCCGACCTGCGACAGCCTGCGTGCTTCACCCAGAATGGCGCGCCTGCTTCGGGTCGTACTGAAGCATTACCACGGCGGGCTCGTGTTGTCGCTGGCTATTGCGCTGGGCAACATCGTCACCCGTGTGCGGATGCCCATGCCGCTATCCGACGGGGCAGATCGCCAAAACTACCCCCGATACGCTCGCGGCATCATGTGGTACAACCCGCGCGCCTGGACCAGGCAGCTGCTGTACATGCTGACCTTCGAGTTGCCCGCCGTGCAGGAAACGGCATTTGTGCACTACCTGCACGCCACCGACCCCGAGCGGGACATCATGGTCGACCAGCATGCAGCCATGAGCACATGGGGGCAAGTATTCCCGGACATGCACGGTTTGGCTAGTCCGGATATCATCCATGCCTGCCCGCTCGAGAGGCCAAAAACCTATCGGCAGCTCATGGGCATAGGATTGTAAGCCGCACCTGGTGAGGAGGGGAATCCCTGGGCGAGTATCTCTTTCGCCCAGGGATCTCACACTACATCACGGTATATTGTAATTCTTAGTTTTTCATGATATAATATCTATCAATGCCCTCCCGGGCACGCACCACATCATCAGAGATGAAAGGAAGTGATGCGCTATGACGCGCATCAAGGCACTCGCGCTGGAACTCGTCGCGCCGTGCATCATGGCCGCCTCTGTGTGGGCTATGATCATGATGATGCTGTCGCCCCTCGGGTGGCAGCTCATCTACAAGATCCCGGCCTGTCTCCTGCTGGTCGTCATCGCGTTCATCGCGCTCGACAGCACACTTGGCCTGCTGAAGCGCATCCTGTTCGGCCTCAAGCCGATCGAGGTGAGCTTCCGGGAAGGTCGAGGCAACCGGCTGTACGTCATCCTCCCTGGGTTCAACCAGGATGGCTTGGCACTGGCCGACGTGCTGGTTAGACTGCTGGAAACGGGGAGCATCCTGTTCTACCGGCTACCGCGCGACGGCTTCGACCAGCGCGCAGTAGTGAAGGCAATGCTCGCTGGCATCAAGCAGCACAGCAACGCGGAGACGATGATCGTCGTCTACGCCGAATCGGCCGGACTGCGAGACCTGAACCGGATGTTCCAGGCGGACGACGGCCTGATCGTCGACCACCTGGTCACCAACGCAGGGATCACCGGACGTACCGACCTGCTGGCCGCCAAGTTCGTGCGCCTTGCGTACCTGGTGTTCGGCGGACCGTTCACAACGTTCCTGCTGCGCATCGGACAGCGCGACGCCGTGCGGAAGTCTCCCGAGCTCAGCCCCGACCTCGAGCCGGCAGCCAGCGAGGCAGCCGAGTTCGCCAACCAGAACTCGCTGAACATCACCGCAGTGCAGGCATCGGCCGAATTGCGGCGGATGTGCGGGCCCCGGATCGAAGGCAACACCTTCGCCGGCAGAGTGGTGAAGGGCACATACCTGATGGGCCCCGGCACGTCGGACGCCTTCGTCTGGACCGAACAGGCCAGCGGCTCCCTGGCAATCGCACTCGATGCGACCAACGGAAGCCCGGAGTACCGCATCGTTTCCGTCGAGGAGTGGGTAGACCGCAACGGCGGATCGCTTCACACTCCAACACCCGCGATGCCGGAAGCCGTGCTGCTCGCGCTGATCGGCTGATGATGTGCCCGGCGGTCCTGCACCACGCAGCGACCGCCGGGCAAGACCCTACGAACTTATCTGCACTTGAGGTACAATGAATACAAATGAACAAAAAACCCGACTCTGCCAAATTGGTCGTGAATCGCCGTGCGCGGTTCGATTACGACATTCATGACGACTACAAAGTCGGGATTGTTCTGAGCGGACCAGAGGTTCGCGCTGTGCGCGATGGCCGAGCTAGCCTGCGCGGCGCCTTCGTAACCGTCAAAAACGATGAATTATGGCTGACTAACAGCGGCTTCACGCTGCGCTCACAAGGAAATACCGATTCGGTGGTGGACACCAACCCGCGTAAGCTCCTCGCCAACAAAAAAGAAATTGCCCAGCTCATCGCCGCCAAGGACGAAGGCCTGACAATCGTGCCCCTCACCATGACCACCAACACCCGCTACATCAAACTCACCATCGCGACGGCCCGAGGCAAAAAGCTCTACGACAAACGCGAGACCATCAAACGTCGTGACACCGAGCGTGAAGCGCAGCGAATGATGAAGCGCTAGAAGGAGATTTGTCGTTTCTGAATAGATTAAGGTAGGGCCAAAGCTCAGCCAATCAATGTTCCCACCGCCTCGCCCAAAGCCGCTCGGCGAATATTCCCCTCAGTCTCAAGGTCAAACACCATAACTGGCATCTTTTCTTCCATCGCCAGCCCCAACGCGGCCTTATCCATTACCTTTATCGCCTCATCCTCAACTGCTTGCTGATAGGTCATGTGCTCTAGCCGTACTGCGTCGGCAAACTTGGCCGGATCGCGATCGTACACGCCATCGACTTTTGTCGTTTTGCACACCACATCACACCCCAACTCAAGCGCGAGATTAACCGAGCCGGTATCGGTGGTAAAATACGGCCTGCCAATCCCGCCAGCTACGACCACGACGCGACCTTTTTGCAGGTGGTTCACTGCGCGTCGGTACGTGTATGTGTCGACAACCTGTTCGGCCACAACGCTGCTCAACACTCGAGCTGGCAGGCCGCTGGCGTTAAAGACATCGCCCACGATGAGCCCATTCAGTAGGGTAGAGAGCAACCCGACGTTATCGGCAGTCGCACGAGTGATGAGCTCGCTCTGCAGCTGTTTGCCCCGCACAAAGTTCCCACCACCGACCACCACGACCAGCTCCGCGCCGGTATCTGCAGCCTTCTTCAGCTCGCCCGCGATCCACACAATTACATCGGTATCGACCCCACTCTGATGCTCGCCAGATAATTGCTCACCAGATAGCTTCACCAACATTCGTTTGTACTTTAGATTCATTGTCGCCCAGTGTAACAAGCTTTGCCCGCACAGCGCAACCGCACTCTGATATACTTCAGATATGATCAAACTGTATTCGTGGAATATTAATGGCATCCGAGCGGTCGTGCGCAAGGAACTCTTTACGCCATTTGTAACCAAGCACGAACCTGACATCTTGTGCATGCAGGAGACAAAGGCCGAACGCGGTCAAGCAGCCATCGAGGTAAGTGGCTATGAGGAATATTGGAACTCAGCCGAGAAAAAGGGCTACTCCGGCACAGCGATCTTCAGCAAGACCCAGCCGCTGTCGGTCATCAACGGCCTACCCGATGACATCGTCGAGAGATACCATGTCACCGGGGACACGTACGGGGATCCCAACAAAGAGGGCCGCGTCATCGCCGCCGAGTTCGAACACTTCTATATCGTGACCGTCTACACGCCCAACGCCAAGGACGACCTCAGCCGCGTGCCGCTGCGCCACAAGCACTGGGACCCGGCGTTCCTGGCCTACTGCCAGCAGCTCGAGAAGAAAAAGCCCGTTATATTCTGCGGTGACCTCAACGTCGCCCACACCGAGGACGACCTGGCGCGCCCCAAACCGAACAAAGGCAAAAAAGGCTTCACCGACGAAGAGCGCGAAGGCTTCCAGAACTTCATCGACGCCGGATTTGTCGACACATTGCGCCTGTTCAAGAAGGGCAACGGCTATTACACGTGGTGGAGCCACTTTGGCAACGCCCGTGCCAACAACGTGGGGTGGCGTATCGACTACTTCCTGGTGTCGCACGCGTTGAAGGACAAGATTAAAACTGCCGAAATCCATCCCGACGTGATGGGCTCGGACCACTGCCCAATTAGTATTACTCTCGATCTGCCGGCCGCCTAGGTATGAAGCACACCACGCTGTTATTTCTACTGAAGGACAACCACATTTTGCTAGCAATGAAGAAGCGTGGCTTTGGGGCTGGACGCTGGAATGGCGTAGGCGGCAAGATCGAAGCAGGTGAGACCATCGTGCAGGCTGCGGTCCGAGAATGTTTCGAGGAAATCGGTGTCAGGGCCAGCTTTGCATTCGACCGCGACCAACAGATACTACCCGATGGCACTCAGCTAAGCATTGTCGAGGAGTTCAACTAACGTGCAATACGATTTTTGGCTCAAACAGACGTCGGCCAAGCCACTTTTCCCGGATATCGAGTGGCAACGGCCCCAGCACAAAAGCCTGGCGGGCAAGCTGCTGATAGTTGGCGGCAACAAACTAGGTTTTGCGGCCGTAGCCCAAGCCTACGGCGATGCCCAAGCCGCGGGAGTGGGGGAGTGCCGGGCAATCTTGCCAGATGCGCTCAAACCAGTCATCGACAAATTCGCACTGGACTGCGTATACGTGCCCACCAATCCATCTGGTGGTATGAGCCGCGAAGCGTTGCCAGCGCTTATAGCTTCGGCAGAGTGGGCAGATGCGATTCTGCTAATAGGGGATGCCGGGCGGAATTCGGAAACAGCTATCACCCTCGAAGGGCTGATCGCAAAAACCACTAGGCCCATCATCATGACACGCGACGCCGTCGATCTGCTGCGAGCAGGCATGGCACAAATCCTGGAACGCTCGGGAACCACGCTCATCGTGAGTCTGGCGCAACTGCAGAAAATCTTTCAGGCCGTATACTACCCCAAGACCATCCTGTTTAGCATGCAGCTGGCCACCCTTGTTGAAACCTTACACAAATTTACCATCACGTATCCGGTCACAATTGTAGTCCTGCACCAGAACCACTTGGTCGTGGCCCACGAAGGCCGCGTCAGTACCACCCCCTGGGATGATGCGATGATGATCTGGCGGGGGAGCGTGGCGACCAAGGCAGGCGTTTACTGGCTACAAAACGCCGGCAAGCCGTTCGAGGCGATAACGGCTAGTCTTGTGACGGCCAAATAAGATCGACAGGTTGAGTAACTTGAGTTCTGTATGAACAAGCCCGGGAAGGCTCCATCTTGCGTTCCCGGGCTTTAAGACGTGGCGCTCCGCATATTAGCGCGGGGTGACTTCGTACGTCTCGGGGTTGAGGTAGCTACGATAGTACGCGGTTTTTCTTGGGCCACCGCCTACAATCACAATCGTACCCTCTTCGATGTGGGTAACCACATGGAATTCACCAACCTGCAGCACAGCTACCTGGCCCATACGATACGTCGTCTGCCGCCAAGGGCTCGGCATCAGAGCCGTGCCATAGCTCGCGATAGCCAACCCTCCCCTTAGCACTTCATACCGCAGCCCGCGCGCATGGGAATGCGGCCACAATGTCAAGCCATGACGCACGTGCGGGGTGCGCCATATATTTACCGCAACCAGCTCGTCCTCCGTGCATCGCACGGTGCCACAGACAAAATGATCGTTGGCTGACCACTGCTCAGGCCGGATGAACTCTTCCCAGCTCATCCTGACATGACGAGGCAGCCTGACTCGCACCGCATCGTACAGTTCGTAGGTAATTCGCTGACCACGCCTAGTGACAGCCTCTTGCCGCATAACCATGTGCGTTCTCCCTTCGTCCGGAACCTGAGTAGGCTGCACCTATTAATGACACCTTGGCTATTTTTCTGTCAATACGTGAGATAGCGTGATGGCCCTTCAGAATCAATAAAGACCGCGGCTATTCGCAGTCTTTATTGCAATCTCAAGTATGGTGGGCAGGGAGGGAATCGAACCCTCACTCCCGATAAAGGGAACTGGATTTTGAGTCCAGCGCGTCTACCAGTTCCGCCATCTGCCCAAAATTGTACGTGTGACCACATAGATTATATACTAAAGCCAGGCAAGAATCATCCTGGTTTTACCAAATGAACCCAGACAATAATCAAAAAAACAATCAACCCGAGGACAAGACAGACCAATCCGGCCTGTATTCATGGCGCGAGGACACATCGACCCCAGTTGATTCCGTCCAGGACCAACGGCAAGGGGCGGCCAATGTTGCGCGACATCAAGCCGAGCACATATACCAGCACAACCCGCCAAACCAGCCCGTTGCCGAGCCTGAGCACACGCAGCCTCAAACAAATACCAACCCCTACTTGCAGACCCACCAGCCGACGTACGACTGGCAGCGCTACCATACCGCGTGGCAGTCATACTACCAGCAGTACTATCAGCGTTATTTCCAGGCACAGCTGCTGGCCGAGCAGCAAAAGGAACCGCCAACGCTCCAAGATACCCAACACCACGCCGACGGCACCATTACGGGCAGCGACAATACCTTCGTGCCTCGCAGCCGTTTCCAGCAAGTGCGCGACGACCTGCTCGGCAAAGTAGCCGAACGCACGCGTACGTTCCAGAAAAGCAATCGCTTTGTGCCGATCATGTGTGGGCTTGTCGTCGTCCTGTTGCTCCTATTTGTGCAATTCAATCGGTTCCTGGTGGCGTACGTCGAAGGCTTTATCAGCCCGGGTAGTACGGCGGCCAATGCTATCATCGTTGACCCTGCAGCTAACGCCAACGTCAGTGCTGACCCTCGCTTGATCATCCCCAAAATCAACGTCAATGCGCCGGTTGTCTACAGTGTTACTACGGTGGACGAACGCGCCATTCAAGCGGCGTTGCAGCATGGCGTCGTTCGCTATAACTTACCGGGTGCCAGTAGCGTGCCGGGGCAACAGGGGAACACTGTCATCCTTGGCCATTCTAGCAATGACGTCTTCGACCCGGGCAGTTACAAATTTGCCTTTGTGCTGATCGATCGCTTGCAGCAGGGCGACGTCTTCTACATGAATTACCAGGGCAAGCGCTACGCCTACGCGGTCACACGCAAAGCAGTTATCAAGCCGGCCGACTGGCATACATTGCAGCAAAATGACGGCAAGCCAACTGTTATCCTGGTCACGGGCACGCCAGTAGGCAGCGCGACAGATCGGCTACTCGTGTATGGACAACAGATCAGCCCAGACCCGGGCACTGCCAGCCCAGCCCCAGCCAACAATCAAGACGCTAACCCGGACCACATACCGGGCAATTCAGAAACCTTCTTCGAACGAATCCTGGGATTATTCCCTTAGTAGCTCATTCACGCGGCGCCTCAGAATAAGATACCGTCGGCTCATATCATCCTCAGCACGACGTTTGTCGCGAATACTCACGGCGGAGCCAGATATTGCATATACGCTATACAGGGCTGATACGTTAATCGATCGGTCGAGGCTAGGATAGGTACGATTTACAACCTAATTACCGAGTGTTAGCTTGGAGGCCTGCAACAGCAACGATTGCGTTACATTATTTTTGCCAATGCTCAACAGCTGCTTGCCGTTACTGCTCAGCATCACCCCGAAACCGGGAGCAACAGTGGTCAATTCCGAGTCATTGGTCCCATCGAACTCAAACATTCGCAGGTCACCGCTATCGTCGGTCAGTAGGTAGTAGTCGTCTAGCCAGCCAAACTGCGCTGTCTTATCACTGCCAAAACCAAGTGTCTTCTTGTAGACTTTGCCCATGTCGATATCGTATGTCGCCATTGTATTACCATGTTGAGCCACGAGCATGCGACCATTACTACTAAAACTTAACGAGCTAGCAGGCTTGCCTAGGTCAAACTGCGCAAAGACACTCGCGGCTTTGCTGCTGCCGGTAGCGGTGGGGTCACGAATGATATCAACCGTGTTAGCTCCAGCCGAGCTAATAGCCAGGTACGCATGACCGTCGTACTCGTTGTACGCAAAATGTACTTGCTGGTCAAGTGGCAACGTACGTACCGGTGTAATCTTGTCCTGACGATATACGCCAACCTGCTGTTGCCTGGTCGAATCGTCGCCAGTTGTTGCGTCCTGCAAACTGCTAAACGCAATAGTGTCGCCGCCATACACCGTAAAGGCCTGCACGCCACTCACCAAAGCCGCCGAGGCCGTTGGCCCGCCAATATCCAATCGACGCAGAACATCATCGGTCCTGACAAAAATAATGTTCGAATTGTTCCCGGAAAAATGCGCTTCCTTGATCGCGAGCCCAAACACTTTGGTCATATTTACCGCGTCGCTCGGCTTCGATCGATCCACTCGGGCAAACTCTGCATTGCCGCCGTTATCATGCTCGATCAGCAGATATTTGGACTGCAGGTCCCATTCAACGAGTTTGAAGGTCCCATATTTGCCGTCTTTTTTGGTGAAGAGGCCATCAGGCAATTGCCAGCTCGTGAACTGCGGTTTGGTCTCGTCGCTGTAGTCCACTAGCGTATAGTTGGGCTGGTCGGTGTTCATCTGCAACACGAGCCCTCGTCGGTCGGGCGAGGGGAGTGAACCAGCAATCGACGAGTATTCCTTGATTGTGGACGTCGTGATCGAACTAGGGATGAGTCGGGCATAGTTCAGCCACAGGAGTTCGCCCGGTGCTAGATTAACCGCCTTGGACCAAGGGCGATAACCGCTTAGGCTTAGGCTAACAGTGTGTGCGCCCGCCGGCATGTTTAGCTTGTCCGGGGTATGAAAGCTCTGCTTCTTGCCGTCTATTGTCACGTCGGCGCTATCCGGGAAGGAGCGAAACTGCACCAGGCCGCCCTGGCTGAAGTTAAAGTTGCGATCCAGTCTATACCCCAATGCCACCAATACTAAGAGTGCCGTCAGAACGGCCGATGTAACTGCCATGACGCCATACGTGAAAAACCGGATGGCCAGTCTGGCCCGCTTCGAAGAAAAATCAATGTCGAACATGAAACTACCTACGAGTATAGCACGCTCATAATGTACAATACGAGGACCAAGCTGCGTAAGTAAGGCTTGAAACGCATAGCGATTATCCTTACTATAAAAGAGATACGTTTCACGAACGATACAAAACCGAGGGTAGACGAGATATGACAGGCAAAAACATTATTATCATAAACGGCCGTAAGTACGATGGCTTGACTGGCTTGCCCGTCGCAGATGTATCTGGCGAACAGCACCACGCTAAACCGCCGGCGCACCGTTCGTTTTCGGACATCTCTAAACCCGTCACCGCTCAGCCACAACATGCCGAACTCAAGGCCCATGCCGTTCATAAACAGCTCCAAAAATCCCAAACACTCAACCGTTCAGCACTCAAAAAGCCAATGCCGCTTCGGCAGCTCACGCCAGTACCCGTTAAGGTCGAAGTCGATTCAATTGCGGCACCAACCAGCGTTCAGCACCATCGCAGCCCGATGATCAAAAAGTTCTCGCCAGAGAAGATGCATCAGGCGACCACTCAATTACACACGCACACACCCGAACCCGTTGCAGCGGCGCCGCGCCAGCACCCGCTCGTAACGCATGCGCTAGCAAAGCACGCCCCGGCCGCGCTGCCTCAGCAGCAGTCGTCATCAAATCTAAAGGAAGCGCTCATACAGCAGCGCGTCGAAGAGGCTGAGTCCAACAAAACCGAGGTCAAACATCATCGTCGGCTCAGCAATCAACCGCGGCTGGCGACGATCCTCACGAGTTCGCTCGCTTTGCTACTGCTGGCCGGCTACTTGACGTATATCAACCTGCCAAATATCAGCATGCGCGTCGCAGCCACTCGCGCGGGCATTGCAGCCAATTATCCCAACTACCAGCCAGACGGCTACCACTTTGCGGGGCCTATCAGCTATCAGCCAGGCGAAGTGAACATCACTTTCAAAAGCAATACCAACAATAACAACTTCGTCATCAAACAGAAATCATCCAATTGGGATAGCCAGGCGGTGCTAGACAACTACGTCACCAAACAAACCGACAACTACCTTACGTACGAGGAACACGGCCTGACTATCTACTCGTTCAACAACCACGCCGCCTGGGTGAATGGCGGCCTGCTGTATACCATCGATGGCGACGCGCCACTCAGCAGCGACCAGCTATTACATCTCGCGACAAGCATGTAATTTTGACTTAATAGCATATTTAGTTTATTATAGAACTAAGCTCAGCTCGACTCACAACCTGGAGCATCATGTACGATCGACAGATCATCGACGCCTTCGCAGCCTTCCAAATGCCCGGTATCACACTGGACACCGACTGGTCCGGCGAGATCAGAGATCGGGAGGCTGAGACGCACTTCCAAAAGATGTTCGACGCCGGTGCCGAAGCATTCGTAAGGCGCTTCGGGCTGCCCGTCGCCGCCGGGAGCAACGGAAGGGTCAATTTGGAAGTTGACACCCGCTCAGAGAGAAGGCGCGTGAAAGGCCCGGCCCTCTACTTTGTCCTGCGAAGGGGCCAGGAAGAGCTGACCTTCATCATGGGGCCGTGGGCTACGCCCATCCAGGCCTTCTGAGCACTCATGGCCGACTCTACAGCTGTATTACTGGGCTGTAGAGTCGGCCAAACTACTTGTGATTTCATACAATAACAGAGATAATAAAGGGTACCTATGACTACCCGAACACGTTTCGCCCCCAGCCCAACCGGCGCGCTGCATAGCGGTGTTGTACGTACCGCACTATTTGCGTGGCTTCTTGCTCGCCATAACGGTGGTCAATTTTTGCTGCGCATCGAAGATACCGACCAAAAACGCGAGGTCGAGGGCGGCACCCAAAATATCATCGACAGCCTGAAGTGGCTCGGCTTGACTTGGGATGAAGGCCCCGGGGTAGAAGGGGAATATGGCCCATACATCCAATCGCAGCGCCTGGATATCTACAAGAAACATGCCCAAGAATTAGTCGACAAAGGCCTGGCATACGCCGATCCGTATACGACCGAGGAGCTGCAGCAGCTACGCGAAAAAGCCCAGGCCGAAAAGCGTCCATTCCTGTACCGCGACCATCGCCCCGAGAACCCGCCCGCGTGGGACGGCACGCAAGCCCTGCGCATTCGCCTGGAGCCAAAGGCCTGGAGCTGGAACGACGCTGTCATGGGCACGGTCAAAATGGGACCAGAGATGATCGACGACTACATCATCATGAAAGCCGACGGATTCCCAACATACAATTTCTGCCACATTATCGACGATCACCTGATGAAAATCACCCACGTCATGCGCAGTCAGGAGTTTATTAGCTCCGTGCCCAAATTCTTGGCAACCCACGAAGTACTGGGTTGGGAGTCACCCATCAACGCCATCCTGCCTCAGGTCATGGACGAGACAGGCAAGCGCAAACTCAGCAAACGTAACGGCGCAAAACCGATTTTGGAATACCGTGATCAGGGCATTCTGCCGAGTGCTATGCTGAATTTCCTGGCGGCCATCGGCTGGAACGACGGCACAACACAGGAGGTTTACACGGTCAATGAGCTGGTCGAAAAATTCGACCTGGGACGCATCCAACGCTCGGGCGGCATTTTTGACGAGAAGCGGCTCATCCACCTGAACGGCGTACACATTCGACAGCTAAGCCCTGACCAACTATTCGCAGCCGTGGCCGACTTTTGGCCTGATGAAGCCGCGAATGCAAGCGATGAGTACAAACGAGCTGTGTTGCCTTTGGTCCACGAGCGCCTCAAATTCTTTGCCGAACTGCCCGAACTAACCAGGTTTTTCTTCGCGGAGCCAACTATTACCGACGAGCTCTTTTCGGGCAACAAACAGCTCAAGAAGCTCTCCGTCGACGACCGAGCCACCATGCTAAAGGCCGTCACCGAGGCGCTACAACCGAGTGATTTTTCCGAACCTGACCTAGAGGAGCGCCTGCGCAATTTGGTTGACCACCTTGGCACAAAGCCCGGCATTTTGTTCAGCCTCATCCGCATCTACATCAGCGGTAGCAACATTGCACCAGGGTTGTTCGAGACGCTACATGTGCTGGGCAAAGACATCTCGCTAAAGCGTCTAAGCGCATAGTTTATAAGATTTTAAAAGCCCGCTGCGCAATATGCGCGCAGCGGGCCAATGAGCTATGACGGCTTTGCGCCTCGCGACTGCCGGAACCGATCGATATCAGCACGAGTGATTGGTCCGTGGGCATCAGGGAAGTATCGCCGTTTGTAATCCGGCTGTTTGAGCCCTCGCTTGCCCGGTTCCAGAATCCCAAAGAAGACAAGGGCAGCAATGCCCTTGCTAGCTAGGGCATTGCTGAAAGGCAGACTGTC
The DNA here is from genome assembly GCA_965225085.1 of uncultured Candidatus Saccharibacteria bacterium. Lineage (GTDB taxonomy): Bacteria > Patescibacteriota > Saccharimonadia > Saccharimonadales > EFPC-124 > CAZJVU01. Next base: position 149,168 of record CBDDBE010000002.1, on the reverse strand, counting down.
CCTAACTCCGCATCTGACAACGTAAGCCTGAAGGCCGGCAGGGCCAAAGTAGAGGCCCTCATCGTCCCGCATGGCACGCGCGTCTAGCACTCGTCGCAACCACTCAAACCGTTTCGGACTCCAGAACCAGCTTACCTCATTGTCCATTTCTACTCCGTTCGATAGAGGACGAACGTAATATACTTTAGTATAGGAACGATAATTCGGCAATAGGCATAATGCTTATGATTTTGCTATACTATTATCAATGGATCAGCAAAAACCAAAGGCCTCACCAGCCCATCACATACCAGTGCGCCAAAACCCTAACAGCTTCACGATGCCACCAATCCCCGAGGAAGACATCAAACCGTCCGGGACGCATGTATCCAGCGCCGGTCGCACGAACCCTTGGCAGCGTACACTCAGCTGGATTCGTGGCCACAAAAAGGCCAGCATCGCGATTGCAGTTTCGTTGGTTCTAGTCCTAGCCGGTGGAGGTTACGCGTTATATGTCGTACTGAAGCCGAAACCTCAGCCCTCTGCAATAATAACCAAGCCGACGCCGGTCGCACCGAAACCCCAACCCGAAACGCCAAAATATTATTCGCCATTGACTGGGCTGCAGGTTGCCGACGAAGCCACCACCAAGCAAGAAGTAACTGGTATCATGATCGAAAACAGCGAATGGGCCCGACCGCAATCAGGACTGAAGGATGCCGGAGTGGTATTCGAGGCTATTGCCGAGGGCGGAATTACACGCTTTGCCGCGCTCTACCAGGAAGCCAAGCCAAAGCTGATCGGCCCCGTCCGCAGTGTGCGCCCATACTACATTGACTGGATGGCAGCATTTGACCCCAGTATCGTCCACGTTGGCGGCAGCGCAAACGCGCTCAGCGAAGTCCGAAATGGCACGTTCAAGGACGCCGACGAATTCTTCAACGGTTCGTATTTCTGGCGTGCAACCGATCGATTTGCCCCGCACAATGTATATACCAATTTCGACAAGCTCGACGCACTCAATAAGGCCAAAGGCTACACAGCCAGCTCGTTCACCGGCTTTCCGCGCAAAAGCGAAGCCCCGCCAACGAGTCCCAATGCTACCAAGATCGACATTGTCATCAGCTCGGCATACTTTAACGTACACTACGACTACGACAAGGGCTGCAACTGTTATCCACGCAGCGAGGGCGGGGAAGTGCACAAGGATCGCGAAAGCGGCGACCAGCTCAAACCTAAGGTCGTCATAGCCATGAAAGTCCCAACCCAGCTCGGTTTCGAGGACGGCTACCGCGAGCAGATGACCTCGATCGGCAATGGTACGGCGTATATATTCCAGGATGGGACAGCCACCGTAGGTAGCTGGAGCAAAGATAGCCAACGCCACCAAATCGTCTTCAAAAACGACCATGGCCAAGAAGTTAAGCTGAACCCCGGCCAAACCTGGATAAGCGTCACCGCACCGAGTCAAACCGTCACATGGCAGTAAAGATGTCTGAATTTTTCCAGAAATACCGCAACGACACGCTGGCCATCGTGATGCTGGCGCAAGTCTTTACGGCCAGCGTTGCGGGCATCATCGCTTGGGTTATCTGGCAGTATACAACTATCGAACCGCTGAGTGCGTTTACGTACAGTCTAGTCGCGCTGATTGTTCTGCAATTGGCCGTTGCGCCGATAATCGTCGGCCTTGCCAGCCGTCCGCTCAAGGTTCTGTGGCAAGCGATTGTTCGCGTCACCGACTCGTCTACTCAAGTGCAGCCACCCGAAGTCAACACGCCACAGTACGAAAAGAGCGGCCTGAAGGCACTCGTGCAAGCCATCTATGACCTGGCCGTCGCGTCCGAGCATGCGCCCAGCGGCGACCAGACTAAATCAGCAGGTCTGTACCAAGCCATGATTGAGTCGTTACCCGTTGCCATCATCGCCCTGGACGCCAAGAACGACGTCGCATACGCCACCAAAGACGCACCCGCGCACCCCGACAGTGATGGCCGCTACGTAATCGAGCTCAATTTCGAGCAATCAGACGGCCTGGACTCGTGGCTAACCAGCTGCCAGGACAAACTCCGCGACACACATGTATGGCACCGCGTCGCGGACAAGCTTCCCGACGAAGAAGGCAGGCGCATCTTTGACATAATTGGCCATTATGCCCGGACCGATAACGAGCCTACAACCGTCCTGGCGCTCATCGACCGCACCGTCGACTATGCACCGGACGAAGAAGACATGGACTTTATCGCCCTGGCTGCCCACGAACTACGGGGGCCCATCACCGTTATTCGCGGCTACCTCGAACTGCTTGGGCAGGAGTTGCCCAGCCTAAATGCCGACCAGCAACAGCTGATTGACCGTCTGCAGGTTAGTAGTGAACGCCTCAGCGGCTACATCAACAACATCCTCAATGTCTCGCGTTACGACCGCAACCACCTAAAGCTACACCTCCAGGAGGATCGCCTGGTCGACATCGTTGCGTCGCTCATCCCAGACCTTGCCCTGCGCGCCCGCACTCAGAACCGCAAGCTCACGTTCGCCATTGCCGACACTCTGCCTACCGTTGCGGCCGATCGCTCCAGTCTCAGCGAAGTCATCAGCAACCTCATCGACAACGCCATCAAATACAGCCACGACGGTGGTGAAATTGCCGTAAGTGCAACCGCCAAGGAAAACTTCGTGGAGGTAACTGTCCAGGACCACGGCATCGGCATGCCTGGATCGGTTGTGGGCAATCTATTTAGCAAATTCTACCGTTCACATCGCTCGCGCCAGACCGTCAGCGGCACCGGGCTAGGGTTGTACATTTGCAAGGCTATCGTGCAGTCGCATGGCGGCGAAGTCTGGGTCCGATCGGTAGAAGGGGAGGGTACGACGTTCGGCTTCACCGTCCCAATCTACAGCACCGTTGCACAGAAGCTGCAAGCAGACGATAATGAAAACAAGACGATCATCACTCAGCGTGAAGGCTGGATCAAAAACCACGCAATGATCAGAAGGTAATTATGACTATCAAAACTATCCTGCTCATCGAAGACGACCTATTCATCGGCGAAATGTATAGCCGCAGCCTGAGCCGTGCCGGCTACCAGGTCAACCTCATCCAAAACGGCCAGGAGGGATTGAAGGCAGCGCTTGCGACAACGTACGATCTTATCCTGTTAGATGTCATGCTGCCCGAGAAAAAGGGCTCCGAAATCCTGAAGTCCTTGCGCGGCACCGAAGACAAAGTGCCAAACACCCGCATCATTGTCCTCACCAACTACGAGGAAGATGACGAATCCAAAGCGGCAATGCAAGCCAAAGCGGACGGGTACCTCATAAAGGCCGACATCACGCCCAGCAGGCTCCTCGAAATCATTAAATCATTTGAGAAATAAGTTCACCGGCCTAAATCTTATCAAAACTAGAAGTAATCGGTTGGGCAGCCACGCGTGCGGCCGCCCAACCAACCAGTTTTAGCCACGTTCGGTCAGGATATCTATAACACCGATGAGCTCCGGCGGGAGCTGGATGGTCATGGCTACATCACTGTCCGGCACCAGCTTGGGCAGACGCCCTTCAACCACTTGCGGGGCCTTGTCCGAGCTGGTGGCGAGCGCAATGAGCTGGAGTTTACCCTTGCGCAATTGCACAAGCCTCACGCGTTGGTCGGCGTATTGACGCGTCACGTCGACCGTAATGACGTCTTGGCCATCCATCCGGGCGACTACGCTCGGCTCACAGTGCCATCCCACTATCGAGAGCGAACAAAAACCGCTTGCACCCGAAAGGCTAACGCTAACAGTCTCCATAAGGAGCTCCCATCGTAGAAAACGGATCACATCAACTATACAATAAAATATGTTGAGTAGCTACTCGGCCCATGGCAATACTGGACTACACGCCTCTGTTATGCTACTATTTGACCTGTATCAACCACTACGTGGCCCCTTCGTCTAGTGGTCCAGGACGTCAGGTTCTCATCCTGAAGATCGCGGGTTCGACTCCCGCAGGGGTCACCAAGCCAAGCCATACGGGATTTACAGATGTAAAAATGCTTCTAAAAACACTAGATTTTGGAAGCATTTTTATTTTTGTCAAATTCACCTCTGTTGTTTTGTTTCGATTCCCGTAGGGCTTATAGCATATAATAGAGCAATGCGAACAGATATAATTCAGACCCGAGGTTACGATTCTAATATTTCTGGAGATGAACTTTCTCTTAAGATAGCCAGTTATCCCGCGACGGCTCGCTATCTTGCGCAGCGATTGAAAAACGAAGGCAATGTCGCCTGCGAACTCTGCTGTGGTGTTGGTGTAAGTCTCATTGAGCTGTCCAAGACTTTCAAAAAAGTTGTTGGCGTTGATAATGATCCTAAAGTGGTTGAAGACTGTCGTAAAAATCTCGAACACGCGGGCGTTGCAAACTACGAAGTTCTGTGTGGCGATGTGAGCGATCCAACTCTCTTGAGCAAAATAAAGGCAGATGTCGTTCTTTACGATATTCCGTATTGGAGCACGCATTCTGGTAAAGTCGACCCCGAAAAGCAAAACCCTGACTTGAAACAACTTGTTACGAATATTAGAAAGCTGATAACTGACAAGATCGTCATTTATACCCCTACGCACATGACATACGAGGAGGCTACTGCCGCACTCGGTTCCTGTGAGTTCGTGCAGGTTTATACGAATGGAAAGCATGACCGTAACTTTATCTTTATCGGTGATTCGGTAGAACAAGCACGCAAATCGACAATTGAGGTCTAGGCGCGGTACGTAATTAGACATTACTAATGCCTATTCCCGCAAGTTGCTTGTCCATTCTTTCCAGACATTCCCATAATTGTTTCCAAGTACGGTCCGGCGAGGTCACCATGACATCATCCAACTTTTAACAGAGGTAAAAAGTTCCAAGATTTATTTCTTGGAACTTTTTATTTTTAGTGTTCAATTCGCTGTAGGCTGCATAGAAGAGAATGAGGCAAAGAAGTCAGGTAGCGTGAAGCTTGAGATCATAAAACTACTCGTTCCTATTCTAATAGGCTCATTTACCATGCAACAGGCCTGATCCTGTTTGTAGCCGAGTTCACACATGCAACCCTCATACTATATTTTCAAAATACAAAAGAATGCGCAGTGCCGTAAAGGGAGAAACTGTTTAGGCGCGTCGCAACCTCTTAAATATTGACAGGTTAACATATGTATTATATGGTGTCTTAAGTCAAATACGACTCAATCAGAAGGAGAAAGACAGTGGAACTGACGCCGGAAATGGCTGCAAGCTATGCGGGCGGCCAAATCGAAGTGCAGAACCCAGGCGAAGACTACTTCTACCGCGGTGAGATCAAGACCGCCACTGTCGAAGGTGTCGGAGACGGCGCGACCTTCAAGGTCACGCTCAAGTGGATGGCGAAGGGTGAGGGCCGTCCGCTTCCCACTCGCTGGGTGAACGACACCAACCTCACCTACAGGGCGAGCTTGCTCATCTACGACGCTTCAGACATCGGAGATGGACGCATCCTTCTCCAGTCGGGCATCGTCGGCGAGATCGCGACGCTGTTCCCGCCCAACGGCAGTAAGCTCGACCCTTCCAGGGTCCAGGGCCTGAGCCTCAAGTAATAGGCCTTCTGATTCAAACCCTCGGCCTCGCGTTGCGCGAGGCCGAGGGTGCACGACCATTGTTCTGGATTTTCTATGGTGAGAGTCAAGATTGCTGGTCGAGCAAACGGATTTACGAGCTATATCACAGATGTAGATTCTATGAAATTACAGGCCTCTGTTCAAGTGTTATATCTAGTTCTTTCAGTTGGTTGCTTATTTCACTAAATCCAGCCACAATGAATTCTAAAACTGGTCCGGCAGGTTTCACCATAGGGGCTCTTCTGGCATAGAAGGGTCTTTTTTGATGGGCACATATCTTTCGGATAGGGTTCCAAATTTTGGGGAAACCAGAGGGTCGCCTTTGCGCCTAGACTAGCCTGGTCCAGTTTTTCCGATAATTAATGTCTCGATTGTTTGTTGATACATCTAACATCAAGTTTACACCTTCTGAGCAGCATAGGTTAACTCGTTGTATATACGTGACTCCATCGATTTGAATTGAGTACGGCGTAAAAGGTTTATTGATGATTTTTTTAACTAACGCTTCGATTTCTTTGGGCGTCATGCCTGTATCAATATCAAATTGTATATGTGGCAAGTAATAATCAACCCACTTATCATCGGTCCTGCCTTCGTGCGGAAGGAATTCTAGGAGCGGATTTGTAACATCGGACAAATCACCAACGAATATCCAATCTGCGTCGTCAGTTGAAGGCTCTTGGTAGACCGAATAGCCCTTATCGCTAGCTTCTTTGACTATTTCTTTTACGGCATCTTGCTTCGATGCTGTTTTGTAGTGAAAGCCGATATGATTAATACCTCTGTAGCCATCTCTACTCTTTATCGCATCAATTAGCTCTTTGACCGTAGAATATGGGATGGCGTCATTAGCCCTTTTGCTTCTATAGGCAAGCAGCGACAAAGTGTCACCAGCGATTGGCGTAACTAGTTTGTCGTGCTCGATATGAAATAATCCTAGACTTTCTAGTCGATCATCAGCTAAAAGCCGGTAGATGTTTTGTATATCTTGAATTAATGTCACGCTAGTTTCTAGTATAGGCCAACACGCCCGTTTCTATTCACTAAAGGAGACAAAATCAAGCCAATCAAAACTGTAAGCCCTAATTCCTCGCGTCGCATGCAGCCTTGGCTCCCCTTAAGAATCCAAAATGTTTATACTTTGCTATAATTCCAATAGATGTCCGACCTATTCGCAATCCTGTTCTTGATCTCGTTAATACTCATGGTGTGGGGCCTTATTGCGCCACAGCATTTTACTCGGTACACCAAAGGCAATCGCTTCGGACGCAAAAATGCATTAATTCGGTTTGGCCTGCTGGCACTGGTATTTTTTGTCCTAGTTGGTATTACCGCGTCGTCGAATAGCTCAACTGCCAATATCGTTTCCGTACCGCCGGGAACGGACAAACAACCTCTTGCACAAACTCAACCGCCAGCGCCCGCAACCGGTCAAGTTACGACCAATAAGGAAACTGAAACGCAGCCCATCGCTTACTCGACCCAAAAACAAAGTGATAGCAGTCTGGCCCAAGGCCAGACCAAAATTACCCAGCAAGGCAAAGACGGCGTCGAGACATTAACATACGACGTAACATACACTGGCGGCAAACAGACAGACAAAACGCTCGTTTCGAAAGATATCACCACGCCACCCGTCGACCAAATAGTATCAGTTGGCACCTACGTGGTACCGTTAGCGACCACTGCGCCGACCTCAACAACCCCCGTCCCACAGTCGACGTCCTGCTACCCGCTGACAAATGGCGGCAATTGCTACAAAGCAGGGGAGTATTGCCGCATTATCGACCACAATACGACAGGCGTCGCCAGCAACGGCACAGCCATTATCTGCACCGACAACAACGGGTGGCGCTGGGAGCCGAGATAGCGTTTGCTAGATCACATAGCCGATGCAGGTCGGGCCTTTCGATATGCCGCATCCAATTGCTATACTGTCATCATGCAGAAAATAGTTAAGCTTTTCGCATCAGTAGCCTTAGCATTTGCGGCTGGTGGCATGGGCAGTATTGCCACCATTAGCAACATCCCAATCTGGTATGCGAATCTAGCAAAACCCTTCTTCAATCCGCCGAACTGGGTCTTTGGTCCGGTCTGGAGTATCCTGTATTTGCTTATGGGACTTAGTCTATACATGGTGTGGACGGCCAGATACAACAAATCCAAAAGGCAAGCCTTCACGGCTTTTGGATTGCAGCTCGCCCTCAATACAGCATGGTCGCTTGTGTTCTTTGGACTACATTTACTGTGGGCGAGCGTCGTCATAATTGTTCTGCTGCTCGCAAGCATTGCCGCATGTATACGTTTGTTTTGGCCAATATCAAAACAGGCCGCATACATGCTACTGCCATATGCGGCATGGGTTTGTTTTGCCACCGCCCTAAGCATCGCGGTTGCTTTGTTGAACTAACTACGCTTCGTCTAAAAATTGATAGGTGCCAACAGAGCTAAGTACTTTGGTCACTGGCATTTCATCGCATCGGTCTGCAATACCGGCCTGGAACTCTTTGAATTCTGGCATTTCTAGCAATGGATTAGTGCCCGTGTGGATGGCCTCGTCTAGCTGCACGAGGGCGACAAACGTCACTCCGTCCTCAAGCTTGAAAGATGCATACCTAATACCCGCCGGCTTTTGCTTTGCCGTTGCCTCGAACACTTTAGCAAGCAACGCTTCATTTTCCGCCACGCGGTCAGCTTTGACCCTGTATTGAACCATTGTGAGTTTCATATTTTCTCCTAAGCTCCTACGCCGAAGGCCTCATAGACCTCGATGCTTCCTTGTCCCGATATAACATTTGGGGCGTTTTGTGCCATGTGCAGCGCCTCGTCAAAGTCCTTGGCCTCGACAATCGCAAAGCCGGTCAGTAGGTTATCGGCCTTCTTTTGCCCATCCCGAGTGACGCTAGTGCCGCCAAACTTGAACGCGGTTCCGCCTTTGCGCGCCGGGCCCATTGAGCCAATCCATGTGCCCCAGGCATCCATGACTTTCTTGACCTCATCCTTGGGTAGGCTGCTCCAATCGAGTGCCTCATTCGACTTGTATACAAAAATGTATTGGGTCATCGTTTATTCCTTAAAACATAAGTTATTAAGGTTAGCATATACCATGCGCGGCAAGTGCGAAATGTAAAAAAGTCAACGTATCAAGAGCGAAGGAATTAGATTACGACCGACCGTACCTTGAAACCCTTTAGGACGGCATCGAGTATGCTCGCAGGGTCGTCGCCCGAGGCTGTTATGGTATACAGAAAACTTCCAGAACGAAGGACATATACTTGCTTGCTGCCCGCATAAGAATGACCGTCACCCGTGACAAGCACCGCAGGTTGGCCGTCGACAGTCGCAGGGGTAGATTTTACGTTATCGTAGTTATCTTTTTGCATTTGTTGTTTCACGATTGTAGCTTCTTGATCGATAGTTCCTACGACATTATCAATATCTACTTGAACCCAGCTATAAGCACTATCCTGCGCTATATTGTCCGACAGGACAGTACCAACACGCAAAGTTGCACCCGGGGCACCACCCTTATTGCCATCAACATTCACAATAATCTCATATGTTTTCGCAAGCGTCAGGCTGAGGCCTCCAACCTTGGATGAATACGTAAATGTATCAGATTTGACAGGCGCACTGCCACTCTGGGGTAGTTGTTGGGCGGGCGTCGATGTCGTCTGGTGCTGCCACAGATAAACACCGCCTCCGCTTAACACGGCAATCAGCAACAAGCCGATGGCGTACAGAGCAGTAAAGCGCTTGCCTTTCTGGGACGAAGATATTTCATGTTGTGTTAATTGGTTCATAAAATTAATACTATCATACACAGTTACGTGGCATCTTGCGCTTATGCTATACTTGTCAGGTTGTTAGATATCCGCGCCGCCTCCTACTCGCTAGGGGTGCTATTTTTTGTAAAATAACAGGAGTTCCGAGGTGGTTCTAGCGGATAACACAAATGGGCTACCCATGCATACACGTGAACAAATCGAATCATTGTGCCAGCAATTATCGATTCCGACCAGTACCGCATGGCACGAGCCAACATTTACGGCGCTCGAGACACAGGCCGTACTGCCGGAGGGCTGCCTAGTCCAGAAGACAATAACCGGAAGCGTGGCCGAGCAGATCGTACTGTGGACGGGCGTCGGAAACTTTAGCGTAACGCGTGCTCAGCGCAAAGCGGCTAGCCGTCATCTGGGCGTCCCGACCAGCCGCGACCATACTCTGAATCCACACGACATCGATGCGGTAACCTTCTACGGAATGCAGCCGGGCATGGTCAGCCCCTTTCTGGTCAGCGGAACACCAGCGACGCAAGAGCTGGCCGGATTATTCGTATTGGATTGGACGCAGACGCACAGCGCAGAGTCGACAGTAGCCATCTCGCTGTCGCTTACCGAGAGCCTGATTATGCCGCTCGAATATCTAAGGGCACTATGTGAGGCGTACGCTGCAGAGGTTTATGCGCATTTACCGATTTTTACACTCTTTTAGCACTGACTAGGGAGGCGTCTTTTGATTTTCTATGTCTTGATGTTAAAGTAATAAAGACTTCTCTCCCGGCCAAAAATGGCCCAAACGAAAGGCACCACCATGAGTCCCATCGGTCGAGCCGTCGAGAACATCCTACCCGTTGTCGCCGCAGCTATAGTCCGCCAGGAGGATGGGGTCGCGCTCACTGGCAGACCCTTCAGGGGTATAGTAAGAGAAGAAGGCGTATTGAACGCGCTGGCCACGCACGTTATGCGGCTGACCAATGGCGAATGACCATTCGCCCAGCAGCCGATCGCCTTCTGCATGGCTACTTCCAAGGCGAAAGCAGGCCAGTTGTCCTATGTGCGGTAGGCGGGGAAGGGCCCATCGGGAATCGTGAGCAGGTTATAAAAGCTTGGTATCTTGTCGGAGGCGGATTGTTGCCTGCGGCCTTCGACCATACGCCAGACACATACGCTCCCTACTTCCGTCAGATGAATGGCCGCGGCTAAACACACATGCCCCTTTGACCGATCTGGTCAAAGGGGCGTTTCAAATGCTCACATGCATCCTACTTTCCCCTTCGCCAGATTGGCGGGACGCGCGAATGGAGAATAAGCAATGACCTACCACCTCAGCAACCCTTTCGACCCGCAGCCGGCATCAGCGCTCGACGCCGCGATCGCCTCAGGTCGGGCTCGGATGGCAGAGCTGGCAAGCGGCTTCGAGATTACCGCCGCATACAGCCTCGACTTCTTGAAGGTGCCTGCGACAGCAAGTCAATGATGACCGCTGTCTCTGTGCGGACCGGCACGACGTACGACTTTTGGCCGTGTCCCGAAACTCTCACGGGGAGTCGGTGCGAGCGGTGCTGGTCAAGAACGGCGATCTGGGCCTCGATCGGAAGAACTACTGCAAACTCACCTTCGTCAATCAGGCTGGCTCTTCCATGTGCTGCTCGGCTGGCGGTGAGCCCGCAACTACTCCACCCGGTGGACGCTCGATGTATTCGTATCGAGGCGTCCACCGCGCACAACCTCCGTAATGCGGAGGCTTTAATATTGATTATTATGAGTTTTTATGGTATCATATGGCTTAAGGATTCCACCCTTAACTGGGCGAACCCAGGAGCTTCACAATTCATTTCACCTACCAAGGAGTGGACATGTCGCAGAGCCCGAGTCACGACCTGCCGACAGCGTACACGCAGTCACCGCCGGCCGAGCACACGCTCGTCCTGCCGTGGGTGCGGCGCGCAACCAGCATGTTTGTGGACGCCGACCCAATGCGTCAGGCATTCTCGCTGGCCATCGCCGCCGGTCTCAACCTGATCTTCAGCGGACCCGGCGGGCACGGCAAGTCGGAATTTCTGAACGCCGCAATCGGTGCCATCTCCGACGCCAACCCGTACGTGAAATCGTTCGGGCAAGGCACTTCGTGTGAGGAGCTGTACGGGGGGCTGGATTTCGACGCGCTTAACCGCACGTCGGGCGCCGCGCTGGAGTACAATCCCGAGCGGAGCTTCCTGCCGCATCTGGTCGCCGTGTTCGAGGAGCTCTTCGATGCTCCGCCGAGGGTGCTAACCACCCTCAAGGACACGCTGACCGCCGGCATGCTGCGCAACGGGCACCAGACCTTCCCCATGGCGACTCGACTGATCGTCGCCGCCACCAACCACTCGCCGCAAGATATCGCGGAGGGTGGCCCGGAGATCGCGGCGCTCGTCGAGCGCTTCCCGGTCCAAATCGAGGTCAAGTGGTCGAACTACGGCGAAGATGCCTTCAAGGCGCTCTTCGCGGCAGTCACCGACACGAGCCACGACCAGGTCACGCTCATCACCTGGGAAGAAGTCGCCGGCCTGCAGCAGCGAGCCAAGGATGTCACCGTCAGTCGGGCCATGCAAGCCCTGCTGGCAAAGATCATCGTCGAGCTCAGCAAAGATGGCATCGTCATCTCACCGCGCACGGCTGTCATGGCCATGCGGCTCACGCAGGCATCAGCGGCGATCAATGGCCGAGACCACGTGGCCCCGAACGATGTGAACGCGATCGCGTTCCTTCCGGGAGCACACTCGACCGAGACGCAGATGCGCATCGCCGATCTGATCAGCGAGCATTCCCGTTCGCTGGCCGCCGAGGAGGCAATGGAGCAGCTCGAAGCAGAACTCGAGAAGGTGCGACAGCTCCTCAACGAGCCCGCCACACCGGAAACACTCGAGCAGATGATCGCGCTTCTGGCGAGCATCGAGGAGCAGGCTACGGCGCTGCGCTACGATTCCGCCCAGATCGCTCGACGAGCTCGCATCCTGTCCGAAGTTAAAGCGCTGGAGAAGTCAGTATATCACCAGATGACAGGAGCATCCATCGAGCATGACCTGGCTCAGCTGGACAGAAAGCTGACTGCGATCAAGAAGCAAATCGCCAGGCTGCACTACGCCAAGGGTGCCCTCACCAAAGACGAGGCCAGGCGTGTGCTCGCGCAACACGAAGCAGAGCTGGTGGTCATGAAGGTGCACCCCAGCCTGGAAAAGACGAGGCTGTCTGTACTGGCCCAAGTCCGAACGGCATTCACGAACGACAAGGGGTGAGACCATGCGCTACGCCAACGACCCGCCCAACCTGATCCTCCCTACCGAACGAACGATCCGGCACATCGCCGCCCGCGAGGGACTAGGCGAACTGTCGGACCTGGAGTGGGACTTCATCTGGGACCTGCTGGCGAAAGCCGGAGGCGCCCAGGTGGCAGAGTTCGACGAGGACGAAGCAATCATGGAAGCCGCCACCCACGCCATCATCGAGGCGCAAGCCTTCGCTGACCGGCATGGCATCGGCAACCAAGACTACTACGCTCGAATCTTCGAGAGGGACTTCCACCGTATGCAGCATCAGCTACACTCGGTGCTGGACCAGCTGGATCTCAACGAGATCCCCGGGTACAACCATGCCACCAAGGCCGTACGCGTGCTCAGGCTGCTCCGGCAAATCGAGCTCCGCTGGGCGTTGATGGAGATCGGCCTGCGCGCCGTCGGTACCTTCCTGAAGGCGATCCAAGCGGCAATAGAGCAGGTCGAGAACCTGACGCCAACGGACATCGCCTACCTGCAGAAGTTCGCTTCTGCCTTCAGCAACGAACCGGGTACGGACGCAGAATTCCTCGGCATCGAGCTGCAAGTCCAAGGAATGGATCTGGGCGAGATCCTGCGCATCGCGCGGCACCTCGACCAGATCAGCGAACTCCAGCGTGGCCGCTCGAAGCCCATGGCAGACCCCGACGGCGAGGACATCGCCTGGCGCGGGATCACTGACCTCAGCGAGCTGCCGCGCATCCCGCAGGCAGACTTCGCCCTGCCACCCAACCTCCTGAAGGCCAAGGCGGCAATGGGGGATCTGAGCACTCGCGCACCACACACCCGCCGCGCCAAGAAGCAACTGTTGTTCCTGGTCATCGACGGGAGCGGCTCCATGCTGGACAGCGGCGCTACCTCTGCAAGTCGAGCTGCTGGGGTCGCCCTGAACCGCCTTTGGGCGGTGATCGAAGGCGACGCCGAGGTGTACGTTCGGTTCTTTGACGGCACACTCCGTCAGAAGGAATATCACGCCTTCGACGCTGCATCAGCCCACGAGTTGATGCAGATCGTAACCAGCCCGCTCCAGTATCGCGGCGGAACGACTGAGTTCAACTCTACTCTGAGGGCCAGCGCCGAACGAGTCCAGGCCCTCATGAACGAAGGACAGCTCCGTGAACCGGAACTGGTGCTCGTGACCGACGGCAAGGCCAACGTGCCGGGCATCTCGGCGCTGCAAGGTGTCAAGATGCACGTCGTGCAGGTTGGCCCGGAAGAGGTCACCGAGCTGTCCGACCTGGCCCGTCAGTCTGGCGGAGTCAGCGTCTACACGGGCCTGATGGAAACAGCGTGAAATGAAGTGAACCACAGGGGCGCCGCAAGGCGCCCCTTTTCATATCCTAAATTTATCTACACCAAATACTACTCCGTCTCGATAACCTTGGTTTGATCCACCACATTCTGCGTAAACTTACCCAAAAAATCCGCGATAAGCTCCAGTTCCTTATCCGAATAGCCTGCGATGAGCTCGCGGTGGGCTTGCTGTACACCGGCAACCAGTGGCCCGGCCATCTGCGCCCATTGTTCATTAATTTCAACCAGAACGCCCCGACGATCATGCGGGTTGGGGGAGCGCCGGATAAACCCAGCGTTCTCGAGCCTGTCCAGCATGGCCGTAGCAGAGCCCGTAGTCAGCCCTGTATACCGCGCAAGTTCCGTCGGCGTTGCAACGCCTTTTATCGATAGCAGGCTCAGACACTCCGAATCCGTCACGTTTAGTCCAAGTTTCCGGCTCATGGCATTACGAAACAGAACAGAGCTGATGCCCTGATCGCGTGCGGCCATAAAAACCTGTTTCTGTAGATCTGGAGTGGAATGCATGGATAAATCTCTTGACGATAGCTTGAATATCAAGTAAATTGATTATACGAACAAATCATTATTTTTGCAATAGAAAGGCAGCTACCATGCACATAGCCAACCAACTAATGATGGTCTCGGTGAACGTCGGCGACATGAACGCGTCTAAATCATTTTATATAGACAAGCTTGGCTTCAAAGTCTCGACTGAGTATCGTCAGGACGACAATAACTGGTGGGTTACCCTGGCATTCCCGGGCGGTGGCGCTTCGCTGACCCTCTCGCGAGCTAGCATGTCGCCAGAGAGTATCAAAGAAGGGACACTGTCGATCTATTTCGAAACATCTGACGTCGAGACAACTCACAAAGATCTGAGTGGCAAAGACCTTGGCGTGAGCGACGTGCAGGACGACCTCTTCGGCCCAGGATCGGGCGTGAAGTGGTTCAACGTGAAGGACCCGGACGGTAACAGCATCTTCATGGTGCAGAAGCACGACGCACGGGCGCCTTTCTAGCCAGACTCCTTTCGCGTTACTATTACATAAAAGGAGTATGCATGCAGGAATACATCGAAATCCGCGGGGCTCGCGAAAACAACCTTAAAGACGTAACGCTCCGAATTCCGAAGCGCAAGATCACAATCTTTACTGGCGTGTCCGGCTCGGGCAAGTCCAGTCTGGTCTTTGACACGATCGCGGCCGAGTCGCAGCGCCTGCTGAACGAAAACTTCAGCATGTTCGTGCGCAACTTCCTGCCACGCATCGCGCAACCAGAGGCGGACCAGATTAAGAACCTCAGCATGGCGGTCGTCGTGGACCAGAAGCCGCTCGGCGGCGGATCGCATTCGACCGTCGGCACGGTGACGGACATCGCGACGGCGCTGCGCCTGATGTTCTCACGCTTTGGCAAGCCGTACGTCGGGTATGCCAATATGTTCTCGTTCAACGACGCCGCGGGCATGTGCCCGAATTGTAACGGCCTGGGGCAAAAGCTCGGTCTCGACATAGAATTGGCCTTCGATATGACAAAGTCGATCAACGAAGGCGCTATTCGTCTGCCGGAATACGTCGGTGAAAAGAGTTGGGGACTCGAGATCGTCAAACACGCTAACCTGTTCGACCTCGATAAGAAACTCAAGGATTTCACCGAGAAAGAGCTTCATGACCTGTACCACTCCAAGCCCATCGCGACCAACACCATCCAGGGCGTAAACCTCAAATTCGAAGGTATCGTCGATAAATTCATCCGCAAATACATCATCGAGCGCGACTTCCGGACCATGTCCGAGCGCACACAGAAGACCGTCGGGCCATTCGTGGCCATGGGGCCGTGCGAACTCTGTCACGGCGCGCGACTGAACCAAAAGGCCCTCGCCTGCAAAATTGACGGACACAACATCGCCGACCTCGCAGCTATGCAAGTCGACAAGCTTGTGGAGGTCGTGAAGAAGCTCGACTCTGGCGAAAATCGCGCGCTTATCAAGACCGTCCTCGAGCGCCTCTCGAACCTGGTCGAGATCGGTCTGGGCTACCTCAGCCTGGACCGCATGACCGACACACTATCCGGCGGTGAGTCGCAGCGCGTCAAGATGGTGAAGCACCTCAACGGCAGCCTGGTTGATGTGATGTATATCTTTGACGAGCCGAGCGTTGGCCTGCACCCACGCGACGTGCACCGCCTGAACGAGCTGCTTGCTAAGCTGCGCGACCAAGGCAATACAGTCATCGTGGTCGAGCACGACCCAGATGTCATCAAGGCAGCAGACCACATCGTCGACGTCGGCCCACTGGCCGGAGTGAAGGGTGGCAAAATCGTCTTCGAAGGTACCTACGACGACCTGCTCAAGTCCGACACGCTCACCGGCACACATCTCAAGGACCAGTCGCCGATCAAGACTGAGTTCAGGAGTCCAAATGGCAAGCTCAGTATCACCGACGCCCACGCCAACAACCTCCAGCATGTCAACGTCGACATTCCGACCGGTATATTCACCGTGATTACCGGCGTGGCAGGGTCGGGCAAGAGCTCGCTGATCCATCAGGTCTTCCTGAAGCAACACCCCGACGCGATCGTCGTCGACCAATCACCAGTCGGCGCGTCCAGCCGGTCCAACCCGGCGACGTACATCGGCCTGATGGATGTCATCCGCAAAGCCTTCGCAACCGCCAACAAAGTCGATGCCGGCCTGTTCAGCTTCAACTCCAAAGGCGCCTGCGACAACTGTAAAGGCGCAGGATTTCTGACCCAAAACCTCGGATTCCTGGACGACGCCAAGACGGTCTGCACCGTGTGTAATGGCAAGCGCTTCAAGGATGAAGTTTTGGCCTACAAGTACAACGGCAAATCAATCACCGAGGTACTCGAGCTCACCATGGCCGAAGCAAAAGAATTCTTCGACCTGCCCGAAATCGCCAAAATTCTCCAAGCACTCAACGACGTCGGCCTTGAGTATCTGACCCTCGGTCAGCCGCTCAGCACGCTGTCCGGCGGTGAATGCCAACGCATCAAACTCGCCAGCGAGCTGCACAAAAAAGGAAGTGTCTACGTGCTCGACGAGCCAACCACCGGTCTACACGTATCAGACATCGAGCGGCTACATATGCTGATCAACCGTCTGGTCGATGAGGGCAATACCGTCATCACCATCGAGCATAACCTCGACGTCATCCGCCAGGCCGACTGGATTATCGACCTCGGTCCCGAAGGCGGGGACAAAGGCGGCACCGTCATGTTCGAAGGCACCCCGAGCGAGCTGACGAAGAGCAAAACGCTGATAGCCGGGTATCTGTAGCGTTCAACTCTCGCGAGATTAAAAATACCCTCACAGAGGGTACTTAAAGGCAAAATTGTTGCGGCCCACCGCGCACATCTGCGCGGTGGGCCGTTTGATCCGACGATCAGAAGAGGTCGAAACCGTCATCGTCATCGTCGCCGTAACGACGATCGTCGCGGTCGTCGTCCAACAGTTCTTCGACGACAAGGACTTCAGCGATGCCGCCACCCAAACCGCCGCCCATCATGCTTCCCAGCATGACCTCTTCCGCGTCCCCGTCGGCAATGCCGTCGAGCACGAGGAGTGTCCCCAGGAAGTCGTTGGAGTTGTTGTACCCACCGTAGCCCGGGGTGTACCCGAACTGATGGCCGCTCCTGTGGGCACGCTGGATGGCGGTGGGCAGGTGCCCGTGGTCATCCGTCCTCCACGGCTGCAGCGGGCCACAGCACCGACCGACGGTCGGATTGCAGCATCCACTGCAGTGATACCAGTTGTGCCCTTGGTACAGCAGACCTTGTGACACGGTCACTCCTTGATCTCACACGAATTCGCCGGATGACGAACTTAAAAACTATATCATAATACGACAGTAGTATCAATCCATACATGTCAACACGGGCTAAAATGTGTCTTTACCCAACCCGACTCAGCGGGCATAATAAAAAAGATGGTTCCGAGCAAAAAAGCGGGCCTGTCGCATTTAAAAAACATAAAAAGCTCACACTCTGAGCAGGGGGATAAATGTCACAGCGGGTAGATCATCAAGAGGTTGTAAAGAAGTTATTAGCCACCAAGGCGGTGGATTTCAAGGCGATTGGCAACACGCTCAGCGAGCTTGGCCCGTCAATGGCGCTTGCCGAAGAGCCATGGGAAGGTTTCTGCGGGACGATGCGAACATTTGTTCGTGTGTATCGATTGAACGGCGACCTGAATGGTTCAGAGGTTGAGAACCTGGCATCTCTGAAAAGTGCAGCCAAAGAGCTTCAACGCTAATGCAAACGCCGAAAGGCAATCGGGAGGCTCCTTCGTCGCAAGGAGCCTCTTTGCATGAGCATGATATTATTCGACGCCTATGCCACGCGCTGACGACTGCCGAGCGCGTCATTGGCCAACTGGCGCCACACGGCTATACCGATCCGACCGAGCCCTCATACAACGTACAGGCCGAAAAGGTTATATCCGAAACAGGCCTGCTGCTGGTAGCGGCTAGCCGCGCGTCGCACCACCCAGAGGTAAGGAAGCTGGTCGATCATGTAATCACGCTGCTTATTCCATATGCGCGGAGCGACCGCATGCGCCTGGGAATTTGCATGGAGCCATCGCTAGCATTGGACTTTGCGCAGGCTCATGCTTGCCTGACTGCGCTAGGCCATCCCGACGCGCGGTTTGATCAGCTGCTCGACCAAAGCCTGCGGTCGAACGCGGCCCACGCTAAGGAACGCGAGCCCCACCGCGTGCTCGAACAGCATTGGACCCTGGAGCTTCTGGGGAAATCACACCCGCAGGACATGCCTATAGCGCGGCAGTCGATACTAGCCACGTCGCTCGATTTGCTGCATTGCAACCGCGAAAATATCTATGCCTTTACCCATGCCATGATGTTTGCCAAGTATCGCAACCAGCCGCTACAACTGCCACGCCCCCGCGCCACTATCCTGGCCGAGACCGAGGCAACCCTGGCCTGGTGCCTGGATGAGCAAGATTACGACGTGGGTGGTGAGGTTCTGCTGAGCTGGCCGCTTACAGGCAGGGCCTGGAGCGCGACGGCAACATTTGGCTACCGGATCCTAACCAACGTCGAAGACCAAGCTGGATTTTTGCCATCACCGGCAACCAACCTAGCGCATCTCGATAGCCTAACCGGTGCCGCACGATCAAATTATCTGCTCGCATCGGCGTACCACACCATGTACGTCATGGGGCTTCTGAGCGCTGCTGCCCTGCAACCCGATACATTGCCACCACGAAAAATTACAGCACCCAAAGCTATCCGCGGCTCGGCAGCACCGTTTATTGCGATACTTCACGACAGCAAACACCAGCCGCATTGGTACGAAACCTTCGAACAACTAGGGGTGACAGAGCAAGACGCGCTAATGCCGCTACTATTTGCCATCACCCTGCAGCGCGCAACCAAACAACACGCGTTCGACGCAGTGCTCCGCATTTTGGACATGGGCCAAGAATATAAGCTAACCGATACGCCGATCGCAGCCCAAGCCACCGACATGCTCGAACGTCTCGCCTTATTCGCCAATCCATACTCCAAACCAAAGCGAGAAGCTAGTACTACTTGCGTGCAAAATTGCAGCATTGATGACGCGGAATAAAAATGACTGGCGTATGGTACGATAAGCATATGAACTTTTCCGTTCGATAACGAGCCGTCGCTCAGGAGGGCTATGCCATGAGCGCTGGTTTGGCGCACCGTTCCCAGCAGATTCCACGCGAGAAGGGCCGTGTAGGTTTTTTGCAGACCACACTGGACTCATCGCTGTATATTGTGAATGCCTTTTCATTCCTGGCATTCCTATCGCTTGGGATATTTGGGATGTTGCAATTCCTCGATAACGATCCGGCTCTTGGCATAATGGAACTAGCTGGAAGTGGCGCGTCGCTCTTGAATGCCATAGGTGTTATGGCCACCCGCAACACACGTCTCGCGAAAAATCTCTTGCTGTGCATTATATTGACCATGCTCATGATAATGCTCATAACCGGCGGCACCAAAAACACTGGTATATTTTGGTTCTTTGTCTTTCCGGTGGGTGCGTTCTTCCTCGTCGGTCGGCGGGCTGGATGGTACTGGATGCTCGCGCTAGGCGTTGCGATACTCACCATCATTGGGCTGGAGTTTGCTGGCGTCACCGGTATTGCCTACAGCCTCACAACCGTCCGGCAGCTGGCAGTTAGCCTGCTTGTTGTGACGCTGGGTATCTACGTCTATGAACAAGACCGCGAGAATCTGCAAGCCCGTATGATAACCGAGCGGGAAGAGCTAGACCAAGCTAAGAACGAGTTCCTAACCCTTGCCTCGCACCAGTTGCGTACACCTATATCTGCCATCAAATGGTCCAGTGAGATCCTCCTGCACGGCGATGCCGGCCCGCTCAGCGACGGACAAAAGGAGTACATGCAGCAGGTCTACCAGAGCAACCAACGTTCGGCGTCGATCGTCGATGCGATCATCACCATCTCGCACTTGCAAGCTGGTTCGTTGCCAGTCAGGCTAGAAGAGGTGGACGTTCAGACGCTATGCCATGAGATAGTACAGGAATTGCGTACCAATCTGTCCGAGCTTACCAACGATCGGCATATCGAACAGCATTTTGACGCCAATCTGCCAAAGATCCTTTGCGACGAAGCTCTCATGCGCACAATAATACGAAACCTCCTGAGTAACGCCATCAAATACACGCCAAAGGGCGGCCATATCACGCTCAATGTCGGCACATCCGTCGAAAAGCTTAAAAGCAAGGCCAGTAAAGGTAGTCTCAGAATCGCAATCGAAGATACTGGGTATGGCGTGCCCAAAGCTCAGCAGGCACAGATATTCGACAAACTATTTCGCGCCTCAAACGTCAAAACCAAAGACACAGACGGAACCGGCCTGGGGCTGTATATCGTAAAGCAAGTACTGAACAAAGTCGGCGGAAGTATCTCATTCGCGTCGCAAGAGGGGAAAGGGAGTACTTTTACCGTCCTACTGCCGCTAGAAGGTATGGCACAAAACAAGGCCAGCAATTCATGAGAAACTTATCCATACGCGTCAAATTACTTCTTGCTTTCCTGGCTCTGGCGGCAATTATAGCTGGGGTTGGGGTGTATCAAATTCTGTCCATGCGCCACTTTACGGATCTGTTCACCAACCTCACCGACCAGAACTTGCGTCGATTGTATGCGCTCGAGAACATCGAGCTGTCTGCCGTCAAGCTACGTGATGCACGCTCGGTCTACCAACAAGACCTCTTGCCCGGGATCGCTAGCCAACAAATTATCGCAACGCAAAAAGCTATCGTAGCCGACCAAGCGGCAGACCTTCACACAAAAATCGACGAATACGTACAGCTCACAAACATAGACAACCCCTACGTGTCACCAAAAATCGTGAGTGAGGTAGAGTCGTCCGGCAAGGACGTCCTAAGCGAGACCAACACGATACTATCAAGCGGATCGACCACACAGATTCAGGATGCCCTCCGAATCTCCCAAACGCATCTGGACCAAGCAATTACCAGCGCAACCGATGGCGACCGATCAGGTATCCAGTTCGAAAGTGCCCAAATTAGCGACATCGTAGCAAAAGTTCTGACGGCAATAGTCGCATTGGTGGTTTTCAGTACCTTCGCGGCGTTGGTTACTGGCGCGCTGCTGGCATCCTGGCTGGCACGTGCGCTCGCACAGCTGCGCCTGAGTGCTGAACGAATTTCGAATGGCGACTTCTCGCACATCGTTCCCGTAACCTCTGGCGACGAGTTAGGGCAGCTGGGCAATGCCTTCAACCGCATGGCCGAACGTTTGCGCGACTCTTACCGTCGAATTGCCCTTGGCCGCGAACGTGACGAAGCAATGTTCCAAAGCATGGGTGAGGGATTTGTAGCCCTAGACAAACAAGGAAACATCGAGCTCATTAACTCTGTCGCAGCGACGCTTCTTGGTTTTGGAGCTCCCGGTGAAGCCGTGGGGCATCGCGTGGGGGAAGCATACCAATTATATGCAGCAGACGACACCACGCACACGCCATTGCCGCTCGAGAAACGCCCGGCCTACATCACACTTCAAACTGGAGAGACAGTGAGCGGCGTATATAAATTCGAGGGCCAGGACGGTCGCAAATTCCTCATGAGCATGATTGCCAGCCCCGTAAAAGTCGAGGATAAGGTGGAAGGCGCTGTCGCGATCTTGCGCGACGTCACCAAGGAAAAAGAAATCGACCGCATGAAGACCGAGTTCATCTCGCTGGCCTCGCACCAGTTGCGTACACCACTTTCGGCTATCAAGTGGTTTACTGAGATGCTAGTCTCGGGTGACGCCGGCAAGCTCCAACCCGACCAGCAGGAATTTGCCAAGAACATCTCTGACTCGACCGAGCGTATGATTGCCCTTGTGAACGCGCTGCTCAATATATCCCGCATAGAATCAGGGCGCATCATGATTGATCCTAAGCCGACAGACCTAGGCGAGCTCGTGTCGGGAATCGTGAACGACCTCAAGGGAAAAACCGAGGAGAAGAAACAAACACTGATCATCAGCGTTCATCAGGACCTGCCCAAGATCAACCTCGATCCTCGCCTGATCGGGCAAGTGTACCTCAATCTGCTGACCAACGCCATCAAATACACCCCCAAGGGTGGCGAAATCTCGGTCTTTATCTCCAAGAAGGACGATCAGGTCGTATCACAGGTAACGGACAGCGGCTATGGCATTCCGAAGGAACAGCAAGGCAGGATATTCCAGAAGTTCTTCCGCGCGTCCAACGCGGTAAAGGTAGAGACGGACGGAACAGGCCTGGGGCTGTACCTCATAAAGGCTGTCATCGAATCGTCTGGTGGTAAAATTTGGTTCCAAAGCGAAGAAGGTAAGGGCACAACATTTTGGTTTAGTATACCGCTGAGCGGCATGAAAGCAAAAGAAGGGGAGGTAACACTCGATGCGTAAACAAATAAGAACAGGCATAGTCATCGCGACGCTGTGTCTGACGCCAATAGTAGCCGGCGTGGCCTTGGCGATCGTACCAGCCCAAAATCTCAAGACTTTTACGACGACTGACCTAGTGATGATCCTGGCATCAGGAGTACTCGACCTCGGCGCTGCAGTGGTGATCGTGTCGGCACTGGGCGAATACAAGACGAAGATGCGGCTTGCCTACGGGGCATTGGCGTTTTCAATCATAGCCGCAGTGATTGGTACTATCCAGATCCCCATCATCGAAGCTCTTGACCTGGACTCAAGCGCATGGGCTCAAAGTGGCGGCATCGTCCTGCCCTACATGGCAGCAAGCCTCGGTATCTACATGAGCATGCGAGGCTTTGCCCGACTGATCGGCGTTACCGGCTGGCTGACCCGAGCGAGCGTCATACTACCCCTGGGCGTTGCGCTGGCCATCGCATCAATCTGGTTTCCCCACGTTCCAGTCACCACCGATGAAATAAAATTTGATGCTTCCAACGTCATAGAAACGTGGAGCGGCGCACTGTATGTCGCGGCCGGCATCCTGATGCTCAAGGTTCGAAAGAAAATTGGCGCGCACTATGTCAGCGCTGTCAGCTGGCTGACACTGCCGATCTTTGGCGCAGCCTTCGCATTTCTGGGGTATGTCATTCATAACCTGTTAGCCCCACAAAGCAATGATGTCTTCACACTGTTCATAGATGTCCTTGGGATATTTATCGGCCTCGCGTGGCTCCGCGCTGCATACGCATTTGCCGAGACGGAGGAGTTCTAGATATGGGATTCCTCAGCTCACTGCTCGGCAAGTCATCGGCCCCGGCGAAGCCCCAATCGTTGCTTGATTCTATTGTCTACATGGCAGGGCTTGTTTCGGCTCCGGCCTCAATCGATGTCGCTCTCGATCAGGTGCGCCAGGTGACATCCAGCCTTCAGCCAGGCCAAGAGCCATCCGTCACACAGAATCAAATGCTCCTAAAGGCATACCTTCAACTCGAGGACTACTTGACATCGCGTGAACCGCTCCGTACATTCAGCAAGGAAGATATACGCCAGCGACTAAGCCCCGAGGTCAAGAACCTAATCGCTACCTACGAGTTAACTACAAACCAGAAAAAGTAAGGAGAATCCCATGTCCCAAACAAACCCAACCATTATGGTTGTCGAAGACGAAACACTGCTCCTTCAGGCAATCACCAAGAAGCTCAAACTATCTGGCATGGACGTACTGTCATGTGCCAGCGGCCAGCAAGCCATTGACTATCTAGGTAATCTCGACGAGCTGCCTGACGCCATCTGGCTAGACTACTACCTAAAGGACATGAACGGTCTGGCCTTCATGCAAGAGCTAAAAAGGAACGATAAATGGGCCGCTATCCCTGTCCTTGTCGTTAGCAACTCGGCCAGCCCCGACAAAGTCAGCAACATGCTCGGCCTCGGTGCCAAGAAATACATCCTAAAGGCCGATTACCGGCTAGACGAAATCATCGGCATGATCCGCGACTTTATCAGCCAGCAGCAATAGTCCGAGCTACCGTCTATGATACAATACGTATAACATCCGAAGGAGTGCACATGGCCGACAGTCAAAAGCAAGTTTTGATTATTGAAGACGAAAAGCCGCTGTCACACGCGCTTGAGCTTAAGCTAACGCACGAAGGCTTTGCCGTGACAGTCGCCGGCAATGGCCAGGAAGGCCTAGACCTGCTTGCTTCCAAACACTTTGACGTGCTATTACTTGACCTGATCATGCCAGTAGTGGACGGTTTTCAGGTACTCCAAAAGCTCCAGACCATGCCCGAAAAGCCCGCCGTATTTGTCCTGTCCAACCTCAGCCAGCACGAAGACGAAGAACGTGTGCTCGCACTCGGTGCACGCAAATTCTTCATCAAATCCGACACACCATTAACCACAATAGTTGACGAAGTGACAAAAGCATAAGAAATTAAAACGGGTGGGGCATGTATCCGAGTATTGATCAGATCAAATCTATACTGCTGAAGGAGAACTACGTCTCTGAGGCAGATAGCAAGGCCGCCGAAGCCGCCTCGCACGATAGTGCAGGGTATGTTGACTATCTGATCCGCTCTGAGCTACTGAGCAAGCAGCTCCTGGGACAGGCTCTGGCAGAGGAATACCACCTGAAGTTCGTCGACCTAGGCGCGCATCCGCTCAGCAAAGAACAGGTCGAGCTACTGCCCGAAGACGTCTCGCGCAAACAACGCGTCGTGGCTGTTCGCGCAAACGAACACGCAATAGTACTTGCAACCGATGCGCCCAAGCAGATCGACACGGCAACTCTAAAGCCGCTGCTAGCTGGGAAGAAACCGCTCCTTGCGTACACCCTGCCTGAGTACATCGAGGCTAGCTTCAACCTCTACGAGCGCCCGCTGGCAACGCGCTTCTCGCAGATTATCGAGACAGGAAAGCGCGTTGCACCGGAAATCGTCGACGAAATCATCAAGGACGCGATATCATTTGCAGCATCCGACATTCACTTCGAACCCCAGCTCGATAACGTTGTAGTCCGGTTCCGCGTGGACGGAGCCCTGCGCGAAGCGGGGGTGTTGCCGCGAGAGAACTACGATAACGTCCTTAACCGCATCAAAGTCGAGAGCGGCATGCGTATCGACGAGCACCTCACGGCTCAGGACGGTGCCATTCAGCGCCACGATGACACGCACACGACAGACCTTCGCGTCTCGCTCATTCCGACAGTAAACGGCGAAAAGGTAGTGATGCGCGTCCTCAGCTCGTACGTGCAGGACTACAGCCTCAGCGACATTGGTCTGAACGAAACACACCGTCAACTTATCGAATCCTACGCGGCCAAACCATTCGGCATGATTCTGACAACCGGCCCTACGGGCGCCGGCAAGACGACCACGCTATACGCTTTGCTCAAGCTGCTCAATAAGCCAAACGTCAACATAACCACCATTGAAGACCCGGTAGAATACAAAATGGCCGGCGTTAACCAAATTCAGGTACGCGAGCAGACCAATATGACGTTTGCCAAGGGGCTTCGAGCAATCGTCCGACAGGACCCAAACATCATCCTGGTGGGGGAGATCCGCGACCGCGAAACCGCCGAGATTTCGGTTAATGCTGCACTGACAGGCCATTTGCTGCTGTCTACATTCCACGCCAACGACGCCGCAACGGCCATCCCGCGCCTGATCGAAATGGACATCGAGCCGTTCCTGCTGGCTTCAACGCTCGAGATTGTGATTGCCCAGCGACTGGCACGCAAAATCTGCACCACCTGCCGCTACAGCATGCCCCTCCAGGAAGCCCTGAATCTCACCGTCAAAACCCCTGGCATTAACCTCGAAGATTACTTTGAAGGCACCACCACCGTCTACGCTGGCAAGGGCTGCAACGTATGCAGCGGCTCGGGGTACAAAGGCCGCATTGCGCTCTTCCAGTTCCTAGAAGTCACTCCCGAAATGCAGGAGCTCATCCTTAAATCACCGTCGGGCCAAGAAGTTGAAGCCTTAGCCCACAAACAGGGCAGCATAGCCATGTTCGACGACGGCATCCAGAAAGTAAAAAGCGGCATGACCACCCTGAGCGAAGTCGTTCGGGTAGTTTCACCACCAAAGGCAGCGCGCAAACATGCCTAAAAAAGCCGAGAAAACACCTGCACCAAAAAAACCAGCCAAAAAACAACGGTTTGGTCACATTGCGTTCAAAGAGCGTGAATACTTCAGCCAGAATCTGGCGCTCCTCCTAAAATCCGGCGTGTCAATCGGCCAAGCACTTGACGCCCTGACGGCCACTACCCGCAGCCGAGCTATGAAGCAACGCCTCGCTGCCATGCAGGCCGACATCGAAGCGGGTTTTTCGCTCGCTAACGCGCTGAAACGATCCGGAATCGTCAGCGGACAAACACTGGCGCTCGTACAGCTAGGCGAGCAGTCCGGACGCTTGATTGATAACCTGGAGCTGGCCGCCCAACAGGAAGAGAAGCGCCACATGTTCCGATCGAAACTGCGCTCGGCCCTGATCTATCCGACATTCGTTCTTGGCCTGACGCTGGTTGTAGGGCTCAGCGTGGCGTGGTTTTTGCTGCCACGGCTGAGCGACACGTTTTCGCAGCTCAATGCCAAACTGCCGCCCCTCTCGCAGGTAGTAATCCAGTTTGGCATCTTCCTAAAACAGTACGGCATCGTAGCTGTGCCTGGATTTATCGCCTTTTGTATCCTGCTTGGATATATTCTGTTCGCTTTTCCGCGCACCAAATGGATTGGCCAGCGCATCCTGTTCGCATTGCCCGGCATCGGCCGATTGATGCGCGAGATAGAGGTCGCACAGTTTGGGTATCTGTTTGGCACGCTGCTAGAAGTTGGGCTGCCCATAACGCAAGCAATTGGCCTGCTGGTAGCGGCCAGTAGCTCAATCCCATACCAGGAGCTTTATCGGCAGTTAGGCAAAAACCTGGACGATGGCTACAGCTTCAAGGAGAGCTTAGCCAGCTATCGCAGTAGCAAGAAGTTACTAGAACCAGCCGTGCAGCAAATGATTATTTCGGGTGAGCGTTCAGGTTCGCTCTCGACCGTGCTGATGACCATCGGCCGAACGTATGAGCAAAAGGCTGACGCCACGACCGAAAACCTCGAGGCAATCCTCGAGCCGTTCTTGCTGCTGTTCGTCGCAGCGGGCGTCCTACTCGTAGCCGTCGCCGTCATCCTGCCAATCTACAGTCTGGTCGGGGGGCTAAACAAATGAACAAAACGGCGGGATTCACGCTGCTGGAAATGTTGCTATCGGTGGCTATCATCAGCATGCTCGTCGGCATGTCTGTACCGGTGTACGAATCGTTCGTACGCCGCAACGACCTTGATCTGATCGCCCAACAGCTGGCCAGCGTTATACGACGAGCCGAAACATATGCGCGGGCGGTTGCCTACGATAACGCCTGGAGCGTCGAAATTACATCCACGACCATTACGCTTTTCCAGGGGACCAGCTATGCCACGCGCAACACCGCCTATGACGAGAGCGTGACTATTCCAGCATCGGTCACGCCAAGCGGCCTGAGCGAAATACAATTTGCTAAATTCAGTGCCTCGCCGAACACAACAGGCAGCATCACTCTAACGAGCACAACTAATTCAACCAGGACGGTGACCGTCAATGCCAAGGGTATGGTCGATTATTAATCGCCGGTCAGACCAAAGGGTTGCTGGCTTTTCGCTTGCCGAGGTTCTTCTAGCCGTGGCTGTGTTCGGGGTGATCGTCGCCGGGCTTGGTGGGGCATTGATATACGGGCGCGCTTCGGCCGACAATGCTAACGACCGACAACTGGCTATGATGTTAGCCGACGAAGGTATTGACGCGGCACGCAACATCGGTGGGGCGGCCTATACCAACCTAGTCGATTCAACATACGGGCTCTCAAAGAGCGGTGGTACGTGGGCGTTTTCAGGGTCATCCGACGTTAACGGGATCTATACCCGCCAGGTTAGTGTAGCGACAGCGGCCGCCAATCGCAAAACCATCACCAGCACCGTGACCTGGCCACAGGCCGGCAGCACTACCGGCAGCGTCACGGTGATCAGTCAGCTTATGAACTGGGCGGCAGCCATCAAGTCGTGGGCAAATGCCATCCAGGTTGGCAGCACCGCAGCCACTGGCGCGACGGGCGGGCTAAGGATCGCCGTCCAGGGTAAGTATGCATACATGGTGCGCAGCATATCGGGCAGCAACAACTTCATCGTCATCGACATCTCGACACCAAGCGCGCCGGCAGTCGTCGCCACAAAAAGCTTCGCCAACACGCCGACCTACGTAGCCGTAAGCGGTAACTATGCCTATGTCACGACCAGTTCAACGTCGGCCGCACTACAAGTTATCGATATTACAACGCCCACCAACCCAACGCTCGTAAAGACGTTGACCTATTCGGCCGGGACTAGCACCTCAAGGGCTGTTACGATCAATGGTAACTACGCCTACCTCATACGAGGCAACGACTCAACCACAGGGGCCAATGAGTTCAATGTAGTTGACGTTACAACGCCCGCATCAGCCACCATCGTTGGTGGTTACAATAACAACATCGCCATGAGCGAGATATACGCTAGCGGCAACTTCGCCTATGTGGCCACCACGTCAACGTCCCAGGAAATGCTAGTCATCAACGTCACGACGCCGACGGCACCAGCACTGGCAGCGACCTACAATCCGGCCACAACCCTAACGGCGCTATCAATCACGGGTTACGGCAATACCGTACTACTGGGCATGAGCACCACCCTAGATGCCATCAATATCACTACGCCCACTGCACCAGTACGATTGGGTACGTTCACGGCCGCGGGCACTATCAACGACATTGACACCGATGCTACCCACCAATACGCCCTGGTAGGGACCGCCAGCACGACCGGTGAGTTCCAGGTAGTCAACATCGGCACGCCCGCATCCATGACTTTGGCCAAAACGCTCGACGTCACCGGTACCACCAGTTCGATAACTGGCGTAGCCTACAGCAGCACATACGATATCGCCGTGACCGCAAGCGCCTCGACCACGTTGCAGGAAATAACATTTGCGCCAAACTAATATGAAGAAGCTACGCACAAATCAAACCGGCTATACTCTCATCGAGCTTCTGCTGTACGCGGTCATCGTGAGCATGGTGCTTAGCTCGGTCACGTACTTTTTTGGTGCAGCCGTGGATGCTCGGGTGAAAGCCCAGAGCATCCTGGAAGTAAACGACCAAGGTACCGCCGTCATGGACTACATGCTGAGGACCATCCGCAACGCCACATCCATCACGGCGCCTGCGGCTGCGGCGAGCGCCAGTTCGCTTACACTTGTGGTGCCGACCGGCAGCCTGAGTCCAACCGTCTTCAACCTGAGCGGTACAACCCTACAGGTGACCGAGGGCGCCGCAGCTGCAGTCGCGCTTACGAGTGCTGATGTACAAATATCGAGTTTAACGTTCACAAACTTGACCAGGTCGGGCACGGGCGGCATTGTACAAGTTAGCTTCACTATGGGACGGACCAATCCAAACAGTCGCAACGAATACGACTATCAGCGCACATTTACCAGCTCGGCGGAGGTAGGATGGTAGATACTCAGCGTTCATCGCAGTCCGGCTATATCGCTTTGCTTGTCGTGTTGATCGTCAGCGCGGCCGCTACGGCAATAAGCCTAGTTATGCTGTCTGTTGGCGCCGACGCACAACGCAGCAGCCTCATCGAGCAGCAAGCGCGGCAAGCGCGGGGGCTAGCCACGGCCTGTGGTGAAGAGGCTCTGCAGCAAATTCATGACGCCACGGCATTCACCGGGACTAACTCGGTGGTGTTGGGGCAGGGGAGCTGCACATATACCGTCACCAACACCGGCGCCTCTACACGCACTATTACGACCGCTGGAACGGTCGGAAACGTTGTCAAAAAACTCCAGATCTATGTTACAATTGGATCGTCAAGCATAAGCATTACTTCTTGGCAGGAAGTAAGCTAAAAAGTTTAAACAGCACTAAGAAAGGGCGGGATCTTATGCTAAGTCTCACATCAATAAAGAAGCAAACTCAGGCAGGATTCACACTGCTAGAAGTCTTGCTGGTGGTCGCAATTATCGCTATCCTTGCGGGTATTGTTATTATTGCAATCAACCCAGGCAAGAACCTCGGTGATGCGCGTAACTCACAGCGTTCGGCCGACGTAAACACGATCATCAACGGCGTATACCAATACGCGCTCGATAACAACGGCGCGCTGCCAGGAAGCATCACCACGACGACTACTGAAGTATGTGCAACTGGTGCGGCATCATGCACAGGTCTTATCGACCTTACTGCACTTACCACTAGCGGTAAATACGTCGTATCGATACCAAAGGACCCACAGTGTAGCACAGTCTGCGCCACGAACGGTGTTGGCTACAAGATCAACAAAGACGTCAACGGACGCCTCGTGGTATCTGCACCGTTTGCCGAACAAGGTAAGACTATCTCCGTAACGAAATAAGCTGGCCACCCGATGGCAACGAAAAAAAGTCCGGCCACGCGCAGCCGCAAGAAACCATCTGCGGCTGCCACCCGGCAAAGCACCTACGATAGCTTTATGGTCATTGTGTTCACGGCACTTTCATTCGCCTTCCTCCTGATGGCGATCTGGAAGTACTGGTTGGAATAGAATAGTCAAAAACGCAAAAATGCCCGTCATTCCGACGGGCATTTTGATTATCGGTCGCTCAGGCCACCACGAAAACCTACTGGCCGCTCTCAGCCTCTCCCTGCGCCAAAACCATGTCACCCATGCGGTTAACGTATCCAATCTCTAGAACCCTCTTGCAGAGCGTTATATAGCGCGCATGGCGCTCCTGAATGGGCGCGGGGAGAGCGGTGACGGCCGTCCGGGCATGGTCGAAGAAAACATCCAGAATGGCATCGCCATATTTTGCGCGCGCCGCGGCGTCGTCATGAAAATGCTCGAAAGCGTGGGTGAGCTGCGCAACCGCACCAGCCTCCTCTACGCACGCTTCAGTCAGAAATGCTTCGATGAGCGCCGGGTGTGCTTGGTTGAACAGATTAATCCTAAAATCGCCCCATTCAGGATGCTTACCGGCGTCGATTTCCCAATCGCCCAACTCGTCGGCCACGCGCACGACAGCGTTACATATCCGAAGTAATTTTGCCAGCTCGGGCGTATCATACACTTCCGACAAAGGTGGGAGCTGGCGATCGTGCTGGCGATAGATGGCATATAGCGACGACGACACGCTTGGGAAGCCAGCATCGATAACCATGAACCGGGCTATATCGACTGCGTGGGTCTCCAGAAAAGCAGCCTGGTCGTTCACGTCTTGGAACTCGCGGCTCAGATCATCCAGGCGCACTTCGTTCATCAGGACTTGCTGGTCAAAACAGTCCAGCACCAGCGCAGTATCCTCAGGCCTGGCAAATACCGACACTTCCTTGGAAATCCCTTGTAGAGCAGTCAGCTGCGGGTCGACCAGCTTCTGCGTTTCTGCGGCGATAGTGGGAGCCTCATGCCCCAGTAACCGGATAGCCAGAGGCATCGTCACGTCACCGCGGTCCATAGTCTGATCGGCCCAATACATCAGCCCGATTGCCACTGATACGGCCTGCAGGCGCGGCAAATCATCCAGTTCGCCAGCGGCCAGGGCCGGGCAGAAGCTCACCGTCTTGGGAACTATCTGGGCGACTATCTCGCGAACTTGGTCGTCGCGCAAATCGGCTAGGGCAGGGCGAATATACCCGTACAGATCCTCAGAGAATCCAGTGGCCAGGGCCTTGAAGTCCTGCATGACAGTACTGCTGAGCAGGGAAGCATCGACATGAAATGAATCGCCAAAGATAGGGCTTTTCCAAGTTTCCTGAAGGAGATAGGTGAGGGCATTTGTCTGCATAGGCTCATTGTAGCATTGCGACGCTCGATAACCGTTGCTATACTGCCATTAGAAAATAAGCGAGTTAATCATGGCTGAAAAACAATTCACCGTCGAAAATCGCACAGACTATATTTATCTCAAAACCTGGGGTGATCTTGAGGTAGAAGGGCTAGAGGAACCAGCTGAGGCCGCGCTAGCGCTAAGCCACGAAACGGGCGTCAATAAGCTGCTGGACAACATTCAAGAAGTCAATGCGGCAGTAAGCCTGCCAGTTCAGCTGAAAGGCGTTTCGATCTTGTGGAAGTTGCGTCAATTCTCCAAGGTTGCAGTTGTCGTCAAACAGAACGAACTCAGCGAAATATTTTTCGGATCGCTCTCTACGCTGAACCTCAACAAATCAGCGTTCCGCGGCTTCGATAATGAGACCGAGGCGATTGTGTGGCTGAACAGCAGCCAAGATGATATTAGCTAGAAATCCCGAGCTCCCAAGAAATCGATAAAGCCATCCAAAAATTCTATTAACTCGCCGGGCAGCGATGCGCTTACCGCTTGGAGTTGTTTTTTTGCTTCCTTCTGCCAAGTATCCATACGTTGTAATGCCCGGGGCAGGCCAGCCGCGCGAATAATCTCGCGAGCTTCGGCCAGCATGCCGACAGTCGCAGCCGGGTTGCCGACGATGCTCATGAGTCGCGCCTTATCGTCGCTATTTGCAGACTGGTATGCAAACCATAGCGGCAGCGTCTTCTTGGCCTGCAGCAGATCGCCAGCATTCGATTTGCCGGTCTTCTGCTGGTCGCCAAAGATACCGATGACGTCATCGCCCGTCTGATAAAGTAGCCCCGCGGTGTCAGCAAACTTCTCTAGGCCATCCGGCACGGGCTGGCCTGCCACGGTAAGGCCAAAATACAGCGGCAGCTTGATGCTGTACCGCCCCGTCACCCATATCAACGACTCTTCGATACGCTCCTGCGTGAGCCCGGGACTGTCGAGCGGCTCGTAATCCATCATGAATTGATCGCACCAGCCCCACGTCACTTCATTCACGGCTTGGTTAATAAGCAGCTGCAACGACCGAGTCGTCTTAGCGGGCAGTTTTGTTTCCAGAATAATCCGCTGTGTCGCGGCCTCCATGAGGTTCCCCGCAATTATCGCCAGGGAGTTACCAAAATGCACAGCGTCGCTAGCATCGCCACGCAGCTGCGCTAGCTTGGCATGGACCGTCGGTGATCCATTTCGCAACACGTCACGATCAATGACATCATCATGCGCCAGTAGATACTTGTGAAATGTCTCGAGCGCCAGATGTACCCGCGCATCCCGCTGGCCATATGCCTCCGCCACCAAATACGAAAGTGCCGGTCGAAAACGCTTGCCGCCGTTTAATACAAACCGTACAGCCTCCTGGCGCAGAGGATGGCCACTGGGGAATGACGAAGCGATATACCTCTCGACGGCCGGCATCTCTGCCTCGATAGCTACCGTCGCTCGTTTCATAATCGTCTGAAAATCTGCGTTGCTCATTTTGTATTTCTTCCCGTCAATAAACGTACGTTGCCTGTGAGCCGAAGATATCCCGGAGCTGGGGGGCCGAACCGGCATCCGTCACAATATAAAATGGCCGCTGCCTGGCATTTGCCGCCGCAATGCAGTCCTTAACCGCGACGGTCAATTGCTGATTCTGGTCGTTGCCGCTGCTAAGCGGGCTGGTCTCGAGGCTAAAGATCCGACCGCTACATAGCCCGTCAGCCGGCCGGCTATCGGTGGCGTATTGCATCAAGTTAGCCCAGTTAGTCAGTGGTGCGTTACCAGATAGCGTATGTGCCGGATTTTCGTGAATGTCAACAACATTCGTGGCCAGCACTCCTGCAGAACCCAGCTGAGTGTAGCGCAGCACATCCGGATCGATGCGCCGCACGCTATGCACCAGCGGCCCAAACATGCTGCGGGCTTGCTGAAATGGGTTTGCGCTCACTCCGGCCAGCATCACCATGCCCAGCCCTACAATCGTCGGAAGCGCTAGCCACCTTTGGAGCGCGGTAGCCCGACTGCGCTGCAAAGCTTCTGCGACAACGACGGCAATCGCCACTAACGCGATAATTTCAAACAAATATGAAGTCTTGATCGCGTAGTAACGGAGCTCGCCGACGCTTATATATTGGATACAAGCAAACACCCCGACCAGAATACTCAGTGGCAGCAGCACATTCCCAGCTAGCTTTCGCCACGCTGCATCGACAGAACGCCCCACAAGCAGGTACCCCATAATGGCTAACCCTGCCAAGAAAGGACCGTAATGAAACGCTCGTATGCCACCCGTTGCATTTAGCCCCTGCTGGGACGAGAGATGCGCGTAGCGCACGTGCAAGTACAGCGGCACCAGCTGCAACACAAACACCAGCGTAATCCAACGCCATTCGCGGCTCACGAGCAATCTAGCCAGCGCCTTGGGTCGCCCGGGCAGCAACGGCCAGAGATACAAAGCCGGCATCAGGAGTAACGCAGGGGTCAGCAGCGGCCCCCAGCTCATAGCGATACCAAAAAATAGCAAGAGGGAAGCGACGACTGGCCATTGCCCATCCCGCCGTTCCAACGCTGCATCGTACAAAAACATCGCCCCGCACAGCACCGCCGCGCAAATGTAATAAAAGTTCAGGAAACCCTCCAACCCAAATATACATAAATACATCAGCGCCAGTGGCGGGCCCAGTGCCAACGCCAGCAGCAGTAATGGCGGTCGCTTGCTGCGCGAAAACGTCTCGGCCATCTGCGCGGCCGCATAAAACACCACATAGGCGAGGACTACGCCCCACACAACATACAGACCTGCATATACCCGCGCGTTGCCCGCCCAATCTTGGTCCGGCTGGTTCAGAGATAGCCCGTGCAGCACAAATGCGCTGGCCAGATGAAATCCCTTTGGGTAATAGGCTACTGTGCGGTAGTTGAGGTGCTGGTCCTTGCTCATCTCGGCAATGGCGGTGTAATGATTGGCCCCGTCTGACCCCTGAACGCTGGCAAATGTAGTAATGTGCGCCAGATCGTTCCCCCAAAAGCACAACACCGCAAAGGGCAAGGCAAAAAACAGCGCAGTCACAATGCCACCCAAATCTTTTCGATCAAACATGACAATTGACTGCCGCGGTATCGAGCGGAGCGCATACACCAACCCCAAGACAATCACCGTTGTAATGACGCTCAGCGCACCAAAGTCACCGCCAGGCAGCACAAAAAACTGCAACGCTCCCGCAACCTGCAGCACACTCATGCCCAGCAACACCCCAGCCACCACACGCGCCAGGATGCTCTGCATTACCCTGGGGTAGGGTAGGCCGACCGCTAGCAAGCCCGACAGAGCAACAACGTACAGCGGCCTAAATCCAACCAGAAACAGTGCTTGGCCCACCAGCAATGCCCCGAGACTAAGCTTTGTCGGTCCGTCCAAGGATATAAAATATTTCGTAATACGCTGCATGTTCCCATAGTAGCATCAGATGCCAGCATGCCGTAAGTATGTGGGGGCGATTGGCGCCAGCTACTTGACGCTCTAACCGTCAGCCACGATAATTGAAACGTAAGCATTTTCCTTTAGGGGGCAGACATTGCGTCTATAAAATCGACTTCACCATTTTGGTATCGCCGTATTTACGAGATCAATATCCTCATTTCGTTGATGATATTGTGTTTGTTTGCCGTGGGAACGTTCATTGTGAATGGGCAGGGCGCCGATAATATCTTTGTGCCATTGCCTGTCGCAATCATGGCGCTCGTTACTGCTATTACAAGCATCATTTCCTACATTGCCGCCTTCAAGAAAATGATCTACGAGCTGGCCCTGGCGACGTTTCTCCTGATGAGCGCCACTCTGGGATCCCTCATCGAGATGACCGGTGGCGTCCACTCGGCGTACATCCCCATGTGGATGATGCTCGCGGTTTTTTCCGGCCTATTTGGCGCATGGGGGATCGGCTCGATACTCGTCGCGACCAACCTGTCCATCGCGTACCATATCTTCCTGAGTGCTGCACCATACACGCGCGAGCAAATTATCATCTTTTTCCTGGCGGGTGAGTTGCCACTATTGGTAAGCTACCTGATCTGGCACGAGAAAAGCACTCAGGAAGACCGCAAAAGCCAGGTTTACGACGCCATGGCAAAAGAGCTCAACCAAGTTGCTAACAAATCCGAAACGGTCATTAATTCCATAGCCGAAGGTGTGGTCGTGACCGATGCCGAGGGCAAAATCCAGCTGATCAATCCGGCCGCTCAGACGCTGCTCGGATGGGCAAAGGAAGACGCCATGGGCCTGGACTACAAATCGGTTATCAAGATGGGCGATAGCAAGGGCCAGGACCTGCCCGAACAATCATCGCCAATCCGCCAAATGCTCATCACTAATCAGTCGATCACCACCAATGACTACTCGCTGACGACACATTCGGGCAAGAAGCTCCTAATATCGCTGTTAGTCTCGCCGGTAGGGGACAACTCCGCAGGAGCGGTAATTGTATTCCGTGACATCACCGAGGAAAAGCAAGAGGAGCGTGCCAAGGCCGAATTTATCAGCACCGCCAGCCACGAAATGCGCACGCCAGTGGCGGCTATCGAGGGGTACTTGGGCCTGGCGCTCAACCCAACGACCGCCGTCATCGACGACAAAGCCCGAATGTTCCTGGAGAAAGCTCACGAATCCACCCAGCACCTCGGGCGGCTCTTTCAGGACCTGCTGACCGTCTCGCGTTCGGAAGATGGCCGCCTAGCACCCAAGCCCACACCAGTCGATATGATGGCTTTCACAAAGGGGATCGTCGATAGCCTGCTGCCCAAGGCTCAGCAAAAGGGTCTGTTCCTGTACTTCAAACCCGCTGGAAACGCCGGCGAAGAGGGGACTAGGACGATCTCGCCAGTCTTTTATAGCTACATCGACCAGGACCAATTGCGCGAAGTGCTGAACAACCTCGTGGACAATGCCATCAAATACACGAAACAGGGCAATGTCACCATCGATGTCACGGGTGACGCTACGAACATCATCGTCAGCATCACCGACACGGGTATCGGTATACCGCCAGAAGACGTGCCGCACCTATTCCAAAAGTTCTACCGTGTCGACAATTCCGACACCCGCGAAATTGGCGGCACCGGCCTGGGCCTGTACATTTGCCGCCGCTTGATCGAAAGCAACAATGGTCACATTGGCGTGCAGAGCGAGTACGGCAAAGGCTCGACCTTTTCGGTCACCATTCCGCGCATCAGCCATGAACGTGCAACGGAGCTCATTCAAGATACCCAACAACCAGCTGTCCCGCCCGGCGCGACACCCGTTGCCGCGCCCGCACAACCACCCGTTCCGCCGCCCATCCAGTGATCGACGCACTTGCGCAAAAGCGTAAATGCTGCTATAAAAGACGAAATCACATTACACGATGTGGTTTGCCCCTACCCGCGAAAGCAGGTGATCAATAATGCCAGGATACGATCAATTGCTCGATCTTTCAGATCAGCTGACCTCGTTCCAGCAGGCGAGAAAAGCGTTCTCTCAGGCGCTGTGTCGGCCAAGAACAGTCGAGGGTTACAGCCCTGGTGCCGGATTCTATGCTTTCGAAGAAGCATTGGAACGGGCGCGCGCAGAAAGAAGCAGTTCGCCCCTAATCGAAATGATACGAGAGACTCTTGCCAAGTGTCGGGATACGATCCAAGGACGCGCCTTCGACGAGATTCGTAGTGCACGGATTGCGTACGAAGATGCCAAATGGACCCTAGCTCGGGACGCAGGAGTGCCCGAGGACCAACTTGGCAATCTCATTATCAAAGTTACGCGAATTGGAGTGGTGAACATCTTTTTTGGCGGCGAAGGTGGTGACCCGTATGGTGCTGGACATGGTCACTACGTAATTTGGCACGATGGGAAAATGACGTACAAACGCGAACCAGGCGCAAAACGCGGCATACAAAATTATGCAACGCTGTCTATCGCGTAGCCATCTGTCGCCCTAAGTGGTTGGGGGCGTCGGGGAGCCACGACGTAAAACAAAGGCTCCAAACCCATGAAATTATTTGTGGCCCCGCGCCAATCAAGCTTATGATACAATAAAGTCAATATGACGAAGATCATGCTTGTCGAGGACGATAAGAGCCTCCGCGAAATATACGGCGTACGACTTCTGGCTGAAGGGTACGACATCGTTTCGGCTGCCGATGGCGAAGAGGCGTTAGCCATGGCTATCAAGGAGCGACCGAAGCTTATCATTAGCGATGTCATGATGCCCAAAATCAGCGGCTTTGATATGCTGGACATCCTACGCTCTACGACCGAGACCAAAGATATCAAGGTCATCATGATGACCGCGCTCAGCAGCGAAGAGCAGCGCCAACGTGGCGAACAGCTCGGCGCAGACAGATACTTGGTCAAATCGCAAGTCGGCATCGAAGATGTTATCCGTGTTGTACACGAAGTCCTCGGCGACCAGCCAGCCGCTGCCCCTGCAGCCGCACCCCCACCGCCCCAAGCAGTACCTCAACCTGTGGCCCCACAAGCAGCGCTCCCACCTCGACCCGCGGCCGTTCCCGTCGCTCCGCGCCCGGTAGCGCCCGCGACCCCGGTGACCGCCTACAGCCCGGCTCCAGCCGCACCTACAGCCTACGCCGCTGCACCCGCTCCCGCACCAGCCATGCCTGCGCCGTCGTCATCGTTCCAACCCGCACCCATGCCAGCTCCCAGCGTAAAGAACCGCGTCATCCAGCCACTTAGCGACCCGGCTACAACACGGGTTGACATTAATGAGCTCCTCGATCGCGAGCTTGCCAAAGAAGCCGGCATCGACACCGACAACCGGCCGCCAGTCGCCACAACCGCCCAGGAGCAATCAATCATAAACACGCAGCTGAACCAGTTCTCGACTAACCCTGCAGCCGCGCCGGCGCCACCCGTTCCGCCCACGCCAACTATTCAAATTGACGCCGATGGCCACGTGACCACACCAGGCCAAAACACAGCTCCACCCGTTCCGCCGCCACCAGCAGCGCCCACCGTATAATCCCACTATGGCCACTCCACATTCAGGCGATCCTATTCGCCTCAACAAATACTTAGCCAGTGTCCTTGCCATCGGCCGACGCCAGGTTGATGAACTCATCGAGAAGGGGAGAGTGCGCGTTAATGACACCCAGCCAGAGCTTGGCGCACGCGTCACTCCTGCAGATGCTATTACCGTTGACGACAAACCAATCACCGCTGCCCAGGCATTATTCACGTACATCGCCCTCAATAAACCAATCGGGTATGTCTGTAGTCGCCGTCAGCAAGGCGAGGTACCTACCATCTACGAGCTTCTACCACCTCAGTACCACCACCTCAAATCAGTTGGGCGTCTCGACAAGGATAGCTCCGGCCTTATCTTACTGACGAATGATGGAGACTTTGCTCATCGCATGACGCATCCCAGCTTCGCAAAGGTGAAGGAGTACGAAGTTACGCTCGATCAACCCCTACAGCCGCTACATCAGCAGATGATAAGCGACCACGGGATCATGCTGCCCGATGGCAATAGCAAGCTGCAGCTCGAACGCCTCCACGACGGTGACAACCGTGCATGGCGCGTCGTCATGCACGAGGGCCGCAACCGCCAAATTCGGCGCACATTCGCCGCGCTAGGATACGAAGTAGTTCGGCTGCATCGGACATCATTTGGACCATTCATGCTCGAAAAATTGCCAGAAGGTAAGATAGAGACCGTACAGCCCTCATAAAATCGACTCGAATAATAATATCAATTCTTGTTGCCCGGCCGCGTTCATAGCGGCCGGGCAACGCGCTAACTGTACTGGGACCAGCGGCGTAGTTCGTCGGCGATTGCTTCGACGTATGGGCCAAAGGCCACATCAACCAAAGCAGCTTCGAACGGCACCGCCTCGAGACCATGGGGGCTTTGACCGTCCTGCACCCACGAAATACACATGTCTCCCGATCCAAGCTCGCGAGGCAGACTCACCAACCTGATAACAGGAGCGAGCACCTTCACCTTGGCCCAACGCCTTGCCGTTTCGGTCATCGTTTCTCCGGGCAGGGCCTCGACCGTAACGCCCTCAAGCGCACGATCCGACGGCAACCACACCGTCGCGAGGGGATTGCCCCGCACGAACAACACGACTACTTTTGGCGCATTCACCAGGAACTCCTTAGCTCTCCGACAGTTGCCCCATATAATACCACATTATTGATATGTATGCCACCTCTGGCGACGAAATCATTGTTCATGATATAGTTTGCTTTGTTCAGCCCTGCGATCACGAAGGGAAATACAATGGACGATCACCCAGACCCGCTCCTCGAACGTTTGGAAAGTGAGTACGAGAAGCAGCGCACACCGGGCTTCGACGGAGAATTCACGACCAGGCCATCACCCGAACTCATTGCCGAGTTTCTGGGATGGCTCAACAGTGAAGCGGCCAAGGAACTGCTAGGGTACTACGGATACAATCCGGCGATCGTACACCCCGAAAGCCTCGAGGAATTCTGGGGGCAGGTCCCGGTAACCAATCAGCGAGAGCACCTGATGGAAGCATTCTGCGACCAGCGCATCCCGAACGCAAGGCGCACCAGCCTCTCGGAACGCATGCACTTGATCCTGTCAGACGACCAGGCCCAGCAGCGCATCGACGCGATCAGAGACAAGCCGTTCGTCTCTCCATACGAGTAGACGCATCGCGTTCCATCCGTAGGGCACGTTCCCGCCCTACGGATGGAACCAACACACATTATACTTATCTTTGTAATACTAACTCATATCTGTTATAGTATATACAAATGTCCAAAATACTTCCCACGGTAGCTATCGTCGGCCGAGCTAACGTCGGCAAATCAAGCCTTTTTAACCGCCTTGTTGGCGAGCAGCAGGCGATTGTTGCGCGTGAGGCAGGAACAACACGGGACTCGGTGCTGGGCAGGGTCAGCTATCGCGACCACAATTTCTGGCTAGTCGACACCGCTGGGCTCAAGATGGCCGAAGATGAGTTCGAAGCCACCATCCAAGAGCAGATCGAGGAAGCCGCAGACGCTGCCGACGTCATCTTGGTCGTTGTCGAAGCCGACGTCATGCCAGGCGATCAAGACCGCGCCGTGGCCAAAAAGGCGCTCAAATCGCGCAAACCCGTCATCCTTGTCATCAACAAATCCGACAAAGCCGGTGCACTGCCGGACGAAGAATTCTTGCGTCTTGGCGTCAAAACAATCATCCGCACCTCGGCTGAACACAACCAAAACTTGCGCCTACTACTCGATGAAGTCACAGCCATCATCCCACCGCGCCGGGCGCTACCAGACGACAACGTCCTGCGTATTGCACTTATCGGCCGGCCAAACGTCGGCAAATCACACTTGTTTAACACACTTAGCAGCAAACAACAGGCTATCGTTGCCAATGTCGCCGGTACCACACGCGACGTCAATCGCACACGCATCAATTACCATCAGCGACCAGTCGAACTGCTGGACACAGCCGGTATCCGGCGAAATGGCCGCCAAGAAGTTGGCATCGAGAAGTTCAGCGTTCTGCGTTCGCTGCAAGCAATCGAACAATCAGACATCTGCCTGCTGTTGATGGACGTCAATGAGCTGCATGTCGCCCTGGACCAAAAGCTAGCGGGCATCATCAAGGAAGCCGGTAAGGGACTCATCCTGGTTGTCAGCAAGTGGGATAGCTTGGAGGACAAGACGCCTTTCAGCCGCGACGAGATTGCCAAGCGCCTGATGCAAAATTATCAACACGTGCCGTGGGCTCCGCTGATCTTTACCAGCGCCGTGACCGGCCAGAACGTGACCAGAATTTTCGACCTCGCCGTACAAATCGACGAGCGTCGTCACCAGCAATTCAAGACCGCTGAGCTCAACCGCGTACTGCGCAAAGCCATGGACCAACATCCACCAGCCGGTCTACGCAATTCACATCCAAAACTCCGCTATCTGGTCCAGACAGATGTCACACCGCCATGGTTTGTGCTGTTTGGCAGTGACCTCCGGTACCTGCACTGGAGCTACAAACGGTACCTAGAGCACGCCATGCGCGATATGTACGATTTCGTTGGCACGCCCATTATGTTTAGCTACCGCGACGAAAAAGCCGAAAAGCAGCGCGATGCCCGTGCAAACGGCACAAATGAAAAGGCCAACGCGGCTCGTTAACCGCGTTGGCCATTGTGAGCCCACTAGCCGATCGTGAAGCACTTCAGGCTCAGATGCAGCGACTTAGGGTCTGGCGTAGTCACCGCAAATAGCCAATCACCTGGCTGCAGGGCTTGGACCTCAGAGTCCCTATGTCTATGACCACCGGGGCAAACCACAACCAGCTGAAGTACAATGCCCTCAAGATCCTTGGGCAGCAACGCGCCGCTAGCGGAGAGAAGCGTACGCCCAGACGGCTTGATGTTATCCTTGGTCTTATACCTCTCCTCGATGTGGGCAACTGCGACAGCAGCCTTTAGTCCATCGAATGTAGCAGTCGGGTCGGCAGTCCACAACGTATGGTATGGCTGACTGCCTTCACGGAGCCGGAGCTCTAGCGGCACGTTGCGGAGCATACTAACCCCCACTGCCTTAACACTCCGCACCAGCAACGCTTGAGTTCGCTCATCTGTCATGCTCATCACCTTCTCGTTTGGCAACGGATTGTCGTAACACTATACCATAGATATTATATGGCGCGCGATCGTTACAACCGCGCGCCGTTCGGGAACAGCTAGACGCCGCGGCCTCGCACCAGCGACATCCCGTTAGAGCCACCTAGCGGTGCGATCAGGGCATACAGCCGATCGCTCTCCGACAGACTCGTTACATCCGCCATTGGACGCTGGCCGTCTGTAGCCGCAGCCCGGACCACAAGCAACATGATCAGCTGCTTGTTGGCTCTCCCTTTCCAGAATGACTCGTCGGCTCGCAGAACCCACCTAGCGGTGGTCGCACCGTTAACTTCTTCGACACGAGCCCTCAGCCGCTCGAACATCTGACTGGAACCGTGATCCATCAAGTCATGG
Organism: uncultured Candidatus Saccharibacteria bacterium; assembly: GCA_965225085.1. GTDB lineage: Bacteria > Patescibacteriota > Saccharimonadia > Saccharimonadales > EFPC-124 > CAZJVU01. Next base: position 105,834 of record CBDDBE010000002.1, on the reverse strand, counting down.
TAATCCCAGGTTCCAACCCGAATCGACGCGTTGAACGTGCCATCCCGAAGCCGCTTCGCCAGCTCGTCGAGTGCCCGTTCCTGGGCACTCACCATTTCCTGCATTTTTCTCACCTCCCTAGGTGTAGAAAATAGGGCGATCATTACTATAGCACAACCTTGCCGTGCTTGCCTTTTGTCGCATAAATTCAGATACTTAATACCATGAAGCTCATCATCGGCCTCGGTAATCCCGAAACTCGCTACGAACTGACACGCCACAATGTTGGTTTCTTATTGCTGGACCACATCGCCCGGCAGTATAACGCGGCGTGGCAGTCAAAGCCAAAATTCAAAGGCGACATCGCCGAAATGACCATTGGCGGCGAGAAGGTGGCGCTGCTGAAGCCAGCGACCTACTACAACCAAAGCGGGGAGGCGGTCAGGGCAGTTATCGACTTCTACAAGCTCGAGCCTGCCACCGACATACTGGTTATACATGATGAGCTTGCTTTGCCATTTGGCACGCTTAGAACACGCCTGGAGGGCTCTGACGCAGGGAATAACGGCGTCAAGAGCATCATCGCGCATGTCGGTCCAGATTTTGCGCGGATTCGCGTGGGTATAGATAGCCCGCAGTCGGCCAAATACGACGCGGCCGATTTCGTGCTAGGTCGCTTCACGCCAACCGAGCAAACTCACCTGGGCGAGCTCGCAGCCCACGCGCTACAATTCGTGGAAGATTTCGTCCATCAGGAAAAAACATTCGCGCCGACCAGTCTCAAGATACAAAAAAACAGCCCAGAGGCTGATACAGACAGTAAGAAATAAAGCGAAGAGATGTGTTTTGGGGCGGCTGGCACGAATGCCGCGCCGCCCCATGGGCTCAGATATGGCGGCTACGGACGACGCCGTCGCCGTACCGCCCCTTGAGCTTCGCAGGCGTGGTGTCCCGCAAGGCAAGGCTGACCCCGCCGATGATGATCGCGGCCGGAACGGCGACGAACAGCACCTTGGACCCCACGAGGACGATCAGCACAGCCAGCAGCAGCATCGCCAGCGCCGTGAGGGCGGGACGCAGCCGGGAGCGCAGGGTCCGGGTGAACATGGTGAACATGTGGTACTCCTTCTTGGTCGAGTTGGACGTGCTGACGCACGCCAGGAGGGTGATCGAACACATCACGCCGAGCAGCAGCACCCCGATGATCGCGGTGGACATCAACGGGGACGTCAGATCCACTCCTGCCCACGAGTTCAAACTCGCGGCGGAGTAGATCAGCTGCATCAGGTAAACGGCAAGGATGGCCACAGTGGCCAATACCAGACCGCCGGCCGTGACGCGCTTGGTGTGGAGCATGAACACGTTGTTCTCCAAGGTAGGGGAATCTCTTCGCTTTAAGGTGTCGCCTCGCAAAGCAAAAGCCTCACGAAACATAAGCATACTATATCAATAAAATCTATAAAAGTCAATACCTGACTACTGTTGCGAACGTATGAAAAAGCGCCAGGTAAGGGTGGGCATCACCTGGCGCCGTTTCACCCTTCAACCCACCCATTTCGGGCATTGGCGTGACCCACCTCACGTATATATAAGAGGTCCGCCGGTTAAAGGGGTTAGTTTGCAAGCAACGCTGCCTCCGAAGAGGCTCGGCATTGAAGTGGAGGGTAGTAACTTCAAAACGCACGTTGCATGCAATCTAACAAAATTGTTAGAATTTGGGGGTATAAGGTGCTTTGAGTCATCTGCGTGAGACAACTCACCGTGGATTAAAATAACACACCCAGACGTGTGTGTCAATACTTTTTCATATAAATCATGCATAATATCAATAGTTTTTCACCAGAGAATAATCCATTTACCCAGATAACAACAGGCATTGCCAATATGCCTAAAAGGTTATGGTTGTGCGGTATGCTTCCGAGCGAGCGCCGGACGGCAATTGCCATCGTGGGCACACGCAAACCAACACCGTACGGCCGCGAGGTAACGTACCAGCTAAGTTATGAGCTTGCCAAGCGTGGCGTTGTCGTCATAAGTGGGCTCGCACTTGGGGTAGATGGCATTGCTCACCAGGCAGCACTGGATGCTGGCGGCACCACAATTGCCGTTCTGCCGACAAGCATCGAATCGATCCACCCCGCGACACACCGTGAACTTGCGCGGCGCATCACCGAAAATGGAGGAGCGCTCATCAGCGAATACGGGGCAGGGGACCCTGTCTTCAAGACAAATTTTGTAGCTCGCAACCGCATCGTAACTGCGCTGAGCGATGGCATACTCATCACCGAGGCCGCAGCCAAAAGCGGTTCGTTGACCACGGCCAATTTTGCGCTGGAACAGGGGAGGCCGGTGATGGTCGTGCCAGGCAATATTACGAGCCCCATGAGCATGGGGTGCAACAACTTGCTACGTGTCGGGCGGCTCCCATTACATCGGTAAACGACGTCCTGCACGAGCTTGGCCTAGCAGATACATCAGAGCAAACAACCCTATTCGGTAGTACGCCCGAGCAACACGCCCTCTTACAGCTTCTCACCGAGGGAGTCCGGGCGGGTGACGATCTGCAAACAAAAAGCGGCTTAGACGCCGCGACATTTGGCCAAACCATGACAATGCTCGAGATTGAAGGAAAAATTCGTGCACTCGGTGCGAATCAATGGATGATCAGATAGTTGCCAGCCGCCACATTCAGGGCGGCCGGCAACTATCTCACTGCTTCAATGAGCCAGTTCGCTCGCGAGTACCCCTGATTCCATGGTTGTCCATACGATACGCAGGCCCACCAGGTCGTGCCGAGCGCTCTTCACAAGCGAACGGCGCATATCCGGCGGAAAACCGTGGAAAAAGGCCTTCAAGTTCGCCCACCGCGCCCCCACGGCACGAAAATCGTTCACGTCAGTGAGGGGCTGTAGTACGACTGGTTCGGCAAACAGCTGCTTTGGATGCTCCCGCATCCAGGACGCAATCTCCAGCATCTGCTCGAAGAACAGATCGAAGCCGCGCAGACCGTACTCGTGGAGCATCGTCTCGTGCCGCACACGAACCTGTTCTACACGGCTATCGGGGCCAGCAACCAGCTGGATGTCAGTGACGGTGTCCCGAAGACCGCCCAAAAGCAACATCGCCCACTCTGGTGAAAACTGGAACAGGAAATGCGCAATCGCCTCAGAACGGCCAGCGTGATACGCGCGGATGCGTCGCAGCTCAGCACGCGCAATCGGATTGCCAGTTTTGACTTGCTCGAAGATGCGGCTCATTGAGCCCTGATCGGGGCCGATAAACGGCCGGACCTGTAGGCTTGGCTGCTTCAATTGATACTGCGCGGTGCTCAGCTCCTTAGCCAGCACTTCCAGTAGAGTCGGATCGACGTTAAACGCGTCGACCAACCCTTCGAGCACGAGCAAGCCTTCCGGTCCTTCTGCCTTAAGACTAACCATGCCGATCGCTTCCTTCCTCAAAAGAGTAGTGGAAGAAGACAACAAAACGGCCATCCGTGGAGGATGGCCGCCTTCGCGTCTTCGGTAAATTACTTTACTCTCTATAGCAAAAATGTCAAATACTAAGTTGACGAAAGTACTTGCATTTGTATACACTCATTCGTTACCATAGTCAATCGAACGGTTTAAAACCGTACATTCCCTTTGACCAAGTGGGCAAGCTGATATAACCTGTTAGGAAAAGCATGAGCAAAAACCTCGTCATTGTTGAGTCACCAGCCAAAGCCAAAACCATCGGTAAATTCCTTGGGAAGGATTTTGTCGTTAAAAGTAGCTTTGGCCATATTCGCGACCTCCCGAAAAAGGGAATGAGTGTCGATATTGCCAATAACTTCACCCCCGTGTATGAGGTAAGCAGCGACAAAAAGAAAGTCGTAAGTGAGCTAAAGAAAGCGGCGAAAGAAGCCGATACCGTCTGGCTCGCAAGCGATGAAGACCGCGAAGGGGAGGCGATTGCCTGGCATTTGGCCGAAGTGCTCAAGCTTGATCCCAAGCAGACCAAGCGCATCGTGTTTCATGAAATTACCGAACCAGCTATCAAGGCGGCTATTCAGACGCCGCGCACCATCGACGTCGCCCTGGTCGACGCTCAGCAAGCTCGCCGCATTCTGGACCGCATCGTTGGGTACGAACTCAGCCCCGTCCTCTGGAAAAAGGTCCGCACCGGCCTCAGTGCTGGCCGCGTGCAGTCAGTCGCCGTACGGCTTATCGTCGAGCGCGAGCGCGAAATCGAGACGTTCCAGACCAAAGCCACCTTCAAGGTAACGGCCTTATTCACCCTCAGCGACGGGACCGAGCTAAAAGCCGAGTGCCCCACCAAATTCGAAGCCGAAGCAGACGCTACCAAGCTACTTGAGGCACTTCGCGACGAAATCGCCACCATTACGAATGTCAAGAAAACCCCGGGCACTCGCGCCCCAGGTGCGCCTTTTACGACCAGCACCCTCCAACAGGAAGCTTCGCGACGCCTGGGCTACAGCCCAAAGCAAACTATGATGTTGGCCCAACGCCTGTACGAGAACGGCCACATCACCTACATGCGTACTGATTCGGTCAATCTCAGCAAGCTGGCTATCGGTACAATGGGGGAGTATATCAAGGCCACTTACGGGGCCGACTATCATCAAGTTCGAACCTTTACCACCAAGTCTGCTGGCGCACAGGAAGCGCACGAAGCCATCCGTCCTACCCACGTGGAGAATCGTGGGGCGGGGGACGACACCCAGCAGCAAAAACTCTACGATCTCATCTGGAAACGAGCCGTTAGCTCACAAATGTCCAATGCCCAGGTCGAGAAGACCACCATCACCATCGGACTCGAAAAGTCCAAGGAGATCCTCGAGGCCAAGGGCGAAATCGTCACCTTTGCCGGCTTCCTGAAAGTCTGGGCCGAGAATAAAACAGGCGAGGAAGGCCTCCTGCCAGAGGTAAATCAGGGCGACATTCTAAAGCTCACAAGCGCTCTCGCCGAACAAGTCTTTAGCCGCCCGCCAGCTCGCTATACCGAGGCTACGCTGGTGCGCCAGCTTGAGGAAATGGGCATCGGTCGGCCAAGCACCTACGCCCCAACCATCAGCACCATCCAGGACCGCGGCTACGTCGAAAAGACCGAAGTCGAAGGCAAGGAGCGCGAAGTCGTGCGAATATATTTGGGCGGCAAACCCCTTAGCGGAGCTCGACGGGCTGGCGATGGCGAAGCCTTGAGTGGCGCGGAAGATAGCCTAGAGGAGCAGGCCCCGCGGGCTGTGCAAACCGAGCAGATTAGTGCCAACATTATTCGCGAACAAAAAATCGAGCTCACCGCCCCTGACCGCAACAAACTCGTCCCTACCAGCACCGGCAGCGTCGTCACTGATTTCCTATCCAAGAACTTCAGCAACATCGTCAACTACGACTTCACCAAAGACGTCGAGGGCGAATTCGACCACATCGCCGACGGCAAACTAGCCTGGCAGAAGATGCTCGCCGCCTTCTACGGACCGTTCCACGAAACCGTTGAAAAATCAGCTGACATTTCCCGCGCCGAAGCCGCCCAAGCTCGCGTGCTGGGAACCGACCCCAAGACCGGTAGGCCAGTCAGCGCCCGCTTTGGTCGATTTGGGCCAATGGTTCAGATAGGCAATGCTGAGGATGAAGAGAAGCCCAAGTTTGCCAGCATCACCAATGGCAAAACCGTCGACAACATCACCTTTGACGAAGCTATGAAACTGTTCGAATTGCCACGCCAGCTTGGCGAAGACGCCAACGGTAACATCATACTTGCGAACATTGGTCGATTTGGGCCATATGTCAAGATTGGCAGCAGCTACGTGTCCATCAAGGGGCACGACCCACACGACATCAGCCTCGAGACAGCCCTAGAGCTGATACGAGAGGACGCCGAGAAGCGCGCTGCCCGCAACATCAAGGAATTTGAAGGTACAGATATCAAAGTACTCAATGGCCGCTTTGGTCCCTACATAACTGACGGCAAGAAAAACGCCAAAATCCCCAAAGATACCGAGCCAGCAGACGTCACGCTCGAACAAGCCAAGGAGCTCCTGGACGCTGCGCCAACCTCACCACGCGGCCGCGGCCGACGCAAACCAAGTGCGCCAGCTGCCAAAAAGCGCGCGTCAAAAAAGAAGTAGATACCGCACCCACAAACGCAAATGATACTTTTGCATCTCTGGGTGCGGGACAGAGGAGAATCTGACCCGCAAACCGCATCAGCCGATCGGCCACCAAGCCTCAGCGACCCGCGGCGGAACGGCCAAACCCATGCGACGCCTCGTACGAGCCGGCGAACGCACCTCGTGCTGCCGAGGCTGCATCGGCGTCTCGGCAGTCACCTTGAAGGTGAACAGCTTGCGCTTCCGTCCGGAAAGACCGCGGAAGGGGATGATCACACCACCATCGACGATCTCTTCCGGCAGGAGCATCCGCTCCGCAACCGAAGTCGGAAGGCTCGTCACCTTCTTCGCCACCAGAACCGCCAGCAGCGCGTCACGCGCCGCCAGGAAGTCCTTCGGCTGCTCGTTCTCGGTCGTGCAGGCGCGGGCGTAGGCCTCGAGCGAAGCATCACCGGTCGGCACCCTGTTCGATGCACCGATGAAGTACGCCAGCGCGCCCTGTGCCTCCTGCGTGCCATCACGGTCGCGCAGCACGCTCCGTGCCGCAGCAGCGATGGTCAGCTGGATGAGCAACTTGGACTTAGCCATGCCGTCTCCTCTGTCATGTGAGCAGCTCTAACACCGCTCAACTAATCGAATACTATACACTAAAAAATAAATATTTCAACTACGACATCTCCCTCAACACCTTTCGTAATCTGTACGCACTATGCACGTTTATCAAATAACATACATAAGCGATATTGCGCACATTCAAAAAACATACTATAGTCAAATTTATGCTTCACGCATAATCGCCCTCTGCACAAGGCTACCACGTAGCTATTACGTGTATGCCACATCATATTTTAGTACCTAAAAAAGTTTCATGGCATAGTCTACAAACACAGTCTACTTCATGCTATAATAAACATAGATCAAGAACTATTTGACTCTTACCAATATTTGTTTTATAATTCAAAATAACATGCAGGTAAAGGAACGAAAATTCTCCATGAGCGAAGCCATCGATGCCCCGGCGTTAGACATTACTAGCGCGGTTAAAGATATCCTGAACACCATCGAGCGTGAGCGTGAGCGTGAGATCATTGCGCGGCGTTTTGGCTTGTACGACCGCAAGGAAACTCTCGAGCAGATCGGCGAGCTTCTTGGTATTACCCGCGAACGAGTCCGGCAGCTAGAGAAGGCAATTATGATTCGCCTGAAGATCTCAGCCGAGGACAGCTTGCCACACGTCGACCGGCTCGAGAAGGTCTTCGTTCGCCATCTATACGACCTTGGTGGCATCGCCCGCGTTAGCGAGCTAACCGCCAAGACAACGACCGACGCAAGCGAGCGTGACCGCGCTCACGTTGCATTTCTGGCCGAGCTGGCTCCACGCCTGGCTGTCGTCGAAGAAAACGACTTATATCATCATTCTGTTGGCCTCAAAGAACAATACGACGAAAAGCAAATCAAGAAATCAGTCGACGAGCTGGTTGACACCATCAAGAAGCATGGCCAGCCCCTAACTGCCGAGGACTTACACGAAAAGGTCAATCAAGATCACCCAGATCACGTTCGTGCACTTGCGAGCGTCAGCAAAAACCTTGCTACCCTCAAGGGCAAATGGGGTCTTGCCAAGTGGCCAACGGTCAACCCAAAGAATATTCGCGACAAAATCTACGTCATTCTGCAGGATTCTGGCAAGCCTATGCACTTTAGCGACATCGCGCGTGCCATCAAGGACTCAGACTTCAAACGCAAAGACGTCACAACTCAGGCGATCCACAACGAGCTCATCAAGGACGGTCGGTTTGTGCTGATCGGCCGTGGCATTTATGCGCTCAAGGAGTGGGGCTTCCAAAAGGGAACCGTCGCCGACATCATCAGCGACATCCTCAAGAAAGAGGGCGGGGCGCTGCACCGCGACGAAATCGTTCGACGAGTGCTCAAGCACCGCCAGGTCAAAGAAACAACAATCCTGCTTAATCTGCAGGGCAAGACTCGGTTCAAACGAGTCGCAAAGGCTACGTACACTCTCGCCGAGCAACCCGCCGCCAATTAGGGCTGACGACAGCCGCGATTGCGCTGGCGGGCAAATTGCGAGACAATAATCATTAGTGGTATGGACTCATTATTTTCTTTGCTGCTTAGTTTGCTGAGCAAATGGTATATCTGGCTTCCGGTTGTCGCCGTGTTGGGCTATTTTGCGTTTCGCAATAACCGTCGCGCCCAGACTCTTCTCGAGATGGAGCACACACTTTTAGTACTCGAGATTCCACGAACAAATGACAAGCAAGAGCTGGCCGCCGAGCAGATGTTTGCGAGCCTTCATGGTATCTTGCGCTCGCGACGTGAGCTCGCTGCACAGGGTGGTTTACAAGAGCACATCAGTTTCGAGATCGCAGCAATCAGTAAGCAGATCCGATTTTATGTATGGGTGCCAAAGTACCTCCAGAACTTTGTCGAAGGCCAGGTGTATGCCCAGTACCCAACCGTCCAGATCCACGAAGCAGAGGAGGACTACGCCGCACGTGACCTCACTCAACAGGTCAAATACACCGCCGAGCTAAGCCTGACGGACAACGAAGTGTTGCCAGTCAAAACCTTCCAGAGCTTCGAGGTGGACCCACTCGCCGCTATTACGGCAACACTCGCCAAACTCGAAGCCGCCGACGAAGAAATGTGGATTCAAGTCCTGGCTCGGCCAATTCCTGACGACTGGCACCGCAAAGCTAGCAGCTACGTCAGCAGCGTCAAAAGCGGCCGCGCCAAGAGCAGCAGTGACATACTGGGGAGCATTGGGTTCTACGCCCTACAGGCGCTTGCCGCGCTAGCCAAACCACCAGAAGACAAAGCAAAATCCCCAGTCGAGGTCAGCGAACGCGACAAAGGCCGCATCAGCGAGGTAGAGAAGAAGAGCACCAAACTAGGTTACCAGGTCAAAGTCCGCATCACGTACCTTGGTGATGATGCCACCACAGCCCGGTTGCGCATGCAGGCTATCGTCGGCACCTTCAAGCAGTTCAACAGCACTAACCTCAACGGCTTCCAGCAGAAAGACGCTACATATGACGCAGAGGGCGTCGCCCAATACCGAGCACGATTCTTTATCGACCGAGGCTATATTCTGAACATTGAGGAGCTCGCCAGCCTCTACCACTTGCCACACACTAACGTCGAGACACCCAACATCGTGTGGGCCAGCAGCAAAACTGCCGAACCGCCGTCTAAGCTACCCGTTATCACCGGCAATGACGAACACGACAGCGAAATTAGCGCCTTTGGCCTGACCAATTTCCGTGGTATCAACCAACAGTTCGGTTTGTACCGCTCGGACCGCGGACGACATATCTACGTCATTGGCCAAACAGGAACCGGTAAATCCGGACTGCTAGAGCTATTTGCGCTGAGCGACGTCTTTCACAACCAAGGCTACGCTATCATCGACCCGCACGGTGACTTTGCGGTGAATAACCTGCGCTTCGTGCCCGCATCGCGTGTCGAGGATGTCGTGTACTTCAACCCCGCTGACACGGGCTTCCCAATGGGATTCAACCCAATGGAAGTGCCAGACCCTGCGCTGAAGAATAATATCAGCTCCGAAATTATCGGCGTCATGAAGCGTATGTTTGGCGAAAGCTGGGGTCCACGGCTGGAGTACATCCTGCGCTACACCATTCTGGCACTTTTGGATTATCCGGACACCACCATGCTCGACATTACCCGTATGCTAACCGACAAAACATTCCGCAAGCAAGTCCTGAGCCATGTGCAGGACACGGTTGTACTGAACTTCTGGCAAATCGAGTTCAACAGCTGGAACGACAAATTCCAGGCAGAAGCCATCGCGCCAGTGCTTAACAAAGTCGGTGCCTTTACTGCCAATCCAATTATTCGTAACATCATCGGCCAGCCAAAGTCGACGTTCAACATTAGAAAGATCATGGACGAGGGTAAAATCCTTATCGTGAACCTCAGCAAAGGTCTGCTAGGTGAGGACAACGCCTCAATCTTGGGCGCGTTCCTGGTTATCAAGATCCAGCTGGCAGCCATGAGTAGGGCAGACATCCCAAACATTGATGATCGACGGCCGTTCTATCTGTACGTTGACGAGTTTCAAAACTTCGCGACCGATTCGTTTGCCACGATCCTTAGCGAGGCCCGCAAATACGGCCTTAACCTGACCGTCGCGAACCAATATGTCTCGCAGATGCAGGACACTGTTCGCGACGCCGTTTTCGGCAACGTCGGAACCATGATAAGCATGCGCGTCAGCGCCGATGATGCACCCGTGCTAGGCAAACCATTTGCGCCGCAGTTCCTGCCCGAGGACCTCATGCAGATGCACAACCGCCATTTCATCATCAGTATGGTCATTAAGGGGGAAAAGGTACCGGCGTTCTCGGCAACCACCCTGACCATACCGCCATCGCAGACGGACTACATGCCGCAAATCGTTCAGAATACACGTCGCCTCTACGCAACACCAAAGGAGATAATCCAAGCACACATCCAAGGCTCTATGGCACCACCAGCGGCCGCCCCTGCGCCTCAACCGCAGTCAAGGTCACTTGGAGCGCTTCACCCAGTTCCTGCCAGCGCAACGCCCGTCAAGCAGCAGGGCGGGGGAGGAAGCAACAACTTCACGTCATCGTCCAGCGAGCCTATTTCGGCTTCCGCCAAGCGCCGTCAGCGCCGCAAGCGAGCAGCCGTTCGCACAGGCGATGCTCCAGAACCAAGATAGGCGTAAGGAGGGTTGACTTCCCGCCCCCTCTTTTTTTGCAGCCACGAGCGCGCTAACTGCCAATTTGAGTCAAAAACAAAAATAGAACATCTCACTATTTTAGGACCAATTTAGAAATGAGCTTCAAAAATCAATCCACCCAAAATAATAATAGCCGTGAGTAGAGAAGAGGAGAGTCCTAAAAAACGTTCGTGCAAAAAGGCAGAAAAGAATCAACGTTAAAGGCATAAGCATACATAAAGTATATAATGATGATATGTCGCACAATGCATCTTTTACGACATAACACATATAACACTCCGGGGGTACGAATAGGGCATTCCATTCCCATCAACCCATCAAATATTTCCTTTCTACTAATAAGCGGGGCTCCACTTCAAGGTTAACCAGATGTACCTCTGTGCAAATCCCCAATGCGAGCTAACACCCCGGTTTGCACTATGAGAATATAATTCTATTATAAGTTTTCCACAGTTTGCATTATCATAATATTTGTTGCCATATTTTCACGAATCTCCCTCCTTCTCTACCTGAATTATTAGTTTGTATTTTCTACTTTTCATGTTTTAGAGTTTAAAAATAACACTCAGCTGCATATTTTACAAAATTCGTCCTATAGAACAAAAAACGAACTAGCAAGGGGAGCGTTATTTGAAGTATGCCTTCCCGGCCACGCGGACATCGATATACTGCGGCGTTATCTTCTTATCATCAAACCATTTTAGCGCGCTCAGGATGTCCTGCGCCTGCGCCAGTGGATCGCGATCGGTATGAGTCTTGATGGGGTATCCCCTGCCCTGCAGCTTCAAATCCACTTCACGGGTTGACGCTGGTATCACTACGTCGGCTACTTTGCCTCTGCTTCCAGCGTTGACAGCACCCACCATCTTGCCAAGGAAACTTATGAAGCCATTTGAGGCCACAGCACCGCCGGTGACGCTTGGTGAGATTCCCGACTTGTCACTCACTGAGACATATGCCCCATGGAAATGATCGTATTGGAATGCAACTCCTTTATCGTCGACGTAGAATTTTTGGCCACCCGTTTCCCAGGCCAGAATAGGCCGTCGAAACTGCAGCACAAATTGCACACTGCTACCAGAAAATCCTCGGTCGATGCCGAGACTTAGGACTTCAGGATGGGCTTTTTCGACGTCATTTGCCAATTGACTCACGTTGGTCATAAAATTAAAACGCTCGAGAGGGTGTTTGCCAAAATATCCCAGAATCGCCTGCTGGTAGGCAGACGCATCTGGCGTAGAACTAGATTGGGTATAGCGCAATTGTGCACCGGGAATATAGCTGGCTAGCACAAAACTACCAATGACAATCACGAGAGATACCCCAGCCAATGCCTGGACGATGTGACGGCGTAAACGATGCAGTTCATGCACCTGTAGACGCGCCGTCTTTAGCTGAGACCTTGCCTCGGCGCCAGCAGTCACGTTGTCAGACGTTGTACCAGTTAGCGTTCGGCTACGACGAAACGCGTAGCCTTGAGAATCGAGGCTCACAGCAGGCCTTCTGGCTGATGATTGTGCGGTTCGTCGCTTAAACAACTTCACCGATTTGCAGCCTCCATGATTAACACAGCAACGCTATGCGCAGCATCAGGCCGTGCAAATGCCACAAGCTCGTGGCCGAGTCGTGTGCGCTCCGCTGGGTCATCTAGCAGCTTCTCAATGGCGCGGCGTAGGATAATCGGATGATCCTTTAGCTCGACTTCGTCAACCGTCACTGCCGCATGGGCATCAGCATATACCGCAGCATTCTTCAGCTGATGGCCGCCGGTGAGGTATGGATTCGGCACCATTATAACTGCCTTGCCTAGTGCTGCCAGCTCCTGCATTGTTGTCGCGCCGACACGGCTTACGACAATATCAGCTGCGCCGAGCACCGCAGCCATACCCGTCGATACAAACGGTACAATCTGGTAATCAATATGCTCGGGTGCGTACGCCATAACGTCATCGTACGTTCCCGTGCCTGTGATGTGGTAGATGGCAGCACGGTCGATAATTTGCGGAGCGATTGTCGCAACGGCGCGGTTAATCGTCTGCGCGCCAAGACCGCCGCCGGTGACCACGACAAGGGGTTTACTGAGGTCATGGAAGCCCAAGGCGGCTTTCAATTCGGTCTGTTTTTTGGCATCGATGGGTACAAATGTCGCATCAACCGGGATGCCGGTATAATGAGTCTTTTCTTTGGGGTATGGGTAGTGCTCGACTGGTGAGCCGGTAGCGATAACGGTTGCCCAGCGCGATAGGATGCGGTTTGCGAGGCCTGGATGAGCATCTGAATCATGAATAACCAGTGGTATGCGTAGCCATTTGGCCGCCAGCCCGAGCGGCACGCATACAAACCCGCCCTTCGCAAACACAACATCAGGCCGAAAGCGCCCGAGCAACCACAGACTTTGGCATAGACCTACGAATGTCACGAAAAAATCCCGAGCATTCCGAAGAAGTGTTGGTACATCCGCCGCTTGCCTCCACCAGGCCACGCGGTGGTAGCGACGGAACTTGCCGGCGTGAATGCGCTTGACTACGACTGGGACGTGGGCTTGCTGCATGATGGCCTCGGCCTGGACGCCGAACCTGCTATCCGTTACGAAGACAACATCAAGGTGACGGTCCTGCGCACTAAGCTCGTTCAGGACGGCTAGAACTGGTGTGACGTGTCCGCCTGTTCCCCCGCCCGCTGCGACGATCTTCATATCCGCTTCCCCTTTCGTTATCATTCCTCTGATGAATAGTATACCGCGATATGTTCAGTACAACCCCAAGGGCACCCATAATAAATAACAGGCTGGTCCCACCAAAGCTCAAAAACGGCAACGTAATACCGGTCAGTGGGAAAATCCCGAGCATGGCCCCAATATTGACGATTGCATGCGTAAAGACCCACCCAAACACGCCGGCAACCAGCAGCTTTTGGTATTCGCTTCCGGTATTGTCCATGATTTTGAGCATGCGTAGTAACAAAGCCGCGAAAATCGCCAGCACGGCCACCGTCCCCACAAAACCGAACTTTTCGGCAAAGATTGCAAAAATCGAATCATTTGCCGCTTCGGGTAGGTAGCCGAAGGCTTGAATACTCTGGCCAACCCCTTTGCCCGTAAAACCACCGCTGCCAACTGCAATCAGTGCCTGGTTGATGTGATACCCTGTACCGCTGGTATCCTCAGCTGCCGACCCACCCAAGAAGGTCGCAACTCGCTCCATCCGGTGCGGCGAGGTAATGGTAAAGAGCAGCCCAACTACCGCTATTGCACCGAGGGCCATGCCAAAATATTTCTTGTCGAGGCCGGCAACGTACAGCATCGTCACTACAATGCCAAACGTCGCGATGCCCGTACCGAGGTCCTTCTGCAGCACAATGATCACCAAGCTGACGATGCCCAAGACAATACCGAGCGGAATAAGCGTCTCGTGCACATCATTGAGCTTGCCATCGGAAATGCGCTTGGACAAAAAACCAGCCAGGAACACGAGTAATGCAAATTTGACGATCTCTGCCGGCTGTAGCGACACAAACCCGAGATTGATCCACCTGCACGCGCCATTGGTGCACAGGCTAATGGACGAGCCCCTGGCAAGAATGGGCACGAGGCACAGCGCAATCCCCGTCCACAGCAGTTTGTTCTGATGACGTCGCCACCAGTCAACCGGTACAAACGATGCAATCGCAAAAGCCGCCACACCAGCCGCCAGATACAACACTTGTCGGTACATAAAATAACTCTGGTCCAAATTATTGCCCGCTGCATTTATGCGCGCCGTCAATGCCGGACTGATCGAGTAAATCACGATCAAACCGAGCAACATCAGAACGCTCATAAACAGCACAATTATGAAATCACCCCTGTGTTTCCGGATCGCCTCGCCCCCACTCCGTGCCACGCGTTCAAGCATGAGCGAGACCTTGGTCAAAAGTGATTGCTGCGTCGGGAACGAATTGTTGAGGGCTTATCATGGTGTTTCTCTACTTGTTAGGCTGAACTTTAAGATAGTCGAGTAGCCAATTAGATACGTCGGCAAAGATAGGCGCAGCCGCCTGACCACCCGCATAGACCGCATCCCCTACCTGAGCGTCTGTTACGCGTACCATTATGACATATCGGGGGTCACTTGCGCTATTCCCGCCAAACCCGAGATAGCTGCCGATGGCGTTTTTGTTGCTATACGCGCCGGTCTTGGGGTCAATCACCTGGGCCGTCCCTGTCTTGCCGGCTATGAAGTACCCTGGCTTGTCCTGCCCGGGCAGGCTGAGCGCACGCGCCTGGTGCATCATATCGCTGAGCATGCGTGAGGCGCTGGCCGAGATAACGTCCGACTTCACAATACGTGACGCAACCTTGCTTGCTTCGGTGCCATCATCAGAGACGTATCCGTCGACAAGGTGCGGCTTATAGTACGTGCCACCGTTTATCATAGCCGAGAACCCACTGGCTAACTGGATCATGGTGTTGTCCATCCCCTGGCCGAATGTCATGTTGGCGTAGCGTACGTTGTTCCCTTCGGCAACATTTGGCGGCACCACCTGGCCAGCCGACTCGCCGGCTTGCTCGATGCCTGTCAACTTGTTAAACATAAAGTGATTGGTAAAATAATCGAACAGCTTGCCGCGTGCCTGCGCGTTCAGATTGCCTCCGCCCAGTTGGTTCAGTACAAAGACCACTCCGGTGTTCAATGAATACTCGAACACTTCCATCATATTGCGCGTTCCGTTGACATTCTGAAGGACATTTTTGATAACTGCACCATCGACATTGACCGAACCAGTGTCGTTGTACGTTGTAGAGTCTTTCACGGCGCCCGCGTCCAGCCCGGCTGCCATGGTGAACGTCTTTACAACCGATCCGGCTTCGTACGGGTCGGTTACGACGCCGTTCTGGAAGGCGCTGTAGTCGGTGTTCTGCGAATAATGTGCGGGGTCAAATGTAGGCAGATTTGCCATTGCCATAACCGCGCCAGTTTTCGGGTCCATGACCACGACGCTGCCATGATGGGCATTGACTTTATCGAGACCTTTCTTGAGCGCCTGCTCAACGTAGCTCTGAATGTTACGGTCAACGGTTAGCACAATATTTTTGCCGTTCTGGGCTGGATCTTGTACGCTATTGTTGCCGACTGACAGCGGTATGCCGTGCACGTCGGTTACGGCCTTCAGAAGACCAGGCTTGCCCGCCAGATCACCGTCTAGGAATTGCTCAATACCATACTGCCCTTGCCCATCATTGTTAACATAGCCAAGCGTCTGCGCCGCTAGCGCACCCTCGGGATACACTCGCCTATCCTGCTCTTGCATGCCGACCCCAGGCAGCGCTGCCTTGGTCAGCAGGTCGGCCTGCTTCTGACTGATCTGTTTGGCAAGTACAATATACTGCAAGCTCTTGTCCTTGAGCTTGTCCTCAACGTTATCAACCACATCACCGCCCGCTATCTGGCGAAGCGTATCTGTAGTCTTCGGTACGTCTGATACATAGCGTGGATCAGCATAGACCGTATAGCTGGCTTCGTTCAGCACCAACGGCGCAATAGCATCACCGCCGTCCTTGGCATAAATCAAACCGCGCTGCGCTGGCAGCGTAAACTTGCTGGTGTGCTCCTTTAGGGCTTCATTGTTGTAATAGTCATATCGTACAACTTGCAGATAGAAGAGCCTGGCCACAAAAATACACCCAACGGCAATCATCAGCCACATCAGTATTCGCGAACGGCTATGTTTGAGGAGTGAGAGGTTCATAGGCGCTTAGGGTTATAGCACTCCTTTAGGTCGATCTAGGGTTAATTCTGCGCGTAATCAGTTTCGGACGGCGTTGTCATGGCCTTGGCAACATCGCTACTCTGGACGCGCTCCAACGCCTGCAGACGCGCCGATTCGACTTCCAGATCACGCTTCTGATCAGCCAGTTTGGACTGCTTGTTCTTGAGGTCGTTAATCTGGTAACCGTAAGCGCTGGTCTTGGTAATCTGGGTTAAATAAATAAGTCCTAAAATACTCAGCATTATCACTATCAAAACCGTATGACTAATGGGGCCCAACCCTGAAGTCAGCTGATAGCGAACAGTGTTTTGATTGCGACGCCAAGCGGCATTGGTGCGATTCGTTGGCATATTGATGGTAAGCGTGGTGGTGCTAGACATCGGTTTTTTCTATGATTTTATGGTTGTTTTTTGTCTTGGTGGGAGCGCTTTTTACGGCGCTCCCTTTTGCAAATGTGCGCTGGATTAGTCGTGACGTACGACTATTTTTTTGCCCCGCGCGCTTGAGCGATCAATTTTTACCGTGATTGGCATATGATCAGCCCTTTCTTTTTGTTATTTTTTCACAGCGGCTCGAAGCTTTGCGCTCCGGGCACGCGGATTGTGAACGTCCTCGGTGAGCCCTACGACAGGACGCTTGGTCAACAGCTGCAGCTCGGCTTCATAGCCAGATTCTGCCTGTTCTTTGAAAAAGCGCTTCGTCAATCGATCCTCAAGACTATGGAAGCTGATGATCGCTACCCTACCCCCGGGCCGCAGTAAACGCGGCAGAAGTGGAAGCGACCGTTCGAGCTGTCCCAGCTCATCATTGAGTGCGATTCGAATCGCCTGAAAGGTGCGCGTAGCTGGATGGACCTTTGTCCAAGCGCCACGATAGGCTCGTTTGACAACATCGGCTAGCTCGTCAGTAGTGTGAATCGGCCTCGCAGCAATAATACGACCGGCTACGGCTCGAGCTTTGGGCTCCTGACCGTAATCGCGCAGTATTGTTACTAGACGCTCTTCATCTGCCGTATTGACCAAATCAGCGGCAGTCTCCTGCTGTGATTGATCCATACGCATATCGAGCGGCCCCGGTCGGAGGATACTAAATCCCCGGTCGGCGTTGTCAAGTTGTGGTGACGACACACCTAGGTCAATGAGAATCATATCGAACTGCTCGCCATTTTTAGCCAGATCAGAGACTGCGGTCGCGTAGTCGGATTTTAGAATCCGAGCTCCGTCGTGTTTCAAATCTTGCAGATGAGCAATTGCAAAGTCATCTCGATCAACCAATGTCGCGTGTGATGCGACGCCAATCCGCTTGATAATTTCCCTAGCATGTCCGCCGTAACCAGCTGTCAAATCCAGATAGGTTTCCCCTGGTTTTGGAGCTAGCAAACGAACCGTTGCGTCAAGAAGCACAGGCTGATGGAGTTGTTGTGGTGGTGTTTTATTTTTTGAGGTCACCTATTCAGTAGTTAGTGTATTTGTTTTTGTAGTATACATGTTTTTGTTTTTGTGGTTAATGGAGTTGTTGTGATGTACGGTTGAAAGATTCAAACGTTTAAAGTGTTTCCATTAAAGAGAGTTTGAGAGACTTATGTGTGAGGTGGAGTTTTTTGGGAGGTGTTTTGACTAACGAAAGTACAAGGGCTTATTAAGGTGGTTAGCCCCAAGGTCCCACCCACTAACTACCGAATAGTTGACCTCAAGATTGGCGGTTAACTCTTCGGTTGATGCCAATTTGTTAATGTACGGTGAATACTAGCTACTACTCGCCTGCAACCAAGCGCCAATAGTCCCCTGCGCGAATCGCGACAACGGATTTGTCTATGCCGGCAAAATCGCACAGATGCTGCTCGAGGGTAATACGACCTTGTTTTTGGTCCATAGCGGCCTCTGTTTTGCCGGACCGAAACTGAACGTTCAGATCGGCCACCTTCTCGTCCAGGATACTTCCCTTCAGTTCAGGCTCGACTCTTTGGTCCCACATCTCTCTTGAATAGAGATGCAGATAGTTTCGGAAACCACGAGTAATGACTACTCCACTGACAAACTCTTCGCGGAGTTCGCTCGGGATAGTCAGTCGACGCTTCTCGTCGAGCTTTCGCTCAAAGTAATCTACTGTGGCCATTTTTTGATTGTTTTTTGTGCAGTGGTTTTTGTATTGCTGTGATGGTTTTACCCACCGCTACCCACTGACATTAGTCTACTACCCACCATTACCCACTGCAAGTCCTTTTCGTGTAGTTTTCGCCAGCATAGGGTCACTTATCCACACTTCTGTGGAAACACAGTGTTTTTCCACATACAAATAGCACCCTCCCTTCTTGGGGTAATGCGGGTGCTATCATTGCCTGGTCTTCTCTACTTATTCTGAAGATAATTTATCAGCGCTGCGTCGTAGCGGTTAGAGACCTGCAGAACCAGCCATGCTATCAAGAAAAATACATTAATCAGAACGGACACTGTTAGAATTGAGTTTCGTACGTCCTGGCCAAGTTGCTTGACGACAAACTCGGGTGAGACGATCGATTGTTTGGATATAGATTTTTTAAGTTCTTTGGCGTGTGTTTTTGATTTTGTATTCATAACTGAATATTACATTAGCATAAGCACTAAGATATGTCAATAACCGTGCTCCGCCATATATCGATTGGCATGCTGCCAACCTTCAACCGTACCGCAATCCAGGTATTCACCGCGCGTCGCCACAACAGACAACCGCTTGCCAAGCTTCTGGGTGTACATATTAAGTGCATCAGTTATATAGTACTCACCATCGGTTGGCTTGATATACTGCAAGCAATCGAACATCGCATGGTCAAAGACATACATGCTCAGGTTATTGAGCGTACTTGGCGCGTCCTTGACACTTGGTTTCTCGATGATGGTTTTGAAGAACTGTTTCCCGTCATGCTGCTCGGTAACAACGATGCCATACTTATGCACCTCATTCCGGGGCACGTGCACAACGCCCATGCCCGCCGTCGCGCCGGTATCGGCCACTTCGCGCAGTAGATGTGCTATCTCTGATGAACCATCCTTGTGGCGCACGAATTGATCGCCCATGATGACGACTGCTTGCTCGTGAGGCTCAATAAATTTTTGGCACAGCATAACGGGCACGGCCGTGCCATATGGCATACTCGCTTGCTGCAGAACAAAGTGAAAGTTTGCTTTGCGGCTAATGTGCTTGAGCTGTTCGAGCTCCTTGTGTTTGCCTTTTTTGGCTAGATGACGCTCGAGTTGCTCGTTCGACCCATAATACGTACGAAGCTGTTGGCTCTGTTCGCTCACCACAAAATAAATATCGTGAATGCCAGCGTCGATGCAATCGTTAACCAAGTAGTCAATGACTGGACGATTCCCGACGGGTAGCATGCACTTCTCAATAGCTTTAGTTAGTGGCAGCCAGCGAGTTCCAAATCCGCCAACAGCAATAATAGCCTTCGTACATTGTTTGGTCATACGTTTCCTTCTCTTGGTGCTGCATATACGATACCTGCTCGCGCACGGTTAGGCAAATTCTTGACAATGAGCGGCCATTTGCTGTACATACATAGAGGGGGCGTCAGAAGCTTGCTTGCTGTGCCTCCACCACGAATTATCCTTCGCGTATCTGTTTCAACAATTTGGCAAACCATTTGGCGCTGCTCCTTGGAAGGCGTTTTTTTGTTTTAGGATCAACAGCGAGGAGCCCGAACCGTGGCCAAAAGCCACTGGCCCACTCAAAGTTATCCAGCAGGCTCCAGTGCAAATACCCCTCTAACTTCACGCCTTTTTGTAGCGCCCGGTGCATGGCCAGAAGGGTTTGACCGATCCACCACTTGCGATTCTCGTCATCGCGGTCGGCAAGACCATTTTCGGTCACTATCAGCGGCAACTTGTACGTTTTCCAGAGACGCTCCAGTACAAATTCGATATTTTGTGGTTGCATATCCCAGCCCAAGTCACTTACGCGCTCACCGGGATTGTGTACTTTGTACCCCAGGAATCGATTGGTGAAATAATAGTTCACCCCAATGAAGTCGAGCTGACGCTTAACACGATTCAGGAAAAAATTATCTGCGCCCCAAGTCGCAACCTTTGCCGCGATACGACTCACCCGTGCATCGTCGCCAGCATACTGATGCGCCGAATTCTTGGCCAAGCCCACGATAAATTTGCGCGATTTGGTCTTAACGGCTTTATATACCTGGCGATGGGCCCTGGCCAGATTCAGATAGACCCACAGCGCCGTCAATTTGTGCTGCTGCATCGGTGGCCAATTGCCCTCAATGTAACCCTGGGCAATGTACGTCTCGGGCTCGTTGATAGTTATAATGTAACGAAAATCGTTACCGAGCTCCTGCATAATTTTCTCGGCAAAACGTACAAAATAATGCACGTTGGCACGTTTCTCGAAGCCGCCCTTTTGCACAAACCACAAAGGCATGGTCCAATGCCACAACGTCACGAACGGCTCCAAACCTTTCGCTTTCAGATCCTGGATATACTCACGATAGTGCTGAATGGCTTCGACATTCCATGCACCCTCCTCGGGCTCAACACGTGACCACTCGATACTAAACCGAAAGGCATTCATATTCATAGCCCGCGCGTAGGCAAAATCTTCGGAGTACCGGTTGTAATGGTCGACTGCCGCGCCAGATACATAGTTGGCCGGATCTGTTGCCTCGGGTTTAACGTCGTCCCATTTAGGCAGATATTTTGCCTGGTACGGCGCCTTTTGGCTGAGCGCGCGCGCATTCTCGAGCTCCCATACAGACCACTGGTTGTAGTTACCGCCCTCTACCTGGTGCGCCGATGTGGAAACTCCCCAGAAAAAGCGCTTGGGAAATGACAGAGGTAGAGGTTTATTGGCCATACGGTATGATTATACCTTATCTTGTGCTGCCATACTGTAGATATTTAAGGCCCGTTCTACTACCCTGCGGGATAAGCAGAACGGGCAACCCATCGACTACGCGAGACCCTCAAGCATCGCTTCGACAAAAGCTCGCTTCTTTTGAGTCAAAAAACGCACGGAGCTATCCGGCATGTCGGCTTCAAAGAAATATATCGCAGCCCTGAAGCTATCCTCAAGCTCACGATACGTTTTGCAACTGCCAGCGCGAGTTGTCGCAAAGTAGTCGAAAAACTCTTCGTAGCACGAGTTGCCGCTCACCGTTCGCAGACGTCTTACAAGCTCGTCACGACTCGGCAGGACAAACTGCTTCTCGCCCATTTTATCCCCTCAGGTTGCTCTACATAGCGAACATTGCACGCCCATAATACCATGATTGCTATGTGGTCTCAGATCTCGGTTGATTCGCCGTCAGCTAGGATGCGGACATCAAACGGCATGCCCGTAGCGAATTGTTTGTATGTCTCGGCGTCTGCGCCCATCCAGCGATAATGCACTGGGATTGCGACTTTTACCCCTAGCTTCTTGGCGAAATTAAACGCATCGAGCATGCTGATGTCCGGACCTGTGATGGGCAGCGCCATCACGTCGACGCGCAGATCGTCCAGGTCTTTGCCATCGCCGGGATCAAATAACACGCCATCAATTACGTACCCCGTATTCTGCGGCCCTTCACTGCCGTCAGGCAGCAGGCAGTGAGGCAACTCCCGAGCAATAATCTCAAAACCGCCAATCGTGAGCGTGTCGCCGTCGCGGATCACGGTCGCATCCTCGCCAATGAGTTGTGCCGTTGCAGCATTGGCATACAATCCTATGCCACGGTCGATCAACCACTGAGCGATCTCTGGCTCGTAATGATCAGGATGCTGATGGGTATACAGCACCGCTTCGACTCCGTCTAGCTCCTCGACTTTGTGTGTTTCTAGAAAGTGCATGCCCGGGTCGATAACAATTCTCCGACCATCCTTCTCGAGCATCAGACATGACTGAGGAAACCGTGTGATTTTCATACTTTTTATTATAAAACGTTTCCCTATTTGACCCAACTAGTGCTACAATCCTGCTCAATGCCGAGATTCCGACGTATTCACCAAATACCTACGCTCGATCGGCCGCGCGAGAAATTGCAGCGGAAGGGCCAAGCTGCCCTGTCGGATTTCGAACTACTCCAGGTTATGATAGGCAGCGGCACTGCCGGCGCCGATGTCGGGCAGATAGCCCGCCAAATCCAAAAACTCCTACAGAAAGGTACCGAATCGCTCAGCCTCGAGTCGC
Source organism: uncultured Candidatus Saccharibacteria bacterium (assembly GCA_965225085.1). GTDB lineage: Bacteria > Patescibacteriota > Saccharimonadia > Saccharimonadales > EFPC-124 > CAZJVU01. The sequence goes on along the minus strand of CBDDBE010000002.1, from coordinate 83,083 downwards.
TCACCGCGCTCCATGGCGTCAGCGTGGCCACAGCTGGCAAAATACTTGCATCGCTCGAGCTCGCCAAGCGTCATCTGGTGCGGGATGTGCAGCCGCTTCGAACTATGGACGATCTGCTCGTACGACTGGCCGATATCCGGACAAAGCAACAAGAGTATTTTGTCTGTTTGTCGCTGGACGGCGGGCAGCGACTCATCGCTCAGCGCACCATAACTATCGGCACTCTCGACACAGTCCTGGCCCATCCGCGAGAAGTATTCTCGGATGCCATCGTTGACCGTGCCGCGACAATCGTCGTTGCACACAATCACCCATCCGGCGACCCAGTTCCTAGCCAAAAAGACACCACCCTCACCCAACAACTGGCAGCAGCGGGACAGCTACTAGGCATTCCACTGCGCGATCACATTATCGTAACCAAGACCGAACATTACAGTTTCAGGCAACATCATCTTTTGTGAGGTAAATCATGCAACGATATCTCGAAACACGAACTATCACTTCCAGTAGCAGCACCGTCGGTGTGGACCTCGCCCGGCACATGCTGGCCCGTCAGCACCTGGGCAAGACAATCGTGATATGCGACAAACCCGTCATCCTGATGAGCGTCGTCCGTAAATATTGGCTGAAACTAGCACGCAGCCTGCAAAAGGAACGGTCTAGCACACTCAACGCCGAGAAAATCCTGCAGCTCACCCATGATATTACGCATATGCAGCATATGGATTTTGTAGCCCGGGCGTACAGTGACTGTCCGCACGCTGACGTATTTTTCCTGAAACCAAACCAGCTCGACCTATTGCCACCTGGCTGCTTCAGCGCGTATGTCCTTGCCGATTTGACGAACAGCCAACTCGACTATGCGGTCGCTCAATTGCCACAGCGATCACTGGTCGTTGACTATTCGCACTCCGTTAGCCTCCAAACTTGTGCCCAGTTATCCCCAAAGCACCAGCTCGAGATTGATTTACAACGGGAATGGCAGAAAGTTACGATTTTTTTCGCCAAGCATGGCGTTGAACTCGATAGTGTCAGCGATAGACTCCCCTACACACTCGTCGATGAGCTGCTAGACCGAATGTTTGACGACAGCAATACATTTCTGCGAACGAGCAATGATTTCCTGGAGCTGCTCAGGCTGGCCCAGCCAACAAATACACCTAGCACGACCAAGCAATTGTACGACCTCGTGGCCACGCTTAACCGCCGGATGTACGCACTCACCCCTGGAATATTGAGCCAACAATTTATTCAGACACTGAACGATGACTCGCCATCAATGCACGATTCTGCAACGGAGCGTCTGGAGCTCCTGCTCATGGTGTAGCCTGGTTCAGAGCAGGCTCATTTGCGTTGAATCGACATCTGAGCCTTGCGTATCCATATCTATTTCGTCGCAAAATCGATCGATAAACGCCACTTGCCCTTTGACCAATTTCTGCCGGGCAACCTGGGGCTCAAACCACCCAGCACGGTCGACTTCGGGAAATTCCTGCATACGGCCGGTCCTTGGTGGCCACTCCATTGTGAATGTGTTGCTACTAACACGCCGTGCGTCGATACTACCTTCGATCGCCCAAACTTTAACGACCTTGTTGCCATACTTCACCTCTCCGAGCGAGATTGCCTGGTCAAAAGCCGGAGTGTCAAAGCCCGTCTCCTCCTTGAATTCGCGCTGTGCCGCGACCATCGCGTCCTCGTAGTCCTGATACTCCCCTTTCGGCAAAGACCACGACCCCACGTCCTTCTTGGCCCAGAAGGGCCCGCCGGGATGAACGAGCAAGACCTCAATCTTGCCCTCTCTTTTCCTGTACAACAAAATTCCTGCACTTTGTTTGGCCATAGCTACGCCGTCCTTCCGTACAAATGATGCTCATGAATGTACTCAAGTGCCTCCGGGTTTACATCCCTCACAACTAGCCCATCCCGAATCCTAGTGGAATTCGCTTCGGCCGCGAGGCTATCTACGAACACATACCTAGGCTTGACCTTACCGGATACGCTTTTTAGCACTTTCTTCAAATCTTTCTTGGTATCACCCCGCCGAATACCTATGGCCAGTGTCATATTCGCAAACAGCTCCTCTAGGTTCGCCCAGCGGTTGATAAATGTCTTGACAACGTCCGACCCCAGCAGCAGTACCAGTTCATCGCCCTCAAATATCCTGCGCAGCGCCGGCAACGTCCCCTGGACACAAAACTGCGGCACGTCGTCCACAAAATGCATCGACAATTGACTATACGGCGCAATGGTGCGCTCTATCATAGCCATACGATGCGTTATGTCTGTCACTTGCGATTTGTCGCGCGGCATTTGTTCAGGCAGGAAGACAACCTGGTCTAATTTGGCCGCTTCGATCGCCTGCAAAGCGAAACCCACGTGCCCGATATGCACTGGGTCAAAGGTTCCGGAATATATACCGACCCGTTTCATCTGTGTTCATAGTAACAGAGATTCTAAGACTCTTCCTCACGAATTTTTAGCACGCGCTTGCTTTTTATCTCATACCGTATGCCCGTCAGGGGTGATTCGGTGTAGTCGTCATTCAAAAGATTTACGAACGTCACGAGGTCCTTGTTGTTCATGATGATGATCGCACCGTCCTCGTCGACCATCAGGTTCAGGCCCAATTCCTCGGCCTGCTCGAGTAATTCGTCCTGCTTGACCAGGCTGGGGTCGAGCTTTTGAAGCTTGTTGATGAGCGCCTTATTACCCTTTATCATCGTCTGCAGGTCTAGCTCGTCAGCAAAGCTGAGCTTAAAGTTTGCCTCAATCTCGCGCACCTTTTTCTCGGCAATGGCTGATTTCTTGATGTTGTAGCCGAACAAACGCTCGAGCTTTGCTTGGTTAAAGACATACAGGTCGTCCTCGAGCACCATCATCTGATTGTCAGCTGGGATGCGCAACACACCAGCAATGATCGGCACGAAGTTGCTTCCCTTTGCCACCCACGTACCCTCGCCATCGAGCAACTGCGCACTTGGCAGCTGCTTGATAATATAAAATGTCTGTTTCATGCCCGGAGCCGTGCACCGCACAATGACGCCGCGCATGCCCTTCAGCCCAAAATCTTCGTTGAACTGCTCCATGGCATGCTCTTGGTTTTGAACCCAATCCATGACAGTCATCAGGTGTTCCACGCGGCCGACTCGTGTGCGCTGGAGCACGTTCTCTTCACTCTCGGCGTCCTCGAATCCGCGCACGATCAGCCCACTTTCTACTCCGTCCAGGACATATTCCATAATGCCGTCTACAAATAGCGGCTGCAGTTGCTTTTCCAGCTCGGCATGTACTTTCGCACGGTACAATACGTAGTTTTTGCTAATGAGGAATAATTCGATCTTCAGCTCTTCCTTGTACTGAAACAGGTTATTTGCCCACGCAAAAACATCGGTTTCTTTGTAGCCGGTAACCGAAGGGTCAGGCACGGGAGCGACAACATGTGCGGTTTGTGGTTCTTGCATTTCGGCCGAGGCGGTCTCTTCTTCCATTTCAGTTTGCTCCAAAAGTTAGCAGCCGCCACCAAATTGACTTCGTGGCGACTTCGTTAATAAGCTTATGCCTATTGTACCTTACGTGCGCGAGCGGTCAAACTCCTAACCAACCAATAATTGCGCCCATTACCACTAGGGTGACAAGTTCGTGCGCGGAATTCAGCAGCGTAAGCTTGACCGATCGACGTTCGAATACGTCATGAACTACCAGCCGGGCTGCCGTAAACCCAAGCCATAGCCAAAAAGCCGTCGCCACCGCATCGGCGAAGAACGAGTTGTTGAAAAACTTATGGGCCAGGAAGGTCACGTGCGCCAACACATATGCCGTCACTAACGACGCCACAACTGTAGTAGCCATAGCGGGCCCGACACCTTCCTTCATCTTCTTGTCGTCCATTTTGGCGAGTTTCATCCAGGTGTTGCCGAATACACTACGTGCATACCAAATTGCGCCGACAAGCATGCTGGATGCCGTCGCCAGGATAATCGCCCACCAATTCACTTCAACGTTCATAGACCCCTCCATGTTTTATAAGCTCAGTATACCTTAGCGTTTAGAAGCTGCGGCCATGTAGCGCGTCCGTTGCTCAGGCGCAAGGTGTTCAATACTGTAACGTAGCGTGGTCCTGGGCATATCGTGGGCATGCTGGTCCAAAAAGCCCACCAGCACCTTACGGTCAACTCGCTTCCCTATTTCGCGAAGCATCCACCCAACCGCCTTTTGTATGAGGTCGTGCTGGTCGTGTAGTAGCAACCCAATCACCACCAATGCATCGTCGGCTCGACCCTTCCTGATATAATCAAACGTCGCCAGCATGGCTATGCGACGTTCCCACAGAATATCGGATACGGCGAGTCGCCGAAGCACGTCCAACTTGTCTGCCCTGCCCTCTAGCTGTGGGCCCACAATATATCCCGCACTGCTATCCACCAAATCCCAGTTGTTGACGTGAGCGATGTGGTGCATATAGAACTCATAAACTGCCGCTCGCTTGGCCTCGTCGCCCCGCTGATATTGCCGCACCAGGATGATGAGCGCCAGCAAGCGATCATCATGCCATTTGCTAGATACCAGTTTGCTCAGCTCCGGAAGCGACATATTGTAGAAGCCCTTGGCCACCAATCGAGTTGCCGGCACAGAACAACTCAGGAAAAAATCTCCTTCCGAATAGCCTCCTGGATATGCTTTGAAAAACTGCTTGGTCGATTCAACCCGATCGGGTCGAGCAACCTTTCGAAGCGCATCTTGGGCGGCTTGTGACGTCTGCGGCTGGCTCATAAATCAACCTCTTTGCGCCCGTTGTCCGGAAAATTCACTTCATCGAAAAGCACAAACCTGTGCGGCGTAAACTTGAACAACACGTGCTGATTCTGACCGGCTACAAAGTTATCATAGAACTGCTTACCAGAATTATAACGCTCAACATACCGTTTCATCACCGAGGCGATGACGGCCTTATCCGTGATCGCCCTTGCCCGCCCTTCGGCCTGAATCCCAACGACCGGCTTGTCAAATTTGATAGGCACCGCTATAGCGACCCTATCATGCTGGGCAATTTCCTGGCTATGGCGACGCGTCGGTAAGCTCAACCAGTATAAATTAAGCTCGTCATCTTCGACATAATACACCGTGCAAATCCACGGTTGCCCCTCAGCCACCGTGGCAACTTGCATCATGCGGCCCTGTGGCAAATAATCGCGAATGAGTTCAAGCGGTGCCATAGCTTTATCCGTAAATGTCCACGATTGGCGCACGGAAATGCAATTCCTCGACCGCATATAACTTGTCTGGGGCATACGCATACTCTACGTCATAAACAGATTGAAAATAATCGCCCGTCTCGTCAACCTTGTAGTTCAACGTCGCTACCTTGTGCGATTCGCCGGACGAGCGAGGGCCGCTGTAGCACAAATACTCCCGCTCTTCTCCTGGACGAAGTACACCACCTAGCCGGCGCGAGCCTCCTGCCACGTCGATCTCATCCAGCTCCACCGCCTCTGCAAATCGATTCACGATACTACAATACACCGTTTGATTGTTGCCGTTCACCTGCGTTCGCGTACGCTTCACGACCACGACCGGAAAGGTGCTAGACTGGCCCTTTACCACGCTGGTGCGCTGTTCGTGGACAGCCTGACCCCGTTCTTGCTCTTGCCCGGCCGGCACGATCGGTTCCTGAGCATTCCCGTCCTTATCCGCCCACCCCGCGGCGTTGTCATTCGCATCAAACACTGGCTTGCCCTGCGCCATGCGTTTGAGGCTTTCGAAGAATCCTGGCATAAATCACCTCCAAACTATTTTATAGTTATCTTTTTGTTACTATAGGTATCCGTGAGCGTAACGCCGTCAAACTCAAAATGCTTCGAGTTTTTCATCCTGCCCTTGTCGTAGCGGACATAAATGGATGTTTTGGGCCGATTAGCTTCATTATATAGATAGCTCGTGCTGTCGTACATCGACACCACTATGGAACCAACGCCCTCAAGCTCTTCGCTAATTGACTCGACTGCTGTCTGCAGGGCTTTTCGCCAGCCCGGCATAATCTCAAAGAATGGACGCTCCACCGGCACAATCTTAAGCTGGGACAGACTGTGTTTCTCAAAGCTCTCAGAGACTTCGCCCTTGACCATATAATTCCCAACGCTTGCTCTACATGACAAATCCTTCCAGCTCGAGCTGTACGTCAGATCAAAACTCTCCATCGGCTTCATGCCTCCATGATATGAGTTCATGAATGAAAATGACCCAATAACAACATCCTCAGACCACTGTCGAGCGTGCTCTGCTAGCAAAAAATAGGCGCTCTCTAACACTTTCTGGCTCGGCAATCGAACGATAGACGCATCAACGTTCTTCTCTAATTTTGATTGGTCGCCGCCCAGCGCCACGTCCATGACTCGCCGAGCTTGTGCAGATCGAAGTTGCTTCCTGGACCTAAAGATATTCCCGGCCAGCAAGAGAAGCAACAAGCCAATAATCACATAGCGCCAGACACTGTTATTGAGGTCGATAGTGATGTTCAGAAGCGATGCAATAATGACGAGTGTCGCCCAGATACCAGAGAAATCGACTAGCACTGAACGCACCTTGCTTAGCATATGCTAGAGCCCCACCAACTCCGAATTCAGTTCCTCAATCCCCACCCGCTTCTGCTCCATGGTGTCACGGTTGCGGATGGTGACTTGGCCGTCTTCGAGGCTTTCAAAGTCGACAGTGACGCAATACGGCGTACCGATTTCATCCTGGCGGCGATAGCGCTTGCCGATGCTTTGTGTTTCGTCATATTCGATGTTGTAGCCAGTACCACGAACAAGATCGTTATACACTTTTCTTGCGAGAGTTGCTAGTTCAGGCTTCTTGCTGAGAGGCAAAATGGCGACTTTGACCGGCGCGATGGATGGTTCGAACTTCAGTACAACACGCTTCTCGCCGTTCACGTCTTCCTCGGTGTAGGCACTATCCAGCACGGCCAGGAACAAACGGCCTAGGCCAATTGCTGGCTCCACGACATACGGCGTAAAACGCTCGCTGGTTTCGGGATCGAAGTAGCTAAGATCCTTGCCGCTAGCCTTGCTATGCGCCTTCAGGTCGTAGTCAGTGCGATTCGCAATGCCCCACAGCTCTTTTGCCTCGCCGCCAAAGAACTTGTACTGGATATCCCAGCTGTCTGCCGCATAATGGGCACGCTCATCCTCGGCGTGTTGGTACCAGACCATCTTGTCTTTGGCCAGCCCCACCTCAAGCAGGAAATTCCAGCAGAAGTCCTTCCACCGCTTGAAGTCCGCCTCAGCTTTGTCTGGGCGAGTAAAATACTCCATCTCCATCATGTCAAATTCGCGCACGCGGAACAGGAATTCACGCGGGCTGATCTCGTTACGGAAACCTTTACCGATCTGCGCGATGCCAAATGGCACTTTGCTGCGGGTCGACTCGCGCACGAGCTCGTAGTTGGTAAAGATCGCGCCGGCGGTCTCTGGACGCAAATACGCGACACTATCGGCGTCCTCAAGCGCCCCCACGAAGGTCTTGAACATCATATTAAAGGTCCGCACGGGGCCCAGTGGGTTGCCATCCGGAGATTTTTTGTCCTTCAGAAGCTCGGTTAATTTATCGACGTCATTCGTGTCGACACCAGCCAAATGATCGGCACGGTAGCGCTTGTGTGTAACCGCGTCCTCGACGAGAGGATCATTAAAGCCGTCGATGTGCCCGCTCGCCTTCCAGAGCTTAGGGCTCTGGATGATAGCACCGTCGATGCCGTGCACATCGGGCTGTTCGCGTACAAACTTCTGCCACCAATATTGCTTGAGGTTGTTAGCCAATTCGACTCCATACGGGCCATAGTCCCAGAACCCACCGATTCCACCATAAATCTCGCTGGCTTGGAATACAAAGCCGCGCCGTTTGGCTAGGCTTACCAAAGTCTCTTGGGATGTTGTCTGCTCATTCATGTTAGCTTGATTATATCAGATGAGGGTCCAAGGCCGAACCTTGAGTACATGCCAGTGTCATTGTAAAATAAGTATGCGTTTTCGCACGAGGCGCGCCCATGCTCCACCAGAGAACGGAAACCAAGTGAAACCCGAAGAAGTCGAAGCGACCTGCAATAAAGTTAGCCGGCTAGTGAACGAACGCGAGTGGGACGGGGCCTTCGCTGCAGCAGTAGTGCTGTACGAGCAAGCAGCACCTCGAACGCCGCGGGTATACTTCCTGCTCAACCTGACGACGTGCCTCTCGGGCAAGCAGAGCCCGTTGGGAGGCCCACGCTCGATCATCGATGCCGCAAGGCGATGCCCGGGCATGACCGACGAGATGCTTGGCGACATGCGCCGAGACTGGCTGATACGAGAGACTCGGCAAAGCTATATGTCGTCCGCGGAGCTCGATGAGCTGGAGGCCAGGATCGCCAGAGATCACATCAACGACCCCAATCGCCTGGCCTGCCTGAAAGGAGTCAGGGCACAAAGGGCGTTCGCTAGGAGCGACTACTCGTTGGCAGAAGATCTGCACAGCCAGGCCGATGCTGAGTGGCGTTCCATTGGTAGTGATGCAGACGCACAATGGGCGTACAACAACCTGGTACACTGGCTCCGAGCCATTGTCGCGTGCGACGGTCGCAAGTCGCCGACGGCAGTTCAGCTGGCCGAGCGTATCCGCACTGAGTGTCCGCCCGGCGCCAAGAATCGAAGCGGCGAAGCTTATACACTACTGCTCCCCTTCATTGGCCCGACGATCTATACGTGGGCCAGGGGCCGGCGCTAGTACCACCAGCCCTACTCTCGGACAAGCGATATCCGAGAGTAGGGCGCAAATTTCCAAGCTTATTGATGCACCGCCCGCGCTAGCCACAAGCAATCATCCAGTACTGAATCCAGCCCGCTCACCTGCCGCAATATGGCAGGGTTTTTTGTGTGTGCCAGGCGCAGGAGCTTGATATGGCTAGCTGCAAATCGCCCTCCGAGATGCGCCGCAAATGCCATATCCTGAAAATCAAAGTTGTAAGATTGACCTTCTACGAGCCGCTCACCACTACTAGTAGTTGCCAAGTTAAGCCCCACGCCCAAGGCCGCCGCGAGCTTCAGGCGAAACCACAGTTCAACCACCCGCACATCGTTGCTCAGCTGGTTCAGATACGCCAACCCGTCACGGAGCAGATCATAAAATTCCGGTTCTGCAACCGTCTCGGTCGCACGGTTGATAAGCTTCACGAATTCGTACCCCAGCTGCATGCGGTCGTAGTCCTTCAGAATATCACCGTAAAATTTGACAAGCCTGGCCGAGCTAACCGTATACATATCGCTCTTGCCTCGTAGTAGCGTAATGTCACTGGTCGCGAAAAGCTCCAGGCCGCCAGCCAGTTTGCTTTTTGCCTTGCGGACACCTTTGGCAATGGCGCTAAGCTTGCCATGCTCAGGCGTTAGCACATTCAAGATGCGATCGGCTTCGCCATAATTGGTCCGGCGCAAGATGATGGCCTCAGTGCGAAAGCTTTGCATGAGCCTTTATAACTCCATTGACTGTTTGCACGACTTGGTGCGGCTTTGTCGAGGTCTTGTCCAGCATCGCTACCACCCCATACGCGCGCAGGACACTATCATCCACGTCGGGCAACGCAGCGCTAAACAGCACGACTGGAATACGGGCCGTATCGGTATAACCGGCCAGCTCATGCAACAGCTGCACGCCATTTGCCCACGGCAGCATCATGTCCAGCACGATCACATCCGGAGGTTGTTGGTCGATCTGGTCCATAGCATCGTAGCCATCACGCGACCATATCACCTGGTGCTCCCGACCCAGCAGCCCGACATATAGCTCGCCCAGCCACGGCTCATCCTCGATTAGGATTATCCGTGCCATTCAGAGAAACCGCAGCTGTCTAGAATGCAGCAAGTCCACATGGAAGTCCGCACCTGATCTAACGCGCCCCACGCCAATCCGCCCGCCCATTGCATCGGCAAATTGCTGAGCGATATAAAGCCCTAGACCGCTACCGCTGCTGCGGGTGACGATAGGGCGAGTTTGCTTGCCCAGCCGCTGGGTCAAATGAGCCATGTCTGACGGGAGAAGCCCTGGCCCGTCGTCATGCACGCATACGCGGACCATCTCTGTTCGGCGACGGAGCTGCATGCGTATAGTCGCCTCTGGCGGCGTGTGTCGAACAGCATTGTCCAGCAGATTGAACAAGATACTATGCAGCAGTTCACGATCGGCGATCACTAGCTGAGCCCGCCCGGCAAAATCCAGCTGAATGTCCTGACCTTGCATGACAGCAAACGGCATTATCTCATGCGCAGCGTCTTCGCATACCTCATTCAGATTGACCGGCTCCATCAGCAGAACCGATTGCCCATCCAGCTGGTATCGCCGCGTTAGGTCGCGAACCAGGCGCATAGTACGATCAGCCGACAGCTGGATACGACGAAGCGAAACCTGCCGCTCTGCAGGCGTCAGGAACGAGTCGTCCTCGAGTGCTGACGCCAGATGCGCAATAATCGCAAGTGGCGTCTTCAGCTCGTGGGCCGCAGCAACGAGGCTATCGAGATGATCTGGCGGCTGTATAATAAATCCCTCACTTTTGGTATCTCAAGTGTATCACGTATCACACCGGTCCAAAGCGTAAGCGCTTTACTTGTTGAAGATCAACGATGGCAAAACGATATTGTTGTAATCTGACGCAAATGATGGCGACTGCGTGTACACCTCAAGTGTCGTATCGCGTACCTTAAAGACAACCATCGATCCCGAAATGTCCTTACTGAAATTGCCGTCCAAGCGCGTCCCAGTCTGCCCCTGCAACGTCACCGCGCTAGACTTCAGATCGCCTCTTTTTACCTGATCCTGGAAAGACTGTAACACTTCCGTGTAGGCTCGGCTTTGGATAGTTATGCGCAAGGAGTATGGGGACTTGCCAGTGAGCGGCGGTACCACACCCGGGCTAAAGTATGCTTCGTAGTTCGAATTATTGCTTCCGTCCTTGTCGACGTACGCGCTCCACGTCTTGGGGTAACGCAGCTGTACGCTACCGAGGTCTGCCGGGCCGTTGAACTGCACCGTTGGCAATTTTTCTTGTTCGGCAAACTTTGCTTGATCGTCCGTGCCCTGTTGTTGCTTGGCGTTCGCTATCGCAGCGGAAACCTTTTGATCGACATTGTTTTTCTGGTCGGAATAGTTAATAAACGCCCAAATAGCGAACGAGCCCAGACCCAATACAAGTACCGTTAGGACGATGCTTATCAGGAGTAATGGGTTAATCTCACCCCGTTCCAAGTGGTCGCGATTTTTGTTCATATTACCTCTATAGTAAGAAGCCATGAGCGATTTGTAAAGCATCAAGCGCTCATTCGTAATGGTACAAATGTAGTGCATGCTCGGACCGCAGCGGCTTGCCAGCCTCGGGAATCAAGAAACCATAACTGATGACGCTAAGCGGAACTTTGTGCTGGTCGCGACGCAGCTTCTTATCCAAACGGCGCACGAATGGCCCAGCCAGGAACACAAACACGGCATCAGTTTCTGCGGGGAGCGGCGTCAGCCAAAAGTCTCGCCAGCGCACACTCACCCGCTCCCGGTAGCGCCAGCAGTGGAGGTAGCTGACGACGCACAGAATTGGATTGATCTCGTACCCGATTACTTGGTAGCCACGCCGGGCTGCCGCCCCCAGAAACACGCCGTCGCCCGATCCGAGGTCTACGATAGTGCCGCCGCGGGGAATATCGAGCATGTCGAGGGCTTGTTCTACCTGAGCTCGACGCGTTGGCACGTACGGCGCACCACGAAACACCACCAGCAAAAACGCCGCGATGGTCAACCCGATAGCCCAAACGAGGAAGTTCACACGCCCTCTACTTTGCTGGCATCCACACGCTGCTTCAGAATGGTAATCTTGTTTTCCAGCCTACCAAGCCTCGCTTCGAGTGCCTCGACCAGCTTTGTGCCTTCTTCGAATTTGACCAGCGCTTCGTCCAAGTCAAAATCGTCCTGGTCGAACCATGCGGTGAGCTCGTCGAGCTTTTGTAATTGGTCGCTAATTGATGGTTGTTTTGGGTTGGACATGGTTTACTCCTGCGTTGATTATAGTCGTGGCCAGTTCGATAGTAATGACGTCGCCTGCTGCCGGTAACGTATCCTCGCGTACTATTTTGCCATTTTGGCTCCGCACCAGTGCGTAACCTCGCAACAAAACCACGCGTGGGTCGAGCTGGCGTAGTAGCTGGCGGGCATGCCGGACTCGGCGTTGCTGCATGGAGATATTTTGCTGCAGCCGGCTCATTAGCCTGTCGATGGTCAGATCCAATTGCCTAGATATCTGCTGCTGACGAGCAGCTAATCGTGTTAGCATATGACGCTGTTTGTGATGTAATTCCGTCGTGACTGCCCTGCGATCAGGAACCAGTATCTGTGCTGCGTTGCTAGGGGTTGCGGCTCGGACATCCGCCACCATATCGCTCAAGCTCGTGTCAATCTCGTGCCCCACACCCACCAGCGTCGGTATACGACTAGCTGCAATGGCGCGCACCAAAGGCTCGTCGTTAAAGACCGCCAGATCTTCGGCGCTACCGCCGCCCCGCACTACCACGATAACCTCTACCGGCTCGGCTTGCTCGTTGAAATAACTCAGCGCTTTTACAATCTGCTCGCTCGCCCCCGCACCCTGCACCTGCACGTCAGCGACAGCTATGTCTATGCCACCCCACCGACCATTCAGTATCTTTATAAAGTCAGCATACCCAGCCGATTCGACCGACGCGATGAGACCAATGCGCGCCGGCAATGCCGGCAAGCGGCGTTTACGTGAAGCGTCGAACAGCCCTTCCTGCTGGAGCTTAGCGCGGAGCAGCTCGAACGACCGCTTAATACTCCCCTGCCCCACCGGCGTCACGCTGCGGACCGTCAGGCTAAACTTGCCCCAGGCGGTCAGTTTGGGCTGCGCCACAACTCGAACTTTCATGCCGTCTTCCAATGCAGCTCGCAGCTGATAGACCATCATAAAGCACCCCACCACGCCAGTATCATCCTTGAGGTCAAAGAATACATATTTGTCCTTGCTAACCTTGAACGAGCTTAATTCGCCCTCGACCTCGACTGTCGGGTAGGCATACTCAAGCGTCTGGTTGACCAGCGCAATGAGTTCACTGACGCGTAACGTCAACGTCTCCATACCGCCTCAGCGCTCGTTGATAGAGCACATATCCCGTACCAAGGGCTAGCCCCAGCATCACCACACGCGAAACCAGCGTAGCGCTCAGTGCAACCGTGCCCGAGACGCCAGCACTTAGTAGCACGGCGGCCATTAGCGGCTCATACACGCCTAGTCCGCCAGGCAGGATTGCAAGAAGCCCAGCCACCGTTGCGATCGCGTACGCGATAATGAGTGCGCCGGGGTTTATCCATGCACCATGTGCCACGAAGGCAATATATATCAAACCGATCTCTGCAACATTTGCGATAAGCGCCCACGTAATCGCCGGCCACATTTTACGAAGATCGCGCCGCAGGAGCACATAATCGTTGTGGAGCTCGGTAAATGTCTTCTCCACCTGCCCCAGGTCAATGGTCTCCGGATGGCCCGGCCTGACAATATGGATCAAGCGATTCAGAAGCCGGCTCATACCACGCGTAAAATCGCGTATACGATACTCTGTCCCAATAACGTACAGCACAGTTAGCGTCGCAAACAGAATACTCACGGTCAACGCTGTTGCCATCAGGATAATAAACCGATTCACTTGGTCCTGTAGGGCTAACAAAATCACCGCTAACAACAGTAAGCCAATAAACGTTACAAACACCATCATAAATCGCACCAGCTGAGCCAGCGTCGCCTTGGCCGTCGAGATGTCTTCGTGCCGCAGGCGAATAGTCAGGTACGAAAAACCCGAGACGCCACCGCTTGGGAAGATATGATTCACGAAGTTCAGCTCAATCGCAGCCGGTAGCAACACCTTCATAGAAAGCGGCGTCCCCGTGGCCTTAAAGAAATGAAAATACACCCGTGCGACCGCATAAAACGCAAAAAACTGCGCCGGCACCATCAGTGCCAGCACCCAAATGTTCAGATGTTGCATCTTCTGGAACGCCATAATAATGTCGTGACGAGCAAACACAACCACAACAGCAATGGCGGCAAAGGTCACAATATTGAGCCAGAATTTAAATCTCATACGCTTTATCTTAGACTATTTGCTCGGCCGACCGCAACGCTGCAATTGTTTGCAAAAACCGCCACGATGATGCATACTCCTTTTTGTTCATCCCAGACGAGAGGAAATCATGGACATTTCACTCCTTGATACACGCGTTCTCGGCGCGCCTGAGGTCATCGGTCACAGGAATAGTGGCGCAGAAATAATGAGCTGCTTCCTGAAGCGACCCGTGTCAGACAGCCGCATTTGGGTTACCCAGGCAGGTCTACGAGGTGACGCGCAAGCGGACCTCAGGGTACATGGCGGCCCCAAGAAGGCCGTTTATGTCCTGCCCATCACCCAGTACATTCGGTGGGCTGAAGCCTTCGGAACCGCCCCGGACCGGCTTGCCGAGCTCGGCCTGACATTCGGCGAGAACTTGCTCGTGAGTGGCGCCTATGCCAATGAGCAAATCGCGCGTACAAGCGATGTGTGGTACTGGGGGCCCAGCCGCCTGAGGCTGGAGATTGAAAACCCGCGGAGGCCGTGCTACAAGCTCGTGACCTTGTTCAACCGGATCGGAAAAGGCGTTGGGCTCGCAACCGCGGAATGGATGATGGAGACCGGCAACCTTGGCTGGTATGTCACGCTAGCCGATGATCCCGGCTGGGCTCCGACAAGGAATACTCTCATCCGCGTCGAGCCCAACGCGGCAGGCCAAACGATATACGAAATCGCCCAAGCGAAGCACGTCAAGGAACCAAGCATCCCTGGCATGGAAACATGAACAGTGGCTCTCCCGCCCGCCCCACCCCCAGGCGCATGGCGGGAGAGCCACAAAAACGCTATACTGAAGATTATATGATTATCTGTATTTTAGGCCGCCAGCCTGCATTCGGCCTGGCCGAGCTCGAAAGCCGTTTTGGCGCTGAACGCATCCTGCCACTGGGCGACATTGCCGCGCAGGTTGACGTCGAGGTTCAGGATGTCCCGGCCCACTTGCTGGGCAGCGTCATCAAGATAGGCACCCCGTTAGCAACCTTGGACAGGACCGATTGGTCGCAGATTCTGGACGCCTGCCGGACGCTTCTACCCCGTCACTTTGCCGACATGCCGACCGAGGGCAAAATAAAGCTTGGCCTCAGCACCTACGGTCTAAACGTCAGTCTCAAATCGCTCCAACGTAGCGGACTTGAACTCAAGAAGGCTCTTCGTGCTAATGGACGATCTGCTCGCGTTGTACCCAACAGTGCACTCGAACTTAACAGCGCTCAGATCCTGCACAACCAGCTCACGAGCGACCTCGGGTGCGAGCTTCTCTTCATCCGCGATGGCGCGCGTACGCACATCGCCCGCACCGTGCACGTCCAAGACATCGACGATTACGCCCGACGTGACTTTACTCGCCCCCGCCGCGATGCGTTCGTGGGAATGCTACCGCCCAAACTTGCGCAGACCATGCTCAACCTGGCACAAGTCCGACCCGGCCAGCGCGTGCTCGACCCGTTTTGTGGCACCGGCGTCGTGCTACAAGAAGCCGCGCTGATGGGCTGCGACGTATACGGAACAGACATAAGTGGACGAATGGTCGATTACACTGGCCAGAACATCCAGTGGCTGAAGGATACATACGGCATTGATTTTGCCCTCTCGCTGGATACCCTCGATGCCACGACCGCCACGTGGCAACAGCCAATCGATAGCGTCGTGTGTGAGGGGTACTTGGGCAAACCGTTGCATACCCTACCCGCCCCAGTACATCTGGCCCGCATAGCCAGCGAATGCAACGATATTGCCAAGGCTTTTTTGCAAAACCTCCGCCCTCAGATAGCCCCAGGCACACGCCTTTGTGTCGCCGTGCCAGCTTGGTTTACCGGCCAAGGCTATCGTCATCTGGATGTTATTGACGACCTCGAGAAAATCGGCTATAATCGAGTAAGTTTTAAACACATACGCGCGCAAGACCTCATATATCACCGCGAGGATCAAATTGTTGCCCGCGAATTACTGGTTTTAACAGCCAAGGAGTCACACTAATTTATGTCACACGTTAAAGCAGGCGGTACCGCCAAAAACGTCCACGATTCACCCGGCCAGCGCCTTGGCGTTAAGCGTTTTGGTGGCCAAAAAGTCAACGAAGGCGAAGTATTAGTTCGTCAGGTAGGCCGCACCAAAATTCCTGGTCCAGGCACCTTTATGGCTCGTAACTTTACCATCCACGCAGCTCGCGACGGCATCGTCGCCTTCAAGCACGTGAAGATCAAGCGCTTCACCGGCAAAACAACTATGCGCACTCAGGTGATCATTATCGACGAAGCACCAGCACAAGCTGTCGCCAAGAAAAAATAAATACAGCCTAGCAAACCCAAAAACTCCGCACATTCTCGCGGAGTTTTTGATTTCCGTAAAGGAGACTACTTAACGCCTAAATGGTGCTTTATACGAGCAACGACATCACCGATTACGACTTGCGACTTGACCAAATAGTCGTCCACGCCGAGCTGCTGGGCACGCTCACGGTCCTTCGCCTGACTCAGCGCAGTTAGCATCATAATGCGCACGTTAGCCGTCTGGGCGGTGTTGCGCAAAATATCCAAAACATCAAAGCCGCTAATCTTGGGCATCATCGCATCAAGAACGATCAAATCTGGCCTGTAAGCAACGGCTGTGCTCAGCGCATCCTCGCCGTTGCTTACATGTTTTACGTCAAAACCCTCTAGCTGCAAGCGCGACACATAGACGCTTGCGAGGGCAGTATCATCTTCGACAAGAAGAATTTTCTTTTTGGCATCCATACAATGTTAGTGTACTCGACTTAGGGTGTCTTGACCAGCTCCAGCGCTTTGTCCTTCTGCGGGTCGCGACCGTTCTTGATGTCATCCTCGCTGAGGGCCACGACGACGTCGGGCTGAATACCCTGTTTGTTGATGTTCTTGCCATTTGGAGTGTACCATTTGGCAATTGTCACCTTTAACTCGCCGCCACTGGGCAAGTTATCGATATTCTGCACGCTTCCCTTGCCAAATGTCGTAACACCCACTAGTTTGGCGGCATTGTTGTCGTGGAGTGCGCCCGAAACAATCTCGCTGGCGCTCGCGCTGCCACCGTCTACCAGCACGATGGTCGGAATACCTTGCAACGGTGCGGTGCCGTTGGCCTTTAGCGTCTCCTCTACGACGTCACCTCGTCGCTCCTGCACGATCGTCTTGCCAGCAGGCAGCCACAGGCTTGCTACGTCCTGAGCGGCAGTCAGGTAGCCACCACCATCGCCGCGGAGATCAAGCACGACACCCTTTACCCCTTTGTCCTTGAACTCTTGTGCAGCCTTAGCGCTCAGCGAGGTAGTATCGCCTTGGTCAAAGCGTGAGATACGCATGTAGCCGATGTTGTCACTTGTCTCGCTAAATGTCACGCTCGGGCTGGTAATCTCGTCGCGCACAATCGAAATAACCTGAGGCTGATTATTGCGAACGATTGTCAGTTTTACAGTCGTTCCCTTATCACCACGGATTTTAGCGACAGCCTGGTCGACGCTCCAGGTAGACGTATCCTCGTCGTTCACTCGAGCGATAGCGTCACCAGCAAGGAGCCCCGCCTTCTGCGCTGGCGAATTGTCGAGTGTCGTGACGATGACCAGCTGATTGTTGCGTTTGTCTAGCTGCGCACCTATGCCCTGAAAGGTTCCTTCCAGGTCGCCAAAGAATTGCTTGGCCTCGGCATCAGTAAAGTATACCGTGTACGGGTCACCAGCGGCTTCGGCCATTCCCTTTTTGGCCCCGTCAATGAGTTTCTGGGTGTCTAGGGTGCCGTCAAACTCTTGTCGAAGCTTGGCGTAGACCTCTTGCAAGCTCGCAAAGTTCAGCTGCGACGGCGTGTTCTTGTTCTGGCTATTGGCAAATAGCATCACCAGATCATTCGCGCGCATACCGCCCACGAAGGTTACTACGCCCACAATAACTACTATCAAAATTGTCGTGCTCAGTCGCACTACTCGCCTCTGTTTGCCACGAGGACGAGGCATAACGTCGTGTTCAGCCACGTCTGTTCCTTTGCTTTTCATAAAACTACCCAACTTATTACTCATTTGATACTACCATGGGTTACAGCCAACCACGAGCACTTTTAGTATGTACACCCAATCTGTGAGCGGGCTTAGAAGAAGTGAATAAATTGCAGACCCTCAGTGCCAATTGTTTCTTCGCTGTACGTGCCCAGCTTATTCGTATTGTACTCGCTAACGTTGATCGTGCCGTTGCTGTTGACTGACTCGACGTACATCGAATGCCCGTGGCTGCCGCCGGGCCGTATCGCGACGTCGCCAGCTCGAGGTATTGCATCGACAGGAATACCGTGCGCACGTGCCGCAGTTGGCCATTGGTTGGCGTCACCAAATCCAAATGGCATTTTTCTGCCCGATACAGCAACGCGGTATGCGGTGTAGCTAACGCACTCGCGATTGTACATGCCCCAGTTGTCGACTATCGTATCTAGTGACTTCTTGCAAAATCGATCCGGGTATCCGCCACCGCAGGCTGGGCCAGCACCTACGACGGCTACGACCGCAATAAGCAACGATAGCCCAACGACTACTATTACAAGCGTACCGCCGACTCTGCGCTGCATTTTCCGTGACAATGCACCGAAACCAGGAAATATTTTCTCCATGTGGTTCTATGATACTACAAGCGCATCAATGAAGCTCGTCAACTAGAAATGAATATATTGGAAGCCGCTCGAGCTAATCGTCGCGGTGCTAAAGTGTCCGTAATAATCAGCATTATACTGGCTGACGGTGATCGTGCCGTTATTGTTGACCGACTCGACGTACATTGCGTGACCATATGGGCCAATATCCCAGATTGCGACATCACCTGCCCGCGGCGAGCTATCGACAGAGATGCCGGCAGCGCGTGCACCATCTGGCCACATGTTGGCGTTGCCCAGCCCATACGGAATGTATCGGCCGGTGCTCGCCACTTTCCAAGCGGTGTAGCTAACGCACTCACGGTTGTACATTCCCCAGTTGTCGACGACACTATCCATCGGCACGTTACAGTAAGCCCCAGGGTATCCACCACCGCATGCTGGGCCCGTGCCGGCCTGCCCGCCAAATAGTCTGGCGTTCGCGGCGCGCTGCTGGGCTCGCAAATCATCAATCTTGCTGTTCTGGCTAGAAACGAGCTGCTTATAGGCGTCTTCCTGGCCTTGCGTTTGCGCAAGCAGTTGGTTCTTCTGATCAGCCTGTGCGCTTAGTTGCGTCTGCATGGCTTTTTGATCAGCCAGCACGTGCTCGACGTCGGCACGCTGTTTGGTTAGCTCCGCCTGCAGGTCCTTAATCTGCTGCAGCCCTTTTTGGATGGAATCACGAATCTTGTCGCGGTACTCCTGTTTGTCTATAAAATCACTGATATTTTTGCTGGAAGCGACCATTTCAAGCGGTGATATATTGCTCTCGACATACATCGACTTGAGGGTCTGGGCTAGGCCTTGTTTTTGCTGGACGATTTGGTCGGACGTTCGTTGAATCTGTTGATTTAGCTGTTGCTTCTTGAGCTCGTTGGCTGAAATCTGGGCTTGGATTGCCTGGGCCTGAACATCGAGAGCGTTTAGCTGCGACTGCAGGTCATCTACTTGGGCGCGCAGCTGGCCCGCCTGGGCCTGGTAGCCAGCAACCTGCTGTTTCAACGCGTTAATCTGGTCATCAAACGAGTCTGCCCGCGTACTTGCAACTGGCATGAGCGCCATAAAAACAGCGAGGAATAACGCACTCAGCGTGCGGTAAGAAGGCGCGGAACCAATGGTTTTTGTCTTACGCATGTATGTAAATAACATAATATCCTGATCTTTGTGCCCTGTCAATGTTGCTTATGCTTACAATTTCAGATAGCGACGGATGGCTAGCTGCGCAGACAAAACCCCGATCATCACGCCCACAAATAGCTGCGCAAGCACGATAACCACCGGCCACGTCTGAAAGAAATGCACAGTACTATTCACCACAATCTCGTACTGCGCCAGGGCATTCACGCGCGGCAGCAGAACAGCGTATACCAGTATAACTGATACGGCCGCTGCCAGCACGCCGTACAGCGCTGCCTCAACCACAAATGGCCCTTTGATAAAGCTCTTCTCGGCCCCGATCAGCTTCATCATTTCAATCTCGTCGCGCCGGTTAAAGATGGTCATGCGGATAGTGTTGAAGACTATCATGATCGAAATCACCACAAAAACTCCAGCCGCTACCAGCCCCGCTGTCTCCGAAAACTGTGAGACGCTGGCGATGCGGTCGATCGCTACTTTGCGGTCACCCGAATATGACGTAGGCGTGGAGGAATCCAACAGCTTCTTATTCTGTGGATCATTTATGACGGCGTTGAGAGCCTGGAGTTTATTGGGATCCTTGGTCTTGATTTTGAGGCTAGCCGGAAATGGATTGTCTGACCCAAGTTCGGCAAGCGCCTGCAGCTGCTGAATCTCGGCCTTGTTCTGCTGCTCGAAGATGGTTCGCGCTTGGTCCTTAGACACATATTCTACGGAGGTAACGACCGGCACAGCCTTGACCTGCGTCACGAACTGCAGAATCTGATCTGGCGTGTCATTGTCGCTAAGGTAAACCGAAACGTCGATCTTTTGGCGAACCTGATCGATGGTGTCATTAAAAACAAACCGCGTAAACACCGTTGTCATGATAATAAGCAGCGTAATAGTCATGACAATCGTCGCGGCGGTTGTCAACCACGCGTTGCGCGTAAAGTTGCTCAGGCCATACTTGAATACTCGGAGTAATGTAATCCACGCTCGTTTCATTGACCTATCCCTGTTGATAACTTCCTTGCGCGACATCTGCAATAAGCTTGCCGTGGTCGATGGTAATCACCCGGCGTTTTAATTTGTTCACGATATCTTGGTTGTGCGTGGTAAGTAGGACGGTCGTTCCGTAGCGATTGATCTTCTCCAGCAAGCGCACGATATCCCAGCTGTGTTTGGGGTCGAGGTTGCCAGTTGGCTCGTCGGCGATCAGAATCTTGGGCTGGCGCACAACTGCACGCGCAATCGCCACGCGTTGCTGTTCACCACCAGAAAGCTCGCTGGGAAATTTGTCTTCCTTGCCAGTTAGACCCACGAGCTCGATCACTTTTGGCACCGTGTGGCGAATCTCGCGATTACTCATCCCCACAATCTCCAGCGCAAAGGCAATATTCTCGAACACGGTGCGTTGTGGCAAAAGCTTGAAATCCTGAAACACCACGCCAATCTTGCGTCGTAGTAATGGAATGTGGCGGTCCTTTAGCGTGTCATAATCGATGCCGCCCACGACGATTTTGCCACTAGTTGGTCGCTCCTCGCGCGTGAGGATCTTGAGCAATGTCGACTTGCCAGCCCCTGACGTCCCTACCAAAATCACGAACTCTTCGGGTTCGACGTGTAGACTAACTCTATTGAGTGCGGGCTTGTTGTCTTTTCCGTAAATTTTTGTCACGCGGTCGAGTAAAATCACCTTTCAATTGTAGCATATGGTACGCGCATTACCCCAACGATCGATAGCGATACAACACCAGAATATTGACTTATAACAAATATAATCGTAAAATAGTATCGTCCGACTTTGGCAATCACTGTAGTCGTTAGGCCTTTGCCAGCTACAGAGCTCATGAGTACCGTTTGGAGCGGCAAATCGATGAGTCAACCCGATGATGCAGCGCCCTCCGGGCTGAAAAAGATCAGCCTCAACCTGTCCCAAAGGACACAAAGGCCTTAGCGAGGATAAGGCGCAGAGGCATCAACCAGACCACCGCCATCAACAATGCCGTATATTTCTACGATGAAGTCCTTGAGCTTCAAGCATCCGGTGGCACCGTGTACTTCAGGCAACCCGACGGTGAGTTTGTGCGAGTATTCTTCGTCTGATCTCGACCGCCGAACAGACACTCTTACCCCCTCCAGCTAGAGTCAGCCGATAGCAGCCCCCGTTGCCTCCTAAAAAGGTGTGAACGGGGGCTTCAACTTTTAGTTTTACACAACAACCGACCTATGCGGCAATCACTGCCTCCAAATACGCCCCAATGAATCCGTCCAATCGGCCATCTAGCACAGCCTGCGCGTCACGCTCCTCGTGACGAGTACGGGCATCTTTCACCATCGTGTACGGATGCAGGACATAGTTGCGAATTTGGGCGCCCCATTCTGCCGATTTGGTTGGGCCTTTCAGCTTGTCGATGCGCTCTTGGTGCTGTTCGACTGCCAGCTGCGCTAACTTGGAACGCAGCACCTTCATAGCCGTTTCTTTGTTTTGTAGCTGGCTACGTTCGTTCTGGATGCTGACGGTTATATTGGTCGGCAGGTGCGTAATACGAACAGCAGAATCCGTCGTGTTGACCGACTGCCCACCGTGACCGCCTGCGCGAAACACGTCGATCCTCAGATCCTTATCGTCAATTTGTACCTCATCAGGTGCATCGATTTGCGGCAGCACCTCTACCAGGGCAAATGACGTTTGGCGTAAATTGTCAGCGTTGAATGGGCTCAATCGGACCAAACGATGTACACCGTGTTCACCGCGAAGCTTGCCATAGGCATACGGGCCACTTACGCTCAGTACGGCGCTCTTGATTCCGGCCTCTTCCCCGGTCGACTGCTCCAGCAGTTCAGCTTTCATACCCGCTTGCTCCGCCCAACGCGTGTACATGCGCAGCAGCATGCTGGCCCAATCCTGCGCGTCGGTGCCTCCAGCACCAGCGCTCAGCCGCAGAATCGCATCGTGGTCATCATATTTGCCCGAGAACAGCAGATCGCGCTTGCGCACTTCAAATTCTTGCTCCACTTTCGATAACTGTGCGCCCAGCTCTGCCTCCAGCGAGCTATCGCCATCCGCGGCAAGTTCACGCAGGTCGTCCAGCTCGCGACGCATATCGATCCACGGGGTCAGTAATGCCTGCAGCTTTGCCTCTTGCTTCGCAACCACTTGCGCCTGCTGATTGTCATTCCAAAAATCCGGCGCGGCCATCTGCGCCTGCAAAGCTGCTCGCTCGTGATCCAAATCGTCGCCGCGAAGCTTTTGCCAAGCCTGGTCCAATTGCGCACTAAGCGCTTTTATACGTTGCAATATCTTTTCCATTGCTACTACTATACCATTGCGCCGCTCGCAAACTTATTCGCTATAATTGTAGTCATGGCACATATCGGCATATTCGACACAGGCTTTGGCGGGCGCTATGTCGCAGAACAGCTGCGTTTACTCCGCCCTCAGGACACATTTATGATTGTCGATGACCTCCTAAACGCGCCGTATGGGTCGCGGTCAGATGATGATATCACGCGGCTTACTCATGATGCGGTCCTACCGCTCGTTTCTGCTTGCGACGTCGTGGTGATTGCGTGCAACACCGCAACGACCGTCGCCATACGCAGTCTGCGCGATAAGCACCCGCATCTACCATTTATTGGCTTTGAACCAATGGTCAAAACTGCCGCCGCACTGACAACAAATGGCCGAATTGCCGTTCTGGCCACGCCTGCCACCCTACGAAGCCGTCGGTACAAATTGCTTAAGCGCACATGGGCTGGCGATCTGCACGTTGCCGAACCGGACTGCTCTACCTGGGCTGGCCAGATTGAAACGCATGATTTCGACGAAAGCGAAGCTGTGGGCCTGGCCGAACGGCTCGCGCACGACGGCATCGACGTTATTTCGCTGGCCTGCACGCACTACTTATACCTAGAGAATGCCATTTCGCAAGCTGTTGGTCAGTCCGTTACCGTACTGAATCCAATTCGGGCCATAAATGCCCAGATTACTCATGTGCTGGCAGGCGCTTCATCGCGGCGATAAATTGGTTTCCGCGGTCCTGGTAGCTAGCGAACATATCATAGCTAGCGCAGGCTGGAGAAAGCACCACCGCATCCCCTTCCTGTACATAGCCCATGGCCCGACGAACGATCTCGTCCATGCTTGGCTTGCCGGGTAAGAGCAAATCTTTGTCGTTTACCCCAGCAACATGAAGCGCAGTTTGGATCTTGGCGGCCATATCGCCAACTAGCACGACTTTGCGTACGCCATCCCCCTGCCGCTTCACTTCACCGGCAAGCTCAGTGAAGTCAGCACCCTTATCAGAACCGCCCAGGATCATGACTTTGGGTTGCTCCAGCGCCCAAAGTGCAGCAATGGCAGAGCCGGGCGTTGTGGCAATGCTGTCATCATAAAACCTCACCCCACTCACCTCACCCACTAACTGCAATCGATGCGGCAAGCCCTTGAAATCCCTAAGCGCGCGTTGCATGGCTGGAATATCCTGCGTTATCTGCCATGTAGCGGTTACGGCAGCGCAAGCATTGTCCAGGTTATGCCGCCCAATCAGCCCCAACTGATTTACTTCGATAATTCGCTGCCCGTCAATCACGATAAAATCATCCTCAATATGTGCGCCCGGCGCTTCGCTGTACGGTATTTTATGGCCCTTTGATACTGTGGCAGCGCGAACTGTTAAGGGATTTGACGGTAAATAAACTAACACGTCATCTGCCTTTTGGTGGGCTGCAATCTGTGATTTTGCCTTAACGTATTCATCCATGGTTGCATGCACATCCATATGGTCAGGCTCGATCATGAGCAGTACGGCGATATGCGGGCTCATCTCGAGATCCCAAAGCTGAAAGCTCGACAGCTCGAGCACTACATAATCATCACCGCCTTCAAGCTGCGTCAGCACGTCCAGTGCCGCCACGCCAATGTTGCCAGCCAGATGTGTGCGGATACCGGCAGCCCTGAGCATCTCGTATATAAGCGTCGACGTCGTTCCTTTGCCCTTGCTGCCCGTTACGCCGATCACCCTGTCGGTCCCAAAAACAGACAGGAACTCCTTGGTAACAGAGGTGACTCGGCCCTCGGTGTGCAAACTATCCGGTCTGACTGCCGGCGATCGCACAACCACGTCGTAACCCTGCAGCTCGGTCACGTGCGCGTCCAAAATAACTTTGACGTCGTCGGGCAAGTCTAGCGGCCGCCGTTTATAGAAAATCGTAATGTCTGCGCCCCGAGCCGCAAAATAGCGATAGGCCGCTTGGCCTTCATCGCCATAGCCGACAATCGCTACCTTTTCGCTCATACAAATAGGCCGCCCAGCTGGTTGTGAAGCGCACCCAAATCGCTCGGCTTGCACTGCCCCAGCGCGCCAAATGCCCAACGCTTGCCATTCACCAGGTTATTGGCTGCGCCAATGATGGTTTCTTTGGTGATGGCCTCAATCGCTTTTGGCCTCTTGGCATAGTCATCGATGTAGCCGTCAAAGAAATAGCGGTCGCCATACCAATGTGCAATTGACCCAACCGTCTGGCAACCCATCTGGTGCTTACCGAGCGCGAACTGCTTCGAAGCCTCCAGGTCTTTAGCCTTGATGTCGCCGCTAAGCACGCGCGCGACTTCTTCGGTTATGATCTCGAAGAGCTTTGGTGCGTTCTTCAGGCTCACCTGCCCACCAAAATCCCACTCGCTGGTGCTGTCACTGACCAGAAAATCCGACCACATACCATACACTAGCCCTTGCTCGCGGGCTCGCCCCAAGATCAACGAGTGCAGCGTTCCAGTCAATATGTGGTTGAGCGCCTTCATAGCATCGTGCTCGGCATCGCTAAAACGCCAGTTTGCCTCAATAGCCATACCAAAAATCAAATTCTCGACATCCTTGCGCAGAATGTGTATAGGCTCGGGTGCGCCCACTAGCTCTTCGCGCTTCATGGCAAACCGCTCGCCACGCGAGAGCTCCCACTTCTCCAGTGATGCAACTACTCGATCGCGTCGCTCGGTGTTGATGTTGCCGGCCAACACAAATCGCAGATTATCAGAGGTGTGAGTTCGCTCGTAGTGCTCCTTGATATCACGCAACTTCACATTTGGCATGGTCTTCATACGGGCCTCATCGCTCAGGAATCGCTCGCCACTTTCGCGACCTATGCGCTGCCACAGCACTCGGCCATGGTTGTTGAGATACCCGGTCAATTCTTCCTTCACGTTGCCGTATTCGGCTTTGAACTCGGTCTGCAGGAATAGCGGCTTAGTTATGGCCAAACGGAGGAGCCCGAGCACGCGATCCCATTCAAAATCTGCGCAGTCCGCGACGTACTTTAGGCTAACCGTGCTAGTGCTGGCGTTGCTGTATGCGCCATTTTTCTCGAGCTCGGCATTGTACAACCTGGCATTCGGAAATTGCTCGTTCGCACCCAGCACCATGTGCTCCATGATGTGCGGCGTTTCGTAAATGTCCTCGCTACGCGCATATTCATACCCAGCGCGAAACTCAAAATCAAAGCTCATAACAGTGGCATTTGGCACGTGGATCAACAGGCCGCGACTGCCATTTTGAAGAACAACTTCTTCGACGGAATGTTTCATAGGGCAAAAAGTATCCAGGTTAATCTTCTTCCAACTATCATATCACTCCCTGGCGGAACATATAACTGCCACGTTTCATATTTTTGTATATTGCATAAACTATATTTTTATGATATAGTAAATGCATTCGCTCCCAAGCTTCCCTGGAGGAACCATGAGCAACGCACCCTCGGACACGACCCCGCAGCCCATCCGACTCGTCGAGATCTCGACGCTCCTGTACGACCTGAACGACCAGCTGAACAGTATCGCCGCATACAAGATGACCCCGTCCGACGCAGCCCCACTGGCCGCGATGGCCGGCGACGGTGTCACCCTGTACGTCAGCTACGACTGCGTCGACGTCAACGACACGTCCGAGCACTTGTGGATGATCGTGCGCGCGTTCAGGGTCGTCAAGGGCAAGGGACGAACGCCGGAGCGCGTCTGGACGTTGACCAACTCCGAGCAACCGAGCCCGACCAGTCGCCGGCCGATCTGCCCCCGATGCGTGACGGCCTGCAACAACACCTGCGACTTCCAGAACGTGGAGGTCGTGGCCGTCCCAAGCAGCGAGCTGGCCGGCCTGATCATCGGTTGGTTCGACAAGAACCTGACCGGCGAGTGGCACAGGTAGCCACGCGCTACGACAAGCCCCTACCTGGGCACACTTCTCTGCAGATACAAGAGAACGCCCGGGCTAGGGGCGTTCTCATTTCTGGTTACTTGTGTTTCTTGCGATTCTGGCGCTGCTGCTTGTGCTTTTTGCGCGTTTCGGCCTTTTTCTTTTTGGCCAAATTCTCATTCTTTTTCTCGAAGCTGACTTGCCGATCCATATCGGCGATCTCGTTGACGCCTTGCTCGACCGACTTCTCGGCTGCACGGGTCAACTCAGTATCAAACTCTTCTTCCTTTTGGTCCTGGCCGGAAACATCCTGACGCGATACGTGGAAGATGGCACGCACGACTTCCTCGCGTAGTGTTGCCTGCAATTGCTCGAACAGCCGCTGCGATTCCTGACGATACTCGACTAGTGGATCACGCTGACCAACGCTGCGCCAATGAATTCCATCGCGCAGATGTTGCATATTCTCGAGGTGCTGCATCCACAACGTGTCGAGTACTTGCAGGTAAATCTCGCGCTCAAGTTTTCTGACGATTTCTGGCGTAAAGTCTTTCTCGCGTTCTTTGTATAGCTTGGTTGTGGCCTTTAGCGCAGCCGCAAAGCGCTCTTTCTCTTTGGTTTGACCAGATAGCTTCTCGAGTACTTTCTTCTGTAGCGGAATGATGGGCTCGAACTGGGCCGCAAATTCGGCCTGGTTCTCTGGTGCAAAGATAGTCAGCTGGCGAACCTCTTCCTCAACCAGCTCCTTGACCTCGGCGCTAATGTCATCGCGCTCCAAAATCTGCCGACGCATGGCATACACAGCGCGACGATGTCGATTCATGACATTGTCGTACTGGACCACATTTTTGCGTGTGTCAAAGTTGTAACCCTCGACCTTCTTCTGTGCGCTCTCGAGTGTACGACTAACAGCCCTGTTCTGGATAGGTGTTTCCTCGTCGACGCCCAGCCGGTCCATGAGCCCAGCGATGCGTTCACCTTGAAAAATACGCATCAGATCGTCGTGAGTACTGACATAAAACTGCGTCAAACCCGGGTCACCCTGACGGCCACCACGACCACGCAACTGATTGTCGATACGCCTGGCTTCGTGCCGCTCCGAACCAATAACAACCAGGCCGCCAAGTTCACGCACGCCCTCGCCCAGTACGATGTCCGTACCACGACCAGCGATGTTTGTCGCGAGCGTGACCGCGCCCTTTTGGCCGGCCTGTGCCACGATTGACGCCTCGCGCTCGTTATTTTTGGCGTTCAGTAGCTCATGTTTGATGCCAGCCTTAGTCAGTGCCCGGCTGATGAGCTCATTCTTCTCGATAGAGGCGCTGCCGATCAATACCGGGCGACCCTTCTTCTGAAACTCAGCCACATCGCTGACGATCGCACGAATTTTGCCAGCCTCGGTCTTGAAGATCATATCTGGCCTGTCTTCACGAATAATCGGCTTGTTCGACGGAATCTGAATGACATCGAGGCCGTAAATTTGCTGGAACTCCTCCGCCTCGGTAAATGCCGTTCCCGTCATACCGCTCAGCTTCTTGTACAATCGGAAATAGTTCTGGAACGAAATAGTCGCCAGCGTCATGCTTTCCTGCAAGACAGGCACGCCTTCCTTGGCCTCGATAGCCTGGTGTAGGCCTTCGTTGTAACGGCGACCGTGCATGAGGCGTCCAGTAAATTCGTCCACAATGATGACTTCTTTGTCAGAGGTCACCACGTAGTCATGATCGCGCTTGAACAGCGTCTCGGCTCGCAGTGCCTGGTCCATGTGGTACACCGAGCGAACATGGTCGGGCGCATAGAGGTTCTGAATACCCAGCATCTTTTGGACTTTTTCGACGCCTTCGTCCGTCAAGCTAACGGCTTTGCGCTTCTCGTCCAGAATGTAATCGTCTGGCACGAGTTTGCGAGCAATGCCAGCAAATGTGGCGTAGCTCTGACCACTGTCGCTGGCTGGTGCGCTAATAATAAGCGGCGTGCGAGCTTCGTCAATAAGAATAGAGTCAGCCTCGTCCACGATGGCAAAGTGCAAATCACGCTGGCGCAGCAAATCGGTCTGGTCAACCATGTTGTCTCGCAGGTAATCAAACCCAAACTCGTTGTTTGTGCCATATGTGATGTCGGCGGCATAGGCTTCCTTGCGCGTGCAAGGCTTGAGCTTTTGCATGCGAGGATCTTCGTGCTCTTCGTTGTGATGATTCGGGTCAAAAATAAACGACTTGTCGGCCACAACCACGCCGACGCTCATTCCTAGGAAATGGTACACTGGGCCCATCCATCCAGCGTCGCGCTGCGCCAGGTAATCGTTGACGGTGACGAAATGTACGCCCTTGCCTTCCAAGGCATTCAGGTAGATTGGCAGTGTTGCGACTAGGGTTTTGCCCTCGCCGGTCTTCATTTCGGCCACATTTCCTTCGTGCAAGGCCATTCCGCCGATCAGCTGCACGTCAAAATGCCGCATCTTTAGCTGGCGGTCTGCCGCTTCACGGACAAGCGCAAAGGCATCTGGCAGGACATCGTCCAGCGTTGCTTTCTTGCCCAACCGGTCCTTCAGCAGTTGCGTTTGCTTCTTCAGCTCGGTCGTATTCATAGCCTTGTAGTGCTCTGCCAAGCTGTTGATGGATCCGACACGCTTCTTGAGCCTTTTTAAAATCTTGGCCTGCGGGTCACCGAAAATCTTTGTCAAAATCTGTCTCATGCGTCCTCTTCTGTAGTTTTTCTTGTCATCTAAGCTTTAGGCTGGGCGGGCCCTGCAAAAAGTCGTTCGCGTACACGGCGCACTATCCCATGTCGCCTTGGTTGGGCGTTTGTGCCGTGCGTCTCTTTGTACTTACGGAGCTGGTTCTTGAGCTTTGCTTCGACAATATCAATCGCCGCGAATTTGTTCAATGTCGCTTCCTTGGCTGTTACTAGCTCGCTCGGCAAGTGCAAAATCGCTTCGCATTCGTATTTGTTGCCATCTTGATTGCCAGTCTCTCGTATGGTCACGACGGCGCGCATCGATTTGCGTGCAGCTCGCGGTACATAGCGGTCTAATCGGCCGATCTTGCGATCGATATACTTCGCAACGTCATCATCCAATTCCAATTTGATAGCTGATTTGTCAATGTGAGCAATCATGCTCTTTGCACCTTTCCCCTTTACGTATAGAAACGAAACTTGGCTTGATTTGGCTGACTTTTATTATAGCAACATCAATCCAGCCGCGCCATAATGAGCAACGTGATTACAAGGCGATGGGCTCGAGTTCTAACGATTGAATTACCTCGCCGAGGCGCCGGCGCAGTCGATCAACTCGCCCCTCTTGGGTAATATCTTCCCGCAGTTGCGCTCGCGACCGAAGGCTGGCGTCGGTTTTACCACGTACGTGATCGCTACATGCCAGGTCAGCACAGCACAAAAGGCTACGGCTATGATCGCTTTTGGCTGGCTTCAAGCTAATACGGGCCGCAAGCGTACCAATCTGCTGCGTACAACAAAAATCACAGATAACCGGCCGCGCACGGCCCGACGCTTTGTCGATGATGCCACGACTGAGCGCATATGGCACTATATAGAGGCCCTGATCGTTTTCGATCCACAACACGCCGTTGTTACCACTGCGGTCGCTCATTACCGCAAAATCCTTCGTTTTCCAATCGATCTCATCGTTCAAATGTGGCCGCAACTCGCGCAAAAACCGCGGCTTCAGACCCGACACGGCCATGACGACCGCGAACCGCTCAGGATCGACAGCTCGCATACTACAGTACTTCTCGGCCCCCGAGATATGGGCGCAATACGTCAGGCACAACGATTGTTCCGTCGGCTTGCTGGTAATTCTCGATGATCGCGACCAGCGGACGCTGCGAAAATGCTGTTGCGTCATTGGTGTGCACCAGTTCAATCTCACCATTCGCTCGGCGTACGCGAGTCTGCATCCGCCTGGCTTGGTAGTCGGTGATGTAATCGGCCGTATGCGTTTCGCGGTATTTCTGCTGGCCAGGCAGCCACGCGTCAATGTCGATGCCGGCAGCATTTGGGCCTCCAATGTCAGCAGTGCACTTCTGCATTACCCGGTACGGAATCCCCAACTGGCTCATCAAATATTCTTGAACGGCAACCATCAGCTTGTGTTCTTCCAGGCCAGTCTCGGCAGTCGTGAAGCTTTCCATTTCGAGCTTGTCGAACTGGTGCATCCTGAGAATGCCCTCCATGTCCTTACCATAGGTGCCGGCTTCACGTCGGAAGGCCGTCGTGTAGCCAACCAAGCGAATTGGTAGCTGCGCTTCGTCCAAGATCTCGCCCATGTACATTGGGGCCATCACGTGTTCGGCGCTGGCGTTCAGCCACAAATCATCGTCGGCCAGCTTGTACGTTTGCTCCTCTTTGTTGAGGCGGCCGGTGGCGTCGTAAACGTCGGTGCGAGCAACAGCTGGTGGCATGACTAGCGTAAATGGCCTGGTCGAGAGGCTTAGGCCTGCGTCCTGAATAATGCCAGCAATCACCTTCTCGTCGCTCAGTACGTCCATCCCAAAGCTCATCAGCGCAAAGTGCAAACGAGCCAGTTCGCCCTTTACATAGGCAAAGCGCGCGCCGGCGACTTTGGCCGCCCGCTCCTTGTCGATCCAGTCACGTGCAACGGCTATTTCCCAATGGTTCTTGGGTTCAAAGTCAAATTTTGGAGGCTCGCCAACTGTTTTGGCAACGACGTTTTGGTCTTCGCTGGAGCCAATCGGCACGTAATCCAGCGGCACGTTCGGGATTTTTTTGAGAAGGCTGAGGCACTCTTCCTCGACCACCCGCAGGCGGTCCTCTAGTTCGGCAATTTCAGTCTTGATCTCGCGGCCGCGCTTCAGCTGATCGTCATTTGGTTTCTGGTTCTGCATGCTGCCAGATAGTTCGTTGCGCTCTTTGCGCAGTGCCTCGACTTTGCCGAGTAGCTCGCGCCGCTCTTGATCGCGGCTTAGCAGATGAGCAACATCGACTTTGTAGCCCTTTTGCTCGCTGGCCTGCTGAACACGATCGGCGTTCTCCCGGATGAATTTGATATCTAACATGCTTTATAGTATACAGCGTATGCCATCTGTTAAAAAGGTTTGAGAGTAGCCGAGCTTTAAATTACTTTGTAAGTTGCAGGCGTGCAATTAGCCAATCGCGAGGCAAGATACTCAGAAACCATCCGGCACGCGGACCGCTGGTCCTGCCGATCAATGCTTGGTACAGAGTGCTAAACATATCCTTTGGCGCGAGCCCTAGCTCGTCCTTCAGCTCGTACATAGCATTGTGAAACCACTGGCCGTCGGCATCCTCGGGGGCGGTGGCTGCCTTCTCGCCCAATCGCTGCAGAAAATGTCGTTGGTCTGCGCTAAAATCATCCGGTCTCACATCTGCGGCTAGCTCAAACTTCACATCCTCTGGCGCTCGGCTGACCAGCCAATTGTCGATAAACTTGAGCTCCCGCGTAATGATGACCGCATCCCGCTCGGCTGTTGCGGCATGCTCTGTCCGCTTAATTACCTCTACGGTCTGGTCGGCGTCCTTGAGTGACGCCTGATAACTGGCAACCAAATGCGTAAATGGAATGTTGCTGACCGTCGGCTCAACATCCTGAGTGCAAAGTTCGATCAGTTGGCGTTCAGAATCAGTTTTGTCGGGCCGAGCCAGTAGCTCCGCAAAGCTATCGACAAGTCGCATAAATATATCGCCCTCGTCGAAGAATAGCAGCTTGCTCGGCGCGGCGCGCAAGATGAAATACCACACGATTTCTGGCGGTAGCATGTCCAGCAACTCCGCTGCCGTAATGGTGTTTCCGGCGCTTTTGCTCATCTTTTTGGTCTCGCCAGTGCGATTTATAAAATCATACGGGACGGGAATGGGTGGCTCAGCATCAAAAATCTGCCGTACCAATAGCATGCCCGTATCGTAGCTGCCGCCTTTAGTGGCATGGTCCCGGCCAAATGGCTCAACATTTACGCCGAGCGCCTGCCACCGCGCCGGCCAGTCAATACGCCAGTTCAGCTTGACGTCACCGTGCGCATAGCTCGCTTCGCGATCATTGCCGTCGGCATCGGCGTACACGAGCGTCTTTGCCTGCGTATCGATCGACTTGAACTGACGATTTTTTAACTTGCCATCCTCTACAACCTGAATGGGCGACCACTGATCGTCCAGCGCCCGGCCCGATACCTCGCTCAAAATTCGCCTGATATCGTCGATGTGCGCCAAAGCCTGTTCGATAGCCGGTACATAAAACCCATCACGATAATTTTGGTGTGAACGCACCACTTCCATACTCAGACGTAACTTCTTGGCCGCACCGAGCATATCGTCCAGGAAATAATCGGCGTAGCTACGATTGCTGCCATCGGGCGCAGGCACATCGCACAGCGGCGACCCCAGATACTGCGCATAGTCATCAGGTAGCCCAGCCGGCACCTTCCGAAATGGATCGAGGTCATCAACAACATGGATATGCCGCGCGATGCGACCACGGCGCTGCAGTTCACGCATAATCACTTCGGCGGTTAAAATCTCCCGAAGCGTCCCCAGGTGATACTTTCCTGAGGGCGACACGCCAGAACTAACGATAATCTCGCCTTCGGGATGCTGGCGCATAGCCAACTCTACGATGTCGTTAAGCCACTGCATAATCTGATATAGTATACCCTATTCGCGCGTCCTAAACTAGTAGCATTATTGACTTTATATTAATTATGTGTTAATATAGTATAAGTCGGCACAGCCTTGTGCCGCGTACCCGACAACCTGGAGTTCTGATGAACACGACTCTCCCCATCCTGAAGCGCGCGGTCATCGATGGCCTGGCGGCAACGCTGACGATCATGTGCCTGTACGCTCTGGGTGGCTTCAATCTGACGGTGGCCGAATGCTGCCTCTACGGGTTGGCCACCTTCAGCTACAGCATCACGTTCAGCGCCAACCTGAGCGGGAACGACAAGATCGTCGCACTGGCCTTCCCGGTCACGCTGCTCAGCGTCGCCACCGTCCTGATCTTGCGGGACTGGTGCGCCGCTCAGCCGAACACCCGGGACGAGATCGTCGTGACCTTGTTCACCTACATGATCATCATGGCGCCCGCCTTCATCAACAGGAGGACGCCCGCGTAGCAGCTCCTCACAATGTCGGGTACGACTCGCCCTGCGCTTTGTAGCGCAAGGGCGAGTCCGAACCCATGAACTTATCCAAAAAAACCCGACGCTACCTGCGCCGGATTTTTTGTTTTCAGTAGCTAATGCCTACTTAATCTCGATGACTTTGTAGCTTACATCGCCACGAGGAGTCTTGATGACCGCTTCATCGCCAACTTTCTTGCCAAGCAGAGCCTGGCCAATTGGCGATTCATCAGAGATTTTGCCTTCTAGCGGGTCGGCCTCGACTGAGCCCACGATCACGTAGCTTACACTCTTACCTGTAGCATCTTGCAGAACGACAGTCACACCGACAGCAACAGCAGATGTCTTAGTGTTCTCGATAATGCTTGCATTCTGTAGTATGTCTTCGATCTCGGCGATGCGAGTCTCCAGCTGAGCCTGCTCAGTACGAGCGGTGTCGTACTCGGCATTTTCGCTGAGGTCACCATAATCGCGAGCGTCGGCAATCTTTTGTGCCATCACGGCACGCTGAGACTTTAATTCCTCAAGCTCTTTTTCTAGTTCTACTTTGCCAGCTGGGGTCAGCTGATATACCTTCTTCATGTTCTATTACCCCTTTCTATCGTTAGGCTTGTTCTTTAACATAATGAAAACAGATTTCTCGGTTTTGAAATGTACGTCTACCCCTGAATAACTACCGTGTCTGTTCGTACGCTACAGTATAGCAGGCTTCGATATTTTGACAAGTAAGAGATCCTCGGCAAGCTCCTCGCTTTCGCTGGCCGACCGTGCCTTGTACTCGATTTTGCCCGCTGCAACTGTTTTTTCGCTGATGACAATACGGTGTGGGATGCCCAGTAGGTCGGCGTCGGCAAATTTCTCGCCAGGGCGCGCGTCGCGATCATCGTATAGCACATCGATGCCAGCATCTTGCAGCCGTTGGTATAGCGCATCAGCTTGCCGCACGACGTCGTCCTTGTCACCAATCCGTACCAAGTATACCCTAAATGGCGCCACATTTTCCGGCCAGACAAGCCCACGATCGTCGGCAAATTTCTCGACGATCACGCCCATGACGCGGGTAATACCAATACCATACGAGGCCAGATAGATAGGTTGCTGATCGCCATCGGGGCCGGTAATATAAATGCCCATTTGCTCGGATTTTTCAGTGCCAAAATTGAAGATATTGCCGACTTCGGCGCTCTTGACCTTCTCCAGCTCGTCCTTCTGAAGGCCCAGCTCCTTAATGGCGTCATCCAGAACTTCCTCGTTCACGGCGATATTTTTGCCACGATGTAGATACAAAATATCCTCGCCTGCGTCGCAGATTGTCTGGAACTCATGACTAAACTTGGTAAACGCACCGCCGCTGGCAAATGTGACGTACGTGTCGGCCCCGATGCCCAGACGGTCATAAATGCGCTTGTACGCCTCGGTGACCTTAGCATAATACTCGTCCAAATCCTCGGCGCTGGCATGCAACGAATACATGTCTTTCATCACAAATTCTCGACCGCGCATAATGCCGCTTTTGGCGCGGAGTTCGTTGCGAAGTTTGGTCTGGAACTGATACACGCTGACGGGCAGGTCCCTGTAGCTCTCGACAAACTGACGCATCATTTCCATAATCGCTTCTTCGTGCGACCAAGCCAGTCCGATATCCGTCCCGTCCTTCAGCCGAGTCTTGAACCAGATATCGACGACGTCATCGCTCCAGCGTGAGGTGGTCTCCCAGACTTCTTTGGACTGGAGATTAGTCATGATCAGCTCTTGGCCGTTCACTGCATTCATCTCTTCGCGGACGATTCGCTTGATATTCTCTAGCACTCGCAGACCGAGTGGTGTGTATGCGTACACGCCAGCCATTACCTTATAGACGTATCCAGCACGTATCAGTAGCTGCGCGTTCTTGGCGGCTTCATCCGCAGGCGCGTTTTTGCGCGTTTTGGTATATAACGTTGAAACTCTCATTGATTACTATCCCTACTTAGATTATTTAGAAAAACACTTAATTAAACAAAAATAACGGCCGAGTGGCCGGAGACGGCGTATGTAAGGGTGTAATCGATACGTATTTCATGACAAACAATGTACTCTATCTGGCATGTATTATAAACAGAGTTACGAAAGCTACCAAATTTTTCAGCGCGTGCAGAGCTATGGATGGCCATAGACTGGCGGTCTTCTCGCGCAAATAGCAGAGGAACATACTCAGCACAAAGACGTCCAAGCCAACGTTGAGCTGCCTATGTGCTACGGCAAAAAGCAGGCTTACGACTATTGCGCCAATCCAGAATCCAAACGTTCGCCGGAAAGCATTGAACAGAAATCCGCGAAAGATCAGCTCTTCCACAAACGGCGCCAAGAGCACCAATGCCACAAAGACGAGCACGATGACGAAGCCGCCCGGATTGGCATACCCAATATTCTGTACTTGCTGCAGGTCTATGCTCGGAGACAGAGCCGCCGCGACGACGGTAACAATGATCGAGCTGGCCATATAAAATGGCAACGCCAAAACCGACCAACCGAGCAGCCCCGGATCAAGCTTGCCCAACCCCAACGCCTTAAAATCTGTCCGATAATGGTAGTGGACTAACAGCCACAGCAGCCCCACAGCGCCAAGCTCGGCAATCCCCTGTAGCAAAAACTGTTTGGCATTGTCATCGATCGGCAGCGCCACAACCAACCCGAGGATGGGATACAGCCCGAACTGCGGCAACAGGAATGCGGCAAAGGCAAAAAGCGTGCCGCTGAGTATCCCCCACTGCTGCCTTGGTTGGCGTGCTGCGCTATGGCCCTCTTCGCTCACGTCATCGCCCCACTAATCGGCCGATGTCCACCACCGTCACTAGCACAACTAGAGCCATAAGCGTTAGGAATCCTACTGTCTGAATGGCTTCTTCGCGCTGTTTGGTGAGTGGACGCTTGATCGCTCGGTATAATAGCGTTACAAACAAACGGCCTCCGTCGAGGGCAGGAATGGGCAGGACGTTCATAACGGCAAGCGTCAACGAGATAATCCCGATCAAAAATAGCACTGGCGTAAAACCAATCTCGCTACTGTTCTTCAGGATGCTGAATATCCCCACCGGCCCGGCCACATTCTGCCCTGCCTGGGAATATTGCTGATGCGCTAACTCCGAAATGGTTGCGCCAAGTCCTTGCAAGGTTTCCCAGGTTAGCTGAGCAGTGAGCCCCACTCCAACAATTGGCGCCGACCACGTGGAACGCTGCTGCGTATTGTCGAGTGGTGCTATGCCAGCGTAACCTTGGTTGTTATCCCGAATTTTGTTAAGCGTAACCTGTAGATCAGCCACCCGACCATTGTGCCGTACGGTCATGGTTACCTTCTGGCCCGCATGCGCAGCCGTAAAATCAGTCAGCTGCTTGGCATTTGTCAGGGCTACGTGGTTCAACGCGGTAATAACATCGCGAGACGCCATCCCGGCGCGGTCCGCGGGCGAGCCTTTCAACACATCAACGGCCATAACCTGCTGGGTCGTTACCTTTGTATCGCTAGGGATGCTGAACTGATTGGCCACCAGCTGGGGCATGCCCGTTAGTGCCAAAATAGTAAAAATCACCACAGCAGTCAGCCAATTCATGACCACACCCGCCAGTAGGACTTTCGCCTTTACCCACGTAC
Source organism: uncultured Candidatus Saccharibacteria bacterium (assembly GCA_965225085.1). GTDB lineage: Bacteria > Patescibacteriota > Saccharimonadia > Saccharimonadales > EFPC-124 > CAZJVU01. The sequence continues at coordinate 45,231 of CBDDBE010000002.1, read as the reverse complement.
TTGCTCCCCCATATGTTCCTGGACCCGTTGCGGCATCATGTTCACCCTTTAGCCGCACAAAACCACCGAGCGGTAGCCAATTGAGCGTAAAAAGCGTGCCATTTTTGAGTTTTCGTTTCCAGGCGCGCGGTGGAAAGCCGATACCGAACTCCTCGACCTCGATACCATTGCGACGTGCAACGATAGCGTGCCCCAGTTCGTGCACCACCACCAACGCGATAAACAAGATAATACCTATGATAAAATACACCGTTGCCAAAATATCAGTTCCCTCCGTAGCGGCGATTACGCTTGCCGTATTCCTCTATGATACCGACAACGTCATCCTTTGTCATTGATGGCCAAAATTTGTCCAAGAATAATAGCTCGGCATAGGCAATACGCCACAGCATAAAGTTGCTGATTCGCCGCTCTCCAGAAGTGCGAACCATCATGTCAACAGGCGGCACGTCGGGCGCGTACAACCGAGCGGCAAGGGCTTCCTCGGTCATCTCATCAGCGCCCAGGCCATCCTCCATGCATTGACGTACGGCGTCTACGATTTCGCGCTGACCACCATAATTAAAGCAGGCACACACAGTACCGCGCGTCAGGTGCTGCGTCTTTTGCTCGGCTTCTTCGAGCGCCCGAGCAACTTTGGGCGACAGTCCGGCTTTGGAACCAAGATGGCGAAACCTGATACCCCTCTCGATGAGCTCGTGCAGGTCGGCCTTGACCATCCGAAGGGTTAGCTTCATGAGATAACCGACTTCGTCTTCGGCTCGCTTCCAGTTCTCTGTTGAGAAGGCATAGACCGAAGCGTACTTTACACCCTGGTCAATCGCCTCGTATAGCACATCCTTCAGCGCGTTATAACCAGCCAAGTGGCCTTCGTAAGTTGGAAGACCATGTTCGCGCGCCCAACGGCGATTGCCGTCCACGATAAACCCCAAATGTGTCGGCAAAACTGCTATAGATTCCTGCTGCATGAGATAGTATTATACCGCCGATTGGCTAGATAGTCATCACTTCGGCTTCTTTGGCCTTGGCGGCGGCGTCCAACTTGGCCTGCATGGCGCCCATCAGCTGGTCGATACTACGCTCGACACGCTGAACTTCATTTTCGGGAATAGTCTTGTCGTCTTTGGCTTTTTTGGCGGCCTTGAGCGCATCGTGTCGGATATTTCGCAGAGCAATACGGCAATCCTCGACCTTTTCGTTCAGCTGCTTGGCAATCTGCTGACGGCGTTCGGTCGTGAGCGGCGGCACAGGGACGCGCACCACGCGGCCGTCATCGCTCGGATTAAATCCCAAAGACTGGTCGTCGCGGATCGCGCTGACAATCGCTTGCAAAGTACTTGGGTCAAATGGGGTTAGCTGCAACAGCTGCGCCTCAGGTGCAATAACATTCGCGACTTGGTTAAGCGGCATTTTGGCACCATACGCCTCGACCATGACGCCATCGAGCATCCCGGGATGGGCACGGCCAGTACGGACCTTCTTCAGATCATCCTCGAAATGTATGTACGCTTGGTTCATCTTCTCTTCAAATGGTTTGGTATCGAACATGGGGCTCCTAACTATTTTCTACATCTTTATCATATCAAACCCGCGCTATTGCCATGTGCGGGAAACTGATTAATAATAGCTCCCTGTTCTGCTGGGCCCAAATCAAGGGAGTATGACAAATGAGAATCAGCGGTACGTGTTTCGCTCGGATCCGGGACCATCATGGGCGCTACGGGCTCCTTGTCAACCAAAGTCAGCTGGATCGTGGCAACGGACGCGTCCTCTCGCCCATTGGTGGGGCATTCGAACTGGATGTAGCCGGCAAACAGTTCCTGACCAAGCTGGGCGCGACAGATTTCGAGCAAGGCATGGACCTTCGTTGCCGAGTCCCAAACAACCAAGTACCGGCAGTTGTAGAGTGGTTCAGGCGGCGCATCGGTCGTGAAACATCGATCATGCGCGAGATGTTGGAAGAACTCGTGCGCGAGACCGGCGTTCTGGTCGAGCAAGACCTCCACGATACCCGCTCTCGATTCGACCTTTTTTTCCAGTACGAAGCGACGACGCCACGCCGTGATATACCCGAAAGATTGACGACATACCTCATCGAGGTGTTCGATGTCAGAATGAGCCCAGAGGCGCAGAGCAAGCTACTGTATCATCAGCTTCTGGCACCGGAAGATCGATGGGTGTACTTCGTCACCAAACAGGAAATTCTGAACGGTGTCACCCACGACGGAATATCCATCGCAGCCATCTCGCACTTTGTGGCTCAAGCCTAGAGCGCGCTAGATGCCGCCGCCCTCCCGTATTAGAGGTAGCGGCATCTAGCAATACAAACCTATCCAATTCTGCAATAGCTATTGCAATATATTCCACTTTGTTTGATAATCAATCAGTCATCCGACCAACGAGCCTTGGAGGCTACCGTGGTGAAAGTAAGCTGTGAAATCGTGTTGAACGTCGATAGCCCGAGCGGCTATCTTCTGTACCTTTACGAGTCGGGCGTCGGCAGGCAAGATAGAAAATTCTACGCGCCCATGGCCGACCCGTTGGAGCTGAATGAAAGGACGCGCAGCCAGCTGACCGAACTCGGGGCGACAAACTTCGGAAAGGAGGCCTGCGTTTTCGATACTAACAGCCCCGACCGAATCGCCGAGTGGCTGAAGCGGCAGTCGGTCCCTCAATTGGCTATCAGCCAAATGCTGGGGACGTACATGACCGGCGCGCTATCAAGGGCCACGTCCGCCGTTCGGGGCTCCAGAATGGCCAAGCTGGACGCGCCCACCGGCATCCGCCACCTGGCACTGGTCGTCACCGTGGAATTCGTGGGCGGGGTGCCGCAGCAGCTGACTGCGGCGGGCGGGCGAGATAGTGCATTCAGGTTCGTCACGCAGCCGGAAATCGAACGCGGAACGGCATTTGACGGCACGCCCATCGACCCTGTGGCTCGGCTGTTGCTGGCCTGACACATCACTGCGCCCAGGGTGCTACATGCCCACGCGTGCACCAAAAAGCCCCGCCTTCAAAAGCGGGGCTGTTTCATATACCTAGAGTCTGACGATTTTATTCGCTGACGCCCAATTCAATACGCTTGAACTGGCGCACCACAATGTTCTCGCCCAGACGTGCGATGTGCTCTTTGACGTATCCGCCCACCGTCACATCGGGGTTCTTGATGAATGGTTGCTCGGTCAATGTCTTCTCGGCAAAATACTTCTTCAGCATACCTTCAACGATTTGCTCAGCGATGTTCTCGGGCTTGCCCTCAGCCTTTACCTTCTCGGTGAACTCGGCTTTTTTGGCCTCGCGCGCATCAGCAGCGATGTCGTCCATGCTGGCATACTCTGGGTTACTCGCAGCAATATGCATTGCGACGTCGTGCACCAGGTTCTTGAAATCATCGGTGCGAGCCACAAAATCAGTCTCGCAGTTTACTTCCACGACAACACCAATACGGCCACCGTGCACGTAGCTATCTACCAGGCCTTCACGTGCTTCGCGCTCGCCTTTTTTCTCGGCCCGGGTCAAGCCTTTTTTGCGCATAGCCTCAAGTGCCTTGTCAAAGTCGCCGTCGGCTTCGGTCAGGGCATTCTTGGCATCGGTCAGGCCGACACCGGTCAACTCTTTTAGCTTCTTGATCTCTTCGAGTGAAATCGCCATGACTATTTCTCCTCTTTGGTAGCAGGAGCAGTCTTGCGTGCACCAACGCCCGCCATAACGGCTTGCTTGATGTAATCCGTAATAAGCTGCACGCTCTTGATAGCGTCGTCGTTTGCCGGAATAACGTAGTCGATCATGTCGGGGTTAGCGTTTGTGTCGACAATAGCGACAACCGGGATGTTAAGCCGACGTGCTTCCTTGATGGCATTTTCTTCGTTGACAACATCAACAACAAACAGCGCACCAGGCTGCCCGTTCATGTCCTTGATACCACTGTATTTGAAGTTAAGGCTGTCAATTTCCTCTTGGAACCGCTGCACCTCCAGCTTGTTGTAACGGCTGGCAAGTTCGCCAGAGGCCATGCGAGTCTCGAGGTTCTTGAGGCGCTTAACACGCTCGCCAATAGTCTTGACGTTAGTCAGCATGCCGCCCATCCAGCGCTCGGTAACATATGGCATCTTGGCTTCTTCGGCAGCAGCCTTCAGAATGTCCTTCGCCTGGCGCTTGGTACCGACGAACAAAATTTGCTTGCCGTCAGTAGCGGCCTTTTCCAGGAAAGCCAACGCCTTGTCCAAGCCTTCGACGGTTTTGGTCAGGTCAATAATATGTGTGCCATCTCGCTTACTGTGAATGTAGGGCGCCATCTTAGGGTGCCAGCGACTGGTCTTGTGGCCAAAATGCGCGCCACTCGCGAGCAGTGCTTTAATATCTACGGCTGTAGCCATAAAATCCTTCTCCTTCCCCTGCGCTTGTCCCAAAATGGGAGGATTGTGTACGCGCGTCAGGGTGTTTCGTTTAAAAATTGTTTACTGGGGTATTTTATCATAATTACAGATCATACACAAGAAAAAACGGGTTGCCCTGAGCTATAAAGCCCCCCGGGCAACCCGTCACCGTGCCGCTACCGCCAGAACCACAGGAAGTTGCGCCAATGGAACGGCCACAGGCCGAGCGTGTCGTCGTCGAGCCAGTGCGGGTTAAATCCGCGCAGCCCGTCAAGAAAAAACAGGCCCAGAAATGGCATAAGGCCCAACCAGAAAGCCAGCCAGACGTACCTCTTAGCTGAAGCATTCAACTCGTGATACTTGACCACTACAGGGATGAAACCCGCAAGCAACAACCCAGCCAAAAGCGACGAGACGACTCCATAGTCGTGGAAGATCGCCGTCGGCGAGGCATGCATGCGCACGTTGACATCCAACGAGCCGCTATCGCCCCAGCTGCCACCGAGCACCCGATGGAAGGCTACCCCGCCGGCGAGGCCGGATGCCAGACAGATCATGCGCCATCGCCATCCCGTCCAGCGCGTGCCATGCAGCACATCGTAGCCCTCGGCCCAGGCCCGTGCAAGGAAATACGCCATCACTGGCAGCGGCAGCGCGTCGCCAAAGAGCCCAGCCCAGCTAGCGCTCCCGACGTTGATCGCGGGGTGGAAGTGCTGCATTCCCCCCCAGATAAAGATCAACCCGACGACCGGGCTGATCACCTGCACGAGCGCTGCTGATGTCTTTGCCTTTCCCGCCATGATCGCGGCGATCAAGGCGAAGAACATTACAGCGCCATACAGAAGCGACAAGCCAACGAACATCCCTTGGCTCACGTCTCACCTCTTTTGGTCGGTGAACTCTCGCGAGTGTCTCTCACGAGCTTTACATATTATACAATATACACTGTCAACATCCAAAACCGCCCTACCTCTTTACAATTGCGCCAAAAACAGATACAATACTCATCAAGTTATGAAAAAAGATCTACATCCAACCGATTATCGACCTGTCGTCTTCCAGGACGCTGCCGCTGATTTTGCGTTCCTCACAAATTCGACCGTCAAAACTGACCAAAAAATCAAATGGGAAGATGGCAACGAGTACCCAGTTGTCCAAATGCATATTAGCAGCGCCTCTCATCCTTTCTACACAGGCAAAGAAAAACTTCTCGACACCGAAGGTCGCGTTGACCGCTTTAAAGCTCGAGCCGAAGCTGCAAAGACTCGCCGCGCTGCGCTCACCAAGAAAGCTGCTACCCCTTCCAAAGCAGCCAAAAAAGCCGACACAAGCGAAGAATAACTTCAGGCGGACGCCGACTCCGGGGGTATACGGTAAATGGCTACGATCAACCTCAATCTAGAGGCACTCCAAACCGAGAAAGATGAGCTCGAGGCTTTCTTGAGTACTCCGAATGCTTTCTCGGACCCCAGTTACGCCCAAAAAACTCGTCGCCTTGGCGAACTCGAAAAAATTATCGACATCGCTACCCGCCAGGTCGAGCTCAAGAAACAATTGGCCGACGCGCACGAGCTGGTTAGCTCGGACGATGGCGAACTGGCCGATCTGGCAAAGCTAGAAATCCCTGAACTCGAGGATGAACTTGCACGAATTGCCGAGGATTTGTTTATCTTACTCACGCCAAAGGACCCCAACGACGAAAAAGATATTATCATCGAAATCCGCGCCGGTGCTGGTGGTGACGAAGCATCGCTCTTTGCGGCCGAATTGTACCGAATGTACCTTCGCTACTGCGAGACACACGATTTTCGCGTAGAATCCATCAGCGATAGCCCAAGTGACGTGGGCGGCTACAAGGAAGTTATCTTTGGCATAAAGGGCGCCGACGCATACCGCACATTCAAGTTCGAATCGGGCGTTCACCGCGTCCAACGTGTGCCTACCACCGAAAGCTCTGGTCGCATTCACACTTCAACCGTCACCGTTGCCGTCATGCCCGAAGCTGAGGAAACCGATATCGAAATCAACCCAAATGATCTGCGCATAGATGTATATCGCAGTAGCGGCCACGGCGGCCAGTCGGTCAATACAACAGATTCGGCCGTTCGTATCACTCACCTGCCTACCGGCATCGTGGTGACCTGCCAAGATGAAAAATCTCAGCTCAAAAACAAAGAAAAAGCCATGGGCGTACTGCGTTCGCGCCTGCTGACGATGAAGATTGAACAGGAACAGGCCAAACAAAGTGCCGAGCGCCGCAATCTCATCGGCTCCGGCGACCGTTCCGAGAAAATCCGCACCTACAACTTCCCGCAAGACCGCGTAACCGATCACCGCATCGGCTATAGCCGCTCTAATTTGCCACGAATGCTCGACGGTGACTTCGAAGATGTCATTCTGGAGCTCCAAAAGGCCGAAAGCACATTGCGCGCCCACGAGGCAGAGCAGGGCCAGGAGGGGTAATTAATCATATGTCGCGAAGCTATCCATGCTTGCCGCTCACAACTACAGTCCGCTCGCAAACAGCTCGCTGCCTTCCTCCCGGGAAGGTCGAGGTTGTTCGAGGCAAGCATGGATAGCTTCGCCCCCGCTGCTCCTTCAAGCGATTCAATCACCAGCGTTCACAACCCACGCGTTCGTGCGCTAGCCAAACTGCGCAAACGCAGTGAGCGCGATGAACAAGGCGTATTCGTGACCGAAGGCTACCGTCCGATCACGCGTGCACTGGCGGCAGGATTTCATTTTGACGAGATCTACTATAGTCCCGAGTGGTTCCTGGGAACAAACGAGCAACAGGTGCTCGACGACGCCGAGAAAGCCGGTGCAGTTCTCACCCGCCTTGGCCGAGACGCTTTTGCCAAAGTTGCCTATCGTGAGCGTCCTGAAGGATTGCTAGGCATCGGCAAACAATGGCACACAACGCTCGACCAGCTGGTCTTATCAAAGAATCCTTTTCTGATCGTCGTCGAAGCTATCGAGAAGCCAGGTAACCTTGGCACCATCCTCCGTTCTGCCGACGCAACAGGCGCCGAAGCTGTTATCGTCTGCGACGCCGTGACGGACCTGTTCAATCCGAATGTTGTGCGCGCCTCAACAGGCGTTGTTTTTACGACACCAACTGTCATCGCTGATAGCAAATCGGCCATTGAATTCCTGAAAAAACACAACATCCGGTCGCTTGCCGCCACACCGGCTGCCGACAAACTCTACACCGATGTCGACCTGACCACACCAGTCGCCATTGTGATGGGCAGCGAACAATTTGGCCTGACCGACCAATGGATAAAAGGCTGCGATTTGCCCGTACGCCTACCGATGGCCGGCGTTGCCGATTCGCTGAATGTCAGCGCGGCCACTGTCGCCATTGCCTACGAAGTCGTCCGCCAGCGCCACAAGGTATAGCCAGATGACCATCGAACAATTACTTCGGCACGCATCGGCAATGCTACGAAATGCCGGCATCAAATCGCACCGCTTGGACGCCGAAATACTCCTCGCCTTCGTACTCGGCCGCGAGCGAATCTACCTCCACGCGCATGGCGAAAAAATCGTAAGCGACGATAAAATGACAACATTCTACCAAACGCTGGTCGAGCAACGTAGCCAGCGCCGCCCCATCTCCTACCTCCTGGGCCGCAAAGAGTTTTATGGTCATAGCTTTATCGTCACGCCAGATACGCTGATCCCTCGGCCCGAGACCGAAACACTCGTCGAGCAAGTGCTCTTCCTGCCGCTGCAGCCCGGCGACTCGGTGCTGGACGTCGGCACGGGCAGCGCTCCGATTGCCGCCTCTATCCAACTTACCAGGCCGGATCTGAAAGTTTATGCGACAGACATTAGCCCCGCCGCCCTGAAGGTCGCCCGGCAGAACGCAACCAATCTTGGCGCAAAAATAACCTTTGCTGAAAGTGATCTGCTGGCTAGCAGTCCGATCACTTCACCAAGCTGTATTGTCGCAAACCTTCCCTACGTCGATCCAGTATGGGACCGCTCGCCCGAGACTAATTTCGAGCCAGCTCTGGCGCTTTTTGCTGACGATGGAGGGCTCTCGCTAATTCTACGACTCATCGCTCAGGCCAGTACCGCCCAGGTAAGCAGAAGCTACCTTGCGCTCGAGGCCGACCCCGAGCAACATGACCGAATAGCTACGCAAGCGCAAGGTGCAGGCTACCGGGAAATATCGCGCAAAGATTACGCAATTATCTTTCAGAAAAACTAGCTACCAGGATATGGATCGAGTGTAACCTTCACGGTCTGGGTTTTGCCCGACCGAATGATGGTGAGACTTACTGTATCACCTGGGGAAAATTGCGATAACGCACTCGCAAGCGAATGTGTGTCGTCGACCGTCACTGAGTTAACCTTCGAGATAACATCCCCAACTTGCAGGCCGGCCTTTGCCGCGGGGCTACCCGGAATAATGGCCGGATTAGTAGTCGTTCCTAGTGCGATATATGCGCCCTGCGTCTGAGTAAGATGAAGCTGCGTGGCCGTGTCAGGGTCGAGGCTGACGTATCGCACGCCAAGATATGGTCGAGCGAGTTTCCCTTGCTTTAGGATGCTGGCAATAAGTGACTTCGCATCGTTAATAGGTATGGCAAAACCAATTGCCTGCCCGTCCTGTGATACAGCCGTGTTCATCCCCACAACCTTGCCATCAAGCGTAACGAGCGGACCGCCGGAGTTGCCGGGATTGATCGCGGCATCCGTCTGGAGCAGATTCTCTAGCTGCTCGCTGCTCCCAGCACCGCCATCGGACGCCTGAATAGGCCGACCTTTGCCAGAAATAATCCCTGACGTGACGCTGTTGCGGAACTGCCCCAACGCGTTACCGATCGCCACTACCTGCTGGCCAACCTGCGCCGCATCTGAATCGCCCAGTTCAACCGCTGGTAGGTTCTTGACGCCACCAATCTTTAAAAAGGCAATGTCGTTCAGTGGATCTCGCCCTACGACGTTGACGTTACTGTAGGTTGTTCCATCGGCTAATACCACGCTTACGGTGGTTGTCCCATCGGGCACAACGTGCTTGTTGGTCATTACGTAGCCGTCTGCCGATATAATAATGCCGCTCCCTGCGCCCTCCTCGACGGATGCCGTACCTAGCAGGGAACGCCGCGGCGCCTGCATTTGCGTCGTAATAGCAACGGTGCTGGGACTCACCTTCTTAAACACATCGGCAACTACCTCACCCTGTTGCAGGACAATTGACTGGCGATTCTGCTCAACAATCTGCGCCGTACCTGGTCTTACGAGGCCCGTGACCAATAGCAGCCACGTCGTCAGAGCGCTGCTGGCAATACACAGGGCCACAATGCCGCTCCTGCGTAGAAATTGCTTGAATCCTGGTTTGTTTTGCCTGGGGCTTGCAGCCGGCTTGGCTACCGATTCATCCTCAGTAACTTTGGTGATGTCATCCTGAATATGTTCGTCCACAAAAGCACACCCTTTCTTTCTACATGCAACTCTCTGCTAAACCGTTACGTCCCACCGCGCAAAGATAAGGATAAAAGAGATCAACACCGCGCTGAATATCATCGTCGAGCGCACGAGCGCCTTTGTTAGCCGATGGCCTTTTGCCGCTGCATACAATCGACCGGCAGCCATCGACATTACTAACACGACAAGCGCTACCTGCGGGATCCTAAACGGTAGTTGCAAATCATATGTTATGGTCCACCTGAATAGTATCCATCCAATCTGAGAAATTGCTAAGCCCCACGCGTAGCTCATAAACTCGGCTAGGTCTTCCTCGAAGTTGATCAGCACGTGGCGTGCGGCAATGTACCCTATGCAAAAACATCCGAGGATAACGAGGAGCTCATTCGTAACAACCGAGAGGCTAAATAGCACCACCAGCGCGACAAACTGGGCAACTCCAGCCTGCAGCATAATAGACGCGTGGTCTGATCGAGGCTTGAGATATAGCAGCCATACACCGTACCCTGCCGCCAAGGCGATCATGACGGGCAATGAGCTATTAGAAAAAAAGAGCAACCCGATATAGCTAACCCCAACCAAAAAATCAACTAGATTGGCCTTGATGTTAGCCCACCAAAACCGCGGCCGCAGCGCAAAAACACGCCATTTACTGAGCAAAACCAATGCCAATGCCGGATAAGCCGAGTTAAAGCTCAGCACCAGTAGCAGCAGAACCACCGGTAGCACGGCGTTGATAGCAATGTAGGCTAGTTCGCCTACTTTCGTGCGACGAATGCCTGTTTTGAGCAGCTCCATATACTACTTATTATACTCAATGCCGCCCATGGGTGCTAGCCGTATATTACCCCTCGGGTTTATTGATTCGACGAGCTTGTGGTTGCGCCAACGATCACAACGAATGGTGCGGTGCTGGTGACGCCGCTCGGAAGCGTTGTTGCAGTCGGTGCGCTGAGGCCTAGCTCGTTCTCGAGCTTCTTGAGTGTCGCGGGCTTCTTGCCGGCGCTCAGGTCATACAGCAGATATTTACCCTTGGCACTCGGCGCGCTCGCAACATTGCCGATAGATAGACCTGCGTCCTGGAGCTTGTTCGCTTCAGTCATAGCCGCACCCTCGATGCCGCTGGCGTTCAGCACATCAACCTTGGCATTCTCGGCGATCAGCTGGCCCAAGCCCTGGAGTTGCAGTTTCATGAACTGCTTTAGGACTTCATAATTGTACGTGCCGCCAACCGGCTCAACATCAGACGACCCATCCGCGCCACGACCAGTCGTCAGGATAGCCGGTACTTGGTCGATCAGGCTAATGGACTGGATATTACTCGAGTCTATCTCTTTGGCAACCTTCAGGAATGTCTTTATCTCGCTGGCGTCGATGCTGCTGTGAATGTTACTGCCAAGCGATTCGATAAAGTTAGTCACCGCCACGGGATTAGCCAGGAACCCAATGCCGGTTGCTTTGTCCTTCATGGCAATAACGATCTTGCGCTGGTTGGCTTCGCGGTCGAAGTTGCTTCGTGGCAAGCCGTATCCGCCCGCGTCATTGCGTGCCTGCGCCAGCCACATAGCGTGCTCACCATCCAGATGTGCGGGACCATTGGGGTACTTCACCAAGTAGCACTTGTAGTTACAGCGCCAGTCAAAGTTGCGGTCCAGAATACCACGTGGGTCAGGACTCTCGATGGTAATGTCGATTCCGCCCAACGCGTTAACAGCGTCCTTCAAAACGGCCAGATTCAAATGCACGGTGTACTGAAAATCAACGCCAAAGGCCTCTCCCACTTTCGAGGCCAAAGCTTGCTCGCCAGCATCTTCGTTCTTTCCAGAGTCCGAAGCGCACTCATAGACGGTGTTAATCTTGCCCTGATAGCCAAATGTACAAGGACTATCATATTTTACCCACAAGTCTCGCGGCACGCTCGCCAGGAAAGCAGTCTTGTCCTTTTGGTTAATGCTAACCATCATGATCGAGTCGGTCAGCTGTGCGCCGGGGTGCCCCGGATCGCTTTCGGACGTGCCGAATACTAGCAGATTGGTCCGCCCGTACGAATCGCTCTTGAGCGGCTTATCGTTGCTGAAAACTGCCGTTAGGACATTACCCTTAAATATATGACTGGAGGCGACAAGAATTCGATACGCAAAGAACCCAGCCCCTGCCAGGATCAGCAGGATAAGTACGATGACGATGCGCCGAGCAGCCTTGCGCGAAATACGAAAACGCCGCTTCTTCTTGCCTTTCTTATCTTCGTCGTCAAGGGTTAGGTCGATGTCGATTGGCTTTTTCGACGACGATGCGGTGGGCGGCGTTGTAGCGGCTTTGTTGTGCTGCAATTGCGCAGCAACCTTATCGCCTACATGCCGACTTTGGAGCGTCGGCGGTAGATCTTTCTTGGGTGCGCTCGATGCTAGCTGAGCACCACGGCGGGCCGTCTGTGCGTCATTTAGAAAATGAGCAGGCACGCGCATACCATCGATACTAGGCCGAGACGCGGGTCGTGGGCTTGAACGCCTCACGAACATACCATCATTGTTTTTTTCGGTGGGTGAATTTGTCATAACAACGCAATGCTTCACACTATATCGTGTTTATGCTTGGCCGTAAACCATTCTACGATCATTTAATACTACTTCGACCGATTAGTGCTCCTGCCTTAGTGCCGCCATGAAATTACATCATTAACCTTATGAAAACCTGAGCCGCTACCGAAGTGCAATTCATGAACCCCACCAGAAAGCATGCTATGATACTAGCTATGGAAGGGTCAGACACTCCAACACCACCAGCTGCGCCGCCAGCGTCAAAGCCATTGCCAGAATCGCCTGTCGGTTCTGATCAACAGTCTCCAATTGCCCCAATTACATCCGACTCTCGTCGTAGTGGGATATGGGCATTTTCGTCCATTATTCTGTTTGTCGCTGGCGTTATCGTCGCGGCTACACTTATCAACCAATTCGTCTTTCAGTCCTACTACGTCGATGGCACCAGCATGACCCCTACCCTCCAAAACAACGACCGACTCATCATCGATAAAGTCGAACGCAGCGTCGCACGCGCCCAAAGCCGCGCCTACGTCCCGACCCGTGGCCAGATTGTCGTCCTGGATAGCTCGCTCATCGATCAGTCGGGCCATAATGAGCAGCTGATCAAGCGCGTCATTGGCCTGCCGGGCGAACACATCATCATCGGAAGCGACGGCGCCGTTATGATAAAAAACAAAGACAATCCAAACGGATTTAACGCTAACGACGCGCTCGGTTTGCACTTAGCGCCCGCCTATGTTGATACGCCGATCGACCTCGTTATCCCCAGCAATGAAGTCTTTGTGATGGGTGACAACAGAGGTCCAGGTGGGTCATTCGATTCTCGATCATTTGGCCCAATCGACACTAGCAAGATCGAAGGGCGATTGCTGGCGCGCATTTTCCCACTGAACCGAACCGGATTTTTCTAGACGTGGACACGATGCTCGCTCGGCTATCACCCCAGGCTCGCAGTTGGTTGCGTCTGGGCTTGTGGACTGCCGCGGCACTCGTTGTGGCTATTGGGTTCATAACCTTCGCCGCACGCAGCTACATAGTCCACGGCATCAGCATGGAGCCTACGCTTCACACCGGCGACATCGTCTTCGCCAATAAGCTAGGGCGCACTCTAGCTGACGTACAGGGCAAACCATTCGTCCCAGCTCGCGGCACGTTAGCGGTCTTCGACAATCCCTTCTACAATCAAGGCGATCCAAATGCCTTCGTTATCAAACGCGTCATTGGCCTACCTGGCGACCGAGTCGTGGTGAGCGACGGGCGCATTACGGTCTATCCCGGCAATGGCACCAGCAACTTCGACCCCGATAAGGACATCGACGGCCCACAATCCCCAACCAGTGGCAACGTCGATCGTACTGTGCCAGACGGTGAAATATTTGTAGCTGGCGACAACCGACTAGGCAGCAACTCGCTCGATTCGCGCAACGGCATGAGCACAGTACCCCTCAAAGACATCCAGGGTGTGGTTATACTACGCATATGGCCGCTCCAAAATGTTCGTCTATTCTAAAAGTGTTGTAGGCCTTACCCTAGCAACAGACCCGTGATACGTTCAAAATCATCTTGGTTTCTAAATCGAATTACCAGGCGACCACCTTTGGCCATATTCTTGACGCTGACATCCGCTCCCAGCCGTTTGCCCAGGGCTTGAGTTTCGACGGTCTCGGTTTGCACCTTGGCCACAGCCTTGTCCTTACTCTTTTGGCCCTCTTTGTACCCCACGACGAACTGTTCAGCCTTGCGGACAGACCAATCACCGCGCACGATCAGATCGAGCAGCTCCAGCTGTACATCAGGCTCCTTGATAGCGAGTATCTGGCGGGCATGCCCCTCACTAATTGCGCCCGAGACCAATGCTTCCTTAGCTTCCTTGGGCAATCCGAGCAGGCGCAAAATATTACTGATAGTGCTCACGGCTTTGCCGCCGACTCGTTTACCAATCTCATCGAGCGTCAGGTTAAACTGTTGCTGCAGTTTGTAGTATGCTGTGGCGGTCTCGAGCGGGTTGAGGTCTTCACGCTGCAAATTCTCGATCAACGCGATCTCGAGGCGATGTTGATTCGTAAGCGTGCGTACCAAGGCTGGAATCTTCTCGATCCCGGCCAATTGGGCAGCTCTCCAGCGGCGCTCACCGGCGACAATCTCATAGGTATCACCCTTGGCAATCACCACAATCGGCTGCAAAATACCGTGCTCCTTGATGGACTGTGCCAATTCGCCCAGGGCAGCTTCATCAAAATGCCGACGCGGCTGCTGAGGGTCGGGTTTTATAGACAAGACCTTTATATGGCGTAGCTGCGAAACTTGCTCGTCCTGCTGAGCCGTCGGGTCAAACTCGTCATCGAGAAGTTGCGTCGGGATAAGCGTATCAAAGCCACGGCCGAGGCCGCGCTTGGTCATATTATTTTTCGACACGCTGCGATACCTCCTTTGCGAGTACCTTATACGCACGAGCGCCCTTTGACCACCGATCATACGCGCCGACTGGCAACCCATGGCTTGGCGCTTCGGCCAGGCGCACATTGCGCGGGATAACTGTGGTAAAGACTTTTCCAGGAAAATGCTTCTTGACCTCTTCATGGACCTGGCCAGACAGCGTCGTACGGCTATCTACCATCGTCAGGACTACCCCTAGGAGCTCGAGTGTCGGGTTCAGGCCCTTACGCACCAACTGCATGGTTTCGAGCAATTGCCCGAGCCCCTCCAGTGCATAGAATTCCGCCTGCACGGGCAACAAAACATAATGCGCGGCGATCAGGCCATTCACCGTCAGCAGGCTCAACGACGGCGGACAGTCTATCAGCACATAATCGTATGGTGCGTCAGCAAGCGCATTCTTCAGACGCGTAAACCGATGTTGCTCCTTGGCAAGCTCGGCCTCGGCGTTTGCAAGCTGCGGCGTTGCAACCACGCAAAATAGTTTCTTGTGTTTTGTCTCGACTGCGCAGTCCTCTAGCTTGGCCTTTTCCTGCACTAGGTCGATAACCGTCAAGTCAACGCCGTACTTGTCGATGCCCAGACCACTCGTGGCGTTCCCTTGCGGATCGAAGTCGACCAACAGCACCGTGCGGCCCAGCTTGGACAGATAGTACGCCAAATTTACAGACGTCGTCGTCTTCCCTACCCCACCTTTTTGATTTGTGACGGCAATAATTGCAGCCATAATGTTATTGTTTCCCTCTCTCGTTGTGTCAGGTCTATTGTAGCAGAGCTTGGGCCCGCGTGAAAACAAAAGAAGCTTCCGTTTTCCGGGAAGCTTCTTTATGATTGCGCTATTTAGTAAGCTAGTCGATGCTTGCGATCGAAATACGGCTATACTTCTGGCGGTGACCATTGATATTCTTAACGCGCTTCTTTGATTCGAAGTGAGCAATACGAATTTTGTCGCCCTTTACCTCTGGCTCGTCAACTTTGGCCTTGACCGTTACGCCAGATACGACAGGAGTGCCGATCTTGATGTCTTTGTCGTCAATAACCATCAGCGGTTCAAGCGTGAGCTCTTCTGTGCCATCTTGGAGGCGGTCCACCAAGAGGGTCTCGTCCTTGACGACAAGGTATTGCTTGCCGCCAACTTGAATGACTGCTTTCATCTTTTGAAAATCTCTTTATTACTTATATCGTGATAATCGTAACAGATTGGAACTAATCTGTAAAGGAGTCAGACTCGAGCTCTTTGGTTGCGTCATCCCAGAACTTTTCCAGCGCTTCACCATCGACATCGTCGCGCAGGTCCCATTCGTTATCGTGGTAAATTGGATCGTCGACAGCCATAGCCAGTTCATCGTTGTCTTGTTCGACCGGAATTGGCTCAAACGCGACTGGTTTGTATCCGAGGTTAGCAATTGTTTCGAGAAGTTGTTTTTTGGTCATGTTTGTTTTTGCCTTTGTATTATTAACATTAGCATTAATATGCACAAAAGTCAATGATAGTGTATCTATATGCTAGATATATTAGACAAAACAACAAATTGGTACTATAACTACAGATAGCCGCGCCATTCCCTGTCCGAAAGGATCGTACTGTGAACACGGAAGAAATATTTACCGCAGTAGCTGCGGTCGTCTTGCTCCTCGTCATCTTCTACGTCCTCACCACCCTATGACCACAATGGCTAGCCGCCCGCATGGGTGCACCTCCCCTCCTTGTTTCGAGGGGTGTGGTGCACCCGGCGGGGTTTTACTTTTCGTAGAAACTACTTCGCAGTCCGCTCAAGCGAAATGCGTAGCACATCGCCTTCGATTTTTACCTCTTGCGTATGTTCAAAGTCTGCCTGGTCAACCAGCTCGACAGCTAATGTCTCGGCCATGATCATCTCGCGGTGCGCGTCGACCGCAGCTGCCAAGTCCTTGGCTTCCGCCTGCAAGCTCAGCCGGATGCGATCATCCACCTGCAAACCAGCGTTCTTGCGCGCATTTTGCACCTGGCGGACAACGTCGCGCATCAGTCCCTCACGCTTCAATTCGCGAGTGATCTTAGTATTCAGCACGACGGCCTTGCCACCGAACTTCACGGTTTTGACGTTGAGCTCCTCGGCAATGATATCGCTATACGCCTCTGGCAAGTCGCCGACTACTACACTGGGGAGCGGTTGGCGGACCTTCACCTTGGCGCTTGCACGTTGGCCCAAACCAATGGTGATAACCTCACGAACTGCGGCCATATCCTGGATGGTTTTCTGGCTCACCCTCCCCGGCTCCGGCCAATCACTCAGATGAACGGATTTTGGCAATTCCATGCCCACGGTCAGCTCACGCCACAGGCGATCGCTAATAAATGGCGTCCACGGAGCGAGCAGCTGGGTCAGGCGGACCATTGTATAGTGAAGTGTCGCATACGCGTCCTGCTTGTCGCCGTCATCCTCGCCCTTCCAGAACCGACGGCGAGAACGGCGTACAAACCAGTTACTGAGGTCGTCGATGAGAAGCGTCAGGTTTTTGGTCAGGCGTGGGGTCCTGTAGGCATCAGCATCCTCGGTGACTTCGCGGATTGTCTGGTTTAGGCGCGCCAGCATCCATTTGTCGAGGACATTGCTGGCACTCGGTTCGGCGAGTTCGCGCGGCGGTTTCCAGCCATCGACATCGGCATACATCTTGAAAAAACTCTGGACGTTGTTGAGGCGTTGGATGACATTACGCTGAGCTTCGATGAGCGCCTTGTTATCAAAAATTGCAGTCTCGCCGCTAAACAGCGAGCTGCTCAACAGGTAAAAACGCACCGAATCGGCACCAACCGAATCGAAGACTTCACTCAGGTCCGGATAATTCTGGAGCCGCTTGCTCATTTTACGTCCGTCGATGCCAAGGATAATCCCGTGAGACACATCGTTCTTGAACGCGGGCTTACCAAATAACGCCACCGACAACACATGCAGCACATAGAACCAACCACGCGTTTGGCCAATATACTCGGTGATGAAATCGGCCGGGAACCCTTCGTCAAATAGCTTCTTGTTCTCGAAGGGATAATGCATTTGCGCAAATGGCATGCTGCCGCTTTCGAACCAGCAGTCGAACACATCTTCGACACGGTGAGCCAGCTTGCCGTCCTTTGTCTTCAGTACAACGTCGTCGATGAATGGACGGTGCAGGTCATCCCCCACCTTGGTCGGGTCGACTGCCATTTCCTTCAGCTCGGCGATGCTACCAATGACGATCGTCTCGCCATCGTCGGTCTTCCATACCGGAATTGGCGCGCCCCAGTAGCGCTTGCGGCTAACATTCCATTCACGGGCGTTTTCGAGCCATTTTCCGAAGGCGCCGTCCTTCACATTCCCCGGAATCCAGTTGATCTCTTGGTTGGCCTTTAGCAGCTGCTCTTTGATCTTTGGCACATCTATAAACCACGCACTCATCGCACGGTAAATGATCGGCACATCAGTGCGCCAACAGTGCGGGTACTTGTGCGTATACAGTGCGGACTTGAAGAGCTTGTGGTGCTTCTCGAGGTCGGCTACGATTTCGTTGTTGGCATCGAACACCAATCGGCCAGCATAGTCGCTTACCTGGGAGGTAAAACGCCCTTCGTCATCAACGGGGCTCACGATCGGCACTTCCTCACGCTTGCCCAGCCAGAAATCATCCTCACCGTGGCCTGGTGCAATATGGACAATGCCAACGCCCTCATCAGTCTCTACAAAATCAGCTGCAACCACCCGAAATGCGCCTGGTGTATCGGCAAAATAATCAAACAACGGCTCATACGTATACCCGACCAATTCGTGACCCTTCATGCGGGCAACTACATCGGCATCGTCCAGCTCGGGATAGCGTTCGAGTGCGGCCTCAGCCAAGATCAGCTGCTCGCCATCGTTGTCAACCTGTACATAGTCAATATTGCTCCCCACCGCCAATAGCATGTTGGCCGGCAGGGTCCATGGCGTCGTGGTCCAGCCGAGCAGTTTGCGGCCATCAGGCAGATTGAACTTGATAGTGGCTGTAATGTCCTCGCGGTCACGATAGCTGTCGTCCAGGCGAGTTTCGGAGTTGCTCAGCGCAGTCTGTGCGCCATAGCTATAGGGAACAACGCGCACGCCTTCGTATACCAAACCCTTCTGGTGCAGCTCCTTGAACGCCCACATGACGCTTTCGGTATAGCTGGTGTCCATGGTGCGATAGTCATCGTCAAAGTCCACCCACCGCCCAAGACGACGCACAAAAACGTGCCAATCGTCCGTAAATCGTAGCACTGACTGACGACAGTAATTATTGAACTTAGCCACGCCATATTCGTGAATAGCCTTCTTGCCCGAGACACCCAACTCTTTTTCGGCCAGCAGCTCTGGTGGCAATCCATGGCAGTCCCACCCAAAACGACGCGGAACATAATAGCCGCGCATAGTCTTGTAGCGAGGCACTGCGTCCTTCAGTACGCTCGTCAAGGCGTGGCCCCAATGCGGCAACCCATTGGCAAATGGCGGCCCATCATAAAAGCTAAAAAGCGGCTTGTCTTTGCGGCCAGCGACGCTCTTCTCGAAGGTTTTTTCCTTCAGCCACGTCTGGATCATCTCTTCTTCCCATGTCGCGAGTGTCGATTTGCTCGGTAGTTGCTCTGCCATGTTGTTTGCGCGTCCTTTCTGGCTCGTTAAAAATAAAAATCACCTCTAAATCTATTGATGCTGGAACCCGAGTGTTGGATTTGCTTCGGGCGGTACCATCCAGCTTCAAAATGAGGTGACTCATGTTGCGCTTGTTTTGGGGGGGTGAGTCTAACGGGCTCGTCCGTCGGGTTCTACCGTCGCTTAGGCGATTTCTTCCCGCTGCTTCGTGGTTGATAGCCACTTACCTGGAACTCCAAGATGCATGTACGGCCTCAATTGTAACGGCTTATCTGTTAAAATGCAACCACCCAGCGGGCTGGACACCGCATTACGAGCTCAATATCCCTGGGAATTTTACCAGGACCAGCCCGATCATGAGCACGATCCACCCAGCGACAAGCGCTTTGTCGTACTGGCCGCCCATCCACTTGCGCGCGGCATTTTGCATCCTGGGTGCCAGGTAGAGGTTTTGCTCTAGGATGTTATATCGTGTGATCGACGCAAAAATCATGGTGCTACTGAATGTTACCAACAGACACAGTGGGCAAAGGACGCGAACAGCATAGACACTATCGAAAAATAGCCAATACGCAAAGATGATTTCGACTGTCACCCCTATCTGCACCAACGCCATAAAACTGCGAGGAAAACGAGCACCAAACAGGCCCGCCACGGCAAGAGTTAGCAGCGCTGCATACGCAATCATGCCAATAAACGAGTTCGGAAAGCCAAGAAGTGACGCCTCAGGTGTATTCATAACAGTCGCACAGTTCAAAAAAGCATTGAGCGAGCACGGCAATACAGCGTGAGGGTTCTCGAGCAGCCGCAGCTTCTCAACCGACAGCACCAGCGAGCAAACCAGTCCAACTACCGCAAAAATTGCCACCACACCAAAAATCCAATGCTCGTGGCGGATTTTATCGCGGCTAAATATGCCGAGCGTCATCACGCTCCCCTTTCAAATATAATGGCGTGTATCCGTATCGGTCGAGCTCCTGTTGGATGTCGGCGTAGGCCTTACCTGCCAGCTTTCCGCCAGCCGCAAAGGCCTCTTGGGTTACGTCGGCCAGGCAGAAATCCGGCATCTGAAAGGCCAACTGCGCGTCGCGGTCAGTGAATTCGAAATCAACTTCGACCAGCCCCGCCAGGTCACCCTCGAAAACATCAATCTCGGCAGTGCGACCACGATAATCGTATAGGTAACGACGTTTTGCCACGCGTCTGCCCGGAGTCTGAGTCAGCGCTTCGAACTCTTCCCGAGTCAGCTCAATAGTGTGCTCTATCAAGTGCGATGAATCGGTGCCGTGCGCCAAGGCCTTTTTGGTAATTTCGTATTGATCACCACGTTGGCGAATACGCAGGCGTGGATGTAATTCAGCAGCCGGATAATACACATCCACGATCAACTTTGACGGGCAGTCCGCCAGCCCATCCGGTATCGTGCGGGCCAGATATGTCAGTTCGAGCTCGGTCTGAATCATGCGTTAACCCTGGACGTAAAAGCTCACTTCGTCAAACCGTGGCAGCATATCATCGCTCCACGACTGCAGCAGCTTCCCTTCGTCGTCAGTCGCGACAATGCTCGGAAATTTCACGATGTCGTATACCTGCGCCAAGTAGGACCCGTCCGGTGTATCGACATTAACCGTCGGCAGCTCCTTGCCCGTATGCCTGGCAAAATCGCGAACGTATTCCTCCGCCATGCGCTCGTGCTCGGAGTTGGGTCGGTATAGGAGCATTGCTTTCATTACCCTCTAGTATACCGTACAGTTGACAGATACAGAACTAACAGTATAATCAGCTTCAATCCAGACTGCATCGAGATAAGGAGTCAGCGTGAGACCCGTCACCTTCGGACGCGCCGTCCAACACCCTCCACGGCCCGAGAGCTACCCCGACAAATGGATTGTGGTTTTCTGGGGCTTCAATGAACTCGGAACGGAGTTCGGCCCAACTATAGCTACGCCGTGCCTCAGAGAGGGCCAAGCGATGGGGCTGGCACAGGATCCAGAGGCGTGCAACATCGACGGCAGCGTTCGAGTACAATTCGGCTACGCATACCCACCCGTCGACGTCGACGAACAACCGTACGTCGCAACCTTTGTCATCCGGTAGCTTATTCCTGCTCCATCCCGCTGTAAGCAAAAACCTGCTTGCGGAATGCGGGCAGGTTTTTTGCTTTTAGGGGGCTGGGCTTTTAGCTACACCCGCTGGTTGCCCCGCACGAGCTGCATACATAGCAGCTACCAGCCCGTTGGGTTTGGTTGCCACAGGCGTGGCACAGCGGTGCGGTGGTCTCGCTGATGATGTACTTCTGGGGCTTGCTCGCTTCAGTCGCTACAACCTTGGGCTTGGCACTGGCCTTGGGTTCTTCATCGACTATCTTTGATGCAACGCTTGGCTGGTCAAGCAGGCTTGGCTGATTGGCCTGCGTCTCGGCCTCTAGGTCGTCAAAGCTAGCTAGGCCGAGCTCCAATCGATCATCAAAACTCAGGTAATCCCGCGCCAATCGTCGGAAGATGTAATCAACCAGGCTGCTGGCCGTGCGAATCTCTGGGTCATCGGTAATGCCCGACGGTGCAAAGCTCATATTGCTGAGCGTACGAACATAGCTCTTCAGCGGCACACCATACTGCAAGCCGTGGCTGACGCTGATAGCAAAGCTGTCCATTAGGCCGCTCAGGGTTGAGCCCTGCTTGGCGACGCGGACAAATAGCTCACCTGGGGTTCCGTCCTCGTATTCGCCTACGGTCACAAATCCCTTGAGGTCGGCAATGTGGAACTCGAATGTTCGGCTGGTACGCGTACGGGGAAGCTCGCGCTTCATGGCCTTCACCACAACCTGCGTTGGAGGGACGGCTTCGGCTGACTTTTTGTCGTCGGTAGACTTCTTGTCGCTGAGTGGCTGCCAGGCTTTGCAGTTGTCGCGGTAGATGGCAACCGCCTTGAGGCCGAGCTTCCATGAGTCGAGGTGCAACTGTTCGACGTCTTCCACCGTTACGTTCTCGGGCATGTTGACCGTCTTGCTGATAGCACCACTCAGGAACGGTTGGACCGCGCCCATCATCTTGACGTGGCCAAGGTAATGAATGGCATTTTCGCCGACTGCGCAGGCAAATACCTCGAGGTGCTCGGGGCGAAGATGTGGCGCACCAACGACGGTAGAATTGTCGTGGATGTACGCTACTATCTCGTCAGCCTGAGCCTTGGTGTAGCCCAACGTCTTGAGCGCACGAGGCACTGTCTGGTTCACAATGACCATCGATCCACCGCCCACCAATGTTTTGAATTTGGTGAGTGCAAAATCGGGCTCGATGCCTGTCGTGTCGCAGTCCATCATAAACCCAATGGTGCCGGTTGGTGCCAACAGGCTGGCCTGCGAATTACGCACGCCATACTTCTCGCCCAGCTCAACCGCCTCGTCCCACGAACTAGCTGCAGCGCTCAACAGGTCTTCGCTGACGAGGCTGGCGTCAATCTCGCGGATGGCATCACGGTGTTTGCGCAGTACGCGGTTCATGCCGTCGCGATCCTTGTTATAGCCGGCAAATGGCCCGACTCGCTTGGCAATTTTGGCGCTGGTGGCGTAGGCATAGCCGGTCATCAGCGCGGTAATGGCAGCCGCCTGAGCGCGACCTTCCGCTGAATCGTATGGCAGGCCCTGGGCCATCAAAAGCGCACCGAGGTTTGCGTAGCCAAGGCCGAGCTCGCGATATGCTTTGGCATTTTTGTCGATAGCTTCGGTTGGGTATTCGCTGTAGCCGACGAGGATTTCCTGAGCCAGGAAGATAACCTCGACAGTGTGCTTGAAGGCTTCAATGTCGTATGTGCCGTCATCGTTCAGGAACTTCAGCAGGTTGATGCTGGCCAGGTTACAAGCCGAATTATTAAGGTGCATGTATTCCGAACATGGGTTACTACCTTCGATGCGGCCCGCCTTTGGCGTTGTATGCCAGTCGTTGATAGTCGTGTCGTACTGCACGCCAGGGTCAGCACATTCCCACGCTGCCTGGGCGATTTCGCGCCACAGCTTGCGGGCTTTGACGGTCTTGTACACCTTCTTGTCACGCACGCCTACCAGCTTCCAGTCTTTGTCGTCTTCGACGGCCTTCATAAAGTCGTCGGTTACGCGAACGGAATTGTTGGCGTTCTGATACTGAATCGAGATAGAATCCTGACCGTTCAGGCCCATATCAAAGCCTGCTTCAACCAACACTTTTGCCTTGCGCTCTTCGCGCGCTTTGGACTGGATGAACTCCTCAATGTCGGGATGATCGACATTCAGGATAACCATCTTGGCAGCACGGCGTGTCTTACCGCCGCTCTTGATCGCACCGGCCGAGCTGTCTGCCCCGCGCATAAAGCTTAAGGGGCCAGAAGCCTTGCCGCCCGAGCTGCTAAGCGGCTCGTACGAGCTCCGAATAGTGCTGATATTTAGGCCAGCGCCAGAACCGCCCTTGAAGATCATGCCCTCCTCGCGGTACCAGTTCAGGATGGACTGCATCGTGTCCTCCACCTCAAGGATAAAACACGCACTCGCCTGTTGTGCACGCTGCAGCGCCCCAATGTTAAACCATACCGGTGAGTTAAATGATGCACGCTGAGTAGCAAGGATGTACTTCAGTTCGTGGTTGAAAATATCCGCCTCGGCCTCGCCAATGAAATAACCTTGCTCATAGCCATACTTCGTAATAGTGTCCGCGACACGGTCAATTAGCTGTTTTAGCGACTTTTCGCGCTGGGCGGTACCAGGCGTACCTGTGAAATACTTCTGCGAAACAATATTGATTGCGTTTAGCGACCATGTGTCCGGAAACTCAACTTGCTTCTGCTCGAAAGCCGTCTTGCCAGTGACCGGATTGACGATAGCCGCATCCCGGCTCTCCCACGCAAGCATGTCGTACGGGTGCACGCCCGCCTCTGTAAAATGACGCGTTAGAGATAACGCCGCAGTGTTCTGCGCCATTGCTAAACCCTCCTTAAATGGTTACGACGAGTACCCAAATAACGCTCGCAAAAGCAGCGCTAAGGAATATCGCAGTTGTCAATCTACCCTCATAGTGACAACTGCTCGTACTCGCCGGATGTATTTTAAATAGTTTTGTTTTTTATGGTGCTTGGTTCGTGTGCGTTCTGGGTCTTGATACGAGAAAGTTCACGTTCGAAGCTTTCTATATCGCTAAAGTTACGGTAGACGCTGGCAAACCGCACGTAGGCGATTTGGTTTTCGTCCGCCAAAGAGTCCATGACAATCGTTCCAATGTGGTGCGAACTCATCTCGAGCTCACCTGCATCGTAGATTGCCTTCTCTATTCGTGACACCAATTCTTCAAACTCGACCCCCGTGATGGTCGTCTTTTCGCAAGCTTTCTGCAGACCTGCGACGAGCTTCGACCGATCATACAATTGGCGCGTGCCATCCTTTTTAATAATAGTGATGCACGGACGCTCCAAACGCTCATACGTGGTGTAACGATACTGGCAGCTCAAACATTCGCGCCGTCGCCGAATGCTTTCGCCGTTGGACACGTCGCGAGATTCGATGACTTTCGTATCTATTTGCTGACAGTTTGGACACTTCATTTGTTGTGGTAACCCTACCTTCGACATTTTTAACGCTGACAACCAGCTCCGACCTCTACACGCCCGCTCGTCTCTCGCCACGTGCGATGTAGCTAATACGTACTATAAGCCCCATATATAGGCCGACGCAAGTGTACTTAGTACAACATATAGTGTGGGGCCGCTATACAAACTGCAGTTCCCGTAGCTCGTTCACCTCAGCCAGAATACCGGGCTACTCTGTCTCGGGCTCTTCTTCCTTCTTGCGGCGGCGCAAAAAAGCAGGTGTGTCAGCTTCGTCGTCGTAATTCCAGATATTCTTGGGGTGATCATCGTCATCAGTGAAGCCTGAGGGCTTCTTTGATTCGTCATCTAGGTTCATGTCGAACGTTTTGATGTCTTCTTC
This sequence comes from uncultured Candidatus Saccharibacteria bacterium, assembly GCA_965225085.1. Taxonomy (GTDB): domain Bacteria; phylum Patescibacteriota; class Saccharimonadia; order Saccharimonadales; family EFPC-124; genus CAZJVU01. The sequence continues at coordinate 19,871 of CBDDBE010000002.1, read as the reverse complement.
TTTTACTTCATCGGTTGCGTTGTTGGCGGCCGGGACGTTCGCCACGGTGTCAGGCTCGACACTATTGCGTGCCTGGAAATAGGCCGAGTCAAACCCTGTTGCAATAACCGTAATAACTAGCTCGTCCTCAAGCTCAGGCTTCAGCGTTGCGCCAAAGATAATGTTGGCGTCTGGAGCAACCGCATTGGTGATAACCTCGGCAGCCTCGTTGATTTCGTGCATCGACATGTCGTAACCACCGGTTATATTGAACAACACACCCCTGGCGCCGTCGATAGACACCTCGAGCAGCGGCGATTCAATAGCCTGTTGTGCTGCCTGTACGGCACGATTCTCGCCGCTAGCCCGCCCGATACCCATCAGTGCGCTGCCTGCGTGTTGCATAATCGTTTTAACGTCAGCAAAATCGAGGTTAATAAGCCCATGCTCGGTAATGAGCTCAGAGATCCCTTGGACGCCTTGACGCAGGACGTCATCGGCGATCTTGAACGTTTCGAGGAGTGGCGTACGGCGATCAATCGTCTGAAGCAACCGATCGTTAGGGATGGTGATAAGCGTGTCAACAGATTGGCCAAGCTTGGTAATGGCCCACTCTGCATTCTTGCGTCGCTTGTCGCCTTCAAAGCTAAACGGCTTGGTCGCGACGCCAACAACCAATATGCCCATCTCGTTCGCAACCTCAGCCACGACGTGGCCAGCGCCGCTGCCCGTGCCGCCACCGGCGCCAATAGTGATAAAGACAAGGTCGGCACCCTGAAGCGCTTTCATAATTTCGTCGCGAGATTCTTCGGCGGCCTTTTGCCCGACAGATGGGTCGGCGCCGGCACCGAGGCCTCGAGTAGTTTCCCGGCCAATGTGGATTTTTTGTTGTGCTTTGGAATTGTGCAGTGCCTGCGCGTCAGTGTTAACCGCAATAAACTCAACGCCAGTAACGCCCGCGTCAACCATGCGATTGATGGCAGCACCACCGGCGCCGCCAACTCCAACGACCTTAATAGTTGCAAATGTCTGAATGTCGGCTGGTTTTACTTCGGGCATACGTTCATATTCCTTGCTTGTTCACAATTAGTATACACGTAGTTTTGGCCTGCGCCAAACTCTTATGCAAGGTATCAGTAGTGGGCTTCCTACGCTTTGAACTTCTTGAACAGCGATTGTGCCCGCTCAACAAAATTACCCAGGCCTTGTGATGACGAAGCACCCGGCTTCTTCTTTGCTGGGTCGCCGCCTACCACCTGGCGTTCTTTTTCAAAGTCGAGCATCATGAGTCCTAGCGCGGCAGAAAACTCAGGTCGGCTGATCTTATCACTGACACCACTCATTTCTGCAAATTTGGCAATGCGTACCGGGAGCCGCAGCGCATCCTTCGCAAAATCAGCAATACCCTTTAGGTTGGCGCCACCGCCAGCTAACACGATACCGCCGGGCAATTTGCCGGATCGATCAATTTGCTTCAGCTCTTTGTCGACTAGCTCCATAATCTCCTCTAGCCTGGCCTCGACAATCATATCGATTTCCTTCACCTTAAAGGTGAGCTTCTCGCCGTTGTGGGTCAGTTCGATCTCTTTCGGCTTGTCTTTGCCGCTATGCGGAATAGCCGACGCATGGGATAATTTTATTTCCTCGGCGACATCCAGGTCGGTGCGAAGGCCAATCGCAAGATCATTGGTGATATTCATGCTGCCAATGGGCAAAATAGAGAGATGCTGCAAGTCGCCTTCCTCGTACACGGCGATACTGGTCGTTGTACCACCAAGATCGATAACGGCAACACCGTTTTCCATCTGTTGCTGGGTAAGCACAGCTCGAGCCGAAGCCAAGCCGGACACCATCACCACGCGCGGTGCGGTTTCGGTCATCTCTATGGCTTTGAGCAAATTCTTCACATGGGGGGTCAGCGCCGTGATGACATGCGTATCAACCTCTAGCCGGATGCCACTCATGCCGAGTGGATCCTTGATATTCTCTTGCCCATCCAGTTGGTAACTACGCGGGGTCACCTGCAAAATCTCGCGATTTGCCGGCAGTTGCACGACCGTCGCAGCCTCTTCGGCTCTGGCCAGGTCATCTTCGGTAATTTCATGATTTTGGGCGCCTACCGCAACTACGCCCCTCGAGGCCATGGCGGCAATATGCGCACCATTAATATTGATGGAGGCGTTGTGAACCTGGTGGCCCGACATTCGCTCGGCATCTTCCAACGCCTTGTCGATAGCCTGCGCAACGTTAACAATATTAACGACGATACCCTTGCGCATCCCAGTATTTGGCGCTTCGCCTACCCCAACAATATTCGGCGTCATCGAGCTATCATCAACATGACCAACCACACAACGAACCGTGGTCGTACCCACATCGATTCCGATGCCATAACGAGACATTTCCTGCATAAGAACAAGTATACCGCTTACGGTCGGTATCGAGCAACACCCAGAGGGCTCAATCTGTCAGTTGAGGGAGGTTACTTCCAGGCAGTCAGGATCTCATGTCCAGTATCGGTGATCAAAATCGTGTGTTCAAAGTGTGCGCTCAGGCTGCCATCCCGGGTGCGGATAGTCCAGCCGTCGGCGTCTACACTGATATCGTGAGCACCTAACGTCGCCATAGGCTCAATAGCGATTGTCATGCCTGAACTCAATTTTGGTCCAGTACCTGCGACGCCGTAGTTGGGGATGTTTGGATCCTCGTGCAGGTTGTGCCCCACGCCATGCCCCACTAACTCACGGATGATACCTAGGCTCTCGCGCTTCAGCACCTGCTCGATCGCAGATGCAATATCACCAACGCGTACGCCATTCTTCAGTGTATCTATACCAGCGTACATCGATCGCTCAGTCGCATGGAGCAATCGTTCGGCATTATTTGATGGTGCAGCACCAATGAACATACTAAATGCACTGTCAGTTACCATGCCCTCATACGTGACGCCAAAGTCAAAGCTAACCAAGTCGCCTGCGGTAAATGGTTTGCTGGTCGGAATCCCGTGCACTACTTCATCATTGACCGATATACATATAATGTCCGGGAAGCCGCCGTAGCCCAAAAAGCTCGGCTCGCCACCCAAGGATTTGAGCTCGCGCTTCGCCATGTCGGATATATCTTTACCGCTCATGCCCGTACGCACATCGCGGCTAATCATCTGAAGGACATGGGCGAGCATCCCCCCGGCGACGCGCATTCGCTCAATCTCTTGCGGTGTTTTTACGCGAGTGAACACTTCTCGATCACCTCTTGGATACGATCGTGGATCGTGCCAACACTTCCCACGCCATTAATTTTCTCGACATGAATGTCTTTGGACTTCAAAAAATCAATAACTGGCTGAGCTTTCTCGCGGTATTCCTGCAGTCGTTTGCGTACGATGTCGGGCGCATCATCCAACCGACCTCGGATCTCTAGGCGGTGCAGTATTTCATTGTCGTCGACGTCGAGGATGATAACGGCTTCTATCTCACGCTGATGTTTTGGCAGCAGGTCGAGCAGCCATTTTGCTTGCTCGACGTGGCGCGGATAGCCGTCGATAATAATATGGTCGAGGTCCTTGGCGCGATGTAGCGCCTCGTCGACCACATGATTCACCAGATCATCATTGACCATAGTGCCTTTGCGCATTTTGGCGATGATCTCGACGTTGCTTGTTTCGCGTAGCAATTGGCCAGTGCTCAGCCAGCGCCAGCCATGGCGCGCAGCCAGTAGCTGACCCTGTACGCTTTTACCCGATCCCGGAGGGCCAAAAAATATAATCATATCGTTTCCCTACCCTTAGGACCCTAGTCTAGCCTTTACCGCTGCAGCTATGCGGCCACCGTTAGCGCTGACGCCAACTTTCTGGCGCACTTCGCCGATCACGCGACCGAGCTGTGCATCCTGACCCATAGAAGCTACAACTTCCCCGACAACGGCATCAAGTTCTTCATCGCTCAGTTGCTGAGGCAAATATTCCTCAAGGACTGCTCGCTCGCTTAGCTCTTTGTCGGCTCGATCTTGGGCGCCAGCCTTGGCATATAGGTCGGCGCTTTCGGTGCGTTTTTTGGCTTCGCGCGTAATAATAACAAGAGCCTGCTCGTCGTCGAGGCCTACTTCGCGCAGGCCTTTTGCGACCTTCTCGTACAGGAAGGCGCTCTTCAGACCACGCAAAACCTCGGCGCGAGGCTTGTCGCCGCCGAGGAGTGCTTGCTTGATATCCGCGTCAAGCTTGGCTTCGAGCATTAACGCCCCACACCAAGGCGAATACGCTTGAGCTTGTCCGCTTTGCGAGCCTTACGAATAATCGCTTTCTTGCGTCGCTCTGTCTTGCTGATAGGCTTTTCAAAATATTGAAGAGCCTTTACCCGAGCGACAACGCCGGATTGCTGGACTTTGCGGTTAAAACGACGAATAAGGTTTTCGTTGGCTTCTTGTGGGTCTTTACGAGTTACTTGGATCATACTGCAGGTCATTGTACCAAAACAGAGGCGGATGTGCAACCACCATCTGAGTACGATCTTGACCGAATCACAGAAAGCCCCTACATTTGATGCGGGCATAAGCCCGAGGCGACGTGCTACTGACATCGAGACCTTTTGAGGAGAACTACATGCCGGCACCAGCATACGCAGCGCAGTTCATGCTAGTCGATCCAACCAAACTGGCCGAGACTCACAGCGTCGAACAGTCGGTCGTCATGACAGTCACGGGACTTGTTCAGGGAAGTATATTTGACCTGAATGGTCTCACTGCACGCGCGGGTTCGCAGCTCATGAACCAGCGCTTGTCTCAACTGACCCGCTACAAGACCCACGCAGCTGCCGTCATGAAAGCAGCAACCGCAGTGGGCGGGCTCACAATGATCCTGCGCTACTGCTCGCAATGCGGACGGAGGTTTAAGACAAACGTGGCCTGCGAACACTGCGGTATCGCATTCGTGGTTAGCTCGGAGGTAGAATTCCTGCCCGGACGGCTTCCCGATATTCCACCAAAGATCGTAGCCTACGCCAAGCAGCACGGACACACATTCACGCACGAGCCGCCTCGCCCCTAAGCCCGGTGGCGGCGTCCAGCAAGACGCCGCCACCTCATCACCTACAACGGCTCAGCACGCAGCAACCGCCCTTCGATACTCACCACACCCCGCCATTCATTCTCGATCAACTCAACCCACACCTCTATAGCTTGCCCCGCATCGGCTACTACCTTGTCGGCCATACCGAACCCGACAACGGCAAATGACCGCCCCTGTGGATCTTGCAATCGCAACTTCAGATGCTGACGCTCGGCACCCATCAGGCGACGCTCCAGTACTGTCGTCTGTGGAATATGAAAGACCGGTGACGGATTGCCGTGCCCGTACGGCTCCAACTGCTTGAGCTCTAGCATAAGGTCGGGAGTAACGTATTGCAGGTCCTCGATGGCGGCGTCAGCCTTAGGCTGCAGGTGTCGAGCCTGGTCGCTGAGTGCAAGCGAACGATAGAAATCATTGATAGCTTGCCGAAAATTCGGTATATTCGCCGTCGGCAATGTCACGCCCGCCGCCAGCTTGTGGCCGCCACCACGCGTCAACCATTCCTCTGATGCGCGGATGCCTTCCACAGCGCTAAAATCGCCGTAGCTCCGAGCAGATCCTTTGCTTTCATCGCCCATCTCCTGCAGCACAAACGTTGGCTTGGCATACCGCTCCAACATCTTTGCCGCGACGATACCAATAATACCGTGCGACCAACTGGGGTCAGACAAAATCAGGACTGGATCGTCCACAAATTGTGCAGCTTGAGTAATAGCCTCGCCCACGATACGGTCCTGCTCTGCACGTCGGGCCAGGTTCATGGCGTGCAGCTGATTTGCAATATCGAGTGCCTTCTGCGGATCAGTTGCGGTCAACAGGTCGAGGCTCAGCTGAGCTGTCTCTAACCGACCGGCGGCGTTGAGGTGCGGCCCCAGCACAAACCCCAAATGCCGCGCGGTTAGCTCCTCCACTCGCAGGCCCGCCACTGTCGCAAGCGCCCTGATGCCCAGACGACGAGTCTTGTGCATAACCTGCAAGCCCCAGAACACATTCGCCCGGTTCTCGTCCACCAGCGTTACGACGTCGCACACAGTGCCCATGCACACCAGGTCCAACAGCCATTTCTCGTGCCCCGCAGGCATGCCGTCAGTGCGCTGTTGCAATGCTTGCACGAGCTTGAACGCCACACCCACTCCGGCCAAATCAATAAACGGATACTTGTGATCGGATCGTTTGGGATTAATTGTAGCTACGGCCGCCGGCATTGTTTCGGCAACGCTGTGGTGATCGGTCACGATGACGTCCATGCCCAGCTCGGCAGCAAACGCAATCTCGGCGTGCGATAAACTTCCACAGTCGACTGTCACGATCAAGTCCGCGCCTCTTTCTTTTAGCTGCTGCACGGCCGATTTAACCAGCCCATAGCCTTCGACGAATCGGTTTGGAATAAATGACTCTACGCGAATACCAAAAGCAGTAAAGGCCTCGAGGAGCGTCGTCGTTGCTGTCAACCCGTCTATGTCGTAGTCGCCGTATATATAAACTAGCTCCTGCTTCTGCTTGGCTATGAGTAGTCGCTCTACAGCCTGCTCCATATCAGGCAGTAGGAACGGATCGTGCCGCGCGGCATCGTAATCAGGCGCCAGAAAAGCCGCTCGGACGACCGGGTCATCAAGTCCGCGCGATCGTAACAATTCCTCGAACAGACGGCTCGCCATGAGCCGATGCTACCGCTTGGCCTTTTGCTGCGCTTGTTGGGATTTTAGAACAATACTTTGAAGCTCTTTGAATATCGCAAAATGCTTATTGGTCGAATATATCTTGGTGTTGCCCTGCTTTTCGGAGTGAAGAAACCCAACCTTCTCGAGACGCTTCAATTCGCGCTGAATATTGCCTGGATCTTCCTTGATAAGCTTAGCGAGGCCACGAACATGCGTCTTAAAATCAGGATATTTGGCATATACGACCACAATTTTGCGTCGCACCCTAGAAGTGATAAATATGTCTAACATCTTCGCCCTTACGTACCTGTCTTTTTATCCTGTTGCTAATAATTCTACATTCATCATCATGAAGCGGCAAGTCCGCTTTCGCTACCGGACTGCTGCCAATTTTGCACAACGTTGTTAATCTTGGCGACAATCTCTTCATGCGATGGTATGTCATTGACGTCGTAATAGTGATTCGTACTGATATAATTATCAGTCACGCTTAGACAGTGTAACTCGTCAGCCACAATATGCATACGGTCCACAGCCTGGACGGACGCGATTGGCGTGGTAATTACTAGCTTCTCAATCTTAATTCGTTTGAAAAACTCTGCCGCAGCATCCAACGAAGTGCCATGTTTGAGTCCGTCAGAAACCAAGATAATGACATGCTCGCGAAGCGTGCCTGCGTCCACCAATCCGCCCTGCCCTAGCAGCCGATTAAGGTGCGAGGACTTTTCCCGCTTCTGGTCCTCAATATAACCGTGAAATTCGCTGTAGTATTCATCGACTTCACCACCAGACAGTGCGTTGTTATACACAAATCCGCCATCTTGTGTGACCGATCCGAGAGTTGTGTGCTCGCCGGGCACCTGGACACTCTCGCTGAGCAGCATCGTCAGGACGCTATGAAGCGAGATGGCTATCTGTTCAGCAACCATGACCGCACCATCGCTCAAGGCCACAACGGCTGTGTTTTCAAATCTAAACTGTTGGAGTTGTTCGGCGAGTTTTTGGCCAGCTTCGGCCCGTGAATGGAAGTACATACTAACTAAAGTGTAGCAGACGCCTTATAATCAATACCACATGTATTACTACCTTGTTGCCCCTGTTGCAATTATTCGCAATGACGAGTTCGCTTTTACGTACCAACACGACGCCAAACTTGCTATCGGGTCTACTGTGTACGTCAGCGCCGGCAGACGCAAAGTAGTTGGTGTTGTGCTCCGTTCAGTCGCCAAGCCTACCTTCGCAACGAAACCTATCGAGCGAATCATATCCAGCACACCAGTACCCGAACCGCTCCTTTCTCTAGCCGAATGGATGAGCAAATACTACACCACCCACCTTGCCCTCGTCCTGCAAACACTGCTACCCTCTGGGCTGCAGAAGCAGCGTCGCCAGAAAACAATCGCCCCCGCCTTTAGAGCGCTACGAGCCAGAACACAAATTGTACTCAATCAGCAACAAGCCCTCGCCATCCGCACAATCACCGAACACCAAAACAGTACGATACTCCTTCACGGCGTACCCGGCTCAGGCAAGACCCAGGTGTACATTGAGTCTGCAAAACACGAACTTGAGCAAGGTCGTTCCTGCATCGTACTCGTCCCCGAGATCGCCCTGACGCCCCAGCTGGTTGCAGAGTTTCAAAACCACTTTCCGCATATTATCGTCACCCACTCGCATATGACAGAGCCAGAGCGGCACGCGGCCTGGCTGCAAGTGCTCGAAACCGATCACCCACTTATCATTATTGGGCCTCGCTCGGCACTTTTTATGCCCACTAAAAACCTCGGGCTTATCGTCATCGACGAAGCGCACGAGCCAAGTTACAAACAAGAGCAATCACCACGATATTCGGCCCTTCGAGCAGCCAGTATGCTGGCGAAGTACCACCAGCACGCAAAGGTTGTGCTGGGTAGCGCCACGCCAGCAGTCGCCGATTACTATTTGGCTGAGCAAACAAAAAGCCCCATCCTGAAGCTACCGAAGCCAGCAATCGCAACCGAGGTGCCCGACGTCTCGGTCGTGGACCTGCGTCGCAAGGACCTGTTCCGCGAGCATCGATTCATATCCGATACACTGCTAACTACCCTGCGCGGGGCACTGCACGACCACCAGCAGGCGCTTATCTTTCATAACCGCCGCGGCACCGCACCGACCACGCTGTGCAGCGAATGTGGTTGGTCGGCATTGTGCGAAGCCTGCTTTGTACCGTTGACGCTGCACGCCGATAAGCACCGACTCCTTTGCCACATCTGCGGACGGGAGCAAAGTGTCCCACCGCACTGCCCTTCGTGCAGCAACCCTAGCATTGTATTTCGGGGCATCGGGACCAAAATGATCGAGGATGAAATCCGCAAAATCTTCCCCAAAGCAAACATTGCTCGCTTCGACGCAGATAGCGCCGCTGATGCAACGCTCGACAAACGATACCAAGAAATCTACGACGGCGACATCGACATCATGATCGGGACGCAGATACTCGCCAAAGGGCTCGACGTGCCAAACCTCAGCGTCGTCGGTGTCATCCAGGCAGATAACGGCCTGCACATGCCTGACTACCAGGCCGAGGAACGAGTTTTTCAGCTTTTGTATCAGGTAGCGGGTCGTGTTGGCCGAGGCAAACACAAAGGCAATGTCATTGTTCAGACATTCCTGCCCGACCATCCGACCATCAAACTTGCCTTGGCGCGGGACTACGACACCTTTTATCACGAACAACTTCGTGAACGCCGAACCGGCGCCTTCCCGCCGTTTGTTCACCTGCTGAAGCTTACGACCAGCTACAAAACAGAAGCTGGAGCAATCCGCGCAGCACAAAAAATGGCATCCATGCTACGGCAGCTTCCCAACCCGCCAATCATCCTAGGCCCAACGCCGGCATTTTACGAACGCCTGCACGGTAATTATCGCTGGCAATTACTGCTCAAGAGCAACAGGCGTGCAGACCTGGCAGCCATAGCCGCGCACATGCCGGTCGGCTGGCAGGTCGACCTCGACCCATCAAATCTTCTTTGAAGCATTGCGCACCATCTGTTATGTCTCGTATACTAGGAAACAATATGACACGAGATGATATCATAACACTCCCCAACCCGCACTTACGCCAAAAGTCCAAACGCGTCCACGTCGTAACTGACCAGGTCAAAAAAATAATTCAGGACATGGAAGCCGCGACGCTCGATTGGGAGGACCACCGACCGCACGAGCTAGGCGTCGCGCTTGCCGCGGTGCAGGTCGACCAGCTATACCGCATTGTCGTTGTTCGTAGCAATTTCGACGATCGGGATGATCGAACGTTTTTTGCGCTCATCAATCCAGAGATCGTCAAGCTCGAGGGTGCAGTCACCTACGATCACGAAGGCTGCCTGAGCGTCAAGGATATCTATGGGCTCGTCCCCAGACACCACCGCGTACGCATCCGCGCCCTCGACGAAGATGGTCGCGAAGTTCGGCTCAAAGCCGACGGCTTTCTGGCACGCGTACTTCAGCACGAGATCGACCACACGAATGGCACGCTATTTATCGACCATATCAAAGATAACGACGCTTTCTTCCGACTGAACGAAGACGGCGAGCTAGAAAAACTCCCTTATGAACAGATCAAACAGTCTGATTTTCTTTGGAAATGAGCGTCTAAGTAGTGGGTTTGAGCCCCATGGCGCACCTACGCTATCGGCCCTTATAGAGGCCGGATATGACGTAAAGGCTATCGTTGCAAACTACGAACGAGGCCAATCCCGTTCGGCGCGTGCGCTCGAGATAGAGGAAGTTGCCCATGCACACAAGATTCCCGTTCTCCTCCCGGCCAAGCTACAGGATATCAAACAGGAACTAGCCGACCTGCACGCGGACATAGGTGTGCTGGTGGCATATGGGCGGATCGTCCCCCAGGACATCATCGACATGTTCCCCCACGGCGTCCTCAACATTCACCCATCTCTTCTGCCCATGTACCGCGGGTCGACGCCAATCGAACAAGCGATCTTGGACGGTGCGGGCCAGACCGGCGTCTCGGTCATGGGACTGGTACGGCAGATGGACGCCGGGCCAATCTATGCCCAGCAAGCAATAGATCTGACCGGTACTGAGACCAAACAAACCTTAACTGAGACACTTCTACGACTCGGCGGTAAACTACTGCTAGAGGCACTGCCAAGCGTGTTATCTGGGACTGCGCGGCCGACACTACAGAATGAGCAAAACGCGACGTTTACTCATCTCATTCAAAAAGATGACAGCCAATTAGATCCACTAGTGAGCGCCGAACAGCTAGAGCGACAGGTTCGTGCCTACGCCGTGTGGCCCAAAAGTCGTACGGAGGTGCTTGGACACCCGGTTATCGTCACCAAAGCCCATGTCGCACAAACCATGCAGGACCCCCTAACTATTCCTTGTCATCCTGGTTTTCTGCAAATCGACGAGCTCATCGCGCCGAGTGGCAAAAAAATGACCGCGGCAGATTTTCTGCGCGGCTATAATAACAAAACCGCCTAGCCTTCTGGGTTTAGTAGCACGTCTTTGCCAGCAATAATTTCTTCCTCGAGTGTTCGCATTTGCTTCTTCACGACATCCTTGTACCCTGGGCAGTGCTCTTCCATCCACTTCGTAGCGTCATCTTGGTCGCCATTGGCCAATCTCTCGAACTCTTCCAGCTGTTCGTCACTCAAATCCCTCGATAGTTCAGCCCCCACGCGTGCTTCTAGTTCTTCGCCGACATACATCAAGAAGGCCCCTTTATCCTCTGCCGGCATATCGCCGAGGCCCAGACGCACCAGAAAACTGTCATCAAGTCGAAACATGTTGTTGTGACACCCTCACTACACCTATAGTAGATCAGATTTCCGTAATCGCCAAGGGGCGCGTTACACGTCTTGTTCGACGGCGAACTCTTGCAGAGTCTCGGCGCGCAGCTGGGTAAAGCGCTCATACTCTGCGCGCAATGCTTCACGCTCCTTCTGCGTCAATTCGGCAAATTGATGCAAAGCCGTCAGAAATGGCGCCAAAAATGATCGTTGTTCTGCCTCGGACATATCCGGATAACTATCCTCCAGATCGCTCATGAGGCTACGCGCCGTTGCGTCAAATGCGTGCCGCACCTGGTTTAGCTTGTCAAAGCTCCAACCCGCTCCCTCTATTCGGTCGATAAGTCCTTCATAATGTGCGGCTGCGACCGAAAGCTCGGTTGGTATGTGTCGCCCGCCCAAAAACGCCCGCACAGCGTGCTGCACGGTGGCACTTAGGTCCCCTAGCGAGACGTGATTGACAGAACTTTGTGTAATTGCAGCTGACATGTTTTTGCTACCTTTGCTTTTTTTATTTTTCGTACTTTTGTATATATCCTTTATAGCATAAGCGTGAAATAAATGCAACACCTACTACACCACAAAAATAGCACTAGCCCATGCCAGTGCCTGAAAACAAGCTACCATATTACAGTCTGTTGCTACTCGTAAGGGTGGTGCGCCCCAGCGGGCAGCACAGGTTCGAGGGCTCTTTTGAGGAGCCCGCGACGAGTGCTGCACCGCTTGGGGGGTGTAGATGGTAAGCGCGAACCCGCGATCTGGACGCGAGTCCTCCCCTGGACGAGGAGGGCGTGCTGCGCCGTGCAGAGTTGGCTCCGCGGTAACCTAGGGAGTCGGCGAGGACGTCACCCACCGGACCACGATGATATCCTTGCCAGGCTGCTGGATAAACCAGTACTGGTAGGCATCGTGACGAGCGGAACCGACGGCCGGCGCGTTCTTGAGCAAGGTCGACAAGGGCACCCAGCTGCCGTTCACGCACTCCTCGACCCCGGAAGACCTTGCCGTTAGCTTAGTCCCCGGAGCGGCTTCCATGTTCGGCGCGTCGCAGAATTTGGATCCGGCGACGGTCGAGGTGGAAGTGGCAGGAGCAATCGACGTTGCCGTCGGCGGCGCTGCCATGGTCGTAGCCGTGGTGACGGGTGCCACAGACACGACACCCAAGGGAGTCGACGCCTGTGACGGAGCTGCCGATGAGTAGCCGTCGCCGAACTCGGACATGCCGGTGTTCGATGACGACGGCGCGGCCACCAGGATGAGCACCGGGAGTACGACGAAGCCCAGGAGGACCTCGACGCACACGACCGGCGGCATCCGCAGCCACGTTACTCGCTTACTACCGTCAGGCTTGCCCAGCCACAGCAGGTTATACGACCAGTCGCCGAAGCTACCGGACGGCCACCACACTGAGGTGAAGAGCATCACGACGATAGAGAATGCCAGCGCCATGCTGAGCACCACCACCAGGAGTCCGAAGACTCCCTGGATGTTGCCAGCGAGCCACAGGCAGGTCAGCGTGAACAGAGCGCCCAGGAACGCCATCCAGGCGTACCGGACGCTCTTGTCCTTCTTCACGTCGAAGACATCGTTCCTCATGTGCTTGCGGAGCCTCCGCCCCGACAAAAGCAGCGTCGAAACGAGCATGATCATCACGAATGACGACATGTTTGAATCCTCCTACAGGAGAGGGCGACCGGAAGACCGGCGCTCCGGTTGGACACGCGATTCTTCTTCGGTGGAGTCAACAACGACGGCGTCGCCGGGCCTCGTGCCGGGCTGAGCGCTGTCGCCGAGACGGTTGTTGCCGCTCGACTGCGGCTGAGCCGGCCTTGAGGGCTGGTCGCTACCACGTCGATCGTTGGAGCCGGAGCCTCGCTGGGAGCCTCCGCCCTGACCGCCGCGGCTGGAACGATCCTCGTCTTCTCTGTAGCGGCGGTCACTGCGGTTACGCTCGTTACGACGGCCGTTGCCACCGTTACCCCGGTCATCGCGACGATCACGGCCAGGCCGTGGCTCCTCTCGCTCGTCGTCCCACTGCGAGGTGGACGACTGCGACGCAGCCGGCGGTTGCGAGTAGGCATCCCGCCCGTAGGCGTCGTAAGGCGCGTTGGAAGTCGAGCTGAAGGTGGCGGTCACTCCGGTCTCCGACCAGTCGCCACCATGGCGCCCGTAGCCGTCGAACGACTGCGGAGGGACCGGTGGCAGCTGTACACTGGTGGGGTACGGCATAGACGGCGTCGAGGGAGCCGGAGGGCTCGTGAGCATCTGCAGCGAAGCGAGGACGGCGTCCGGCGGAGGAGTCTGCACGAGGAGCTCCTGGTGGAGCTCGCCCATGGCGGACATCAACGCACGGAAGTCTTCCAGTGATCCGGCAAGTGCCAGATACGACAGCCGAAGCCGAAGTTCCGAGGAAACCGGCTTCTGTGCGCTCGTGTGGATCGCCGTGATCTGCTCGACAACAGCCCTGATGAGCTCGTCGACGTTCAGTCCGGCGGCAGTCCGAGCAAGCTCGCTCTGACCGTAGGGGTTGGTTGCCACGATGGGCACCTCTCTGATCGATGGGATGATTCGCTTACCACTAGAAGGGCATTGGTAGCCCGTCTAGTGCCACACAAAAACAGATAGCGCCCCAAAAAAGGCGCTCCCTGATATATGTGGCGTACTCTGCCCACGATATATCGCAAACAAAGTACGCCACACGCTCAGGTGTGATCTGTTTTGAATAGACTATAATATACTAGCTTGTTAACGAACGTGTAGCTGAAAACACCTCAGTTACACAATGAGTATATTATATACCTAAAATGCGTAAAAGTCAATCCCCCTACAGTGTTCGCTTGCGTAGCTCACGAGTAAAGAAGTCGAGGCGATCGCCTTCTTCAAGCAAGACTTTGCCCTTTGTGCGAAGCTGCAATCCACACATCTCACCCTCAAATACTTCTTTAGCTTCTTGCTTGTCACGCTGGACGGTTCGCACCTCAATTTCGCCCACCTCTTTACCATCGCGCGTAGCTCGGGCCAAGAACCCTGGTTGAACCTTGCCCTTGGTAACTTCCCCGCCGCATATGATCTCGTCGCGAGTTGTGCGGAATACACCGCGGATAATCAGTCGGCCGGTCTCGGTCTCGACAATCTCTGGGCTCAGCAGTTCAGTCAGGACAGCCCGTGCATCATCTATCAGTTCGTAAATAATCTTAAATATACGGATAGAGACCTTCTCTTGCGACGCCAGCCTCTTGACGGCCGGCGGTAACTGAATATTAAAGCCGTAGATTATAGCGTCGCTACCAGCGGCCAAACGGATATCATTCTCTGAGATGTTACCAACGCCGGAGCCAACAATCCGTAGTGATAGCTCATCACTTTCCAGCATGCGTAAGCTATCGGCAACAGAGGTCAAAGAGCCCTGCACGTCAGCCTTGATGATCACATTCACCTGCTGTTTCTCGCGGTCACGGGTAATCATGTTGAGCAAATCAGTACTGCTCATGGAGCTCTTCGAAACCTTTTGTTTGTGCTCGTGCTGATGCTTCTCTATGAGGGTTCGAGCTGCTTTTTCAGTAGCGCAGACCGCAAATGTATCGCCAAACTGAGGCAGCTCCTTAAATCCAGTCACAATCGCTGGCGTTGACGGGCCAGCCTGTTTAGCCGGACGGCCAGCAAAATCAAGTAGTGTGCGGACCTTGCCGTACGAACTACCGGCGACAATATAGTTAGTCGCCCTAAGCGTGCCATTTTCGACGAGCAAACTCACCACCGCGCCACGCCCCTGCTCCATGTGCGCTTCTATCACCAAGCCTTCAGCAGGTACATCAGCCTCAGCCTTTAACTCCTCCAGGTCAGCAACCAGCAAGATAAGTTCAAGCAGTTTGTCCAGATTGTGACGAGTCTTGGCCGAAACTTCGACCATAACCGTATCGCCACCCCACTCCTCGGGGACCAAGCGATGATCTGTTGCCAGCTGTTGCTTCACTCTGTTTACGTCGGCATCGGGTTTGTCGACTTTGTTGATAGCCACCACGATCTTGGCGTGTGCCTGCTCCGCAAAACGAATTGCCTCGATGGTTTGCGGCTTTACGCCGTCGTCGGCAGCCACCACGATCACCACCACGTCAGTCAAGGCCGCTCCGTGCTGCCTTAGTGCGCTAAAGGCCTCGTGACCAGGAGTATCAAGCAGGGTAATCGACCTGCCTTTGTAGGTGGTCTGGTAGGCTGAGATGTGCTGCGTGATACCGCCAGCCTCGCCATTTGCAACCTTGGTGTCAAGAATTGCATCAAGTAAGCTGGTCTTGCCGTGGTCGACGTGCCCCATGACCGCCACGATCGGTGGGCGCTCTGTAGCTTTATCGCCAAGGACCCGCTCTTTACGAGCAACACTCGCGTCGGTAGCTTCTTTTTTCTCGAGCTCCACATCAAGACCGAGCTCATCGACAATAATCTGAGCCGTCTCTTGGTCAATACGCTGATTGACCGTCGCCATAATACCGTTCTTAAAAAGCTCACCGATGAGCTTTGTCACAGGAATGTCTAGCTGTGCCGCCAATTCACCCACGGTTATGAGGTCGGCAATGACAATCTTTTTCTGCGCCATGAACGTTTCCTTTCTGGCGGAGAAACGGCGCCGTTGCCAGCGCCGATCCTCAGTTTACATCTGTTATTTTTTGAGGCTGAGAGAAATTTTACGATTATCTTTGTCGATATCTAGGATGACAAATTGTTTTTTCTCGTTCAGCTTAAAGATCTTCTCTGGATCAGCTCCTTCACCTTCGCCGAGCTCGGTAATGTGCACCAAGGCCTCGACTGCTGGGCTGATCTGAATGAAGGCACCGAATGGAGTAATACGAGTAACCATGCCTTCGACATCGTCACCTTTCTTGAACTTCTCAACTTCCTTGATCCATGGATCTTCCTGCAATTGCTTCAGGCTCAGCGAGAGGCGGTCCTTGTCAATGGCAATAATCTTGGCCTCGACGACTTCACCAACCTTGACGTAATCGCTCGGGTTGTTGACACGCTCCCACGAGATCTCAGAGATGTGAATCAGCCCTTCGATGCCATCTACATTCACAAACGCGCCGAAGTCGACAACACCCGTGATAACGCCCTTTACGACATCACCAACCTTTAGTTGTTCGAAGCGCTGCTGTAGGCCATCTCGCACAGCTTCTTTCTCTGAGAAGATCAGCTTGTTCTGCTTGCGATCAGCGTCCAAGATACGAACCGTAAGCGGCTTGCCAGTTATGGCGTTCAGTCGCTGCAGAATTTCGTCCTTGTCTGCACCAGATACCCGAGGGTAATGTTCGGCGCTCAACTGAGAAACGGGCAAGAAGCCGCGAATTCCCTCGAGCTCGATCAGCAGGCCGCCGCGGTTAGCGTCGTATGCGGTAACCTCGATAGTTTCGCCATCGTCAAAGATGCGCTTAATTTCGTCCCAACCGCGATCCTTCGCTGCCTTACGCAAGCTGAGGAGCGCGTAGCCCTCATCCATTTCAGTATCGACAATGCTGGCCGTTACCGCATCGCCCTCGTTCAGATTGCGAGCAAAACCAATCTCGCGGCGTGGTACAAGGCCAATGCCGTGTGCTCCAAGGTCAATCCAAATCTCGTGCTTGCGCACTGACAGGACTTTGCCTTCTACGACCTCTCCGGAGGCGAGCTGCTGCGTCCCCTCCTCGTTTAAGAGATCATCCATTGTTATAGTGGCGGTTTTCACCATAGTGTAACTTTTACACTCCTTCCAAAAAGTATTTTCTAAGGGTGCACACAAAAGCACCAAAAGATTACCTCTATTATACGCGTAAAACACGCCAAAAGTAAAGAGGTGGCCCCTGTTTCGGGCGTGTTAGATCTTCTCTAGATAGTGGCGGTACGAGGCTTTTGCCTTGAGCAGACGGGCACCAAACCAAACAGAAAGCGCCATTAGGATGCCCGTCAGGAGAAGTCCTGGCTGCGATCCGTCGCTTGTTTCAGGCAATTTGCCAGACGTGGATGCAGGGGTTTGGGGTGATGGCGCAGGAGCTACGGGAACAGTCGGAGTCTCCTTTGGCGCTACGGTTGATGGCGCTGTAGCAGCGGGCGTAGGATTTGTGGCAACTTTGGGCGCCGCAGGAGCGTTATCGGTATGCGCCGGCTGAGGCTGAGCCGCAACGGGCTGAGATTGCGCCGGTTTGGCGGGCTGCCGGCTGGTGCTTGCGTAGCTATTATCACGAACTTTCAACAAGCGAACACCGCCAATAACAATACCTCCGAGCAAAAGCGTGATAACGCTAAATATAACAGCGGTTCGTACAGTACTCTGAGCCATAATAATTTCTCTCGCCTCGTTTCTCTGTGTCCTATAGTATAACCTTTCGGGGCTGAGCACAAGTCATGCTACACTAGTTACATGATTATCGCTGTTGATATTGGAGGGACCAAAACACTCGTTGCGCGTTTTGAAGGTGAACGGAAAATTGTTCAGGAAGAGCGTTTTGCCACGCCACAAGATGAGCACGAGTTCCTGCGTCAGCTCCAAGAGCTGCTCGAGCGACTTGACGCATCGAATGCTAAAGCGATTTGCGTTGCGGTACCGGGCATTATCGCCCAGGACGGCACAGTGCTGCGTTGCGGTAACTTGCCATGGACCAATTTTCCGCTTCGGAAACTTCTCGCAGCGGACTATCCATGCCCAATATTTATTCAAAATGATGCCAAGCTAGCCGGACTAGCAGAGACAAGCAGCCTGCCCAGCGTACCAGCGCTAAGCGTCTACGTGACCGTTAGCACAGGCATTGGCACGGGCATTATCACGCACGGGCGGCTCGACTCGGCCCTGGCAAACAGTGAAGGCGGGCATATGATACTGCAGACAGCCGATGGGCTTCGTGAGTGGGAGGATTTCGCGTCCGGTCGGGCCATCAAGGCACAGTTTGGAAAACGCGCCGAGGATATCCATGACACGGCCGACTGGCAGACCATCGTCGAGCAACTTGCCACCGGCTTCCAGGCGCTCATTCCATTACTGCAGCCAGATGTGATCATCATAGGCGGTGGGGTTGGTACGTATTTCGACAGGTTTGGCGCGCTCCTTACGGAACTGCTCCAGAGCCGACTAGCCAACTACACCAACATGCCCCATATTGTGCAGGCCCAACACCCCGAGGAAGCGGTTATTTACGGATGTTATTACTATGCCACCCATCAGACAGCTCATCTCTCAGCTAAGAAATGATTTCCCCGATATTACTTTTGTCCCGGGCGGGCTTTTCCGTTGGTCTAAGGCTACTGGTCAGATAACTTACAACGAGCAGGATGCGGATAGTGCGTTCTTTTTGCTGCATGAACTTGCGCACGCCCAGCTCACCCATGCTAATTTTCGCTTTGATATTGAACTAATCACCCAGGAACGTGAGGCATGGGACTACGTACGCTCCCATCTGGCCCCTCGATACAACTTATCCGTGAACGAGCAGCTCATCGAAGAGGCACTGGACACATACCGCAATTGGCTACACGAGCGTTCGACGTGTCCCCAGTGCAATGATACCGGCCTTCAAACCAAAACGAGCACCTACGTTTGCCTAAACTGTAGATGCTCGTGGCGCCCCAATGACGCGCGTCAGCACGCCCTGCGGCGCTATATCTTGTAGTGGCTATGCAGCGAGCGCAACGTCGTCTTGGCTCACCTGCGGCGCAGTTTGCTCAGCCTCAACGGCTTTGCGGCGGCGTGAAATACGACCACCCTTTGCGCCTGCGATACGTGCTAGCTCGCGGTTAGCGGCAAAACCACCTGTCGTTCCTTTTTGGCCACCGACAGCGCCTATTCGGGCATAAAAATCTTTACCGTATTTCTTCTTATTAGTCTCGGCGGCCTTCTTGCCGCCAGAAATAGTACCTGGCATACAAATATGTCTCCTATTAACCTCACACTTGATATAGTGATTATGCATAATATATCAGCTTAAGGTTAAATAGTCAATATTTACACTTGCCTATTTATAATGCGAAGCAATTTTGAGATTTATATCACAAAAAAAGAGCTCCGGTATTCCCAGAGCTCTCTTATAAAACGGCACCGTGCTAGTTTCCCGCTTACGCAGTATAATCGCCGCAGCTGGGCTTAACTTCCGTGTTCGGAATGAGAACGGGTGTTTCCCCAGCGCCATGGGCACCGAAGAGGCGTCATGCTAGCGCGATGGCAGCTTTTAACGTCGATTCCGATGTCCATGCGTGTGCATGACATTTGATTCTGATAAAGAACAACTTTGGCGTGTTATACACCAACTACTAGTCAACCTTACCTTAGTCCGCTCAGTTTAGCTAGGCTAAACGCGTGCAGACTAAGGGCATAAAAAGTCGATGGGACTATTAGTACGCTTCGGCTCCATACAT
>CBDDBE010000001.1:0-376169 GCA_965225085.1 uncultured Candidatus Saccharibacteria bacterium | reverse complement strand
TGCCAGCACGACGGTTTTCAAGACCGTTACCTTCAACCACTCGGTCACCTCTCCAGATAGAAAACAGATGTATTGTAGCACATTTAACCCAACTATTGGAGGGTATGCTTGGCAGCTACAACAGCATTAATACTTGCAGTGCCAGCATCGCTCAGTATACGCCCAGCAGCTTGCAGCGTTGCCCCAGAGGTCGTCACATCATCTACAAGCAAAACGTGCCGACCGTGTACGCTTTTGCTAGCAAGCTCGTAGGCTTGCTCGGCCTGACGAAACCTGGCCGCTCGGGTCGAACCCACTTGGCGATCGTTTGTGCGGCGCCTAAGGGCCGGTACGTAGCCCCATCCGCGTTCGCGGACAATATAACGAGCGAGCAATTGCGCATGGTCATAGCCACGAACCCGCACACGTGACGGCGCCGTCGGCACTGGCACCACTACGACATCCTCCAGGTAGGGAAGAGCCTCAAGCATCGCTTGGGCTAGTGGCACGTGAGCCGCACGAAGCCGCTCAAACTTATATGCACGAACCAGCCTTCGGCATATGCCATCGTAGGCGCCCACCATCCAAACATTGCCAACAGAGGTGAGGGTACTGCACGATCGGCACACCTTGCCATCAGTAGTCGGTGCATTGCACAAGAAACAGACCTCACATGGCTCACTAAACGTATCTGCATGGCAGCCCGAACACAAAACGTTGCCTTCTTTACCACACGAAAAGCACTGGTGCGGCGCGATTACGCTTATGACTGACTCGAGTAATGATGTCATTTTTACTTCCTGCTACGATAATATTGCAATACTTTATCACTTTCCGCTATAATCGTCACTATAGACCAACCCAAAGAGCCTACTAGGAACATGAAGTGGAGGAGACAATGGCACGGGGACAGAAGCAAAACGACGATCTTCTAATGGAAGACGAACTCGCGGCGGCATTCCTGAATGACGACGACGATGCTCAGGTGGGTGACAACAGTCAACAAGTACAAGATGACACAAACTGGGAAGAAGACGAAGGTGGCGTCCCAGGCCAATTAGCTGTAGATGTATACGAGACTAACGAACGACTCGTAGTTAAAGCCCGCACAGCAGGGGTGAACAAGCAAGATCTCGACGTTAGTATCTCTGATGGCATTTTGACTATCAGCGGTACGCTCAGCAGCGGCGACGACGACGTAGAGCACTGGCACATCCAGGAATGTTACTGGGGTGAATTCTCACGTACCATTGCCTTGCCTGTAGCGGTCAAGGAAGAAGAAGTGGAAGCACTATTGAAAGATGGCGTGCTAACAGTTAGCTTCTCTAAGGTCAAACAAGAACAAGCACGAAAAATCCAAATCCAATAGCGTTACGAACGCAACCTGGAGAGCGAACACCGGCTATGATGGCCGGTGTTTTAGTATCCCTTAAATGCACGGAGAGCTCATGGAATTTGTTTGCAGGCCCACATCCTATACGAGTGTTCACGTGTTTGACGAGGGGATACTGCCCAATACAAAAACCAGCCCTACTGCGGAGGACTGGTCTCTGTAAATGTCTAAAGGATGTCTACTCGATAACGGCCACGTGGCTGCCAATGTAGGTACTCTTGCCCAACTGGTCAGTTACGAAGCGTACTGCTGCGAAGGCCAGGAAAGCAACGACGATACCGATAATCGCATACAAAATCGTGTTCTTGGCAGAAGTAACCGCACCCTGGTCACCGCCCGAGATAACGTAGCGAATACCACCGATTATCAGCATAACAACCGATATTGCCCCGATCAGGAACAGCAAGATGTTCGTGACAGTATTAAAGATGCTGCCGTCACCGAACAGCTGCGTTGCCGCACCGGTAGGCTGAGCGCAATTTGCGCCGTTTCCGATACCGCCCTGGGTGACATTAAGATTACAGCCCGATTGTGCGTGCACAGGGCTAAACGTGCCGACACCTAATGCCAAAACTGACACAACGGCAAGAGTACCGGCAATTTTTCTCATGAGAGACTTCATATGGTTTCTCCTTATAATGGTCTAGATATTATTGTAGCACGTCCGGATGAACGCGCCAGTGGTTATTTGGTTAGATGTTTCCCAGCACAAAGTTCACAATGGCATAGGCTGCCACTGCAACGACCAGGCCAACTACAGCATATAGAATGGTGTTTTTGGCGCTCGTGATAGTGCCTTGATCACCACCAGATAGGGTGTAGCGGAGGCCGCCCACGATTATCATTAGTACTGCAACGGCGCCGATGATAAACACCAGGATGTTACCAACGCTTTTGATAGTACCCGCTACTGTTCGCGTCCCGTTCGAACAGGCGCCACCACTCCATGTGCCGCCCGAGCCCTCGCAGGCAGACTGCTCTGGGGTTGTAGCCGCTGCCGCGAGTGCCTGCTGGCCGGGCAGTACCCCAGCGGCAACTACCGCACACATAAAAATTACGCCCGAAAGTATGAGTTTAATCTTGTTCATTCGATCTCCTTATATCCTACTCAAAACAAAGTTTACGATAGCATATCCCATCAGCGACAGCACCAAGCCTACTACTGCGTATAGGATGGTGTTCTTGGCGCTATTGACACTGCCTTGGTCACCGCCAGATAGGGTGTAGCGGAGGCCGCCAATCACCACCATCAGAACCGATATTGAACCTGTTATGAAAATTAACGTGTTGAGAATATTGTTCCATACACCACCGGCGCCAAATAGCTTGTCACTGGTCGCTTTACAAATTGCCGAACTAGATCCACTGGTAGCACAATTGCCAAAAACATCAACCACGGCGCGAGCGGGGTGAGGTGTGAGTGCAATGCTCATTGCAAGGGCCATCAGGCCTAGTCCTAAGAATATATTTTTTCGTTTCATTCTAGAGTCGTCCTAGTATAAATTGTACACCAGCAAAGGCCATCATCGAAACGACCAAACCAATTATGGCATACAATATTGTGTCCTTAGCCTTCGTGATAAGCCCTTGGTCGCCAGCACTGGCCGCATAACGGACCGCGCCAATAACGATAAACAGCGTAGCCCAGGCGCCAGCAAACACAAATACAGCGCTAGCCAAGTTACCCCACGTCGTGTTGTCGGCGGCAACTTTGGGAAGCCCCAGGCTATTTGCGTCGATTGATATGTCTGCTAATACCTGCCACATGCTATAACCTCGATGCCACAAATTGTACTATTGCCACTGAAGCCAGGCAAATCACTAGACCGATAACCGCATCACGAATGGTGTCTCGGGAGGCAGTGATCTCGCCAGGGTTGCCTTGGCTCTTGGTAAATCGAATGCCACCCCAGATAATAAACCCAACCGCCACATAAGCCGCCGCCTTTATAGCTGATTCGATCAACGGAAATATGATCAGCCAAATATCGTCGAGGCTGTTGAGCACCGGATGCATGGTTGCGTCCTTGGGTAGGCACGAATACCAAGTTGGGAATCCAAAAAAGCTACCGGGGTCACAAGCTGCAAATTGCATTGCGGGAGTCGCTGCCAATGGGGCGGCGTGAACCGCAACGGGGGTAATCGCAACCAGGCCGGTGATAGAGATAAAAATGCTTAGCAAAAATCGTTTCATATTTACTATTTTAACACCCCACCGGGGATCAGGAAGTTGATGATCGCAAACGTCAGTGCATACAGTACAACCGCTATCAATGCGTTCAGGATAACCGCCACCCCTTTTTGGGTCTTGCCTGAGTTCCCCTGGGCGGTCATATATAGAAAACCACCGTAAACCACGCCACCAGTCGCCGCGACACCGACGCCGACGGTGAGGAACTTGATAATATTACTCAGCCAGACAAAGATAACATTCGTGTCAACTGTCGCGCCTTTGTCGATACAGTTTTGCCCATTGATTGCCACGCTGACAGGGACTTGGTCTGCGCCGCATTTTACCTGCTGCTGATCTGTCTGCGCAAACACAGGAGCCGTGAGTGAAACCTGGGCGAAGACAACACCGAGGAGTACAAGACTAAGGAATACTATAATGCGTTTCATTTTGTTTAAAGCTTACCCCTTACGACTGATTTTCGCAATATGAAGAACCCTCGATCCGCGCCGTGCTAAAGCAGGGCAGATCGAGGGTCACCGGCGCACTTGCTGGCCTAGTCATCGGACTTCTGCATGAGGTAGACGATGCAGGCAATCCAGATGAGCACCGTAAGCGCCAGCCCAGCGCGCCACCAACCGGTGGCCCAATGGTAGGTGTTGGCACGGGCCATCCCGGGCGTGCTGTGCATGACAGGCACCTGGTTGAGGCCATTGATCAGCCACGACTCCATGTCTGCGCCTACAAGGGCGAAGCGGTAGGGGAGCCAGCACGATCCTATGGCAAAAGCCAGGAAGATCAGCTTGCGAATGATCCGGGGGATCTTCCCCCAGAGCTCAGCAATCGCGTTCATTTAGTGCTGCCTTTCACTCGAGGGTCGATACATATACTATACCATTAATTGTACATCGTGTCCATTGTCTAGAACCAACTCAAACAAAAAACTGGCATTGCCAGCTTGCGTTATTTCGAATATATAATAGACTAGAAAAACAGTTAAAGACTGCTCAAGCACCTAACCCTAGCTAAGAATGTGTTACTGGAGGCAAAGCCGACGACCGCGCCAACGACGAAAGCTTTGCCACCCAGCAAGAACACGCAGGGGATAGTACCACGTCTGCGTGGCGTCATGCAAGCCTTTCTGGGGCAAATGTTGCACTTTATTTTGGCATCATTGCAAAATATACATCACCTTGCCGACTCTACTGTCCAAACCCGCTGCGCTTCGTTATAATGAACGTATCCTAGCCGCACGCGGCGCAGAAACAGGGGGCAACAGTATATGGCTATATCGTATCTTGATCGGATCAAGGGAATCACTGGCGGACTTTTGGTCGGCTTCTTTGGCGTAATACTGGGGCTCGTTGCCGCCGCGCCCGCACACGCGGCCAGCACCGTTCAACTAGACTGGGTTGACGCCACCAATGTTAAATTCGGTGGCAGTGCTGTCACTGGCCCCATTGCCGTAACAGGCAACTTCGTGGCCAACGTAGTAGGTGCGCCCACCGGAACTCAAACATTCGTCGCATCATCGAACGGTCCCGTACTTATGTCGTTTGGCTGTTCGGCCTCTATGACGCTCAACATCTTTGCAGATACTAGTGGGGTCATTGACTACAGCAAGGGCAACCTTGTGTTTACGACCAGCGCGCCGTCTACGTGCTCGCAGGCCACGCTCAAAAACAACATTGCCGGCCTGGTTCAGGACCCCCAAACCGGCGCAGCAACCCTGTCACTAAATGCAATCGCTATCGGGAGCGTCAACAATCGCGGTCCAGCAGGTGGCACCGACGACCCCAAGGCCCAAATCGTCAATGTCACGGCAGGCATGGGTCAAGCAAGCGATTACAGCAACCTCCCACCCAAGGACATGTTCGTGCTGTGTGCCGCACAAGGAAGTTATGCAAACAACATCGACTCGCTCATGTCGGACTGCATTGCCCACAAGCCCAGCGCGCTGTACGGAGTCCCCGTTACCAGCAGCAATATTACATCGCTCCAGGACGGCAAAGGCCCGGGCGGCGGCAACGAGCAGGCCTGGACTGGCTCATTTACCAACGTCAAAGCCGGGCTATACGTAGCCTGTAGTGACAACTTCAAGGCCTGTGTGCTCTTCGTCAAGAATCCTGGCATTCCAGCTCCTGTCTATATTACATTTGGCGCTACCGCTGGCTCGGTCATCCCTGGTCAGGCACCAGGCAAGGGTGCTACCGACAAAGTCTGCACAACCGGTACCGGGCTGGCAGGCGCGGCGGCATGGATTTTGTGCCCACTAGTCCAGTTGATGGCAGAGGCTAGTAACTTCTTCGAAAACAGCATCATTGTTCCATTCATGACGGTATCGCCGTTGACTACAAATGCCCAGAACCCCACGTACATCCTGTGGCAAGATATCCGCAATGTGGCGAATGTCGGGTTTATTCTGTTCTTCTTCTTTGTCATATTCTCGCAGGCCACCAGCATCGGCATTAGCAACTACGGCATCAAACGCATCTTGCCCAAAATGGGGTTGGTAGTTATTGGCGTCAACCTGTCGTACTTTATCGTGGCAATTATAATAGACGCGTTCAATATATTTGGCGCGGGCATATCGGCGCTGGTCGTAGCAGCGCTAACTCAGGCGCAGACTCAACAGCAAAACTTCGGCACCACTGCCAGTGCCGCCAGCATTTGGACGCTGGGCACTGTTGGGCTTTTGGCTATTATATCGGTGGGCGGGGCTGTAATTGGCTGGCTTTTCTCGGTTATTGGGTTGGCATTTGTCGTCATAGTCGTGGTGGTATTTATACTGGTTATACGGCAAATGGCCATCATCGTGCTGGTCATTCTGTCGCCCATTGCCATCCTGATGTATATGCTGCCCAACACCGAGAATTACTTTAACAAATGGCGCAAAACGCTTATGCAGCTGCTCATTATGTATCCAATCATCGTGCTGCTATTTGCCGCGGGCAAAATATTTGGCATCCTGCTACAACCTGGATCGCTCACGTTGACCGGACTTACCGGCCAGGCCGAACAGGCCGCGCGGATCATCCTACAGTTCTTTGCATACGTCATTCCGCTCGCCGGCGTACCGTTTGTCTTTGCTGCCTCTGGCTCGCTCATGAACCGAGCATACGGCCTTGCCCGCGGCAGGGTTATTCAACCACGCACCTCGCAGGTCAAGGAAGGTACCGCACGCCTGGGCAAGGAAGGCCAGATGCGCCTTGCCACCAACAAGTTTGCAAACAGAATCGGCGTCGGGCAAGCGGCAGGCTTTGGCCTGCGCCGCAAAGCTGTCCGCGAAACCCGTGAACGCAACCTCCAGCACACTCAGCAGGAATACATTGCCGAGGCCATGGCAAACAGCACCACGCCACTCATCGGCATGCAGGCACGTGCAGCTGGCGTAGCTGGGCAGGCCGGTCGTACCCGTGCGGCAGCCGGAGCCGCTAATGTTGCTGCGAAAGGCCGTGCCGAGGATATCGATTCTGAAATGTCACTGCTGGATGCAAAGATGCGCGAGCTGGGAACGAACCAGAAGACCTTTGCTGGTGCAATCGGTAAATACCTAGAGGATCCGACCAACACGGCCAACCAAACTTTTACCGGCTCGAATGGTCACACATTCAACTTCGCAACAGAGGGTGGTCAATTCCAACGTGCGCTCTTAAACTCAGCCGCTAGCCAAGGCGAGGTCAAGGCTATTGAAGCAGCCCGTCTAAGATACACGGACGAACGAGACCAGCTAACTCTCGACGACATTATTCGTCGTAACGATGGCAAGCTGAAAGAAAAGGGTGGTTATCACCTCGCAACTCAATTTGACCTGGCAGCCACTCGTATGACAAAACCGCGTACAAACGCAAATGGCGACATGCTTGACGCTGCCGGTCAGATTACCAGGGATCCAGCACAGGCTGCACGAGTTCCGGTTACCGACCCCGTTGAGGCCAAGACGATAATGGCCAGACAGCGTATGGCGGCTATAGCTGACTCCGGTGCGAACAGCATCGCCGGTATGAAGGCGGGGCTCCTTGGCGACACAGAAGCTATGATCACAAGAATACAGGGTGGGGCTCCACCGGCTAACGCACCCCAGGCAGAAAAAGACAACTACACAATTGCGGCCAATGCCTTTAACAGCCTAAGCGACACTGCCCGTCAAAAGATGTTCGATCGACTAGACGAAATTGTTAATAACCCGAACACACTTGCCCGATCTGAAGGTTCAGATTCCCTGAGAAATATGCGAGAGACCATGCGAACGCAAATGGGCTATACTCACTCCTCAACCCACCCCACACCGTAGCGTAGCGCTGGATTTCGCCCAGGGTCAGTGCGTGATAGAATCTTGCTTGTTAAGGCAGCTTATGCTATCCTGACGTCGCCCAAGGTATTCGACAGAGCTAAAGTTGTAGCACTCTGCCTGTTCTAGATGAGAGAAAGGAATGGCACGTGCGATCATGGGAAGATGTAGCTCGCAGTCATATCAGCGAGGACGACGAACGGCAAGCAGTTCGTGCCGCATACGTTCGCGCCGATGCCGCAGTTGAACATGTCGTAAGAGAACTGCATCACAGGGGTCGACCTGGACTTCAGGAAATCCCGATCATCGGAGGCCATCGGGGCCGAGGATGGTACCACGAGTCTCAGCTAAGCCTAACCGGCTACACGAGTCGCTATGGGCTCAGCATACAAGAAAGTGCTGAAGCCTGGGGTATTGAAACGCATAGCCCTGGCGGCCATGACTACTCAGGAGGGCGATCTGGACCTTGGAGGATACGTAGGGGGAATGGTTACCTCTTTTACGCCCCAGGCGCGGAAGCATACCCCAACCAAGACCCCAATAATCCCCGTGGCGAGCTCTCAAGCTCTTAGGGCACACCTGGAGCCCTTCCAGCTCCTCATGATCGAGCTGATCCGGAAGTACGACCTTCCGCTTCCGCCCGACTAGGCGACCCGGCCCAACTCCCCAGCCCGCACACGCGGCAGCAGGGGGGTTGGGCCTGTTTTTCGTTTTGAGGGGTGACGGCGGGGGCTGGTGTGGCATAATAGAATCGTGGCAGTATACAAAGTTCCGCAGGATGTAGAGGCCGAAGACAAGCTGATCGGCCCGTTTAGCTTTCGCCAGTTTATTTACCTGATTGTGGTGGCGATCTCGGGGTTTGTGGCATTTATACTTGCGCAAATTTTTATTGGGCTTATCATTATTCCGCTGCCGATTATCATACTGTTTGGCGCGCTGGCGCTGCCGATCCGCAAGGACCAGCCGATGGAAACGTACATGCTGGCGATTGTGCGGTTCTACCTGAAGCCCAAGCGGCGCATGTGGGACCCAGAGGGCGCGGCCAGTCATATCGACATTACGGCGCCAACCACGCAGGAATACTCGCTGACCAAGGACTTCGACCAAGAGACGGCCCAACAGCGCTTAGACTACTTGGCGCGAGTGATGGACAGCCGTGGTTGGTCACTGAAGGGCGTCAGCAAGATCAGCGACAGCGTAGCACCTGGTGTTGCCGCCGAGGCTGCCGGCGCATTCGACATCATGGACGACCATGCCGACATAGCCAAGTCATTCGACACGTTGCTCGCCAAGAAGAGCGAGGCGAACCGCCAAGAGGTAATGCAGCGCATGCGCCAGACAGCCGCTCAGCCTAGCGTGCCAGCCTTGCCAGCAGCCGGTCCGACCGAGGACGTCCTGAGCCGACAGTTCCAACCCAGTCGAGATGTCGCGACACCTGCCGCAGCTGGTCCAGGTTCGCCACCGCCACGCTTCAATCCATATCCAAACTCTATGCACCAAAAGGTCGTCCAGCCCTACCACATCCCCGAACCAAATGCGTATGAGGACCAATTGCGCCCTGTGCAAAAATTTGAGGAGCCAAAGCCAGCGAAGCCACTGACACAGGCCGTTTCGCCTGATATAATGAGGCTTGCAAGTAACAACGACCTGAGCATCAGTACGATAGCCAGGGAGGCGCATCGCCTAGAGGAAGGCGATGAGGGTGAGGTAGTTATTCAACTCCACTAGGAGTGTCAATCTAAAGGTAACAGATGGGCGGATAGTTGCATATGCAACCGCAGCAACCAGATTTTCAGCAACCAATACCAGCTGAGCAGCCGCAACCGGGGGCATTTGCGCCTGGCGCTTCGCCATTGCCAAATGTCGGAGACCCGACACTGCCCGCGGCATTTCAGCCGTCAGCGCCCATAGCACCCGCCCGCCCAGCGGCGACGGCTACTGTTGGAGGTATCCAAAAAGGCCTCCCACAGCCACCCCCACGC
The DNA here is from genome assembly GCA_965225085.1 of uncultured Candidatus Saccharibacteria bacterium. Lineage (GTDB taxonomy): Bacteria > Patescibacteriota > Saccharimonadia > Saccharimonadales > EFPC-124 > CAZJVU01. The sequence continues at coordinate 366,354 of CBDDBE010000001.1, read as the reverse complement.
AACCCAAATAGCTCGCAAAACTCACTGCTGATTGCCGAGCTACGCGATCAAATGACCATCATGAACGACGGTAGTATGCGCGCCGTGATTGCCTGCCAGTCCATCAACTTTGATCTCATGAGCGACCGCGAACGCGAGGCGGTAGAGTTTAGTTATCAGAACTTCCTGAATTCGCTGTATTTTCCTATCCAAATCCTCATCCGCTCGCAAAAAGTCGACATTGGCCCGTACCTGGACCTGCTGGACCGAATCCGACGGGACCAAGATAACATGCTGCTGGGCGTGCTGATGGATGATTACATTAGCTTTATCGCGGCGCTAGCGCAAGAGACGAACATCATGGACAAGGACTTCTTCATTACCATCCCATACTATCCGATGGGGGATGTCGGCAGCGCCGTCAAGCAAAGCACCAACATGCTGGGCAGTCTGTTTGGCGGCACGCAGCAGCAGCGCATCAAAATCGACGAAGTTACCTACAACAAATCCAAAGACGAAGTCCGTAATCGCGTTCAAACAGTCATAAATGGGCTGATGCAAATAGGCATCCGCAGTACGCAGCTGAGCACAAAGGAGCTGGGCGAGCTGTACTATAGCGTGTACAACCCTGATACGGCCGTGCGCGAACCGCTAGGTGACTTCAACAATCTGAACGCGCCAATTATCACCAAAGGACAAGGACAAGCGCCGCAGCCGCACCTAGATAGGGAGATTACGTAGATGGCATTATTTGGCGGCAAAAAAAGCGACCCGATTACTATTGCCGAGCAGCAACGACAACGCGAACAGCAGGAAATCGAACAGGAATTTCTGCGCGGTATCACCACGCTGCGGGATATCATTGCGCCAAGCTCACTCGAGATTCAGGCTGGGTATTTCCGACTGGGCACACGCTACGCCCGAACTATTTATGTATACGGCTATCCGCGGCAAATCTACACCGGTTGGTTGAGCCCCATCATCAATATCGACGAAGTTATCGACGTCAGTATGTTTATCTACCCAATCGAGAGCCAAGTGGTGCTGAACAACCTGCGCAAAAAGGTCGGCCAGCTAGAAGCTAGCATCGCCATCAACCAAGAACGCGGCAAGGTGCGCGACCCGGGCCTGGAGGCGGCCATCCAGGACGCCGAGGAATTACGCGACCAGTTGCAGGTCGGCGCCGAGCGATTTTTCCGTTTTGGCTTGTACATCACAGTGTATGGCGATAGCTTGGACGAGCTAGCCTTTGTGCAGCACAAGATCGAGACCATTCTGGGGCAACAGCTGGTCTTTAGTAAGGTCGCCAGCAGCCAGATGGAGCAAAGCCTCAACTCGATCGTGCCGCAAATGACCGACCAGTTGCAGATTCGCCACAACATGAACACCGGCGCAATTAGCACCAGCTTTCCGTTCACTAGTGCCGACCTAACTCAGGAAAAGGGCGTGCTGTACGGCATCAACATGCACAACAACGGCCTGGTTATCTTTGACCGGTTCAGCCTCGAGAACGCCAACATGGTCGTCTTTGCCAAGTCTGGTGCTGGTAAGTCATTCACCGTCAAGCTAGAAGCCATGCGCAGCATGATGATGGGCGCCGAGATTATTATTATCGACCCAGAGAATGAGTATCAGCGCCTGTGCGAAGCCGTCGGCGGCAGCTACATCCGCCTGGCGCTCAATTCCGAGACCCGCATCAATCCATTTGATCTACCCCGAGTTATCGAAAATGAAGAGGCCGAGGATGCCCTGCGCGCCAACCTCATTACTTTGCATGGCCTGCTGCGCCTGATGATGGGCGGCGCCCAGATGGCCCAAAATGGCATCGCTATGCCAGCACTCAACCCCGTCGAAGAAGCCGACCTGGACCAAGCGCTGATCGACACCTATGCTCGAGCTGGCATTACCAGTGACCCATTGACGCACAACTCCGTGCCACCAACCATCGCCGACCTGTATGAAACGCTGCTGCACATGTCCGGCACCGGCCCACAGCTGGCTCAACGCCTTCGTAAATACACCACTGGCACATTTGCCGGCATCTTCAGCCAGCAAAGTAACGTCGACATCAACAACTCTATGGTCGTGTTCAACATTCGCGACCTCGAGGACGAGTTGCGACCTGTGGCTATGTACATCGTACTGAGCTACATCTGGAACAAAACACGCGCCGACCAGCGCAAGCGCCTACTAATCGTGGACGAGGCCTGGCAGCTGATGAAATACGATGATTCTGCCAACTTCTTGTTCAGCCTAGCCAAGCGTGCGCGCAAATATTTCCTGGGGCTGACGACCATCACCCAGGACGTCGAGGACTTTATGGGCAGTAAAATGGGCCGAGCTATTGTCGCTAATGCTTCTATGCAGTTATTATTAAAACAATCGACATCAGCCGTAGACGTGCTGGCCGAGGTGTTTAAATTAACTGATGAGGAGAAGAAGCGCCTAGCCCAATTCCCAGTGGGGCAGGGACTATTCTTTGCCGGTCAAAACCATGTACACATGCAAATCATCGCCAGTCCAACCGAAACGTCGCTTATCACGACTAATCCGCAGCAATTACAACAGCTGCAGAATCTGTACCAGCAGCAGCCAACCGCCGAGCCACTTCAAGCACAGAACGACCAGGGATTTGCCGATGCTGCCCAAAACCAACCAGGGCTTCAGGGGTAATAGGTAGGATATGGCCACACTTCAAGATCAAAATCAGCGCAACAATCCCGGACAGGACGAATACGAGAAAAATTTTGATTTTGAACAACACGAAAAAGACCTGGCCCACACCGATTCCAACAGCCAAGACAACCCCGCCGAACGCGCATCGATGGACCGCGCCCAGGCCTGGTCGCGTGATACCCGACCCGTTGCCGAACGCGAATCCGCCCCCGGCTGGGACAACAACGTCACCAACAAATCAACTCCTCGCGGTCCCAGTAAGAAACCGGGGCGCTTCAGCATGCAAAATATGCTCAAAAAACGCGCCAACCAATGGATTGCTGGTGGAATTATCACATCTGTTATCGCATTCCTCTTTGGTGCGCCGGCCATTCTTTCCCAAGCCGTCATAAACCTAAGGGAAGTATCGGGCAGATGGGGACCCAAGAACACCACCAGCTCGTTCCAACAACGCACAGGGAATGTCCTACAGAAAAAATTATTCCAGGCCGACAAAAACTGCACCAGCGGCATCGTATGTCGATTTGGCGGCAAAGGCATATCCGACAAAGAGATCGATAAGTTCAAAAGCGCAGGTTTCACCCCTGAAGTTGGTCAGGACGGCAAGAGTAAATTCCTCAAGTCCCTCTCATTTACCGGCGAAGGAGGCAACCTTGTAAAAGTCGATGCCAACAACTTCCTCGACCACTACGGATCAGATGTGAAGTTCAAGGCCACAATGGACAGTATAGCTAAGCCGTCATCAATGCTACTCAGAGGAAAGCAAGTCCTTTCAGGTCTATTCGATAGATTTCGCATCAACAGAAAATCATCAATCCCCGGAAATACTGACGAAGAACGCACCAAAAGCTTTAGATCAGATATATACGGTGAAGATAATCCTAACCTCAAGGCAACCTCTGTCGCGGATGATGATAAGCAAGGGAATGCGTCCAAAATTGACGGCATCGACCAAAAAATCCTCGATGATGCCTCGCTGGAACGACAACGTATCGCTATCGGCGAAGGGCCGTCCATTATACCCGACACCACAAACCTCGACGCAAGCGCTGACAAGGAGGTAGATGTAGCCAAAGGCATCTTCAAAGACGGCCTGAAAAGTGCAGCATTCGGCATTGCATCTGCCTTCGACAAAGTATGTAGTGTGTACCAGCTGGAAAGGGCAGTCGAATTTGGCGCCAAAATCTACAAGTTCAGAGGACTTATCAAATACGCAGGCCTCATCATGAGTTTAGTCGACAAGGTAAGGCTGGGGCAAAGCGGCACCCAAGAGATTGCATTAATAGGCAAAGTCCTTTTCACCCCTAGTGTAGCAAAGGACTCTTACGGCAAAACCGCATTCCAGTCTGAGGGTTACTATCTGATCACACAGGGCAAAATTCACGACCATCGCGGGCTGGCACGCTGGACGCTCGGCACAGGCTTCCTTAATTTCCTACAGAAGACCAAACAAAAGCTCAAGCAACTTGGCGCCACCAGGGACACCTGCAAACAGGTCAAAAGCTGGTACGGACAGGCTGCACTACTGATCGCTGGACTCAGTACGGACATACTCAGTGGCGGTACATTGAGTGTTGTAGGGCTCGTAGCCGGTGCTGGGGTTGGCATGCTACTCTCTGTCATGACAGCCTACGTGACGCCCATGCTTATACAGTACGCTGCAGGTACGGTTTCCCCCGATCCAAATGACCCAGAGGGCGGCTATGGGGCGGGGAATGCCTTTGGGGCCGGCATCGGAGCGCTCGGCAAGGTAGCCGGTGGTGTTAGCGGCGACCGCATGCTGTCGAATGACGATGCAACCGGGGTCGAGATGGAATCCAACAAGGTCATGGCATTCCAGAACCAAGTCGACAACCTTGGCAAGAGCCCGTTCTCGCTAGATAGCTCCACCTCTATAACAAACCAATTCGCGATGGCCTTAGCCCCCGTCCTTTCGTCACCAGTCAGCCAAAACACTGCCCAAACTCTTGCCTCCATCATCGCCTCGCCATTTAGCCTATTTGGTTCATCATTTAGCCAGCTGCTGACACACGGCGTCAACGCTCAAAGCGACGTCAACCGAGGCGGCGAGTACTGCGCTGATGAAGACTATATCCAGATGAACTTAGCAACTGATGCCTTTTGCACTCCAATCCCAGGCGAGAAGTCATCCACCCTGGACGACCCCAAATATAAAGCAGATGTCGTAGACAAATGGATGGTCGCAAATGGCCACGTTAACAACGCTGACGGCACACCCAAAAGCGATGACTACAAGAAATATCTTGCCAGCTGTTCTGAAGGGGTGATACCCCTCAGTCCTGATGGTGGTGATTCCGGCCTGGGTGAGGCTGAGTTACAGGAAACCATTGGCGGCAACGGCACGACTGACATCGACACTCGCTGGTGCATGAATCCTGACTTCAAGTTCACCATGTTCCGCATGTTTATGAAAGACAACGCAATCGACAGCTCATGGAACGACAGTATCGACGGAACACTTGGCCAAGACACAGGAACACCAAATCTAACACTATGAAACGTATTACCCTTGCCACACTAGCATTGCTCCTACTCATCGCACAGCCAGTCTTTGCGCAGACGATCGACTTTAGCGCGAACGACATCGACTATTACGACCCTAACGGCAACAACGTTCAGATATGCGGCGGCTCCACCCCAGGGGCAGCGGGCGGGGACTCCATTACCAAGTTCCTTCAGGCCCTCGCCGACCAAGAAAGTAGCGGTGACATCCACGCCGTTTCGGGGCAAGGCGCCACAGGCAAATACCAGTACATGGACGGGACGTGGCAATCGCATGCCACGCAGTACTACCCGCCAGCCACACAGTACAAGCAGGCACGTGATGCGCCCGAAGAAGTTCAGGATGCTGTTGCCTACATAGAATATACAGCCAAATTCAAGAGCTATAATGGCGACCTATTCAAGTTAGCTGTTAGCCACTTTTATCCGGTCGCAAATGATCAGCCCGCGCTGCTTGATATAGTGCCCCCAGGGAACGTCCTATCGCCGCGTCAGTATGCACAGCAGTTTATCCAACGCGTGAATTCAGGCGCCGGCAGTAATATCCCCATGAAAGCCGCACAAGCTACCGACTTCGCCATCTATCTGGCAAAAGTCGGCGGAACAGTGACCGGCCAAATTGGCTCGTGTAGTGGAAATGGTGTGGTACAGGGTAGCATCGTGCAGACCGCACTTGGCCTGGCCTGGCCATCGCCCGGGCACGGCAAAGATAAAGTCGATGCGACATCGGCGTATCAGATAGCTATGCCAAAATACAACGGCGCAACCGACATTGACCCGTGGAGCGACTGCGGAGTCTTTACGGCAACCGTTATGGTGGCCAGCGGCGCCGACCCAACCTACCTCAGGCGCGGCACGACTGATCAGATCGGCTATATCAAGAGCCACCCGGACAAGTTCCTATTCTTTGATACACCCGACTATACCGACAGCAGCAGCAAGCTGCAGCCCGGCGACATTATGGTCAGCTACGGACATACTTACATCTTTACCGGGCCCTACAAGGGTAGCGACGGCAAACCATACAACGCCGCCGCAGCATCACTTCACGGACATGTTCCGCAGGCAGATAACTGGTATCCCGGATTCTTTGTAGCGAGGAGGAAATAATGGATCTAAACCCTAACGTTAGAAGGTACATATATATTATCGGTGCTGCCTTGGGCATTGTGATCCTGGGCGTCATTATGGTCATTGGGTTCCAGCAGGTAAATAAGACCGCTCTCGACATCCAGTCCGTCGTACCAGACGATATTGCAGTAACAGTCGACGGCGTGAAGGTGGCGTCCAGCGGTACTGTCAGCACCAAGCCCGGCCAACACACCGTTACCGCAAAGCGATCAGGCTTCGCCGATCAAACCCAGACCGTGACACTTCTTCAGAATGAAGTCAAAGCCATCCGTTGGCTGCTCGTCCCAAACAGCCAAGAAGGTTATGATTGGGTCAAGAAACACGTCACCGGATCGAGCGACTTTGAAGCAAAAGCCGGTCAAGCCTTTGATCAGACCAGCCAAGATCTCACCCAAAAGTACCCGATCATTGCCTCACTACCCGAGATACACCCCAGATGGCGCATCGACTATGGCAAATCGGTGGCTCATCCGAACGATCCGAATGCCCTTGCTATCATCATTACCTATGGAGGTAGCGACGTCGATAAGCAAAACGCTCTCAACTGGATGAAACAGCAAAGCTACAACCCATCCGACTACGAGATAATCTATAAACTTCCGTCAGCAACCGGCAATTAGACGGTCTGTATAGTCGACACAGCGCCTCCAAACATCCCCTTGACCGCATCTGCATCGGTGGTTGTGATGACTGTTTGATGCGATTGGGCGAGCATAGCCAGGGCGCGTCGCCTGGCAGTATCGAGCTCACTGAACACATCGTCCAAAAGCAAGAGTGGGGGACGGTTTGTCTGTTCACCTAGTAGCTTTAGCTCGATCATTTTCAGCGCCAGAAGCAACGAACGAACCTCCCCACGCGATGCCGTCACTGACGATCGAGCACCGTTGAGATGCAACGAAAAATCATCACGATGTGGACCCACCCCTGTAAAACCCCGGATAATATCTTTATCCAGTTGGACATCCAGTTGGTGCAGCATCGACTCTTTGTAGGCATCGGCTTTCAAATCCGTCTCGTACGCCAGCAGTACCTTCGAGGGCACACCGGCAATCTGCGAATACAGTTCGTCGACCTGCTGATTTATGTACGTAATAAGCCCTATGCGCCGCTCTGCGATGTTTTCGGCCAATTCTGATACCTTTATGTTCCAGACAAATAATTGATCGCCCAGGGCCGCAGAACGTTGCTGGGCGTACTTCAGAATATTGTTGCGCTGCAGCAGAGCTCGATCAAACTGTGACCGCGCCCGGGCAAAATCAGGCTGCAACCTGGCCAGCACACTGTCCAGATAGTCACGCCGCGAGGACGGCGATCCGCTCAATAGCCGCAAATGATCTGGTTCGAACAATACCACCGGGATCTTCTGCTGATGACTTAGTCGCACGCGGCGCACGCCATCAAGCATAAAATGCTTAGGGCTGGCCGTATCCTCCAAGCTATACGTCAATGTACGCGCTTCGTCATCGTAGATTGCCTCGACGCGAAACCACGGGGCTCCACGCTTCACCATATCGCGATCAGCCGCCCGAAACGACGACCCTGTCGACACGACGTGCAACGCCTCAAGCAGATTCGTCTTGCCGCTGCCATTGGGGCCGACCACAATGGTCACCCCCGGACTCAAGCCAACGGCATACTCGCTGTAGCTCCGAAAATTCTGGAGCGTAATGTTCCTGTACGACATATCCTTTAGTATAGCGACCGGCTAGCTCTTAAGCGGCATGATGATGTGTTTGTAGTCACTCTCCGAATCCTTAATGGCAGCCGTTAGCACGCACGGTGACAGCTTGCCGCTAAAGCTAAACGAAAGCTTTGGGCTATCAATACACCCAAGTGCTTCGAGCAAATAGCGTGAATTTAGCGTAACCTGACCGTCGGCACTTACGACGGCTTCGGCCTCCGAAGTATTCTCACCCAGCTGCGATGCAACCGAGTGAATGCTGAGTTTTTGATCCTCCTGCTTGGCATTCAGCGTCACACTACCGCCACTTTCGCGCGCGAACAAACTCGCAATCTTGGTAATGCGCCCAAATTCGTCCTTATCAAGCGTGACGTCTATATCTGTTGTGCTCGGCACGAGTTGACGATAATCAGGGAACGTCCCGTCGATCAACCGGCTTGTGATCTCGGTATCGTCAACCAATATTCGCACCTGATTTTCATCAAAGATCATCGTTATGTCATTACTATCATCCGTCATCACTCGCAGGACGTCCTGGAGCGTCTGAGAGGGGATAATGGCGCTTATGTTAAGGTCAGTCTTGCTAATAAGTCGCTCGGCCAGACGATACCCATCCGTCGCGGCAAAGTACAAATTGCCATCGTGCGTGTGGCAATATACGCCAGTCAGGACGGGTCGGGTATCATCACTACTCGTCACGATAACAGTCTGCTGAATTGCGCGCTTCAGCGTCGCGACAGACACCATGATCGTCTCCTGAGCGGCAATATCGGGTAGTGCGGGGAACTCATCTGGCGCCATGCCGTGAATGGTTGACTGGTATGTGCCGCTTTTGATGTGCAGCTTCGTGCCATCTGCTTCAAGCTCGACATTGCCCTTGGGCAGATTGCTAATAAACTCACTCATCAGTCTGGCGGGGACAGTAATGGCGCCTTCCGTTTCGATCTTGCCGCCAATGTGCTGGGCGATTGCAATTTCGAGGTTTGTTGCAGCCAAAAGCAGTCTATTCTCGTCAGTGCGAAACAGAATATTGCTCAGAATCGGAAGAGGCGTCTTGCCAGTTGCGACACGTCCAACTATTTGGAGAGCCTTGGATAGATTTTCTTGGGTAACGGTCAATTTCATAGGTTTATTACTGTCCCTTCTTCCTTCTTATATAAAGTAATAATAGTAATAATAGGATGTGTGGAAAGTGGGTATAAATGGCAATATAGCTCTGTTATTTTGCATAAATTGCCTGTGTAGAATATGGGATTTGGGTGTGCGTAGGGTGCGGATGAATTGTCGGAAAATGTGGATAGTTAGGCGGCTGGGAGGTTCGAGGGTGGGGGAGTGTGGAGGGAGGGGATGGGCATCCACAGGGTTTTCCGATCGGTTGTCGACAGGTTGTACACAATTTTTATACATAGAGTTTCTCGCGAATTTCGGTAACTTGTTGTCGCACAATATAATCGAGTTTGATTGCTTTCTCGATCTTTTCGACCGAGTGAATAGCGGTAGTGTGGTCCTTCCGTCCAAGTTCTCGTGCGATCTTGGGGAAGCTCAAATGCAACTCGCTTCGCAGCAGATACATGGCGATTTGTCTGGGTGTCACGATGTGCTTATCACGCTTGGGGCTGGTAATATCGACAGCATCCAGCTGGAAATGCTTGGCTGTTTTGTCGATAACCTGCTTGGCCGTCAGGTGGTGTGGCCGGCTGGCGCGCACGTTACCGATAAGCCCCGAGGCGGTTTGCAGGTCGGGTTTGACGCCGCGCATTTCACAAAAGGCCAGCAGTTGATTGAGTGCTCCTTCGAGCTCGCGGATGTTGGTCTGGATGTGTGATGCTAAAAACTCAACGGTTTCACGGTCAAGCGTAGCGTTGTGTTGATTGGCCTTGGTCTGCAGGATGGCGCAGCGTGTTTCGAAATCAGGCATCTGAATGTCAATCGTCATGCCCCATTCGAACCGCGATCGTAGTCGTTCCTCCAGGGTTGGAATAGATTTGGGCGGCTTGTCCGAACTTATGACGATCTGCTTGTTGGTTTGATGCAGCGCATTGAACGTGTGAAAGAATCCTTCCTGGGTGGCTTCCTTGCCGGCAATGAACTGAATGTCGTCAATAATCAGCACATCGACATTGCGATATTTGTCGGCGAACTCCTTTTTCTTGAACCGGATGCTGTCCACAAACTCATTCACGAATGTCTCAGATGATATATAAAGGATAGTCGCTTCTGGGTCCTTAGCGGCTACACCGTTCCCGACGGCTTGGATAAGGTGTGTCTTGCCCAGGCCCACGCCACCGTATAGAAATAGTGGATTATATTTGGTGCCTGGATAGTTGGCTACAGCCTGGCAGGCGGTGTAGGCCAGCTCGTTGCTGGAGCCAACGATGTATGTCTCGAAGGTGTATTTGGGGTTGAGACCGTTACCAACGGTACGCGCGCGCTGTACAGTCGGCCGAGACTGCATGGCAATCTGTTGTGCGACATTCGATTTTTTGGCGATATCGCCTATCTTCTTCTTGTTTGTGGATTGGATCGCAAATGTTAGTTGGTTTACCTCCACGCCATTCTTGATCAGTGTGTCGCTTATTTGCTGGGTAAATTTAACTTCTAGCTGTTGCTTGGCAAAGATATTTGGCACCGCAATGATAACCTTGCCGTCTTCACTCTCGAGCAGCTCGGTATTTTTGAACCACGTCACGAAGCTCGCTCGTGAAACGGTTAACTCGATCTCCCCCAAAACTGTTTGCCACAATGCGTTTTTCATTGCCCCTCTGTGCGTGTCCCCAAATGTCGTTAGTCAGTACGTATAACTATACAGAATTTTGATGGTTTTCCACAACTACGAAACCTGAGCTTGCGCGAACGTCAATTTCGTCGATATTTATGCACATTTTTAGTTTACCCCTGTCGGCTTGTGGAAAAGAGCTTGCCTATTGTGGAAAAATTTGTCAAAATATAAGTCTGAAGCAAACAAAAGGATAGATTTAAGAATATTATGCCAAAGCGAACATATCAGCCACATACCCGCAAACGCGCCAAAGTTCATGGTTTCCGTGCCCGTATGGCTACGAAGGCCGGGCGCCTCGTGCTCAAGACTCGTCGCCTTAAGGGTCGCAAGAAGTTGACGGTCTAAGGCTACTGTACGGTGGGCCGACCACGTATGGCGCTCGCCGTATGTAGTTTTTAGCTTGTTCAACTACAATGTAGAGTATGCTAGCGCAGAGCTATCGATTTCACGGCTACGGAAGCCTCAAGTACTTGTATCGACAGGGTACGATTTATCGCGCCCGCTCTCTTTCGTTGCGAGTTGCTCACAACGAACGTCGTAGCGACAGTCGGTGCGGCGTGATTGTAACTAAGAAGGTTGTAAAGGCCGCACCAAAGCGAAACCGTATTCGCCGTCGTGTGTACGAAGTGATTCGAACGCACTGGGATCACATTCGGCCGGCGCACGATATGCTTATAAATGTCTATGATCCGCTGGCAGGCCAGATGCCGCATGATGAACTAGAACATATAATTATCGATCTGCTCAAGCAGGCTGGCATTTGGCAAGAATAAAAATAATGGTAAAACTACAGATCCTCTAAGGTCCGTGGTATAGTATAGAAAGCTATGAGCGTATTTGACTTAATCTTAATTCAACCGATTTTTAATGTCCTCGTTTTTATCTACGGGATTATTCCTGGTCATGATTTTGGCTTGGCACTGATTCTCTTCACGGTCATAATTCGCGTACTTCTGTGGCCACTTGTCCGCAAGCAGCTTCACCAGACTAAACTTATGCGTAAATTTCAGCCTGAGCTCCAGCGCATTCGCAAACAAACCAAGGGTAACAAACAGCTCGAGGCCCAACTGATGATGGAGCTGTACCGTGAAAAGGGCATAAAGCCATTTGGGTCCATCGGTATTTTAATCCTGCAGTTGCCGATCTTTATCGCTTTGTATGCGGTGGTGCGGTTGATTACGACAAACGATCAGAATATCCCCAAGTATACGTATGACTTTCTGCAGAACATTCCTTTTGTGAAGGACCTCGTTGCCCATCCGCATAGCTTTAACGATTCACTTCTGGGCATGATCAATCTATCTCGCCATGCAGTCGAACCAACCGGGCCGTACTGGCCACTTCTGGTCCTAGCGGTCCTCGCCGGCCTCCTTCAGTTTTTTCAATCTCGGCAACTGTTGCCTCAAGTCGGCGAGGGGCGCAAGCTGCGTGATTTGCTAAAGGAGCAGGCATCTGGCAAAAGCGTGGACCAGTCCGAAATGAGCGCGCTTATGAGCAACCGAATGATCTATCTGTTTCCTGCGCTGACGTTCTTTATCTCGATTTATTTACCTGGTGCATTAGTTTTGTACCTGGCTACCACGAGTGGTGTTGCGGTTTTCCAGCAGTCGCGGGTACTTCGTGAAGATACCGACGAGATGGAAAAGATTAGCGAGACCCCTCGCGCGGCCAAGGTTAAGAAGGCCAAAGAAGCTGAAGTGGTTGTGCAGCCGACCGCCAAAAGACCGGCTGCTAAGAAACGGAGGAAGCGCTAATGGAATCAGGCCTTGATCGTAATCAATCAATCGATTTTGCAAAAAAGTACCTCGAAGATCTTCTGTCCTTTTTCGGCCTCAACACGGCCGTGAGCGTCAGTTGCGACGAAGATGTGATCGAACTGAACGTGCCCTCAACACACCTGAATGGTTTCCTGATAGGTCAGCGGGGTGAAACACTCCATTCGTTGCAGTATTTATTATCGATGGCGCTCAAGAATAAGGATGCCGAACTCACGCGTATCAACATTGATGTAGCCAGCTACAAGCATCATCGTGCTGAGCGATTGGCCGAACAGGTACGCGCCTGGTGCGAGCAGGTTGTGAAGTCGGGCGAAGCTATGAACTTACAACCCATGACTCCTGCTGATCGGCGGGTTGCCCATCGGGTCGTGGGCGAGTTTGGCTCGCTCGAAAGCCAATCAGAGGGTGAAGGCCGTGAGCGACATCTTGTTATCAGCAAAACTGCCGAGTAAAATCTAGCCTCTTCTTGTCAATGCCCGTTGGTACACTTCGAGTGTCTGTTCGGCCATTCGCTTCCAGGAATATTGTGCGACAACTTTCGAGCCTTCCTTGATCAGGCTGGTGCGGAGCTTTTCGTCCTCAAGCACGTCACTTATTTTTTCTGCAATATCCCCTATGCTTGTGGGATCGAAATAATGTGCCCCATCCTGATAGACTTCGGGCAAGCATGTGGCTCGGCTGGCAATAACTGGCGCGCCGTGAGCCATAGCTTCCAGGCCGGGTAGGCCGAACCCCTCCGATAATGACGGGAATACGTACCCAAGAGTATGCTCGAACAACCACCTGAGCTCGGCGTCGGAAACAAACCCAAGGAAGTAAATTTGCCGAAAATCCTGGTCTCGGCACCACTGCTCTAGCTTTTGCACATTACGGTCCTTGGCACCAGGCAACGCTAAACGGAGATCGGGGTATGCTTGTAGCAGCTGCTGATGGGCGGCGATGAGACTACGGATATTCTTGTAAGGATCCATACGGCCGACGTACATGATGAACGGCGAAGTGGCCAGCTGCGACACTGTCGAACTTTTGCCCGAGGGCATCTTGTCGGCGGCCTCGTACGTAACGGTTACGTTAGATGGCTTGGCGTGGAGCGTCTTGATCAAATCCTGTTGGACGTACTCGGTGGGTGTGATAATGTGGCGAGATTTGCGGACTGCAAATGCCAAAACTCCTCTGAAAATGAGCTGTTTGATGTCGTATACAACCCTTGCGCTATCCTCATAATTTTTGAAATGAAGTAATGTCAGGTCGTGAATGGTTGTGATAGATGGCCCGGCGTACAGAATGGGCTGCTGTGGCATAGCAAAGTGCACGAGATCGACCTTTAAGCCGCGCAGCAGCGACGGAAGCACGATCTGTTCGCGAATGCTGTAGTTGGGGATGTCTACACTAACCTTGCGAAAGCGCGCGTTGGTTGGCTCCCAGCCATCGTAATCTTTGTGGTCCAGCAGCACTACATAGTCATTGTCGTGGTCGATTTCCTGAAGGTAATGCAGCAAACGCTCGACATAGCGGCCGGTGCTGGTACGGAGTATGCGGGCATCAATTGCGATTTTCATATATAATCACTCTATCATCACCCGTACGCAATACGTCAATCCCCCATGAAGAAAACTAAACTATTTGTCGAAGCAGTCCCCTTGGTTGATCGCCAGATCAGCGGCGTTCCACACGCGCTGGCCGGGCTTGTAGCGGCATTGGTCGCAAATGCCGAGATCACTCGCCTCTACGAGATAGTGCTAGTTGCGCCAAAGAGTCGACTGCACTTGCTGGACCGATGGAAGGGATTGGAATCGTGCACGCGCAAAGCTATTCCTATGAAATTTCGGGTTATGAACGGCCTGGGGCGCCGGGGATTGTTGCCGCCGATGGACTTGCTGCTCGGACCTGGTGTGTATCTGTTTGGTAACTTCTTCAACTGGCCGCTGACCAAGAGGTCGACCTCGCTAACCTACATCCATGATATTTGTTTTGCGGTGCATCCAGAGTACGTACAGCCGGATAACCAGAAGTCGCTGGCCAAAAATGTACCACGTTATATTCGTCAGACCGACTACGTGATAACCGTCAGCAAGAGCGCGCGCCAAGAAATCATCGGTAATTTTAACGTGACGCCCGATCGCGTATTGGTAGTCTACAACGGTGCCGACGGCAATCTGTACAAACCCTATTCGACTGAGGAAGTCGCAAAGGTTTGTCGCGCGTATGGCCTGCAGGACAAAGCCTATTTGCTATACATTGGCAATATCGAACCCCGCAAAAACCTCGAGCGATTGGTGGGAGCGATGCGTCACGTCCCCAAGGAATATGCGCTTCTGATGATAGGCAGCGACGGTTGGCTAAACGAAGGTGTATTTGCCGCGATGGAGCAGGCAAATCAAGCCGGTCACGTTGTCGTCAAGCCGCGTACCTATGTGCCCGACGACGACGTGGCACGATTGATGAGTGGCGCGACAGCTTTGGTGCTGCCGTCGTTGTACGAGGGCTTTGGCATGCCAGCACTCGAGGCCATGATGAGCAAAACTCCTGTCGTCGTGGCCGATATTCCACCCCTGCACGAAGTAGCCAGCGATGCGGGAACCTACTGTGATCCAAACAAGCTGGAGTCAATTGCGGACGCGATAAATAGAGTTATCAACCTCAATTTAGCTGAGCGTCAGGAGCTTATCGAACGGGGCTACAGGCAGGCTCAGCGGTTTACCTGGGAACGCAGTAGCCAGACAATTGTGAAGGCGCTGCTAGATATTTCGGGCACGTCCAAGAAGCAATGATGTATCATAGAAGTATGGACTTGGAGCAAGCAATACGACGCAAGCATCGTAAAACCGACGGCCGTCCCCTCCGTAACTTACTGGGAAGTCATGGCAAAAATAGCGACGCTCGCCTGAAGCTGGCGGCTGTTTCGAAGGATAACGCCAAGGCGATTGAGGATCTCATTAGCGTTGCACGAAAGCTCCTGGAGGCTGATCGACAGCAAGAGGCCAAGTCTGTTATTAAAGTTATCGAATCTTTATTAAACAATAATCAAAAGCTACAACAGGTGGTGGGTGACGCTTTGCTCTATTCGCACTAATGCCTACTCGCGCACGCACCACAAAGTCTAAGGCAACGGCCGAGGAAGAGAATGTCCTAGAGACTCTTGCGGTGCAAGCCGAGGATCAGTCAGTCCGAGCGGAAACATGGGCCGATACGGCCAAACGAAACGAGTATGCTACGCGGGATCGGATGGCAAAGAGCTTTATGCGGTGGTATTTTGGCCTGTTGACGCTCATCATGATCGGAATTCCATTTTATAATCTCGTGGCCAGGGTTGTAACGGGTGGCGATGGATACAAGGTTGCGCTTTTGGATATTATTCAGGGCTATTCATCGATCGTCGGTCCGCTGTTTGGCTTTGTGATTGCGTATTATTTCAAGAATAAGAATGAGTAACGGCTACCGGCTGTTGAAGATAACTGCCAGCGACAGTATAATATGTCTAACGTGATGAGGAATCATTTTATCCAATCCATTGTTCTGCAGTCTTGCTTCAGGGTGACGTTGTCTTCTTTTGCTTCTCGACGTAGCTATGGCTATGCCTTGGCGCAAAAAGCAGCCATCGCCACTCCTGCATCAAACCTTCGAATGCAAGGAATCGGATAATATGGCCCCTCGACTATTACAGCGTTATCGCTATTCACTTATTCTGCTGAGGGAGCTGGTTATTACCGATTTCAAACTTCGGTACCAGAGCTCTTTTCTGGGGTATTTGTGGTCACTGCTGAAGCCGCTGGCGCTGTTTTTGATCCTGGATTTTGTCTTTAGCCGTCTGGGTGGCGCCAGCAACATCCCGCACTTCAAGGTGTATTTGTTCCTGGGTATTTTGCTGTGGAATTACTTTGCCGAGGTGACAAACAACGGCGTGGGATCAATTGTCGGCAAGGGCGATTTGCTACGCAAAATTAACTTCCCCAAGTATGTTATTGTGCTGGCCGGGTCGTTTTCGGCGCTGATTAACCTGACCATCAACATGGTCGTGCTGTTTTGCTTTATGTTTTTCCTGGGGGCGGACCCGCAGGTGAGCGCGATATGGATTGTCCCGTTATTGATCATCGAGTTGTTCATTCTATCGCTAGGCATGGCCTTCCTGCTGAGCGCGCTGTTTGTGAAGTTTCGTGACATCAACTACATCTGGGAAGTGTTTATGCAAGGCGCTTTTTATGCGACACCTATCCTATACACGCTCAGTATCATGTCGCCAAAGGTCCAATCCATCCTTATTCTCAACCCGATGGCACAGATCATTCAGGACATGCGGGGTCAATTGGTGGCGCCTGCCTGTTCGGCGACGGCAAAGGTTACGACAAACTGTGCACCAACTATCGGTAGTGTCTATGGCAATGGCTGGATGCGCATGGTGATGGTGCTGGCCGTTTTGGCCATTGCCAGCGGTGCGGCGTATTACTTCAGGAAGCGTTCGCGCTACTTTGCGGAGGAGATTTAGGATGAGCGAAGTTGTTATCAAGGTCGACAATGTATACAAGAATTTCGTTCTGCCTCACGAGAAGAAAGATTCGATCAAGCGCGCCGTCACGGGCCTGTTCAAGGAAAAAGCCAAAGGCAGCGAGATCCAGCATGCACTGAAGGGTGTTAGCTTCGAGGTGAAGAAGGGTGAGTTCTTTGGTATCGTTGGCCGCAACGGGAGCGGCAAAAGCACGCTGCTAAAGATGCTGGCCGGTATTTATCAACCGACGAAGGGCGGCGTCACGACCAATGGCAAGCTCGTACCATTCATCGAGCTGGGCGTTGGATTCAACCCCGAGCTAACGGGGCGGGAAAACGTGTACCTGAACGGTGCGCTTTTGGGCTTTTCGTTCAAAGAGATCCAGTCGATGTACGACGACATTGTGAAATTTGCCGAGCTGGAGCGCTTTATGGACCAAAAGCTGAAGAATTATAGCTCGGGCATGCAGGTGCGACTAGCCTTTTCGATGGCAACGCGCGCCCATGCCGATATTTTGTTGGTCGACGAAGTGCTGGCAGTCGGCGATGCGGCGTTCCAGCGCAAGTGTTTCGAATACTTCAAGGAGCTGAAGGCCAACAAAAAAACGGTCGTGTTCGTTACCCACGACATGAACGCCGTGAAGGAATATTGCGACCGTGCCATGCTAATCGACCGAAGTGAGGTGCAGCATATCGGCACACCACAGGACATTGCCCGTGAGTATTCGATGCTGTTCATGGACAAAGCTAGCGAGCACGCCAAGAAGGGCAACGGCAAGCGCTGGGGTAATGGCGACGCAGTCGTGAGCAAGGTCTCCACCAAAGTTGAGGGCGAGCACGTTGTCGTGAAGGTTGATATTAAAGTCGAGCGACCGATTGATAAGCTGATCTACGGTATTCACATCATGGGCCAGGACGGTGCTGAAATCACCGCGATGAATAACCGTATGATCCAAGCGCCAGATATCGCTAATCTCGTGAGTGGCCAGGAAGTTAGCCTAACGTGGAAGATTCTAAACATCTTCAACGATGGGCAGTATGCGGTCATGATTACTCTAGTAGACGACGTCGCTAACACTCTCGATTGGCTTGTGCAGGCCGACGAGTTTACGGTGCAGCGCATCGATAGATCTACCACGGCGGTATTGCCACCGGTCAGCGTGACGCATACAGTGAAGGGTACATAAGGGGACAGATATGGCAGGGACGACTCAGAAAATAATGGATAAGTTATTTGGTAACGTCAAGCGTGCACTGGAGCAGACCGAGCAGCGTCTGGATGAGAAGGTGTCGGCTTCGGAACGGTCCATCCTAAAAACGCAGCTGGCCATTAACCACGACCATTCTTTAGTTTTGGAAGAGCTCAATCAACGTACTAAGAATTCTGGTTCGGTTGTGCTGAACGAGCACGAGATGATCACCAAGATTTTTAGCGGGCTCAAGATGTACCTCGACCCACGTGATATTGCTGTTGTGCCGCATTTGGCACTGGATTCTATCTGGGAGCATCGTATTACTGCAGCGTGGCTCAGCGTCGTGCAGCCGACGGATACTATCCTGGACGTTGGCTCGAACTTTGGGTATTTTGGCGCGCTGGCCGCGCAGAGGACCGACAAGAAGCATTCCAAAGTAGTGCATTTCGAGGCGAACCCACACCTCATCCCGTACATTCATAGGACCCTTGACGTAAACTGGCTGAACGAACAGTCTGTCGTAGAGAACCTAGCTGTGGCCGACAAAGAAGGCACGCTGACGCTGCGCATCCTGAAGGATTACCTCGGCAGCTCGTCAGTTCTGCCGCTAGAGCACACTGCTAAGTACATGGCGAGCAAAATGCGCCTCGAAACTGCTGAGGAAGTGAAGGTCAAGTCAGTGAGCCTGGACAAATACTGTAAAGATAATGGCATCAAGACGGTGGATTTGATCAAGATGGACATCGAGGGCTTCGAGGACAAAGCCTATCAGGGCATGCGAACCATTGTGAGCAGTAGTCCGAACCTGACGTTTTTTATCGAGTTTACGAAGGATAGCTACGACGATCCAAAGGCTTTTTACGATCAGATGCTGAAGGACTTTGGCCATGTATATGTCATTGATGATGACGGTCGTATCGTCAAGCCCAAACAGACATCGTACGAGGCGATTATTGGCGATGCTGATGACTGGGTGATGCCGATTTTCTCCAAGAACGCCACGCTCGCAAACCGATAAGGAGAACCAACTATGCCGAAGCCCACTCTCTACTATGACGTCACGCAGCTGGTCCACTGGGACGGCAGATTGACAGGCATCCCGCGCGTGATGCACGAGCAGGCCATTCGTTTTCGTAAGCAGCGACCAGAGACCGTTTTCGTGAGCTGGGTGAAGGAGCTGCGGGAATTTGTCGAGCTGGATCTCGATCGGACGCTGAGCGAGCGGGGTAAGGGCATCCAATATCTGAAGGTGGGCCAGGAGCGTCCGGCTGCTGGACAAACTGAGGTTGCCGCCTCGGCGGTCGATTTCAAGCAAGATCAGCAGATCATCATGAAGCAAGGATCGATCCGGCTTGCGAAGGCTGTTCTGCGTCGAGCCGCCCGGCTTGTGCCGGGGCTGAGCGAGCGGGTTGAAGGTCGCCTCAAACGTGCACGGATGGCCAGCTATAAGGCTGCAGCGTTTCAGAAGAATGACCAGGTTTTTATCCCTTGGGGCGAATGGTGGGACGATAATTTTATTGCCAAACTCCAGCAGTGGCACCGCGACAATGGCCTGGGCATTGTACAGATTATCCACGACATGGGGCCAGTGGTTATTCCGCAGTTTACCGGTGCTGGCGCGTCGGGTGGCTCGACTGAGACATTTCCAGCGTATTGTCGGGCGATTTTGCCGATTTGCGACCTGGTTTTATGCGTTTCCCAAAATACCAAGAGTGAGGCGACCCAGTGGCTAAAGTCGCAAAAGCTACACGTCCCACGCATGGAAGTCTTCCGTTTGGGCGATGACTTCAAAGTGGCCAAGGCCACTGAGCCAACCGACGACGTGTTCAGGAAGGCGAGGCTCAAAGGACGCGACTATCTGCTGACGGTGTGCACCATCGAGGCGCGCAAAAACCATGCGCTGCTATACTATGTCTACAAGCTAGCTGCTACCCGCGGCATCGATCTGCCCCAGATTGCTATCGTGGGCCGCCGGGGCTGGGGTACCGAAGAGATCTATAACTTCATGACAAACGATCCCGACGTGAAGGACAAATTCGTGTTCCTGCACAACATGAACGACGAGGAGCTAAGCTGGCTGTACGGCCATTGTCAGTTCACCGTTTTCCCAAGCTTTTATGAAGGCTGGGGCATTCCCATTGCCGAAAGCGTTGCTCGTGGGGTACCATGCCTATGCAGCAACACCACGAGCATGGTTGAGATAGCAGAGGGGTTTGTTGATCACTTTTCGCCCGCGAGCGCCGATGAGTGCTTGGCTGCAATCATGAAGCTTCTCATTCCCATAAACCTCGCAGCCGCCCGTGAACGGACTCGAGGCTACCGGCAGTTTTCATGGGACAGCTCGTTCAAGCAAGTAACGGAATATCTGGAGGATTAACGATGAGCGAGACGGTACGTATTCTACATTTTAGCCCGCATGACGAAGACGATGGCATCGCCAAGTACCAAGAACAATATTTGGCCGGCATGAGAGGTGACGCAACCGTCGAGAACAAGTTTTTCGAGGTGACGCCAATCCAGTTGCGCCACATGAATCCAGAACAACACGAGGAAGCCTACGCCCGGCTCAAGGGCGAGCTCAAGGATTTCGACATCTTTCACGTCCAACATGAATTTGGACTGTTTGTCGAAGATGACTTTCAGCGGCTGGTGTCGATCGCAAAGGAGGCGGGCAAGAAGGTCGTCGTGACCGTTCACCTCTCGCCCGATTTTGCCATAAAGCCCGTGAAGCTCGGCGGTGTCGGTCCACGCAGCATGGTCGCCTTTCTGCGCCAGCAGCGTCATCGTAACCGCATGTACGAGCGGCATGTGACACCATTCCTCCAGGCCGATCTGCTCCTGGTGCACAACGACATGACTGCGCAGGCGCTTACCAAGGCTGGTGCGAGTGAGGACAAAGTGAAGAAGATTCTGCATCCCGTTCATCAGTTCCCGGACCCGCCAAAGAGCGACTACATCGCCGGTAAGCTCAACAAGAAGTCGGGCGATATCATCTACTGTACGGTCGGCATGCTACACAAGTACAAGGGCATCTTCGACGCCATCCGCGCGCTGAAATTTCTACCCGGTAACTACAAGCTGGCGATCATCGGTGGTCTGCACCCGGTCGAGACCGACATTGTGAGCGACACGGTCGGCATATACAACAAGATCACCGACCTCATCGACATCCTAGGTCTGCACGACCGCGTGTTCATCACGGGGTTCGTGAAGGATGACGATAAAATGAATAGCTACATCCGCGAGTGTGACGCCTGCGTGTACCCGTACGATGGCGTGTACTATGCCAATGTCAGCTCCGGCGCCGTCAATCTGGGCTTCAGTAATGGCAAACCGGTCATCGCCTACCCAACGGCTGGATTTCGTGAACTGGCCACATATACAGATGGCGCACTGGTTCTGACGGACACTTTTGCCTACTATGAGCTAGCCCGAACACTCCAGGACATTGACCTATCGAAACAATCTGAGCTCAGCCAAGCCTATGCCAAGAAAATGGCTTGGCCGAACCTGGCCAAGGAATTGGCTGCTGCGTATCACCAGGTGGCGGGTAGGTAGCGCGATGGCTAGTGCACTCGGCAGGCTAACGGGCTGGAAGCACTTCAAGGAAGGCATGGCTGTGCTGGTCGCACTGGTGCTGTATTTCGTGGGCATAAAGTTTCTGCTCGTGCCTGCGCTGCTATTCCTGAACGCTCGTTACTTGCCGATGCCCAAGGTGTTTGGCAGCTGGTTTAGCCGGCTGTTTGTGAGCTTTGCGTTTGTGGTTGTACTACTGCAGATTGCCGCGACTGTTCAGTTCCTAGCCTGGCCGCAGAGTAACTTCATGCTGCTGGCGGCGCTGCTTGTACTACTGCAGGTGGGGCTGTGGTATTTTATTCCGGTGCAGCCAGCTCAGAAGTATAGCGATCGAAAGCTTTTCGACAGTCGAGAACTCTGTGGATTGGTAGTTGTTTTTTTCTTCCTTTTACCGTTTGCGCCGATATTTGTCGGACAAAATAGCGTCTACAAAATCGCCCAGATTGGAAGCATCGAGGCGATAGACGCCACTAATCATTACGCTGGCATTGCCGAGATGAACGTGGCGCAGCATTTTACCTACGCGCCAAGCTATTACTACCCCAAGGGCTTCCATATCGCGACGGCCTTTGTCGAGAATACTGTCTTCCCGAGCCAGTTTAGCCTGGGCTGGCGGGTGAACGCTGTGCTATTCTTTGCCCAGTATGTGGCGCTGGCTGCCGCGCTCGCGTACGCGTTGTTTTACCTGGTCGCTAGCCTGTTCGAGGCGGCAGGGCAGAAGGTTGCAAAGCTTGGGACGAAGTTACTGTTGGCGTTTTCTCTTGGCCCAACGTTAGCGCTGTTGTATCTGATCCCATTTGTGAATGAGGGTTTTCTGAACTACTACTACGTCATTGCGACTATCCTTATCGGTATGTGCTACGTGGTGGATGTAAAAGGCAAACAGGATGATTGGAAGGGGTTTGCTGGTGGCGATGAGAAGCTTCGGTGGGCGCTTTTTGCGTATCTGCTGCTGGCATTTGGCGCTTCGGCTAGTTGGCCGCTGCTCATCCCGCCACTGGTGCTGGTCGGGGTATTGCTTGTCGTGCCACCGAGCCTTAATCCGTTGCCATCTATCCGGCGCCTATTTGCGCGTCCTGGCTGGCCTCTCGTGGTTGTGTTCCTGCTGCAGCTTGTGCCCATTTACTTCCAGCTGAAATATTCTGGTTCGGACTCGACCCAGGGCATCAACCTGACTGGCGGGCTCAAGCAGTTCCATCCATATATTTTGCTGGCTGGTGCGGCGTTTGTGCTGGGTGTTGGACTGAGCAAGAAGCTGGATGAAGACTTCCGAAAGCTGGTATTTGTGCTGTATGTGCCCTTGCTAGCATTTGTTGGATTGCTGGCGCTGGTGCAATACTTCACCGTTGGCGAAATTCGGTACTACGCTATCAAAAGTTCGATTTTGCTCGAGATTTTGCTGCTTGCGCTTGGGGTTGTGCTATTGGTTCGGGCGTCTTTGGCCCAAGGTGCGCGCGACCTCAAGTACGCTGCGATGCTGCCTATATTCCCGGTGGTTATTGCCCTTTTGCTGATCAGCTCCGTCGCCAATCCACTGAAGGACGTCCGGGATTTGTTCCGAGACCGTTCGCATCAGGAAAAGCCAGCATTTTTTGACCAAGATACCTCAACCTATGCAAAGCTTGCCAGCCAGGGCGACATTCGCCATTTCAATTCAACGCTTCTGCACTATGACCAGACTAAGCATGTCTTCTATGCGCACATGCAGATTCCATTTTGGATGAATATGATGCAGTACGACGGTACCCGGACCGACACAAAGGCGCTGGACTGCGTGGGGCGGCTATACGGCAATCTCGATTTTGGTAACTTCACGCCACCAGAGCAACAGGCGATGGTCGCGCAGCTGAAGACGTGCGCGACCGATGCCCGCGCCAGGGGGCTGACTTTCTATGTCTTGACCGACAAGGATTCGGCTTCGACCATTTCGGACACCTTTGGCGATTTGGTCAAGGTCGTGTATTGATGGTAAGATGAAGTTTATGATAAAAAGGGTACAATCTTGGCTGATACACCACTGACGGTCCTCGTCGTAATACCGGCGCTGAATGAGGGGCCGCATATTGCAGACGTCATCGCGTCTATTCCCCGTACTATTAAGACAAAATCGACATCGTTCAAGACCACTGTGCTGGTGATCGACGACGGTTCGACAGACATCACCGCAGACGAGGCCCGAGCGGCTGGCGCAATCGTGCTGAGCCACGTCGTCAATACCGGCGCTGGTGGCGCAACTCGTACGGGCCTGCATTATGCCGAAAAGTACGTTGCCAACCTCGCGTACGTTGTGACTATTGATGGTGACGGTCAACACGCCAGCGACGACATCAAGCAGCTGGTCGAATATGCCGCAAGGCACAATTCCGAAATGATTGTCGGCAGCCGCCTGCACACCGGCAACAAGCAGAGCATGCCATTGCAGCGGCGCTTCATTAACTGGGGCGGCAGTCTCGTTAGCCGCATACTTTTTGGCATCAAAACAAAGGACACACAGAGCGGCATGCGCCTGTACGGCGCGCAGACATTGCCAAAGATATCGAACTACACCTTGGATCGCTACGGATTCTGCACCGAGACGCTGTGGCACGCAGCCCGTAGCGGTGTACATGTCGACGAAGTGCCGATTGCGGTGAGCTATAGCAAGGAAGGCATGGCCCGCGGGCAGAGTATCTGGGCGTCTATGGAAATCCTTCGCGATCTCATTAGTATAAGGATAGCAGGATGAGTAAATACCTGTTGCTTGTGCTGATAAACCTGCCGGTTGTAATGGTTGGAATCGTGCGGGCGATCACTCGCTATAAGACCAAACCGTCACGTATTTCGCGCACCAAGTGTGTGGTTGAGGTGGTGTTTTGGTTATCGATCGGTGTGGTGTTGAGCTTTGTGCAGCCACTGTACAATACGCTGATCCAACACAACCTAACCGACTCTGCGCCGATGAGCTTGTTTGACGTTGCCGTGCTGACGCTATTCGTATTTGCACTGCTGTTGATAGTTGAAACCAACGAAGAAGTAACCGCGCTCAAGCGAACTGTCACTCGCATTCACGAGAAGCTGGTAATGGTGGACGAGATCGAGCGCGAACAATTAGCTCGTAAGAGGTAGCCTTCAGGCCCGCTCTTTGCCTTCAGCGAATACCGAAATCAGGCAAATAGCGCTAGCGGCCTTGCTCCTGCCTCCATAATAGGTAGTGCATCAGCGCGCCGAGCGATTGCCCGTCGGTTAATTTTCCTTGCCGCACCATGCTAAGTACATCTTTCCACGGTACTATCTTTGGCGGCCGGATGGCTTCTCCGGCCTCGTGATGTTTCTGTACCGAATGCAACGTACGCGCTAGAAAAACCAGATTGTGGTCATTCAATGGTCCGTTATTTGAAGGGTACATGTCACCTAGCTGTTCCCAACTGTCAGCTCGTAAGCCGAGTTCTTCCTCTAACTCTTTTTGTGCTGCTTCGAGCGGTGTATCTCCTTGATCAATGCCGCCACCAGGAATCTCCCAACACCAGGCTTGCAAAGGGTAGCGAAATGACTCAATGAGATATATTTCGTCGTTATCCGTCTGGGCGACGACGAGTACGCCAGGTTTTGACTCGATAAGGCTATATATACCTTCATTGTTTCCGGGTGTTATTACCTTGTCCTCCCTAACGGTGAGGTATGGAGATTGGTAGGCGATACGACTTGAGATGGTTTTCCAGGGGTTGTCGTCCGGTTTATGCATAGTATTTCTGAGCAATCTTCACCGCATCGCGAACGCGGTCCACGTTAGTCCCGTCATCGCCAGGCCGCATCTCGATAGAGGTAAAGTGTTGGTAGTTGATACTTCGCAGTGCGTCGGCAAAGGTCTGGTGATTGACCTTCGCTTCCTCAATCGGCATTAGCATCGGGGCGCTGATGTGGAAGTGGCGTAGGTGTTCGCGAGCATTTTCGATGCTACTTTGCGGGTCGTCATGTTCCATGGCCATAATGGCGGCATCCAAGTGCAGCTCGAATCCGAGATTGTCGACCTCCTCAACCAGCTTGAGACCTTCGGCGGCGGTATTTACGAAGTTGCAGTTGTACTCCTTGGCATTTGGTTCGATACAGAAGTTGGTTTGAGCGTTGATAGCAATGTTGCCGAGGTTGCCAAAGAACTCCTTGGCGATGTCCCAAGCCTTATCGGCAGGCATGCCCTCAGGCACGATGCGGTTTTTGGGCGAGCCAAAGACCAGCACTTCCGCCCCGACGCGGCCGGCAAGCGCGATGAACTTTGCCAGGTGGTCCTGTGTCTGCGCACGAAGCTCGGGGCTGTCGAAGATAGTAAGGTCCGGGCGGGGAAAAAGCATCGACTGGAAGGCGACAATCTCGATGTCGTGCTTTGCCCAGAAGTCTTTGTACTGTTGGATCTCCTGGTCGGTAACGTTTGTTGGATTTTCCCAGACTCTGGTCGGGGCGATTTCGACATGGTGAATGCCGAGCTCCTGGAGTGTCTTTGCGACGTCCGGTTCTTCTTCGCTCGTCCAGGCGATATTACTAACGGCAATGTTCATGAGGTAGCTCCTTGCTCGGCGACGAAGTTTTTGATGTCGTCGAGTGATTGTTGCTTGGTATACAGATAGCCGTCGTGGCCACCAAAAAGCGCGTCGTGCTTGGTGCGCATATCCCATTTGGCCGGCGTGAAGCCTTCTGGCTCGGTCCTGAAGTTCTTGATACCAAAGGCGTAATCAGCCAGTTCGTCGGTGCGGACTGGAGCCGTGGCGAGATTGAGGAGTGTGAGCTTGCTGCTAAGCGCGGTCTGGATGTCCTTCCACAGGTTTGCCAAGTTGTAGTATTGGTAGCTGCCGGCGTAGTGAATGCGGTCGACATTATTGTCATGCAGAAGGTCGTAGATGACGTTTTTCTTGAGGCCTTTTCCAAATAGGCCGGGCAAGCGGACAATCAGCGCACCGGGGAATTGCTCCCGCACGAACTGCTCTAGGTGGTAGCGGTTCACGCCATATGGTGGAAGCCCTTCAAGCGTGATGGGCGTGTCCTCGGTCGCACCTTCGGAATTTTTGTAGACGCCAACGGTGGAGATGAGGACGAATTGTTTTGCTTTGACGTTCTTCAGATGCGCGATCAGCGAGTCGACCTGGGCCAGATCGCCCTCTGGATCTTGGTTGATCTTCCACATTTCAGCGTAGGTTGCCGCGCTGACCACGAGGTCGTATTGCTTGCCATCAATCTGGTCGATATTTTTGGTATTGTAGCGGTCAGTAAAGTCGGCCTTAGCGTCAAGATTGCCGCCTACGAAACCGGTGTAGCCAATGAGTGCACTGGTCATTCAACCCTCCTTAGACAATTCTGTATATTCATTGTACAGGATTTTGGGGGGATAAGGTCATGTGGGGTGTGGCCCCACCCGATTATTACTCGGGCGGGGCCGTCGTTGCGATGGGCCGGGCTCAGGCCGTAGTGCCCACCCAGGGCGTCTCGTCGTCTTCATTGCCGGGCGCGAGGACGAAGGTGCAAAGAACCACGAAGGGCTCAAACGGTCCGGCCTTGAGCTTGTGCCAAGCGCCGACGGGCACGAGCACCAGGTCATGAGCTTGAACCGGGTGCTCAATTCCGTCGATCGTGACAGTGCCCGACCCGCTCACGACGAAGAATTGTTCCACGGCGCCCCGGTGGTTGTGCATGTCACATTCCGAGTTAGGCTCATGGAATGCCAGACTCGACCCGACCGCATAGCCGCCGCCGAAGTTCTGGAAGTAGACGATCTTGCCGATGTTGGGGTTACCCCTCACGGGCACGATCTTGGCGTTACCATAGCCAGTACAGACAATCGCTTGGGTCGGACTGATCGGGGGCATGAAGCCCACCTCCTTGACAGTCGTTTTTGTTTGCGAGCTTTCTTAACATACAATAAAATAGTTTTTTCGTAAACTGTTCCGCCTATTCGGTTTCTGGGAACCAATCTGTATAATGAAAGGAAGTTTTAGGGGAACGTTTCCGCATGGCTCAATTATCTGTCAACCGCATCCGCGACGTATTATCTAGCAGAACAAAACACACAAAGGGGATTATAGCTCGGCAGTCGACCGAACGGTTGTACCTGGTTGGCGCATTGCTGCTCTTTGCGGCGCTGGCATTCGGCGCGATTATTACGGCGCTTGGCAACGCACTGTATTTTGATGGGCCGGCTCAGGATGGGGCGTTTCAGCTGCTTAACCCATTGCGTCGATTGATGGCCGGGCAGGTGATTGGACGAGATTTTAACTTCTTTCACGGCATCGGGGTGCCGCTGTTGCATCTACCGTTCTACGCAATTTTTGGGCAGGGATTGTTTGGTGAGGAAATGGCACGTTGGCTGGTGTCGCCGCTGCTTTTTGTTTTGTCTACATTTACCGTCTTTTACATCTGGCGACGGCGCTTCGTCTTTGCACTATGCATGAGCGCAGCCGTAACGGGCATAGGAATGCTGGTGGTACCGTTTTTGGTTTTGCCGATTACATCAATCCTGGGCGTTCGATCGGTGATGCCGGTTTTCTTGCTGGCGGTGATATTGAATCAGCAGCGGCTTAGTCGACCCGTGCTACGGCAACGATCTGAAGGGGTGCTGGCACTAACTTGGTATGAGCTGATCGTGGGTTCGCTGCTGGCTGCCAGTCTGATGTGCGGTACGGAGTTTGGCGCGGCTGCAATTTTGGCGTTTAGCATTGCACGCATTGTTTTGCCTATCCGGAAAGGCGAGCGATTTTCGACGCGGTGGCTTAGCCTGCTCCGCACAGGCATAAGCGGTGGGGTTGTCTTGTTTGTGGCGCTCACGATCATCACGAGGGGCAATCCGATTGAACCGATCAGATACGCGCTAGTTGATATTCCAGCCGATCAGTTCTGGTACTTTGGCGTACCGCCCAACAAATACATCAATTCTGACAATGTCTGGCAGACCTTCGCCAATGACTGGCTACTGCTGATCATGTGGGTTATGGCGGTTGTCGCGGCCTGGTTGGGGTATCGACTTTTTCGGCTGGGCACGTTCCGTATCGAGTCGCAGGCGTTTTTGTATGCGTGGTTGACCGGCACATTCGCAATGGTTTCTATGCTTGGCTACTATAGCAATTTCGAGGCGTCAAATCTGGCTCGTATGTCGCTCATAATGGGTAGTATAGCTATCGTGATACTTGGCGAGCGGTGGAAACGAACCATCACGTATGGTTATGAGCTCGGTAAGTCGAAAAAGCGCTTCAAGCTTCAGCCTGCAATGTTTTGGCGCGGGCTCGCCATCTTCATTATCATGCTTAGTTTGGTCTATGCAGCACTGTTGGCTGTTTTCCTGAAGGATAAATTTCCGGTCGGTGAGGCATTTGTTCGCGTCAAGAACTACGTGACCGGTGTCGATACAAATGTGCTGGGCGGCGAGTGGAGAGGCGTCGACCAGCTAGTTATGCCAATTATCCAAGCCGATAATACGGTGGCTATTGCCGACACTAATGCCGATGGGTACGAACATGGCGTGAAGGCTGGTGGCAATCAGCTCGTTGTAGAATCTGGCGCCCATGATTCATTTATCCGTCCAGGGCAGATCGTGTACTTCCCGAAGGCTGGGCGGCAAATTGTGCGAAGCGTTACGACCCGAGACCACAAGTTGTACGTGACCCTGCAAGGTAGCGCGGCGCAATTAGACCCAGCGCATGACGGGGCTCCGCAGCCGCTGGTCGTAGCCGAGGACTTCAAGCACGACAATACCAAGGTTTGGTCGCTATATACCGGAGTTATCAACCAAGAGATGGGCATTATGAATCCGAGTAGGGGCGGTTACGACTACATTATTCACGCCCTCGGTCAGCAGCGCAGGGCGGATTACTTGAACGATTTTAAAACAATGAAGCCAAAATTTGTCATGACTTTCACCCATGATTATTTTGCCTGGGAAGGATGGATGGAGAAT
The DNA here is from genome assembly GCA_965225085.1 of uncultured Candidatus Saccharibacteria bacterium. Taxonomy (GTDB): domain Bacteria; phylum Patescibacteriota; class Saccharimonadia; order Saccharimonadales; family EFPC-124; genus CAZJVU01. Next base: position 336,644 of record CBDDBE010000001.1, on the reverse strand, counting down.
GAGCATTGGAGTTTGTATTCGTTGATCGACCAGAACTACGAGGTCGTGCGCGAGACGCCAACATACGCAGTATGGAAACGCAAGGACCAAGCGTGGTCGGACCAGCATGCCCAAGCGCAGGTGTGGCAGCCGTTAACCGTAGACGCTGCAGACCAGAAGATTACTCTTCCAAAGTCATCGTTTGACAACGCCCCCGACGTTGAAGCCTATGGGCAAAAGGTTATGCAGCAAGACAGACAGCGATTACTTGATTTTGGACGAGTCGTACCTACGCAATTAGAGATATCGTTGGACCAGTACGACCAGTATGTTGTCCAGAACTTTAATAGTGATCTGGTGCGGGAAGAATTTAATCGCGAGAACAATGGACCAGAGGCAGATGCCACTCAGAAGAAGGTTGATGATGCGCGCAGAGCACAGGAGTTGAGGGAGTACAAGCAAGCAAAGTCGCAGGGCCTAAGTGGAACTGGGCCGCAGCTGCATACTCCACGCCCAAAGCGGCTCGTGATGTTAGTCAATGTGCATTACAAGCTTTCGTCGTCCATTTCGGCTATCCCTCTCTTTGGCAAGACGGTTCGGTTTATGATTGAGTCGAACAATACCTATTCGTCAACTGCCGTGTCGCTGAATCCGAATGTGGGCGAGATGACATTTCCGGTTGTGATCAGCGAGTACAACCAGGATCCTTATTTACGGCTAAAGACCTATTCGCTGCTGCCAGCAACGGGAACTATTCAGATAACAAGTGCCAGCTGGACTATGCTAGACACCTCGGCCGCTAACCTTAAGACGCTGGCTGATTAGATAAGCTCATTGGGGGTGGCCCCAGGCGCAGTGTGCGCCCGGGGCCGTGTTGACCGACCTAAGAGCATAGTGCTCCGGTGGGCTGGTCTGTCAGATCCCGATTCCTGAGAGTCTCTTCAGCGCTGCGAGCGCACTGCGCACGCTAGCGACGGTCTGAAGCTGTGCACGGGTGAGCGAGTGCATGCCGCCGGCGGTTGCGATGGCGCAGTCCAACATGAGCTGGAGCTGATGCCGGCGCTTGGCATAGGTGCTCTCGTTGCCGTTCTCCTCGCGCACCACCATCTCGTGGTAGCGGAAGCCGATCTCAGCCTCGCCTGTCGACAGGCGATGAGAAACTCGGGCAGCGAACGGAACGTTGATGAGATACTGCCACTCTTCGTCTATCGTCTGGCGTAGCACCCTTCTGCCCCTGGCAGTGAGCGCCAAGACGCCAGAGGCCGCATCGTACGTGCCGGTCAGGTCGCGAGTGGCCAGCGCCAAGAGCGCTTCGGTCAGCCGCAGATAGTCCGGCATGGAGTCAAGCGTCAGTTGGCTTCGGACGCCAGTGATGACGTTGAAGTCCTCAGCGGCCTTGAGGAGTGTTGTGATGTTCTCGCGGTACTCACACAGGTCCTTCTCGGCTTCCACCTTACCCATCAGTGCGGCAGGGTAGACGGCATCGATCAGGGTGCTGGCCGTGAGGTAGGGTCTAGCCAGGCCGCCCTCGTCGTGACGGACGGAGACGACGATACCGCCGGCCTTCCAAAGCTTGCCTGCCACATCACGGTGCGAAGCACTGTCCAGCATGAAGAGGTGCGGCACCCCAGCCCTGGTAGAGGAGTCGGCTGCCTTCAGCGCTGCGGTGAAGCGCGCCCTGTCAGCGCCGTCGGGATCGACGTACTTCGCGCCCGATACCATAACCAGCGCTGCGCCAGTAACCCTATTCAGTCCGGGCGTGTTGGCCAGCAGCTCTTCGATACGGCTTCCAGGGATCAGCAAAGATCCAGTCATGTTGCTCAGATCCTTCCATGAAGTGAGCGGTGTCTGACAGGAGCATATTATAGACTAAATTAGCAAAACGGCGAAATTATTTCTTGCGATATTTTCCGGTAACGGCTTTCAATAGGACGCCCATGACGTGCAGGTTGCCTTTGACGGGGCTGATTTTGGTGGGAGTTTTACCCTTGGCTGGATACTTGCGAGTCACGGGGATCTCGATAAGCTTGTAGTCCTTGTCGCGTGAAGCTTCGATGCTGAGGTGATAGTGAAGCTCGTAGGTTTGGAAGATGTCGCGGAAGACGGCAATGGTTTTGTCCGAGAGCAGCTTTGCGCTGTAAGCTCGGAATCCGTTCGTGGTGTCGGTGTGCCGGCGGCGCGATGCTAGGCTGATGAGTGGCGCGTGTATGAGGTGCAAGCCGATTTCGCGCGATAGCGGCGTATTGATAGCCTTGCCACCGGGGATAAAGCGTGAGCCCTGGACGTGGTCGTAGCCAGATTCGAGCGCCTCGACGAACGATGGGATGGCGCTGATGTCATCCTTGCCATTGCCATCCACGACGACAACGCCGTCATAACCTTCGTTTAGCACGTAGGCGAATGCCATGCGCATTTGGGCGCTCAGTTTGCCCGGACCTTTTTTGGTGAGGAGCGCATGAACCTTGTTTTTCTTCAGGAAGTCTGGCTCCAGCGAGCCATCGGTGCTGCCACCGTCTGCCACAATAATGTCGATGATATCGGCATATTTAGCCATCCGTGTTAGCTGGCCTTGGACCTTTTTGCCTTCGTTGATCACAAACACACACACGGCGTACTTGTTTTTCTTTTTGGAGAGTTCGTTGAGCTCGAAGTCTGGGAATTCCCAGGTTGGACTATTGGCACGGATTTTATCGGCTGGCTTGGTTGTTGGCATGTTACCCTCCTCAAGATATTGCTATTAGTATAGATGAGCGTGAAGATTATATCAAAAGGTATGCTGGGCGGGCACTGGGTCGCGCTGTGGGACCCAGTGCCCGTTACTTGTTTTAGGCTGCCCTTATCGCGTAGACGAGGCGCGCGACTCGAAGTCTCTCGTGAGGACTACACGACGACAAGGGCTTGCGGACTGCCTTCTTGAGCTTGCGCGGCAGGCCGGGCGGGGCTGGCTTCAGCTGCAGATCAGGCAGCTCAACGCCATGTGCGGCCATCAGTTCGTGAATGGCCTGATCGGTTGTGAACTGTGCCTGCGAAGGAGCCGTAGGCACCGAGTGGCCAGAGGTGATGCTGTAGCACCGATATCGGGTGGTCATCACCAGCTGCCCTGAGCGGGTAAGGTAGACTCCGACGATCAGATAGCCTTCGTGGTGGTCATCGAGTGCCCGGCACTCTCCTCTCAGGGTGGCGACCCTGATGCTATTCTGCGCAGCCCTGAAAGCTGCCAGCGTTGACGAGAGACTCATTGTCACTCCATCTCTAGTAGCCGTCTGATTATTATACAATAAATTGTTGAGCGTTGCTATTTTGCTATATTCCGCCTAGTCTCGTCGGCGATGAGGACATTGCTGGTGAGCTCCTCCATAATGTGGTACGGCGGCTGGTCGCGCATTTCCTCGCGGATTTGACCGATATATTCTGCCAGAACGGCCAGCATGAGGAAGACGAAGAAGAACATCACCGACATCTCGAGCGTCATGGTGGTCCAACCCTCAGCCACATGACCATCGCGGGCGACGTAGGTCAGGACGGTGTAGAGCGCCACGAGGACGTTCAGGACGCTGACGAGCAAGCTGATTTTGCTGAGAAGTCGCAGCGGATGGCGCGAATAGCTAACGGCGATCTCGAGCGCCAGATTGGCGCTTTTGATAAAGCCGCGTTTGGAAAACCCGGAGTCGAATTGTGGGGTGTATTCGTAGGTTGCAGTCTTGAACCCAACTTGTGCGCTGATGTGCCGAATGTGTCGGTGGTGACCCTTTATCTGCGTGAGTGCGTTGATGGCTCGGCGGTTCATGCCCATGAGGTACGTTGTATTGAGCGGGATGTCGACCTCTAGGAAGTGTCCGCTATACCAGAAGAACCACTTTCGGCCGAGTTTGGCCAGGAAGGGATAGGGCAGGGGCACGAGGCTCACGCCGAACACGATGTCGTTTTTGGTCCGAAGGATATCGACGAGTTTTGGAATGGCGCTGGGCGGATCGTTGTGGGCAGATGCCACCACCACGTAGTCGCCAATCGCTGATTCGATGGCTGCAAAGGTTGCGACTTCTTGGTTGTAGCTACGCGACAAGCGAATGATGCGGATACACGGATACCTCTTGAGCAGTTCGGCAATGTTTTCGACTACGTCGTCAGGTAGGCCGTTGGCCACGATGATAAGCTCGTAATTAGCGTAGGTTTTTTTGAGGATGCCAAGCGTCCTAGTCAGGAATTTTTTGGTCGTTTCATCTACCGTATCGAGCGTTGTTGCAACTGACACGAATGTATCGATGATTGTTTGTTTTGCCATTAACTATCCACCTCCATCAGGACATCACGAATATTATCAATCTTACCACCCATCACGACGGTGTAGCCGGGAATGCCGCCGTGATCCTGTGAGAAAAGGATTGGCCGGCTGTCGTCATGCTCGCTGGCGGTCAGGACGGTCTTGACCTCCCACAGCGAATCCTTATGGACGGATCTGCCGATGGCTGGGACGTAGCGCTGGGCGTCGGCGACCATCTTGCGAAAGGCCGTCTGCGGCAGATGATCGAGCAGAAATTGGTGACCATTGCGCCACGAACCTGCACGGTCATGCCATTCGACGTGTGGGGTGTAGCGAACATGCGACAGTGTATGCAGCCCGCGGGACGGAAAGGGCATGATGGAGAAGAAAGGCCCATCCATCACCGTTATCCCCACATGGCGTAGTTCATCTGGCACGTCTACCAGCGCCATCTCGGTCAGCTCGTGCTTCAGCGGGGTGTATGGCAAGTTCGAAGCGTGATGCAGCTTGTTGATATGTGAATATGCGCAGTTGAAAAGCCTGGGCGTCAGGACGTGGGATGTGTTGTCCGTTGCGATGTCGGTGAGCGTCACGTCGATACCGTTGCTAATCTGAGCGATGGACTCGGCCTCGGCTCCGAAGCGAATTTCGACGCCAGCTTCGTCTAATTTGCGGCGTAGTATGGCGCGTAGTTTCAGGCTGTCAAAGGCATGTTCGCGCACCTTGAAGACATCGTCGATGAGATTGCTATCGAACAGGGCGCGCGCTTCGGCTGGGGCCTTTTCGATCTCGGCACCGATACGTTTGCAGAACATGTAGAAATGTCGTGCCGAAACTTTCGAGAAAGCGCGGCTGATGGCGTAGTATTTGTCGAATGATTTGTCGACAACGTCGCCGTATTCTTCCATAAAATCAGTGAGGTTGACGCGGGAGCGTAGTGCGGTCAGGAGGCTGCGTGAATAGTGATAGCCGCCGTGCACGCGAGCTTGGTTGTTGTAGCTGGCGTGGGTCATCAGGTCGTTTTCTTTTTCGAGGATTAACACGTTATTTTTGGGCGTCTTAAGATGCAGCGCTAGACTTCCGCCAAAGAAACCCCCTCCAATAATAACCACGTCATATCTCCTCATACCCTGCTATAAATTATGCTACATTTCGAAACGATCGTCTAGCAAGTAATCCTTATGTCTTGCGGCGCGTTTTTGCATTCGGGCCGGCACTGCACTAGACTAGTGACATGTACGACTTTACCCGGGAGAAGCTGGCAAAATACATGGGCGGGGACAATTCCGTGATCGCGAATCAATTTGCGAAGTATTTTGTAGTGGCGATGGTCGGGCTGGTTGTCGACTTTGGCACGCTGGTGTTGCTGCACGACGGGCTGCATGTGTTTTATCTGACGGCGGCGGCTGGCGGGTTTGTGGCTGGGCTGATTGTGAATTACGTCCTCAGTAGCAAATACGTGTTTAAGGATTCCAAAATAGATTCGCGTGTGATTGAGTTTTTGCTGTTTGGCGCGGTTGGCTTGGTGGGTCTGGGTCTGCTCAGCGCCAGCATGTGGGTGTTGGTATCCCTGCTGGGTGTGCAGTATCTGATCGCCAAGTGCCTGGCGACGGTAGTGGTGTACATGTGGAACTTTGTCGGCCGGAAAGCAATGTACCGGGCGTAGCGTGGGCAAGGTTTTATCAAAGAAAAATCGCAAGCAGTTTATTTCATTTGCGGTGGTTGGCGTGCTGAACACGGTAGCTGATTTTATTGTGTTTAATATTTTGTTCGGGTTTTTAAACGTTCCGCTATTTTTGGCGAACGTGTGCGCGGTGAGCTTGGTGATGGGGCTGAGCCTTCAGTTGAACAGGAAATACGTATTCGGCGCCACGACGGAGGGCTATATCAGCCAGGCCGTGAAGTTTATGGCGGTGACTCTTAGCGGGCTGTATGTTATCCAGAATGTCATTTTGTTTGCGGTCCTGGGTGTGATCGAAGGGATGCATATCCCGGCTGGACTTTTGGCGAATCATATCGTGCAGGCCAACGCAGCCAAGGCCGTTGGGGTCGGTGGAAGCGCTATTTGGAATTTTGTGCTGTACAAGATGTGGGTATTTCAGGCGACTGTCGGCGATGCCGGAACGCCTGACGAGGATTATTTGTAGGCGCGCCGAATACGGTTCCAGCACAAATAACCCAACTCGCCCAGAGACTTGAGCGAATTCCCCAGCATTCCTTCGTTGAACGTGCCCTCTGGGACTGAGCGCCAGTCGTCAATTCGATGGGTGATGGCTGAAAAGTTATGTGCTTTGGCAATGGCCAGTACCTCCATGTCAAATCCCCAGCCCATCAGGGTCAGGCGCGAAAAGCACGTTTGGGCTGCTGCGTGCGAGAAGAGTTTGAAGCCGCACTGCGAATCCTCGATCCAGATGCCGCTTGCCACTCGGAACAGCAAATTGCCGCAGTTCGATAGTGTTCTGCGCCAAAAGTTCGGGTGATGTCGATGCAGATTGCGGGTTGCCACGACCAGGCTGTGGCCGTCAAGGTGGTGCTGATAGAAGATGGGGATGTATTTGAGCGGCGTAGCAAGATCGGCATCCATGAACATGACCGCGCGACCGCGACCGCGTAGCATGCCGTACTGGACGTCGCGGCCCTTGCCCAGCTTTGGCCCGGGACGGAGAAGGCGAAAGTTTTTGAATAACGAGCGATTATCGAGCGCGACTTGTAAGGTCTGGTCGGGCGCATCAGCTGCAACCACAATGACCTCGACCTCTTTTGTCCGTAGCAGCGGGTCGGTCCGCAGGAAGACTGCTAGTTGCTGCAATGTATCGCCAATCCGATGCGCCTCGCGGTAGGCTGGTATAACAATAGTGAGGTCGGGGCGGGCGACTGGCATAGACTAGCGAGGTTTGCGCAGAATAGCAATTACAGATGTGCCGGCTGGTAGGCTCGCAACGGTATGGAGCTTGGCTTCGCCGTACAGTATGCGCGTGAAGAGCGAATTAACCCAGGTTGGGACATCTACATACGAGGTTTCTGAGGTGGTTTGGCTGCGGAGAAGCTTGCCCAGCAGTCGGAATCCGACGATGAGCGGCAGCGAGAAGGTGATGGCGTACGAACGTTTGTCGACGCGCAGACCGGCCTGTTTTGCTGCGGCGGTCAGGCTGGAGATAGTGTATCGGCGTTTGTGATGCAGCGATACGTCGTGGGCGCTCCATAACCATTGATAGGCGGGCACGGTGATCAGAATAGCACCGTCATCGCGGATGACACGTTTCCATTCCTGCAATGCCTCGATGTGCTCCTCGATATGTTCTAGCACGTCAAACGCACCGACGATGTCGAAAGTTCGGTCTTTGAACGGCAGCGTAACTCCTTCGGCCTTGGTAATATTGCCGTAGCCACGTTTGGTCATGAAGTTTATTGCCTCGTCAGAGGTATCGACGTTGTCGGTCTGGCCTTCCTGCATCAGCATATCGATCGTGCCGCCAGTGCCGCAGCCGACATTCAGGATGCGGATGTTTTGCTTTTTGCCTTTTGCAGCGCGTAGGTATGTCTGGATAATCCTTAGCCGTCCCAGATGCCACCAATACGTCTGTTCACGTTCAGCCATGATGGCATATTCGGTTGTGTTCAAGACGGTAATCCTTGTTTTTCTTATAGTACCTGATGTAGCAGCTAATAGACAGGGTAACGTTGGCCATTTATGACGTGTTTGGTTTCGGTAGGCGCGGGGGAGTAGTTCAATAAGTGCTGTGCGGCGGCGCGGTTTACGGGTGGGACGTCCCATACAAATTGCTTGTAGGCAATAGCTGTTACGGTTGTCATGTAGAGTGATACGCAACCAGTGATCACCAGGATTATCCAGAGGCGTTTCGGCGGCGGTCTGGCCCTGCGGTCGAGCGCGATGATATACATCAGCGCCATGAAGACTACCGACGGTATAAATTCGGCCGAGTAGCGCAGCGCCACGGCATACACCGTGAGGAGTGCGGTTGCCGTCAGCCCCGCTCCACCGAGGAACCACCACATGTACGATCGTTCATGCCTCTTGAAGCGTCGAAGATTGTACGCGCCCATCACAGCAAGCAGCAGCAAAAACGTCATGCTCAGCGGCAGCGGCACTCGTGACCCCTCGATGTAATCATATTGCGGAGCCTGCGCGGCGAAAGGCAGCTCGCGATCTGGGGTAACGAACGGAAAGCGACGGCTTAGGTTGTCGGCTGATGGAACCAGATAATAATACAGCGACGTCGGCAGCCGATCGACATTGAACTCCCCCGCACGGGCAATGGCGGCACGGCGATCGGGGTACAATTGAACGAACTGAACATTCTGGCCAATTCGGACAAAGGTGAATGGGCTACCCCAGCGCTCTGTATTGACTGCCAGCACCGCAATAGCTAGCACGCCGCAGGCAATTACGCCAGGCAGAATCAGCCCAATGTCACGCACATCACGCGTGCTTCTGGGTGCCATGAATGTCCGCACAACCAGGAAAGCATACGGAAGTACCAGGGTCAGGCCCATCGTCGGTCTGCTGAGCATCGCCATACCAACCGACGCACCCATAAGCAGGCTGTGCCATCGGCGGAATTGCTGGCGATCGAAAATCCATAGAGCATACAGCGAGGTAAAGACCAAAGCCCATGTCAGCCCCCATATGATGATTTCGTGGTACGTCCACGCCCAGACTAGCAAGTAGCTGAGCGGGCTAGCGAACAATATCGCCAGCACCACGCAGCTGCCCAGCACGACCATAGACCTCTTATGTACAATGCGGCGAATGGTGTACCAGACTGATCCCAGCCCTAGTAGGACGGCAACCAGCATGGATAAATTAGCCAGCCCGTAGCCATATATATCTGGGAAAAAGAGCCCGACTATCGCCCGCAGAACGATGGGCATGATGCCAAAATATACAACAGTGTGCTGGCCTGCAAGGAAGTACTCTCCGGGTGCGAACTGGGGATCTACCCACAGATTCCCGTGCAGCAAATGATCCAGCGAGTTGGCATATAGCAAGCTGCCCCAAGCCCCAGTACTAAAGAAGGTTGCAGGGTTGCCGTTCGTAAGGTCCAAAATGACAAAGATAGCAATAACCAAACCGGGTAGAATCCAGGTCAGCAGATAATCTGGCGGTTTGGCGCTCCGCACGGCATTTCCCCTTCAGGTTTGATAGTATTAATCATAGCAGTTTTAATTGGGGACAGGTATGGTGAGCGGCCGTTTAGTGCAGAGGGTATATCATTTCCTGACGGTGCAGCGGCGGCCTGCGCTGGTTTTCGGGGTGGTTGGGGGGCTGGCGGCGCTGTTTGCAATTGTGGTGTTTGGTTGGGATTTTATAAGTGGTCAGGGCGATTACTGGCATCATCCGCTGTATGACGCCGGTACACATGTTAGTGGGTGGCTATTTTACAAGGACGATAGTTGGCGACTTCCGTTATTTGATACGATGCGCATGGGTTATCCCGATGGCACATCTATTATTTTGACCGACAGTATCCCGCTGGTGGCTTTGGTGGCGAAATTGGTGGGCGTGGGGCTGCTAGGCAATGTGCAGTATTTTGGGCTCTTTGTGGCAGTAGCCGTGGTGCTCAACGCGCTAGCATTGGCGTGGACGTTGTGGCAGTTTGGCATTCGCAGCTGGCTGTCTGCTGGCGTTGCGGTGGTATTTGCGTGTTTTACGACGTTGTACAACATTCAATTCGAATCGTTTTATGCGCAGTTTGTGGTTATCCTGAGTATTGGGTTTTATGCTCGTTTGCGCAGGCGAATGGACGCGCGGGAGCTGGCGCTTTTTGGCGGGATGGTCACAGCGTCCCTTCTTATTCATCCGTATATTTTTGTTATGAGCGCGGCGCTTTTTGGCGTCACGATAGTAGCGTTGGTGGCGCGCAGGGCAATGACCTTGCGAGCTGCCGCACTATGGCTGGCCGGCTTCGTTGCCGTGGTTGCCATCCTGGCGATCGTAGCTGGCTATGCGGAGCATCCGGCCACGGGGTATCAAGAGCGACTGTATGGCACGTCATCTGCATTCGCGCTGGATCCGACGGCGCTATTCGATCGCACGTATTCGGTGGACGAGATTGGAACGTACCTGGGGTGGGGTTTTTGGATTCTTATAGCTGGCGGCGCTTGGGTGCTACTAACGCAAAAAAAGGACTTGCTGAAACGATATTGGCCGCTCGTATCACTGTGCGTGTTATTCCTGGCCTTTGCACTTTCGAACACGCTGTACATACATGGCCACTCTGTTTCGCACATTCCTTTGCCGTCTGGGGTTTTGGGGATTGCTGAGCTGTTTCGGGCAAGCAAGCGGTTTATTGTACCTGTTTACTACGTGGCAATGCTTGGGTCCGTCGTACTGCTGGTTCGGCATCGTTCGCCAGTCGCGCTGTGGTTGGTCGTCGTAGCACTGTTGGTGCAGGTTTTGGATACGAGTTACTTTGTCGGGAATGTGTACGCGAGCGCTCGCCAGGGGCAGCCGACGGTCCTGAATGAGGCGCAGTGGCATGCGACCATGCAGCCGGCTAGGGTGGTACAGGTATTTCCGTCGTATTCATGCATGTTCGACTATCGCTCAACGCCGCTGAGTGGCCAATGGGCCGCCAGCCAAGAGCTGTATCAGATAGCCGCACGTGAGGGCAAGATTTCTAATTCGATCCGGACCTCGCGCCGTACCAAGGATTGCACGCTCGAGGCGCAGACTGCGACGCACGAGCCAGCACCATACGAGCTCCGCATCTACCTGCGGGATGATAATCGAGAGCTTATATTGCGACCACCAGCCAGCTGCAGGGCTAGACTGCAGGAATTTGCCTACGGCGCGTATTGCCTAAACTAGTGCGTTACCTTCATGTAGATGTGGTTGGGGTTGTCTGACATCCAACCTTTTGATTCGATGAGGGGCTTGAGGTATTCGCGGTACTCGCCGGTCTGGTTTGGCACATCTATAGTGAAGGCAAATGTGCCAATACCGCCGGGGTTGACCTGACTTTCACTGATGCTGGCCGGTCGGTTGGTGGCTAGCCATGTCGGATCGTAGATGAACGAGTTGTGATCTTGCGGGTTTTGAGTTCCCAGTCTGGTTGGGTTGGGTCCGGAATTGGTCCAGACGGTGGCGCTGCGGTTGACGACCTTTAGCTCGATGTAGACCTTTTGGCCTCGAGCAAGGTTATCCATACTAACCGGCGTGGTTTTGGTAGAGTCGGTGTAGGCATTGAAATACATCCATTGCCAATTGTAGAAGTCGCCACTGTTGACGTAGACGTTGAAGCCGGTGTTGTTGGTCATCCAGGCGCGATTTTCGAGAACTGGTGCGTACGATTCATGGAATTGTCCACCCTGATTAGGCGCGTGGATGTAGAACTGGAAGGTGAACGTACCGCCAGGATTAACCTGCGATTCGTTGGTCGTAGCCGCACGGTTGCACGATTGGCTGAGTGGCAGCCACGCAACGTCGCAGTATTGGCTGGTGTAGTCGTGTGGGCTCCAGGTGCCGAGCCTAACGGGGTTGACGCCGTCGCGGTACCATATTTCGCTGCCGGTGTTTTCGCCAGTCAGTGTCACAAATAGGCGCTCACCTTTGTGCAGATAGTCGGTAGGCATCTCGACGTTTTTATTCTCGTCGGTGATGATGAGTCGCTCGGGCTGCCATTCAAACGGCCCGGCTGTTGGCGACCCGAACCAGTCGGTGAAGTATCGCCAGAAGTTTCGGTTTCCGTAGCTGCTACAACTATCGCCTGGCCCGTACAGGTTGCCGAGTGCTGTGGCATTCGGCTGATAGGGTGTGTAATTGTACAGAATGGCAGTCGCCTCATTCTGGATGTTGACAGTCGAGCCACCGCAGCTGGTGTTAGGGTTCCATAGCACGTAGTTGTTCCCGGTCACGTAGTTGAACGAGTTTGGGCTACCGTAATAGTGGCGGAACTGCCAGGCAGCGTCGCTGACTTGGTTATAAAACCCATAGTAATTGGCGTTACAATCGGCATGGTCTGGGCAGCCATAGCCGGTTGCACCCTGGTATTGGATAGGCCATGGCCAGTCGTCCAGCACCAAGCCTTGCTCTTTCTGGAGGAGTACGATCAGCACCTGCGGATTGATGTTGTAGGTCTGGGCAGCGTTGTAGATGATCTGGGCAGCGCTTTGAGCGCCGCTGGGGATCGGCGCTGCCTGGCCATCAGTGACGGTCAGATTGTTGGCGTGGGTGGTGGGGTTTTCGTAGTAGTCCCTTAAGCAGACTAGGGGGAATTTGACGCCGTGCGATTCGGAGTAATCGTGGCGAGTTGTGCCGCTGTAACTTTGTGTGCCCCAATTGTCGCAGTTTGGCATTTTGGAGTTGAGGAAGTCCTGTATTTGGCCGACGGTCATTGAATCTTTATTTTGGAAAATCGTGTCGTCAATGATATGTCCGGCATGGAAATCGCTTCCGACCAGGGCCGAGGCCGAACTGGCAAAACACGCAAGGAGCCCCACGGTACTCGCCATGAGGAGGATGGCCTTGAATCGGGGCGTGCGAACTATGGATTTCATTTTGTGATTGTGACACTCCCCGTTGTAGTTGCAGTGTGCCCGTCGCCCGTGACGCTGATAGCCAGCGCCCAGTCGCCGCTAACGCTAAATTCCGACGCCGCAATGTCGGCTTGAGCGCACGTCGTGTAGGTTCCCTGCGCGCCGACAGGGAAGGTTTTGGTGACCGTTGGCTGTCCGGTCTTGGTGAGTGTCGCGGTGCACGTGCCAGAGCCGATGTTGGTGATGATAGTGCGGACGTTGAGCGGCAAGCCCGCTGCCCCTTGATTGGCGCGGGCAATTGTGACACTAGTAGTGGTGTCGGGCTGAGAGGGTGAAGGCTGCGTATCTTTGGCGATGACGTCAGTTTTGGTGTCCTGCTGTTGTTGCTGATCAGCCGGGCTGGGCGGGTTGTAGTCGACGGTATTCTGAGGTCGAGGGGTTTGGTCGGCCACGTGTGACGTACTCGAATTGGCCGTCTGCGCAAGGTGCAACTCGTAGGCGCTCGCCGCGCCAATAACCAGCAGCGCGACAACGGCGATGATTTTTATACGGGTGTTTTTGTGTTTATTCGTAATTTTCATAGCTATTATACAATCACAATTATACCAATTAAGCAGCTACTTTTCAACACGCTTTCGTTTACATGGCATGTCACCTTCTGGTAGGATGCGGGTATGCAGGTACGCCTAGGGAAGCTTTTGAGGGACGATTCGGTGCGGCGGTTTTTGATCGTGGGCGTCGCGTCATTTGTGGTAGATTATGGCCTGGCAGTCGCACTGCACGTCGGGGTGGGTGTGCAGCTGAATGTTGCTACGACTACGGGCCTGCTGACTGGACTTGTGGTGAACTTTCTGATGAACAAGTTTTGGACCTTTCAGGCGCCGCACGATGCCAAGCGGTCGGTCCGGCAAGCCGTGATGTACGGGTTGCTGGTTATTTTTAATCTGATATTTACGAATATTTTTGTATCATCGCTTGACGCTGTGCATATTGGCGTTCAGGCCAGCAAGCCCGTGGCGACGGGGTTAATCATGGTTTTTAATTACGTGGCGTACCGCAAGGTAGTTTTCCGAAATGACGCCCCGATCACCCCACCCGCCGATTAGTCGGTTGCGCAAACCAGCAGTTTGTGGGCTATAATAACCTTATGATTACTGTAATTATCGCAGGTGGCTCAGGCACTCGGCTGTGGCCACTCTCAACAAGCAAATATCCAAAGCACTTTCTAAACTTGGTCGGGAAGGACTCATTGCTGCAGGCAACCTATAAGCGTGCCAAGAAGCTCAGCAAGCACATCTACATCGTGACCGCTGGTGCTGATCAGCTGGCGTTGGTGCGCGAGCAGCTGCCGGATCTGGACGACGAGCATTTCATCGTCGAGCCTGATCGTCGGGATACCGCTGGCTGCTTTGTGATTGCGCTGCATCATATCCAGTCGCGTCACGACCATGACGAGCCTATCGCATTTATGCATGCTGACCACTATATTCGCGATGTGGAAGGGTACACCTATTCGTTTAGAATTGCCGATGCCATCACCCGCAAAATGGGACGGATCGCTCTGGTTGGGATCGAGCCGACTTATCCAGCAACCGGTTTTGGCTACATTCAGAAGAATGGACTGGTCGAAGGGACGGACTTTGTGCATGAGGTGGCGCGCTTCAAGGAAAAGCCAGACTTTGATACTGCCCAGGAATACGTAGAGAGCGGAGAGTATCTGTGGAATGCCGGGTATTTTGTGGGTTCGGTAAATACCTTTTTGGCCACCATGGAAACTTTTGCGCCTGATCTCAAGCAAAACTACGAGAGTTTACAGGCCACGAGCAACGACGAGTCATTTCGGCAAGCATTTTTGGCTTTCGAGAAGATTGCGATCGACTATGCCCTGATGGAAAAGACCAAGAACTTGCTGGTCGTCCAGGCATCGTTTGACTGGCTGGACATAGGATCGTTTGCCGATGCGCACAAGGTCAGCAACACTGACAAGCTCGGTAACTTTATGAAAGGCTATATCGAGATTGAAGGCGTCGAAAACTCTTACCTTCGCAATGATGAGGACAAGCCAGTTGCGGTCATTGGTTTGGATAACATCGTCGTGGTCAATACGCCTAACGGCATTTTGGTCGCTCGCAAGGATCTGTCGCAGAACGTCAAGAATATTGCCACCAAAGTGCAAGAAGCCGAGAAGAGCAAGTAGCCATACATGCAAAAGGGCGACTCGAGAGCCGCCCTGAAGCACCTTTAACTTGTCGCTGACCGCGAACTGGTTCGCCACATGATTGCGATACAGACGGCCGTGATACCGCTCCCGATCGCAAGGCAGCTGTAGTCACCCCAGTCGATGGCGTTCAGCCCGGCGCTGTGCGCTGCTAGCAGCGTTTGGCCTATTTCCCATGCGTAGCCCATTACGATGAACAGGACGAAGGAAACCAAGGTCGCGATCATTATCGCGCGCTGCGTGATGTTCCCCCAGCACAGAGCCGTCACGACCGCGTAGATCGCCACACCGAGTGTGGTTGCCCATTGGACGTAACTGATATCGAGTAAGTGCCAGCGTACCCATAGAGGGCCGCGCTTCTCGGCGTCACAGAAGTAGCCGATCGCGTATGGCACTGACCAGGTCATCAGAAAGATGAGCCCGGCTTTGCCACGTGCGTCCATGCGCCGCAGTGCGATACTGCCGCAGCCGAACAGGGACAGCAGAATGCCGGCCGCACTTATCGCGTCGCCAAGTCCGAAGGACATGCGATCCTCCTCTTTCAAAAAGTGCTCGGAATGGAAAGGTGCAGCTTATGGTAGCATGTATTTGCTATTAGCACAACTATTTATCTTGGTGAGGCTTGTGATGTTTTGCGACAAAGTCGCGAAGTGTTTTGACGAATCGTTCTTCGCTGAATTTTTCGGCATGTTTTTGGATGGTTGGGCGATTAAACTCTAAAGTTGTGAATTCTTGGAGGGCTTCTGTGAGTGATTCGGCGGTTTGCTCGTCGAAAAATATACCAGTCTTGCCATCCACCACCGCATCCCGCGAGCCGCCTGTTCCGTAGGCAATGACTGGGGTGCCCGCAGCCATGGCTTCGATTTGGACGATGCCGAAGTCGTCTTCCTGCGGCATGATGAAGGCTTTTGCGGTGGTAAGTGCTTTGGCAATGTGCGGGTCGTCGGCACTCGTAACAAACTGGATAGTTGGGCCGGCCATCGCCACGAGCCGATCATGCTCGCTGCCGTTGCCGTAGACGGTGAGGGGCAGCGCTAACTTATTGCAAGCTTGAACCGCCAGATCAACACGCTTGTACGGAACTTGGCGGCCCAGAACCACAAAGTCCGAGCGCACGGTGTCGATCGCAAGATTGCGAAACCGTTGCAATTCGACCGGTGGGTTCAACACGAACGAATCGCGATGGTAGTATGTTTGGATACGCTTGGCGACGGTGGTCGAGTTGGCGATAAAGTAGTCCACACCAGCCACGGCGCGGAGATCTAGACGCCGCATCCAGGCGACGAATGGCGGAATGATCAGGCGCACCAGGGGATTCAGCGGGCCAAAACCTGGCTCGCGTCGGTACTCATCATAGTGACTCCAATAGTAGCGTGTGGGAGTATGGCAATAGCAAATGTGCACAGCGCTCGGCCGTTTGCGCACCGCCTTAGCTTCGGCGCTCGCGCTCGAGATGATGATGTCGTACTGGCTGAGATCTAGCTTCCGAAAAGCCTGGGCGCGGAGCACCGGGAACAGCTGGTGGCGCTTGCGCAAAAATCCGGGGAGCTTTTGTAGCCACGTGGTGCGTACATCCAGCTGGGCAAATGCTGGCATGTCGTCCGGCGTAAAAACCGACGTGTAAATCGGTGCGTCTGGAAAAGCCTTGGCCATGGCTAGCACAACCTTTTCGGCGCCGCCCATGTTGGTGAGCCAATCGCACACGATGGCGACGCGAGGTTTCTTGTCGCTATGCACCATTGCGAGCGCCCGGTACGCCTCGACGTCTGAACAGTGCGCCAGGTGTCTTTAGTAGGATCTTGATATCGAGCCAGAAACTCCAGTTTTGCGCATAGTATAGCTCGAGCTCGACGCGTTTTTCGAATGCTAAGTCATTACGCCCAGAGACCTGCCAGAGGCCAGTTATGCCGGATTTGACGCTCAGTAGTAAACTGCCACGCCCCTTGTAGTGGGGTAGCTCGATAGGCTCGATAGGGCGGGGGCCAACCAGACTCAGGTCACCACGGAGCACGTTAAAGAACTGGGGTAGCTCGTCGAGCGATGTTTTGCGCAGAAAGTGTCCAAACGGTGTGATGCGAGGGTCTGGGCGGCTGAGGATTTTGCGATGTATGCGGTATTCCTCGGCCAGATCGGGCATCCCTAGGTCGAGAAAATCCTGGATGGCATCCTTGGTGCCAAATTCGGCCCGCATGCTGCGAAACTTCAGCATGCCAAACGGCGTGGAATATCTGGTGAGCCGACGGGCAGCGTAGAAGATTGGTCCAGGGTTCAGAACCTTCTGGAGCACAATGATAACCAGCAGAAGCGGGGAGAGCAGCACGATGATAATACTGGTCACAATCAGATCAAACAGGCGTTTGACGACCTCGCCCCACCCAACCAGTGGAGTCTGATGCACGGCGATAACAGGGTAACCCAGGAAGACATCGATAGTGTTCTTGCCAGAGTAAAATTCTGGCTCGCCAGGGATAAAGTTGTAGTCAATATGGAGCGACTGGGCGGCACTCATTATCAGCTGATTGCGTTGCGACGAATCGTACAGGTCGGTCTGGACAATAGTGGTAATCCCAAGCTCCGCAAGGTGCCGCAGGGCAAGCTCGGCTCGAGGAAAATGTTGCCCTTCAAACTGTGCCGGCACGATACGCTTGGGTCCTGCAATAGCGACGATGTGGTATCCCGACCGGCGAGTGTCATCCAGCTGTGCGGCAATATCGGCGACTGCATCTGTCGTGCCGATGATCAGCACTCGGCTCACCCCGCGTCCATACCGAAATAGCAGCGTGCGAACTTGCCGGATAACCTCCCTTGTGATGACGAGCGACGCGAACGATCCGCCAAATGCATAGACGGCGACAAGGCGAGCCGGGAAGATTGGTTGGCTAGCGACAAAAGCATACCCCAGGACAATCAGAATGCCAATAACGCACCCTACAAAAAGTCGGCCAACTTCGGCCAGGCGGCGTGCGTATACTTTGCTACTATAGAGGCCCAGGCTGGCAAATCCAATCATCCAAAAGGGAATCAGTAGTAGCGATGTGTTGAGGAAATCAATCGCGTGAATCTCGGCCACGAGCGGGCGAGTATCGAACTGCACCCTCAGAACATACGCCAGCGTAAAAGCCGCCAACAGCGTGACGAAGTCGCCAATGACCAAAGCAATACTGTAGAGTCGAGCGTTTCGAGTGGGCATAGGTAGGTAATCCTTGCATAACATTGTATCATTACTGTCAGAAGTGAACACAAGAACTCCGATGCAGATCGAATCGCGATTGCTATGGCTCATGACGGCCGTGGTGGTGTTGATTGTGGTCGTAATGCCTGTCCACGCCTTTGTATCGACGTGGCTGGGCACCGCAATCGGGCCGCTGTTGGTGTGGAAATCCTGGAAAGAGATTCTGCTGGCTGGTTTGATTCCGGTCGTGGTTTGGTACGGCGTGCTGCGACCGGATATTATACGCATTTTGCGGGGGCGCTGGGTCAATAAACTCATCGCGCTGTATGCTCTGCTGCATATTGGGCTTGCTTTTGTCTCGACAGCCTCAGCTCAAGCGGTGATTGCGGGTCTGCTGATGAACCTGCGGTTTTTGGCGATTTTTGTTATTGTCCAGATTATTGCCGAGGCCAATCCAGATTACTTGGCATGGTTGAAGGAGCGAATACCACGCTTTATGCTGTGGGCGATGGTGGGCCTCGGCATTCTGGCGGCATTGCAAGTGTTTGTACTGCCGAGGGATTTTCTGGTCCAATTTGGCTACAACAAAGACACGACCATCGCGCCGTATATCGTCGTAGATCAAGACCCGAACGCACTGCGAGCCTTTGCAACTATGCGTGGGCCAAATGCCCTGGGTGCGTACCTGTTGCTGCCATTGGCGATTGCGGTGTTTACGTTGTATAAAAAACGTCGAGACGTGCTAGCCTGGGCGGCGTTAATTTTGGGACTGCTTGCGCTTGGCCTAAGTGGCTCACGCAGCGCATGGTTGGGCGCTGGGGCGATGCTGGTGACGCTTGGGGTCCTCATGCTGCCGCGGTTGCATTTTCGGCGATGGATGAAGATGGGGATTGTTGTATTAGTAGTACTTGTAGGGGTAGTTGGCTGGGCGACGGAGCAAATTCCATCTGTGCATTTGGCGGTTTTTCACACGGCAGTCAATGACAGCAGCGCGAACGTCGGCTCGAATGTGAAGCATTGGCAGGCAACGGCGCACGGCATTGCAGACGTTGTGCGACATCCATTTGGGGCTGGCCCCGGTAGCGCTGGTCCGGCATCGTTCTACAATGCGAATGGGGCGAATTTGAGCGAGGACTATTATGTGCAAATAGCGCAAGAAGTCGGCATAATCGGCCTCGGCCTCTTTGTGGCTATCAATTGGTTAACGGTTTTGGCAATTGTGCGACGTCGGCGTGAACTATTGCCAATAGCGTTGCTGGCTAGCGTTGCTGGCGTATCATTGATAAATCTGTTTTTGCATGGATGGGCTGATGATCCGACTTCCCTCACCTGGTGGGCATTTGCAGGGTTGTATGTAGGTAAAGATTAGTTTGTGGGCTAGAGCTCATTTGCCGGCGCAGTACCCGCTTGGGTCCAAGATGTAGTACGATGATACCAGAATACTTATGATTCACCCGTA
This sequence comes from uncultured Candidatus Saccharibacteria bacterium, assembly GCA_965225085.1. Taxonomy (GTDB): domain Bacteria; phylum Patescibacteriota; class Saccharimonadia; order Saccharimonadales; family EFPC-124; genus CAZJVU01. The sequence goes on along the minus strand of CBDDBE010000001.1, from coordinate 317,056 downwards.
CTATCGTGCCCCCTATTTTTATAAGTTGCAGCGCTCTGGTGAGCTCAGCACAATTGTGCAATATCTGGTCACCAGTGCCGTTGTTTCGTCTGTCGACTACGCGACGTTTTGGGTCTTTTATAATCCGGTGCAATCTGGGTTGCTTGTCGCGACGGCAGTGGCATACGTTGCTGGCCTCGTAACCAGTTACGCGCTCAATCGCTATTGGGTGTTCAGGAAGAACGCGACTGGCGAGCAGTTCAGAACGAGCGCATTTCGATATGGTACCTTGCTACTTGTAAATTTTTTGTTGACGTATGGCATGCTCTGGGCCATGCAAAATTGGTTGGGTATCAGTCCGTTCATAGGCAAATTTGTCGTGTGGACGTTTTTGATTTTTTGGAATTATGCCATGGATAAGGTGTGGGTCTTTAAGGGGCCTCGGCACGTCAGAGAGTCGCTAGGATTATGAGTGAGGCTGATGTTCGCCCCAGCAAGAAACAGCATGAGCTCTTGGTATTTATCCAGGCATTCATCGCCCAGCACGGCTATGGCCCCAGCTACCGCGAGATTATGCGGGCGCTTGATTACAAGTCAGTCTCGACGGTGGCCGTGCACATCGACAATCTGATAGCAAAAGGTCACTTGCGCAAGCGTGATAATTCAGCTCGTTCGCTCGAGATATGCGACGCGGTCGCAAAAGACGTTCCCGTCGCCAAGCCCGTTACACGCGCGCAGGAAAAATGGCTCGTCGAGCTCATCGGGAAGCAATTTGCCAGACACGAGGCCGAGTCTCGCAATTCTGATCAGCTTGACGAATTGTATGTTCTGGTTGGTGCGCTTCATGTACTCGGTTTTAGCGACGCGGCCCGGTCTTTTCAAAGTCGATTGCAAACATTGAAACAAAACATAGCGAAATAACTCACATTACGCCCGCCACCACGTGTGCTACATTGTGCCGGTGGTGGAAATATTCAAAACATTGCGTCAGAACTCATTCGTCCGACACAACGCTATATTTTTTGTCGGATCAGTCGCTGTCGGTGCGCTGAACTATCTGTATTATCCGGTTATTGGGCGGCTTATGGCGCCAGCTGCCTTTGGTGAGGTGCAGACGTTGGTATCGTTTTTTTTGCAGCTGGGTATTTTCCTCGCGGTGCTTGGGCTGGTGACGGTTAATATTGCGGCAAACTATGTCGACGAAGCTCGCCGTAACAGAGTGATATTCGAGCTGGAGCGGATTGCATTGCTGGCGAGCTTTGTGCTGCTGGCGGTAGCGGTGGTATTTCGGCACCAGTTGCAACATTTCTTTCGTTTTGATGATTCGCTGCCGTTCGTTATTTTGGTGCTGGCCATCGTGGTTAGCGTGCCCTTTACCTTTCGTAGCTCATTTGTGCGGGGGCGTCATGCGTTTGGCGTGGCATCAATAAGTAATTTGCTAGCGTCAGCGACCAAGATCGTGCTGTCAGCCGGGCTTGTTGCGATTGGGCTCGGCACGGCAGGCGCAATGTGGGGCGTGGTGGCCGCGCAGTTCCTGGCTTTTGTGTATGTGGCGTATTGGGCACGACAGATGGGGCTCAGGAAGACTCCTGATAGCAGATGGCTGCCAGACATGAGTTTGCTTGCGCCAGAGTTGAAATATTCAGGTGTCGTGCTGATTACGTCGCTCATCACGACGCTGCAATTTAGCATCGATATCTTGGTAGTCAAGCACTACTTCGACGCGCAGACGGCCGGGTTGTACGCCGGTATAGCAACCGTTGCACGGATTATTTTCTTTGTGACTGGTTCGATTTCGCAGGTGCTCATGCCATCGGTCAAGCTACGAAACACCGCTGCGCAGAATAGCCAATTACTTCGGAAATCGCTGTACATGCTGGTGGCAGTTGGTGTTCCGGTCCTGCTTGTCTTCGCTCTGCAGCCACAGTGGATTATTCGTCTTCTGATGGGCAGTCAGTACGCAACGTATGCGCATTTACTGCCGTTGCTCAGCATTACCATCTTTGTGGTGTCTGTCGTGAACCTGATGACGGCCTACTACATGGCCCTGCGTCGGTACGCGATCGCAATTGCCGCAACGGCCGGCGCTGCGCTGACATATGTGCTGATGATATTCAACCATTCGACCCTGAGCGGCGTCGTTTGGAACCTGCTTGCGGGCAGCCTGGGTATGCTTTTCCTGATAGTTGGCCTCACCGCCAGCCAGTATATGTTTAAGCAAAAAGAGGAGGGACGAGCGTGATGAAGGCACATGCACATGCGCCACTCATTTCGATCATAGTACCTGTCTATAACGAGGCAGATAGTTTGCCGATGTTATACAAAGAGATAGCGCAGCATAGCGGGGTGCTACCGTATCAGTTTGAGATGCTATTTGTGGACGACGGCAGCCACGACGATTCGGCAAAAGTGTTAGGGCGTTTTGCGCGTAAGGATCAGCGAGTACGACTTATCCGCTTTAGCCGGAACTTTGGTAAGGAAGCGGCGGTCACGGCTGGCCTGCACGCAGCTCGCGGCAATGCCGCACTTATCATGGATGCTGACATGCAGATGCCACCGAGCCTGATGAACCAGTTTATACACAAGTGGGAATCTGGGGCAGAGGTGGTCGTGGGGGTATTTAAGTCGCGCAATCTGAGCCTGGTGAAGAGGGCTGGGGCGAAGATTTTCTATAAGATTATGCAGCGCATTTCCCACACCAAGATCACGCCGAATGCTACTGACTATCGCCTGCTGGACCGCAAGGTTATCAATGTGTTCAATCAGTTTACAGAACGCAATCGTATTACCCGTGGGCTGATCGATTGGCTCGGGTTCGACCGAGAATACATCTATTTCGAGCAACAGCCGCGGCAGTTTGGCACTCCCGGGTATACATTTCGCAAACTGGTGACACTGGCCGTAAATAGCTTTACAGCCTATAGTCTGCTACCCCTTCGTTTGGCGGGGTATCTGGGCGGGTTTATTTTGGCGGTGAGCATTCCGAGTGGACTGTTCCTGTACTTCGAGCGATATATGCTGCACGATTACCTGCACTTGGGGACAAACAGCACGACGATGCTGGCGGTGATGATTGTCTTTATGGTTGGCCTGGTTTTGGCCTGCCTGGGATTGATGGCGCTATACATCGCCCACATTCACGCTGAGGTGACTAACCGACCGCTGTACGTTGTGCGGCCCGAGGAGCGCGCCGCACAGCAGGCTGAGCTTTTTGAAGAGGTGCGGAGTTAATATGCACATCGCTTGGCTGACGTGGAAGGATTACCGTCATCCCGAGGCTGGTGGCGCCGAGGTGGTGGCTCGCGAGCTAAGCAAGCGGCTATTGGCCGACGGGCACGCGGTGACGATGCTGACGTGCGGGTATGGCGATGCCCCAAAGCACGAGAATCTGAACGGCATCGAAGTTATACGCGTGGGTCGGAATCGCTATACTCACCCCTTTCAGGCGCTGGCATATTACTTGAAGCATATGCGTAATCGTTATCAGGTTTTGATCGAGGAAGTACAGGTCTCGCCGTACTTTAGCGTGCTATTTGAGGACAAGGCCAAGAAATATCTGCTGTATCACCAGATGGATGGGCCGGTATGGGCCTACGAGACCAAGCCGCCGCTCAGCCAGATCGGTCGCTATATTCTGGAGCCAGCGGCAAGCCGGCTGCTGAGTATGTCGCGGACGCCAGTTGTCACGGTTAGTAATAGCACGGCTAGCGATTTGGCGAAACATGGTTTTGACCCTGAGGGTATGCACATTATTTCCGAAGGGATAGAGATAGAGCCGCTGGGATCGCTGGATGGCGTCGCAAAATATGAGCGTCCGACTATTCTGAGCCTGGGCGCCATGCGCGCTATGAAGCGGACACTGGACCAAATTCTGGCCTTCGAAACGTTGAAGCTTACGCTGCCCCACGCCCGCATGAAGATCGCCGGCAAATCGGATGGCTCGTATGGTCAGAAGGTTTTGGCGCGTATTGCACAGAGTCCGTACAGGGGTGACATTGAGTATCTTGGCCGAGTCAGCCGAGCGCAAAAAGCCACGTTAATGCAAAAAAGCCACGCCATTTTGCAGACGGCTGTGCACGAAGGATGGGGCTTGACGGTGACCGAGGCCGCCAGTCAAGGGACGCCTGCCGTTGTGTACGACGTGAATGGGCTGCGTGATAGCGTGCGCCATGGGTTGACTGGGATTGTGACCCATTCCTCGCCATCCTCGTTGGCTCATGGTGTTGCCCGGTTACTCCGCGATGGGAATGAGTATGAGAGAATGCGCCGTGCTGCGTGGGAATGGAGCAAAACAATTACCTTTGACCAAAGCTATCAGGATTTTAAACGTGTGATAGGAGTAGCCACATGAACCGACCGCTTGTATCTGTTATCGTCACGACGCGCAACAACCATGATACGCTCGATGCGTGCCTGCGGACGATCGCGCAGCAGACATATCAACCAACCGAGCTCATCGTGGTGGATAATAATTCGACCGATGATACCAAGGACATCGCCGCGCGCTACACCGACCAAGTGTACAACAAAGGCCCGGAGCGCTCGGTCCAGCGCAACGTTGCGATCCGGCAGTCGAAGGGCGAGTATGTCCTGGTGATCGATTCGGATATGGAGCTAGAGCCTGGCGTCGTGGAGTCGTGCGTGCAGGCCATCACGGCCGACCCCGAGACTGGCGGTGTAATTATCCCCGAGGAGTCATTCGGCGAAGGCTTTTGGGCGGCGTGTAAGCGGTTGGAGCGATCGTTCTATGTGGGGCAAGATGCCATTGAGGCGGCACGGTTTTTTCGGCGGGATGTCTTCGACCGGGTCGGCGGCTATAGCGAGGAAATGACCGGTGGCGAAGATTGGGACCTGTCGCGGCGAGTTGCTGCTGTCTCGACTGTCGCACGTTCGACCGCGCGCGTCATGCACAACGAAGGGCGTTTGCATTTTGGCCGGACCGTTGGCAAGATGTACTATTACGCCCAGCACGCGGCAGAATATTTCGCCAAGAATCCGACTCGTTCGGCTCTGACCGATCAGTCTGGGCCACTTCAGCGCTATAAGTTATTTTTCTCGCGTCCGGGTAAGCTACTGCGCAATCCGTTGCTCGGTATCGGCATGTTGGTGCTCAAAACCGCCGAATACGCCAGCGGTGGTCTGGGGTACTGGCGTGCCAAGCGTACGCTAATGCACGGAGACCAAGCGTGAATAGGCTGGTAGTGTATCGCAACTGTTTTATCGGCGACGTATCTGGCGGCGATATGCACATGAGCGGATTTTTGGGCTGGTTGCTCGACTTTAGGCCGGCTGTCGAAGCCCTGCTGGTAATGTCGCATGGTGACGGGCAGGCCAGCGTATACCCCGAGGTTCCGCGCCTGAGGACGGTTGCCCATCCCGAGCCGGCGGTGCGTAGACCCGTGGCAGCGCTATATGTGTTGCGGGCTCTGCGCGGGGCGGCAGGGGTGAACAAGATCGTAAAGAGCCAGGATGTACTCGTCGCTAGTTCGCACTTCCTGCCAGATGTGTTACCTGTGGCGTTTGCGAAGCGTAGCCGTCATGCAAAGGTAGTGTTTATTCATCACATTATTCAGGACATGGAGCGCCCGGCAAATCTGAATACACGCCTGGCAAACTGGCAAGAGAAGGTATGCTTTGCGCTTATCCGCCATCGGTTCGGGAAGGTCGTGGTTGTGAACCAACTAGTGGCTGACCGGTTGCGCCAGATGGGCTTTACGAAGCAGCAGATACTGCTGTCAAGCAACTTTGTGCGGCCATCGGCCCAGCCGCGGGAGTATTCCCAAAAGGATATTACGCTGGTTTTTTGCGGGCGTATGGTGAGGCAAAAGGGCGTCGATGACTTTGTGGAGGTCTGTCGAAAGTTGGCGCGGACAATCAAGGATTTCCGTGCGGTGATGATCGGTGGCGGCCCCGAGTTGGAGCGTATTCGGCAGTACGTGGCGACCGAGAAATTGCCAATAGACGTAGTTGGTTATGTTGACGATCAGACCAAGTTTGATCTGTTGTCGCGTGCGAAATTGTTTGTCTTCCCTAGTGTTGAAGAAGGTTGGGGGATCGCAATTGCAGAGGCGTTGGCTGTGGGCACGCCGGTGGTTACCTATGAGCTGCCCGTGTATCCGGCGGTATTTGGCGACGCAGTAACGCTGACGCCGCTTCGCGATGTGGCCGGTATGACGGCGCGAGCGAGCGAGCTCCTGAGCCAGTACGCCCGCGACCCGGCAGCCTACCAGGCCGAGCAAGACCGCATCACCAAGTACGCCCGGCAGTTTAGCGTCGAGCAAGTGGCGGCCCGTGAGTATGAATTTATGAGCGAAGCGGCATGATAGGCAGGCGAAAAAAAATAGCCAAGCAGCGGGCCACATTGCTCCTTGGCTCATACGGGCGTGGCAATTTGGGCGATGATGTTTTCTTGGTCGCTGCTGCACAGCTATTTGCAGGACATAGGTTGTATATCAACTCGGCTCACGATGACCTGCTGCCTGATATTGCAAAGAGCTTAGTAACAACTATCTCGACAACCAGCGTGCGCGATGCCTGGAAAAAGGTCCGAGTCTTCCTGGAGGTTGACAGCATAGTGTACTGGGGCGGTGATGTGTGGGTAAAGTGGTATGGTAACCGGTTCCCACGCCAACCGCTATACAAGATGATCGGGCTGAACATACTCGCGCGAGCCTTTGGCAAGAAGGTTCACTATGTCGGGTGCGGTATTGGCAAGCTGAGTGGTTATTCGTTGTGGCTGGCGCGACTTTCTGCCAGGTTGGCAACGACAGTCATCCTGCGCGAGCAGCGTTCGGCAAGCATTCTGAATATTCCTGGGGCTACGGTTCTGACGGACCTGGCTGTCAACTTGCCATTTTATCAGCCGCGTACGCATCGGCTTCCTGAAAAAGGCCAACCGTTCGTCATTGGTGTGTCGTTGCTTTATCACCTTCCCGATCCGCATCGGAATTTTCCGAGGCTGATCGAGCACGTGTCGACATTTATTGCGTCGCTGCCGGCTGGTGATTTCCGCGTCATTTTGCTGCCGATGCTGGTCAGCAAAAGCGAAAAGCGGGACGACCTGTGGGCATCGCAGCAGTTGCAAATACGCCTGCGCGAAGCTGGTATAGCGTGCGAAATATATCGCCCTCAATCACTGCAGGATTTGATCGAAACAATTGGTTCGTTTGATCTAATGATCGGTACGCGGTTGCATGCCAACATCTTGGCGGCCTTTAACGCCACGCCGTGTCTCGGGATTGCCTATCGTCCAAAGGTTAGCTCGTTTTTCCACGACAATAATATCTCCGAACACTGTATCGACCTCGAGGCGTTGCGCGATCTGCCGAAGCAATTTTGGAGCATATATCATCATTATGAGGACGTTGCGAAGCGTTTTTTTGCCGTGAGCAGCATCAATTTGGAGCAAAGGGTCGCCTATCAGGAATTTGCCGACAAATATGAATAGTAAACGCCTGAGCCGGTTTGTGCCAAAGGGCAGGGGGATGGTCGTGATACTTTACGCGGCGTTCTTTATGCTACTGCTGGGGCGAGCCGCTGGCGGCGTTGGCCAGTATTGGGACTGGGTGTTCCCGTATTATACCAGCGAGATCGGCAATTTCTTTGGCCGGGCGGCAGAAGCATGGACGAGCGACGGTAATGGCAGCCCACTCGGCTATTCGACCGACTATCTGCTGCGGTTTTTTATTGGGCTTTTCCGATTTGTGCCACCAGAGCTGCTGCTGTTTGGTGTATTGGTTGCGACCTTTACCGTTGGCGCGTATCTGACGTATTTGATTGCCAGGCGTCATACTGGCGCAGGAACGGCGTTTCTGTTGGGGTTGATGGCATTCGTCAATCCGGTGATTTTTTATAACTTTATAGCGGGATATGTTGACTATCTGGTCGCGTATGCTGCGTTCATCTATCTGGTGTATTTCCTCCTGTATAGATACCGGGCAACACTGCGAAGTGCGATTGTGCTGGGGTTGGTGGTTGCCGTGATAGGTGTGCAGATCCAGTTATTTGTCGTGGCGGGCATATGTATTGGATTGTTTTTTGTTTTTAGGCCAGACGTGTGGCGGCTAAGGTATGGCGTAGTGTCTATGGCCATCCCCATACTGCTGAGCTTGGTGTGGCTGTCGAACTTTCTGTTTGGCGGAGCAAACTTGGCTGCCGTCAGCGGCCAGGCGGCCAAGGCGACGTTCAAGGGGCTGACCGACGCCAATTATCTCAATATTTTTAGCTTTAGCTTCTCGAAAGCAACGTTGATATCGCGGTTTTATAGCACGCCTGAGCTGCTCCTGTATGGGCTGCTGTTTATCCTGGTGGTGTTGATGCTGCTGCGGGCCAAACGCAAGCAGGTCGAAGATGTGTTTTTGATGAGCTTTATGCTAGTGATGTTGTTTCTGGCGACCGGGATGTTCCAGATTTTTAACCTCGGTCCCATCACTATGCTGTATCCGATGTTCCGCGAGGTGGGGCATTTTGCGCCGCTGGCAGTGCTGGCGCTGCTGGTGCTGATGGCGCGTCTGATGCCGCGGGGTTGGATGAAATGGCTCAGCGTGGCGTGGCTGATGATTGTGGTGGTGATTGGGTTTGTGAAATACCGCGCCGATACGCAGGTTATTAGCTTTGCGAGCGTGCGGCAGCAGTTTGCCGAGTTCCAGCAATTTGCGGCTACACACCACGATGCCGACCAGCGCGCGCTGGTGTATCCGTTCTTTGACCAGCTGGCGCTTACGAAGTTTCCGATGCGGTTCCAGGACAATTTGCCACTTCGCAACAGTGGTCATGACAGCCTCAGTGCATTTAGCAGCCAGCAATTTGTTGAAAATTCCGTCAAACCTCAGGATTTCAAGAGCTCGGTCCAGTACCGGTTACTTCAATCGATGAATGTCGATGTACTGCAGCCTTACAATGTGCGGTATATTTATGACCTCAGCAATATATACGAGTCATATTATGATCGTTACGTCCCGCCCTCGACATACGGCGGCGACGTGTCGCTTATCAAGAACAATCCGGATTTTCTATCGCAGCTGCTCGAGGCCAATCCGGGCAAGCTAAAGGCTGTGAGCCCGCATATCCTGGAGGTTACCAACTATGCACCGCGTATCTCGTCGGTCAGTTCGGTGTACCAGGCGAGCTCGACCGACGACGCCGAAGCGGCACGGTCATTTGTGCAGCAGACGTTTCCAGATCGGCAGTTTAGCTACGTTACGCCCAGCGACCATCCGCCTGCTGGGACGTTTGGTTCGGTTACACCGCTTTTTGCCAATCCAAATAGCCCAGGCCTCATCGACCAACACCGTAGCTCGCTTACTCAGACCGTCACGCCGCCGCCCCAGAACACCAATGTGACCATATATAGTAACAGCATACCTGGCGAGGTCATGTACCGCGTGGAAGGCGGCTCGATTGTGTTCTATACGGCCAGTAGCGGTAAGCTGTACGCCAATGATCAGCTGGTTCAGGACAACGACAGTCTGTCGTCCAAGGTGCTAGGCCGCATCCGTATCGTCAAAGGCGTGCAATACTATGCCAGCCTGAACGGAGGGATTGTGCAAATCCCTACGACAGGGTCGGGCCGTATTGGCGGGCTGGACGGGGATAGCATGCTGGAGGTATTTGTTTCTAATGCCCAGAATGTAATTACCAATTCTTCATTTGAATCGGGCTTGTGGCAGCAAAAAGTAAACGACTGCAACGCGTACGACAAAAATGCCGATATACAGATGAACCTGGACGACAAAGACGCGACGGACGGCAGCCGTTCCCTGGAGCTGACAGCGCGCCGACACGATGCCTGCACGTATACAAATTTTCCGTTGAGCGCCAATGCGACGTACGTGCTGAGCTATGATTACAAGGGTCAGCATACGCAGTCGGCGAGTTCGTACATGCGATTCAACAATTCCGATCAGGGTGCCCTGCGTAGCACCCAAAGCACATCCGACGCCGATTGGCATAAGGCAACACAGCTCATCACGACGCCAGAGAACGCGCACGAGGGCCAGCTGACGCTCCATGCCCTCGCGAGCGATGCTGACCAGCCGGCTATTAACCATTACGACAATGTAAGCTTGGTCCAGCTGCAGGAGGTGGGCAAGCTCGATATACCGACGCCGAAGTCGAGCTACCATGCCTACACGGCTCCTGCCCGGGGGTCAGTGAACGTGCGGCTGCAGGACGATTCATTCGATTTCCGTAACATCATAGCCAATGGCTCGTTTGAGCAAGGTGCGTGGCAGGACAAGGCTGCTGATTGTAATAATTACGACAAATCCGGCAGTATTATGGCGAGCGTCAGCGGCGATGCCAGCGATGGCGAGCATTCCTTGCAACTGGAGGCGACCCGCCACACGGCTTGCGAGCATGTCGATGTAGCCGTTCAACCCGATACGGACTATCTGCTAAGGTTTGACTATAAGGGCGATCCTGCGCAGCTAGCTGGTTACTATATGGAGTTTACGGGTGCTGATTCTGGCAAGCAGGAACAGATCCCCATCGCTGATAATCAGTGGCACACGTTCACGACCAGGGTGCATACGCCTCAGGTTGTGACGGCCGGGCGTTTGTATCTGCACGCTTACGAAAGCGACGGTCGGACAAAGAGTGTGGTGCGCTACGATAACGTTAAACTCATAGCAGTCCCCTCTGTCGACCAGCAGTTCTACGCGGTGTCGCAGCCACTTCGACCGTTATCGAAGCCTGGGGAGATCGCATTCCGGTCCATTAGCGTTACCGAAAAAGCTGCTCATGTTCAGCATGTATCGGCGCCATTTGTTCTGAGCCTGAGCGAGACATACCATGCCGGGTGGCGGTTGGAGCTTGATAATGCCCAGCTGAGCCGAGTGAATGCGTGGTCGCCATTTGCACGGGTAGATGCCGCCGGCAATCATTTCCAGCTCAATAATTACCAGAATGCGTGGTACATCGACCCAGCCCAGCTGTGCGCCGCCAACGCCCAAGGTTGTAGACATAACAGTGATGGCAGCTACGACATCGACCTGGTAGCTGAGTTTGTGCCGCAGCGATGGTTCGTGGTGAGTCGTGGCATTTCGGTTGCAACACTCGTTGTGGCTGGCGGTTATATTGCCGTGACACACCGGCGACACAAACGCCAGCTGGCGAGTGAGGGCGTGTATCGGCATGTGATCGCCGCGGGCAAGGGTAAGAAGAAATGAAGCTTCGCGCGTTCCTACGCTATCTTCCGTATGTGGCCATATCGCTGGCCGTAATGGCTCCGCTGTTGTTGCCAGGCTTTGTGCTGAGCATGGATATGGTTTTTACGCCGCAGATTCGGATGCCGCACCAGGTGGATAATACGTTTCTGTTCTATACGCTACTGCATGTTCTGAACGTCGTACTGCCGGCGGATTTGATCGAAAAAGCATTGCTGTTCGCGATACTGCTGCTTAGCGGTGTGGGGATGGACCGCTTTCTGCGAACAGAAGCGCCAAAGGTCGGCCGTGTCGCTACGTATATAGCCGGTGGGTTTTATATGGTCAATCCGTTTACGTACGATCGGTTTATGGCGGGGCAGTACGGGGTGCTGCTGGGGTATGCGCTGCTGCCGTGGTTTTGCAGGTCGCTGTTGTCATTTGTGCGTGCTCCGAGTGCGCGGGGCGGCCTAGCTGTTGCTAGTTGGGTAACGGCTATGAGTATTGTGTCTATTCATTCGCTAGGATACGTGGTGGTGTTGGGCCTTGCCCTAGCTGGCATCGCAGGCCGCGACCGGGCAGGCTGGAAGGCAATTGCCACGCATGGGATGCTGGCAGCAGTGGCCTTCATACTGGCAAGCAGTTACTGGTTGCCACCGACAATGCTCGGCCATGGCAAGATCGCCGATTCACTCAGCACCTTTGGTCCTAGCGAGCGACATGCCTTTACAACCATCGATGCCAATGGCACTGGCCCACTTGGGTCGGTACTGGGACTGCAAGGGTTTTGGCAGGAGAATCGTGGGATTTTCGTGGTCCCCATTGATGCCATGGGTGGATGGGGCGCCCTGCAGCTGCTGGTATGGGCATTGGTCATCTGTGGCGTTGTTGTGGCGTGGAGGCAACAACAAGGCAGGGCTATATATATGAGCGCAATTGTAGCGGTTGCGGCGGTCATCGCCAGTGGATTCGGTGGCGATTGGTTGGCGCAGCACATTCCGTTCTTCGCGGGATACCGTGAGCCGCAAAAGTTTGTAGCCGTTGTTGCATTTGCGCTAGCGTATTTCATGGCGTTGGCGGTTTGGCGGCTAAGCGGGATGGGCAGACGGCAGTGGATTGTAGCAGGCATGATTGTGGCTCTGTTGGTCGCCTATACGCCGACGATGTGGTGGGGCTTTGGCGGGCAACTCCAGCCGACCAACTACCCCCGCGGCTGGTACGACATTAACCAGCAACTAGGCAGCGCGGAGCGGCAACGTGTGCTGTTCCTGCCATGGCATCTGTATATGAGCTATGGATTTGCCAGTGGGCGAATTATTGCCAGTCCGGCAAGTGCTTTCTTCGATGCGCCTATCATCGCCGGCGACAATCCAGACCTGGCAGGCGTGTGGCCACAGACAGTTGATGCGACCAAGGCTACCATAGAGCAGTCCATCCTGCCGCGCCTCGAACGGGGCGAGCCCGTCGCAGCTGAGCTGACCCGGTTGCATATCGGCTATATTTTGCTAGCCAAGGAGTATGACTATCGGAATTACGATGCTCTTGACCGGCAGCCAGATGTACGACTTGTTCGCGATACGCCGACGCTGAGGCTGTACCGGGTGGTCGCGCGATGAACAGGCGCTTTATAGATGTAGTCCAGCCACCACGCCGAAAGGTGGCCAGACCGAGCACTTCCAGGCAAAGCCCCACGCCCGCTCCGCGCTTCGCCAAAGTGTCTGCGGTGCCAGCGAGGAAGCGGCAGAAAGCGTGGGACATCATGGTAGCTGTGCTAGTCTCGCCGATTTTATTCGGCCTCGCCTGGCTGGGCATGGTTGGGGCCGTGCTGGCGGCGGCATGCGGCGTTGTGGCGCTATGCATGCGATTGCCTAGTCGCGCGGCGCTTGTATTGGCTGTGCTGGCACTTATATATATGACCGGGCTGGAACTGGCCAGTGCTGCCACGCTGGCGCAAACCATGGCAACCATGGCCTACGAGTTGCTAAGTTTTGGGCTGGTGATGTTCGCCATTGAAGCTCGACACGAAAATAAGTTTTGGTTCAGGCATTAACCAGTGCAATATCACCTTTGGTCGAGTAATAAACTCGCTTGCCCGAAAAATCTGGTTTTGCTACATTGGCCTGCGTGGGCAAAAAATTAAGTGGAGGGAGACTCTCATTACGATGACCTTCAAAACTAGATCACAACTAAGGAAGCTTTTTGTCGGAGGTGTTGCCGCGTTTGCATTGACGCTGTCGGCAAATGTATTCGCATCAGCTTCAGTTTCCGCTCACAGCGGTAATATGGCAAATCCGCCTGTCGTCGCAAGCCAGTGTGACCACCCTGGCTTTGCGCACTTTGGCTTTGCAACCAAGCAGGCTTGTCTAAGCTACGTCGCCGCTCATGGTCATGGCCATGGGGGAGGATATGGTGGCAATGGTGGTCACAACGATAACCACCCTAGCATTTTTGTATCGATTCAAAATGCAGTCGGAGGTGTCGTCAACGTCACGATTAATTTTGTATCGAACATTTTCTCGTAGCCCTAGCGGGTAGTATATAGTAAACCAAACGCCCACATACAGCTTTCCTTGCCACGGCAGGGAAGGCTGTATTTTTTGGTGCACATCCCAGAGGGTCCTTCCGCACAACGGCCCTCGGCGCAAGCAGCGCCTCAGTCTGCGGGAGGATCCTTTGGGATGTGCACTCGATAGCCATTGACCTCTGTTTCCAAAATTCGTATAATGACATCTGTATTCCGGGGTAGCGCAGCGGTAGCGCAGTTGACTGTTAATCAATTGGTCGCGGGTTCGAATCCCGCCCCCGGAGCCAAGATAGAACTACATCGTGTTTAGAACCGATTCCCCTCTGTTGGGAGTCGGTTCTAACCATTTCTGGAGCCAGTTTCTGCTGCTCATTCATTTTTTCAAGCGGAATGAAGAATTTATTAGGGGTGAATTGTATGGTTCTATCCAAAATCGTAAGCACTTCGCCGAGCTTCACAATTACGGAGCGCTTCTTCTCTAAGTCATCGCTGTCAAAGTCCTCTTTGGCATAGCGAGCAAACGTGAACACCTCGTCGGCTTTGGCACGCCAGTCACGAGCTTTATATTCAGCGTCATTACGTTGCTTCTGTAGCGCCTCCAGCTCGTCTTCAAGCGTCTGCATCTCAGCAAAGTACCAAGAGTCATCATCAGCTTCTCCGTTGTACCTCATGCGACGTAGGTTGGTTATAGCTTGATTCTTTTTCTCGATAGCCTTATCACGGGCCAGTGTTTTAGCCTGATCTTTTTCAACGACCTCATCTTCTTCCTGCGCCAATGCCTCGATAGCAATTTTGTAGAAGTCGGGGTCAATCGTGAATTTGTTAAGCTTCTCTTTAATTTGTTCAATTAGCTGATCTTCGTTTACATGTAGTTTAGGCTGACTGCATTTTATGGCCTTGTTCTTCCCAGTACAGTGGTAGTAGACGTACTCTCTGCTTTCGCCCGTAGATTTAATCGTTTTATGCTTCTGCTCGGCGGTTATCGCAAAGCCACACTCCCCACAACGGAAAAGGTTACGCAGCTGGAAGTTATATGTTTTGTCTTTCGGGCGCGTTGTATGCAACGGGTCAATAATCTGCTGCACTCGCTCGAATTCCTCCTCTGTAATCATTGCTGGATGGTTGCCTGGGTATAGCTGACCTTTAAAGGGAAGCTTTCCCGTGTAGAACGGGTTTTTGAATAAAGCACACATGCTTGAGTAGGCGATTGGCCCTCCACCTGTCTTGCCTCTAACTGGTGTGGTTATGTGCAGCTCTTTGTCTGCAACATGAACCAGCTGAGCCATCGAGTATGTTCCTGTCAGCATCTTATCCCAGAGCATACGCATTGCAGTGAACCGATCAGGATCAGCAATAACAATCTTTTCAAGTCGGTCATTTAAGTAGCCCACGGGCGGCACGCCTGGCTTATTACCTTTTTCTGCTTTCGACTGCATTCCACGTCTCGTATTACTCGCAAGCTCACGAATATACTGGTTAGACATTCCCGCCTCTACACTGAACACAATGGCGTTGTCTTCGGGGAAGTAACTCTTTTCAGCAGTTAAAATATGCTTGAGTTTACCGTCTTGTAAGAGCTGTTGGATACGACCGGAGTCGCTAGGGTTCCTTGAGAGCCTATCCAATTTCCAACACACTATACCGTCAATTTTGCCATCCTCAATTTCTTGTAGCAGTTCGCCAAAGACAGGACGAGCATCGGGCCGTTTTGCTGACTTGCTTTCGCGAAGAGGCTCGCCGATTATGCGAACCCCCTCACGTTTAGCGATTCCTTTCATGACCTTTACTTGGTCGTCTAGCGACTGCACTTGCCGATCTTCTGTGTCAGTAGATTTTCGCGCGTATAAGCAGTAACGTAAGCTTTGTAAATTTCGGCTATTCATAGTTATATCCTTTTCTGGCGCATACGCCAATTCTGTGGCTTGTATTATAGTTCTTCCCCGAGGAATGTATATCTTTACTTAGTAGAACCTTTATATGGAGATAATCTTTAATAGTTAAAGGTGATCTTTATATATAAAGGTCTACTAATGTAAAGGTTTGTTCACCAGGGTATATCATCCAAGTTAATGGGCGCGTTTTCATCAAAGTCAGTGATTACCACATCCTTTTTGTCGTACGATAGTTCGAGCTTTACAGCATCGACGCAAGCGTCGTAGATTTCTTGCCATAAAGGGAGTTGCTTATTGAACTCTATAATGTAGGAGTACTTACCCCTGCCAGCCCTTTGAGATGGTGGGTATACCGTCCAGTTATCGTGACTTTCGCTTGGCGGCATTACCACCATCCCGTTTATATACATACCTATGTCAAGTACCGACACCTTTACGCGGTAGCCTTGTGGAATAGGCATATGGACCTGTGCTTCAACCGTGAATGATTTGGCCATGTTATTTGACCTCCTGCATTGCACTGGTTAAGCGTACTAGCTCTGCAAGCTCTTTGAGTTGCGACTCGGCTTCGGCGTAGCCAATCATTTCACCATTTTTATTAACGTAGATTGCTTGAAACCGTTCTACTAAATCTTTACTTAACAGCATTTCTGCTCTCCGTGGAGAGTTCGCCTAACGGGACGATTGAATGCTAGGTGAACTCGGATTATTCGTCCTAGCCACTATTAGAGATCTTTATAAGTCTCTTGTCGTTGAATGGGTTTTATGGCGTAGCTAAAAGGTTCAAGCTGCCAACGTTTCGGTTCATTACTGCGATTTTCGGTTCGATTTATATTGGTTATTCAGAAAACGTAACGACTGCGTCCAATGCTTGAAGCGTCAGGTCCAATTTAGTTGTGTCTATCTTTTCTTTGCTAGCTTGTACGCTAGATACGATTGGGCGAAATAAAACACCCCTACGCTTACCAACAGCAGGGAAGAAGAGCTGTCTAAGCGTCGGCGTGAAGCCAGCGCTACTCAGCATAGTGCTTAAGTTACGGGCTGTTTGCGGCAATTCTGGAGTAAATAACTTATTCCGATTCTTGAAGGCTTGTTCAAGCAGTTTATCTATGGATGAATCGATGTGAGTCTTTTTCAGCCTAAGCACATCATTTATAACTATTATACCGTCGGTATAGCTCAGCTTATATTCGGGTACGTACCACGAGTCTTCTATTCTTGCGTTTTTATCGAGTCTTGCATCATCAAGCACTTGGCGGTACTTTTTGACAGCTTCCAGCACCTGCTCAATAAGCTTAACTTGTTCTGCCGATAACTCAGGCGTCTCACTGTCCGCAATGATACATAACTTATCCAGCTTAAGCATGTGGGCTAGCCCCTTGTCGTTGTCAGGATCGTCTAAGTCATCGAGCATCTTCCAGGATCGGTGCTTCAGGACATCGAATCGTTTCCAAAATGGTTCTGGCCCTATTTCAGCCAAGCTGGGGTTTTGACCGTACAACTTCTCAAGCTCGTGAACGAGGAGCACGTACGCACGATTCAGTTCGTTAATCTCATAGTCTTCAGGCAAATCCATTTCCTCAGCCTTTCGGACTGAAGCAATAACGGATAAGGCCACAGTGTTTAGCACCCTTACAACTGGATAATCATTATTGTTCGTTAATTGGTCGGCTACTTTCATGCGATTGATTAACATTATAAGTCATCAGTAACCAGTTGCTGCAACATCTCTCAAGCGCTCGTCTTTTATAATTAGAGTAGAGGTTTTTACAAAAATAAAGGAGTTACTCGTGGCAACCAAAGCAATCAAAAACGCAGTGGGACGACCCACTAAGATCAACATGCGGACAGTTTTCAAATTGGCAGATGCGATAGCACACAGCGCCAGCATCACAGATTCGTGCCGTTATGCGGGTATAAGCCGTCAGGTGTACTACTACCACTTCAATAGCAATCCAGTCTTCGCGGAGCGGATGACTCTTGCGAAAGAAAACCAGCGCAAAGCAGTCTTTAATTTCCTTACAAGTTAGTGAAAACTTGTACGCTTTTGCCGGATTTTTAAGGGATTCGGCGTATGGAAAATAGGGGGCCGGTGAATAGTGAAAAATGGCGTTAAGGGGGTCAAAATCTGGCTTAAAAATTTGGGCGGCATTGCTTCATCTCCTCCGATACAAAAAGATGAACAGGCTTTTAATACCCTCTGTGGGCTCTCTGGAAGCTCTCCAGCGGGCCTTGAGCGTTGAGATGATAAAAAGTACACTTACTCCTGTTATTGTTGTATAGTAGCATTAAGCGATTTATCGCCTAGACCTAGAGCCACCCGTAAGGGACAGGTATGGTCGTATCAATCCATACAGAACAAACAGCTCGTCGTCAGAGCACTGTTCTGTATGGTCGCAGTCGGAAACGGCTGTGGGTGTCCGAAAGGGCATCGCTGGCGGCGAGCTTTTTTGATGCCGCCGAATACTAACTAAATCCATACAGAGGAGTGCAGTACGATGAGTGGCAAGAAAATAACAATGATAGTAGCAAGCGTAGTTGTCGTAGTGGCAGTGGTTGTGGGGGCCGTTGTCATGGGCAACCACGATAATAAAAAGACAGTGGCAGTTAAGACTACAACTACGAATGACGAAGGACAGCAACAGACTCAGACCAAGAATGTTGAAGTTACAAAAGTGACTGACATTAAATCGGCTGTTGCCGCCTGGAAGGCTGCCGGCTTTACGGTTTCAAATGACCAAGGCGCGTACTATCAAATGGTTGGTGCAAACAAGGGCGGTAAGTACAATGTTGGCGAAACGAATGTCGAGCTGTATGAGTTCGCCAACAATTCTAAGGCCGAGGGCGCAAAGACATCCTATTTCACAAACAGCTCAGACACTGTACTTGTAATGGGATCACTGTTAGTAGACATTCACTCCACGGACGCAACACAAGTTGCCCCAATTAAGGCTGTGTTCTAGGCAGTAACAAGAATCCTGTGGGAAATCATGAGAGAAATGAGGGCAAGCATTACGCCGCGGGGAACAAAGGTTCGACCCCAAGGTCCGAAGTTACCAAAGGACGACGAAGAACTAATCACGGCGATACTACCAGTGATAAATAGTAGAAAATAAGGAAAATCAGGGTTAAAAATGGTTAGCTGGTCTGACAGCTCCGGTACAGGAGCCTAACGGTAATGGGGAGTCGCCGAAAAAAGCGACTCTCCTACAAAAGGAGCGAAGGAAGCTCGTGTGTGGTCTGTCAGCAGCCAAACATCACCAAACCGCTACGATCGACCCACGACGTACTAGCCTGTCTCAAGCCGTTTAGAGATAGACGGCAAGAGTACTTCGTTACATTGTCGCTGGATAGTGCTGGGCGGCTCATACGGCGGCGCGTGGTGACGATAGGGCTACTAAGCAGCAGTCTGGTACATCCGCGAGAAATGTTCGCTGAGCCACTAATGGATCGAGCCGCAAGCGTTATTATTGCCCACAACCACCCGAGCGGCATAGCAGAGCCTAGCAAGGAAGATATTAAGACTACGCAGCAGCTTATAGCGGCGGGGATATTGCTCGGCATTCCGTTACGGGACCATTTTATTGTCACGAAGACTGGTTATTTTAGTTTTCGAGAGCAAGGGCTGATTGACGACACGGTACACGTTTAGGCGCGAAATCTATAAGTACAGGTCTTTCTTCATGGCTCGGACTGTATGCTGCCAGTTTTCGGGATTCTTATTTTTCATAAAAGCCATTAAATTATTTAGCACCGTGTCCGAAGCGAAAAGCATAGCATTGTGGTACTCCAGATTTAATTCATTTTCTAGCTCTTTTGCGTTTTTGATCTGGGGTCTGTGTAGGCGAAGCTGTTTAAGCTCATGCTCATTAGGATTCATAGCAATCCACATTAGAATCATCATCGCCTTGTAGCGGGATTCTTTATAGTCAAAGGCTTTTGAGAACTTGTACTGGCGCTTATCGAGTACCGATTTAACTAGGGCACCCAGCAGCCCACCGACGCCCAAGGCTGATATAGCTAGAGTAATCTCGTTGGTCATCTAAAAATCCTAAGCTAACGGATCGCCCTTTTCATCAAAATTAGTCTTATACCCCATTTTGTGTGCAGCCAAAACCATTAGCCGACGATCACCCTCGCTTGTGCGTCCAGCGCCACCAAGTGAGCAAACCACATTCCCCTCGTCATCCTTCACCTGTATGCCGCCATCCCACGGCGTGAATTGTGGAATGGTGTGCTGCTGCAATATCATATCGGCCTCGCTCCAAGTGCCATCCTTAAGACGGTCAGCATGTTTTTTGGTATCAGCTTGGTAAAGAAGCACTGTAAATGCTTTGTGGATGGCAAAGGTAGCGCTGGTTGCCTTGACCGTATCCATACAGCGATACGCCGTGGGCACACCCATAACGCCTTGATCGGCCTTCATACAGCAGATAGCCATTGGCTGGGGACCTTTGTTGTCGGTGGCTACCGTTTGGGCTAGTTCGACGGCACAGTCTACGAGCTTGGCTGCGTCTTCGTCAGTAAATGGCTTCTTCATGTGTTCTAGTATAATGGTTTACATGATATTCAACACCACGAACGATCCAAAAATAAAAGAACTCATTGCCGCGTGGCAAGGACACATTGCCACAATGGGCGATTGGCAAAACGTAGTTGAAGGCGTAACACCTAAAGCGACATACTGCGGACCAGTCTATGAACCCACAAGTCCACTTGATCGGCCTGACGAGAGCTTCGCCATTGCTGATATGCGCGAGATAAAAGTAGCTGAGCCACACTACCACAGCGGTGGCGAAACGGAGATTTATTTTATTCTTACGGGCAGTGGCGTAACCGTTGTGGGTGGTGAAGAGCTGCAAATAAAGAGTGGCGATGTTATTGTGACGCCGCCCCAAACAGCACACTTTACCATCCCAAAAGAAGACTTAGTGCTAATCGTCATTAACACGCCGCCATTCAACCCAGACAACAACATCCACGTTGATGACACCAATCCAGAAGTAAAATACGATCATGAACAGTTTAAGAAGCTGGTAGGTGTTTAGTCAGATGAACGAAAAAGAAACACAGTCACAACTATCCGCACGTCTAGCCAAAGCTAACAAACAAGTCGTCGTGGGCGCTCGTTACATGCACTACAAGCAGTTGAGTTACAAGGTTTTAGCAATCGCCCTTCGCGAAGAAGACAACGAGCCTTGTGTTATTTACCAAGCAGAGTACGGCGACAAGCTCACGTGGATACGCCCGGTAGCAAATTGGGTTGAGGATGTCGAGGTAGACGGCAAAACCGCACAGCGGTTCACAAAGATATGAGGACTATCCACCGCGAAATCGTATCAGCGCTCATCTTTTCTAGAGATGGCAAGCTGCTTATGGGTATGAAGGACTCGAAAGGCGGCGGGGTGTACGCAGATTGTTGGCACATTCCCGGCGGTGGCGTTGATGAGGGAGAAACTCAGCTTGAAGCATTGAGGCGCGAGATTTTAGAAGAAGTCGGCATCGACACTAACACTTGCAAGGTTGCACTGGCAGACGACAAAGGAACCGGCGAAACCGAAAAGACACTCAAAGATACCGGCGAAAAAGTTCTCTGCAAAATGAAGTTCAATGTGTACCGCGTGGACGTAGGCAAAGATGCAGACGCAATAGTAACAAAGCTAAGCGACGACCTAGTGAAATTGGAGTGGATGAAACTCTCACAACTCGGCGGCTACAGGCTGACACCACCCTCAATTACACTCTTTGAGCGACTCAATTTAATAGCATAGCAAGCCCATCTGTACCGCTCCGTCCTGTGGGCGTATAATGTCGGTAAGGAGTCTAAGGGGTAGTGAAGCCTGACCAAGCCACCGCATTACTTACAGAACAAATCGACAAGCTCGACAACCTTGCAGCACAAGAAGATCACGAAGCATACGAGGCTTGGCATAGACATACCGAGCTGCTACTGAAGCAAATTCTTGGTGATAGCTCAGATGAGGTACGAGACTTCGGTTTGCGCGACGGAACATCTTCGGTTGTCATAGCTGGTAATCCGGCGGAAAATGCACAGCGCGACACAAAAGCATATTTTAGTCATATAAAGAGCAACCGCAGTTTACTAACAGGAGTAGTAGAGTTCTTGAAAAGCACAGTTTCAAGCAACAAACAGACCGAGCCTATCAGTGCAGGAACCTTAGATGCACTACATCATGCGATTAAGGCAAAATGCTCAAGCCTTTATCTAAGCAAGAACTATCCTGAAGCCGTAGAAAAAGGCTTCAAGGTAGTTCGTGACAGGCTGCGCGAGCTTACTAAGCATGAGACCGGTTCAGAGGCTTTCGGCAAAGGCGGCCTCTTCATAAGGGGAGCAGCAGCCGACAATGTGGAGCATGATTTTCAAGAGGCCGTTAAGTTCCTTACTATGGCTATTGACCAGTTCCGTAACGAGAAAAGCCACACATCCGACGGCAAGATCGAAGACCCCGTTCGAGCTTATGAATATCTGGCTCTCAGTAGCCTCGCTATGCACTTACTTGATAACGCCGAGGTTAGAAAAGCAGCAGAAGCCCCGAAGCGGCATAAGCAAACTGTCGCTAAGACACCCACACCGCAAGCGCCACAAGCACCACAGGCGGCGTTGTCCGAGCCTGAAGCAGTCTGGGCTTCGAACTATAGTGGTCACGGAGCTTCGTTTCGGGCTGTGATAGACGTGGACAATTACGGCGGCAGAAACGACTATATTACAGAGGCAAGGGTAGACGGCACAAATGCCGACGGGACACCATTCAGTACCGATAGATTCACCTTTGAGCAAGAGCAGCCGAACCATCCCCACCCAATTACAGCCGACGCGATGCAAAGGCTAGTAGTGTTTATGAGTTACGATTTTAACAATCACCGCCCAATGCCCGATTTAGACCGAGACACAGTGAAACTCATACTGCGTTTTCGAGGCGGTAGGGTGATTGAGTTGCCGGTAAGAATTAGACAGAACTAGCTAGTAGTATAAGCCGGGCTAAGCGTAATGAAGGCCCTCTTTAGAAGTCTTTTTTTGCTAAAATAACTTTATGAACCAACGCGACATGACCTCTGAATTCTCTATATGCTTATTGCCTGATCGTCAATCCACAAAGTCCATAGAAGCTATTCGCGAAACGCTACCGCCCACACCATACCGCGACGACACACCGCACGTAACGTTGCTGCGAACCATCAAAACCCCGACACAAATGAGCGACATGGATTTATTGCAGGATATGGAGCGGCTACTGAAGGTATCAAAAAACCTGCCACTTACGGCAACGATTCAGAGGCCAGCCAATATATTTAGCCCTTTGTTCAGAGTTTCGAGTCAAGTTCAGCTCCGTGCGTCTTCTGAGATGAAAGCGTACCGCAAGCATATACTAAGAACTTTGAAAGCTAACAATTATTCCGTTGGCTTATTCGAGCACTTAGCATTTTTGCCACACATTTCTGTACGGCTTGGAATTCCTTATACCAAACAGGCGCGATTAATGACCGACCAGTCTTTTCGCCCTGAAACTAATCTTACTTTCAGCAAATGGATTATTCTTAGGGACATAAAGAAAGACGGGAAGTACTTAGTGAAAGAGATAGCCATAGAGAGTTAGGTGTGGGCGGCCCACTAAATAAGCGCAAAATCCTGCTTTATCGCGGTTATAACGTCCTCTATCGTTGTGAGCCAAGATAGAACAAGTGAA
The DNA here is from genome assembly GCA_965225085.1 of uncultured Candidatus Saccharibacteria bacterium. GTDB lineage: Bacteria > Patescibacteriota > Saccharimonadia > Saccharimonadales > EFPC-124 > CAZJVU01. The sequence continues at coordinate 293,811 of CBDDBE010000001.1, read as the reverse complement.
AACAGAACTGTTACTTCAGTTCTGTTTTTATATCCAAGCGGCTTGAAAACTAATGATACTATTGATGCATGCATGTTGACCCACGGTTAGAAGAGATTGATGATTCGCTGTATCGAGTTGCCGTCCGAGCGTTGATTGTATCTGCAGATAAAATACTAGTAGTGAAGGAAGTAGACGGGGGCGGTTGGTGGGCTATCCCCGGTGGTGGCGTAGACTACGGTGAATCTCTAAAAGATTGTCTTTTGCGCGAAATTAAAGAAGAGATAGGCGTGTCGAGTTTAGCAGTCTCGAGTGATTTTCAGATCGTCCATTACAATATTGGAAAAGTTGTGAACGGGGTTCCGAGAATGAATGTTTTCTTCAGAGTAACAGTCCCAGAAAGCGAAATCACGAAGACCGATCATGTCGAAAAATGGGGATGGTTCACGGAGGGCGAGTTTGCAGAGCTCGACATGAATCCATCGTATGATAAAGCCGAGCTAGCTAGGGTAATATTTGGTTGACGTAGGTGGCAGCCCTAGGTCGAATTAACAAAAACAGCACCATACGGATGGGCTGTTTCGTTGTAGCCGATGTTCGTTTTAAGATAATATGGTATTATATCTAAACATCTTACACTCGTAAGAAGTTCGAGAGGGAGAAAACCCCAGAGATCGAAAGGTGTCGGATATGGTACACCAAGGACGGTTTTCCGGAGGCGGGGACCCAGATTCGATCCGCTTTGCCTTGCAGGCAAGCCTGATGAGGGGCTTGGGCGACAGGGGCAGCCTGTTCCCGGGCTCGGATGTAGCCGACATGGGCAATGGCGCGCAGCACATTCCTAACGAAGTCACACTTGCTCGCCGAGGTGGTCAGACGGTGCGATTTGTGCAGGACTGCCAGTTCGCCTGTTGCTGGTATTGGCTGTTCGCAGATCAATCTCGTATCTACCATCACGATCCACGTAGCTCTGGGCGGATTGCCCGCGCCAACAACGGCGAAGAGTGGACGCAGGAGAGCGGAGTGCCGGTTGGCCCATGCCCGCAGTGTGATAATGAGCGAACCAATGGCGAAACCGTAGCACCGGATGGTACGGTTCGCTAACCAAGCTCATGGAGGCCGGGAAGATAAGGTAAGAAGACCTTCCCGGCAAAGGACCTGGACGCGAGACCCTCGGCTATTCGTCGATGCGGTCGGTGACAAGGTCCTTTTTAATATACGAATCGGCCAAAGTCGTCTTTGCCGAGTAATACCTGTACACTTAGCATATGCTTATACGAAGTTCGCTCAACCCTATTCTGTTGGCGCAGCCCGATCTGCCGTGGGCCAGCAAGAAGGTCTATAACTGTGGCGTGTATCGGCAGGGTGGAAGGTACGTGATGCTGTTTCGAGCTATTGGCGACGATTGGGTTTCGAGGTTGGGCATTGCCTATAGCGACGATGGCGAGCACTTTACGATCGAGCAATCCCCGGTCTTCTCGCCGCTAGAGCCATGGGAGCAAAAGGGCTGCGAGGACCCACGGATTGTCAAATTTGGCGACAGCTATCACATTACTTATACCGGGTTCGACGGCGATACAGCACGGGCGGCTATGGCGTCGTCTACTGACCTCAAGACGTGGAGCAAACGTACACTGATGTTCCCAGATCTGAACCAGCCACAGCGCGAAGACTTGCCGTCGAACTGGTCGAAGGCCGCGGCAATGTATCCGGAAAAGATCGATGGGAAATATCGGCTTTTGTTCGGGGATAGCCACATATGGGCCGCTTCTTCGGATGATTTAATTAATTGGGAGGTCGAGCCGGAGGCGGTTCTGGGCGCACGGGGTGGGCATTTCGACGCGGGCTACGTAGAGATGGGCCCACCTCCTATGCTGACCGATCACGGCTGGCTAGCGTTGTATCATGGTGTCGATCGGATGGATGCTCAGCGTACGTATTGTCTGGGCGCGGCTCTTTTTGATAGGGCTGAGCCTCGGAAGCTTCTGTGGAGACGCACGGAGCCAATCCTTACGCCGGAAAAGCCATACGAAACATCTGGCCTTGTTGACATTATTGAGGGCGGCTTCAAGCGGCTGAAGACGCTTGGCGCGGATGATATTCAGCAATTAGCCCAACAAGGCAGGTTGCCTAAGGCTGTGTTTTGTTGCGGTGCGGTATTGGTGGATGACCAAGTTCGGCTATATTACAGCGGTGGCGATACGGTTATTTGCACGGCAACTATCGATCTCGCTTCAATCTTTGGCTTCTAGCCGCTCCATAATTAGCCGGGCGCCCAGGAAAGAGAGCGTCGACTCGGCGCCTTCGTTTCGGTTGACGCCCTGTGGTGTCAGGCCATCGTAGCATCCGCCGGTTCTGTCGTCGTACATGCGTGCGCCGATCAAGTTATTGCCCATGAACCAGCTGAAGACCTTCTTGGCCTGGAGGATGTAACCCGTTTCCTTCGTCAGTTTGTAAGCACTTTCTAGCGCGTGCATCATCGAAAAAGCGTCCTCGGGTTGCTGGTCGAACAGCGCTCGAGGGCCGTTTTTGGTGTGCCAGCCGTTTTGACCTATGGGCACGTACACCTCACCCATAAAACAAACCTGCGATAGGAATGCCAGTGATTCGACGCCAACCTCCTTGCATTCCTTCGACCCGGTGACGCGTGCGACCTCGAGCATGCTGCTGCACATTTGGCCGTTTGCGTATGTCATGGAATCCTCGTACCATTTCCATTCGTCGGTCGAGCTAGATCGATACGCGGCTAGCATAGTTGCCGATAGATCCCACACTAGTGATCGAGCGGCTTTATCGCCGGCATCTAGTGCATGTGCTGCACCGAGTAGCAGCTGGGTCGTGGTCTTGAGATAGGGCGAGCTCCGTAGTGTCTTGGGAACGCGTGTGAGTAGGCTTGCGGCACGCCGGCTTAAGGTTTTCTGGCCGGAATATTTGGCCGTCTGGAGGGCATAATACGCCCGGGCTAGGCTGTCGCTGAGGTCTTCCGTCAAGTTCTGCTTGGTGGGCAATTTTGTCTTGGCCGAGAGGTAATTCACCTGCGGGGAATGGGTGAGGCAAGCTTCCAACACGTGCATGTACTTCTGCGACAAGTTCTCGAACATTGTCGTCGAGGGGAGCATGCCCTCCTGGCGGGCCGCGCAAAGGACCTGCAAGGCCCTGCTATTGTCGTCGAGCGTGTATCCCGAAACGCGCGCCGGCATGTCTAGTTTTGAGAATTGCAACATTCCGAAGCGATCCGTCATAGCCTGCAAATGGGAGGTACTGAGGATTGGCCATCTGTGCAGGGCAGTCCCTTGCACGTCCGCGATCAGCGCAGCGTACTCATCGGCGACGTTCGACCACAGCATTGACCTCGTGCGGGAATAGGCCGCGTGCCCCATTGATTGCAGTGCGTCATGGTCGCTAAAGAGCTCGATCGCAGCTGCAGCGACAGCGGTGGAGTCAAGTATCGGCACGATCCTGCCGATGTCGCTGGTGACGATCTCTTTGGCTTGGGCAAAGTTTGTGGCTATCACCGCGCGGCCTGTTCCGAGCGCATACGACAGGGTGCCGCTGACGGCTTGTTCTGGGTTGAGCGACGTCGCAACGTAAACGTCCGTAGCTTGCAGATGTTGCAATATGTCCTGCACGGGCAAGAAATCATCCACAAAACGTACGTGATTCTGCAGCCTTAGCTTTTTGACCAGGCTTACTAATTCGAGCCGGTACGATTGTCCCTCGCGGCGTACGACTGCTGGGTGTGTTCGCCCCACGACCAAGTACAGAATGTTGGGGATTTTTCGCTTTATTATTGGCAGTGCCGAGATGATGTACTCGATACCCTTGCTCCGACTTAATAGCCCGAAGGTTGTAAGCACGCTCCGGTCGGCCAGCTTGAACGTGGGCTTCATGCTGGCTGGGTCGACGTACGGTAGGGGGTGAATGCCGTGCGAAATTCGGACTGTTTTGCCGGCAGAGTCCGGGTATAGGTCGTTGAAAAGCTGGAGTGAACTCTCAGTAAGCACCACCAGCTTGTCACAAAGGGCGATGATTTCTTGAGTGACGGCACGCATTTTCTGGTCAGGCTTGGCGACCACGGTATGCAACGTTGCAACTATCGGGCAGCGGAGCGCCCTGAGCAGTTTTAGGAGCATCTGGCCCGATTCTCCCCCGTAGATTCCGTACTCGTGCTGCACGATGACAATAGTTTCGTGCCAATGTTTGTTGATGTCCTCGGCGGTCTGCGTATATGCCGCTTCGTCCTCTTGGTCTATCTGGTGCGCAACCTCGCTGGGATAGGCGTGGGCGTCCAGGATGGTCTCGTTCATAGCGCAAATAGTAAATTCTACCTCTGGCAGTAGAAGCTTGAGATTCGTGCATAAGTCCTGCGTAAAAGTTGCGATTCCGCACTGACGCGGAGGGTAATTGCCAACAAGTACTATTCGTTTGATCGTTCTGGGAACAGGGTTGTCCGTAATAGAGTACCTCGTTTCAGGCTCTATTATACCCTTAGCAGGTTTTGACGTGCTGTTATTAGGCTTATGGAGGGAAATGTGCTACTGTATATATAGCAAGTTATTCTACCTTAACCAAGCGTATAGTGCGGCCATTTTAAAAGCTCATTCTATTCTCGGCTAGCGAAGACCCTATCTCGCTGTAGTATCAGCTAACAGAAAGGCTCTTAATATAATGGCTACTAAACTATTCGTAGGTAAACTATCGTTCAACACGACCGATGACAGTCTGCACGCACTATTCGCTCAGTACGGCACAATTGTCAGCGCTCGCGTTGCAACCGACCGAGACAACGGCCGTTCCAAGGGCTTCGGCTTTGTCGAGATGGAAAACCAAGAAGAAGCTGAAAAAGCGATCAGCGCTCTTGACGGCACGACATTTGAAGACCGCAGCATCGTTGTTAGCGTCGCTCGCCCAAAGGAAGACGGTCCACGTCGTGACAACTCGTCTGGATACCGACGCTAGTCAGACGACGATCAAGCAAAAACGAGGCACTGCCGAACTCTTGTTCCGATCGGCATCGGATATGGGCCAGAGCCCTAGCTGGGTAACGCCAGATGGTTTGTTCGTTGCGCGCGCCAATGGCCATGAGCGCTACAGTACTCCATTTGCGTACGCCCAGACTCAGGGTGGGGTTAGGGCCTCGTTTGTTCGGGTTTTGTGGGCGGTCGGCCTGAAGTTTTCGGCGGTTTTTGGAAGTATCGATACGCATCCCTGCGGGGCTCTGCAAGGAGTAATATGATACATCTTATAGGACACACACAGAATAATATCCCAGTCGAAGTTGACCTTATTAGTTCGGATGCTGCCAAGCCTATTGCGCAGCAGCCACATTTGTTGACGCTTGCCGCCGAGGCCTTGCAGCACACGGCGCCCACAAGCGCGCAGGAGAACATCGTGCACGATATGGGGCGCGTTGTGGGGTATGACTTTGTGATCGAGACGACAGATGCTGATACGATTTTTTATGCTCAGCTCACCAAAAGCACGGTGTATACTCGATTTGTCAAAAGTAACAAACCGCTCGCAACGCAGTATCTGACGTTGGTGCTGCAACGACCACAAGAGGATGGGCAGTACCGTCTGGAAAATGTATGGGTGGGCTCATACCGACCAGCCTTTCCAGGTAGCGCTGACGAAACGGCTGAGAGCCATGCTTTTTGGCAAAATCACGCGGTTATCTTCGAGAAGCAACCTATCCAGGCGAGCACTCTCACCAAGACCTGGCCATATTAGGCTTACCTTCAAAGTATCTTGAATTTTTAATATTTTGCCAGTATGCTTCAGACATAATATAGGGGGCGTGTATGGTAATTTTTGACCCGAATGGCTGGTTAGGCAGAAGTATTTGGCGCTTTCGAGCGCTATTTTTATTACGTGGAGGTGGGCGAACGCGGCGCCTTATTGCAACTGCATTGCTGCTGGTGCCGTACGCGTCGTTTATAACAACGTCGCAGGCTATCGCAGACACGCCCAGTAATAGTTGGCAATCGACACCTACGCCGATGACCACCAGTCACATGCTGGGTGGATCGACCAAGCTGCTGGATGGCCGTATTATGGTAGTCAGCGGTATACAACAGGGCAACTCATTGACGTCGGTGACCGACCTGTACGATCCGGTGGCGAAGACATGGAGCGCCAGCGGGCCGGTCAACCAGCCGCGCGCTGCTTTTTCGAATGCGATTACGCTCAATAATGGGAAGATACTGATCGCTGGTGGAACGGACGCCACCGCCTCCAACGACTACTCGTCGGCGGAATTGTATGACCCTTCGACTGGAACATGGAGCTACACGGGTAGCCTGAATACACCGCGGCGCTATCCGACTGCTGTCAAGTTGGCCGATGGTCGCGTTTTGCTGGCTGCGGGGGCGCACGGCGTACCCGATGGCAATCGGTTCCTTTCGTCTGCCGAGATTTACGACCCATCAACCGGCACATGGAGCTACACTGGTCAGCTGCCTTTGGCACGCGAAGGCAACGATGCGGGTGTGCTAATGCAGGACGGCCGCGTGATGCTACTGGGTGGGGAAGGCCCCTGGCTGACTAACAGCCCAGAGGTTGAGATCTACGACCCCGCAACCAACGCATGGAGCGAGACGGGTAGTTTGCCTCACGGGATTGGCGCTCCAACCCTGACATTGCTGCAGGACGGTCATATATTGCTAGCTGGCGGCGGGGACGGCGGGGTTAATTTAGCTGAGGCCGAGATCTACGACCCCGCTGCAGGCACATGGAGCTCGGCGACGTCAATGAATCACGCTAGGGCTGGAGCTAGGGCGGTCCTTATGTCGAACGGGAGCGTATTGGTAAGCGGTGGCTCTAATGGTACGAGCGCTACGTTGACCAGTGAAATATACGACCCAGTGGCAAACACGTGGACCGACGATGCTGTCATGCAGAGCCCGCAAATAAGCGCTTACCTAACTACCGTCAGCGACGGTGTGTATCTCATGGCTGGCGGATACGACGGCAGCAATCCGTCGGCGCAGGCCGAAGTCTATGGGTCCGGCGCCCAGCCGCCTGTCGTCAACTACTACGATGCACTGGGCGATTCCTTCTCTTCGGGGGACGGTGCGCCACCGTACAATGACCCAACATGCCGTGTTTCGGGCAATTCTTTCCCGATCTTCCTCCAGGCGGGTCACCCCGACCTGCATTTGACGGCGCCGAGCAATTTGGCCTGCACCGGTGCCAAGACGAGTGACCTTGCAAGCCAAATCGGCTTCCTTACCATCCACAACAATGCTCATCCCGTCAGCCTCGTGACTGTGACGGTGGGTGGCGATGACATTGGGTTCGGCAATGTGCTATCCAATTGTTACTATGCCGTGGGCAAGGCTAGTGTGTCCGGCGGTTCGGATGCCGCAAAGGCTGGGAAGATAAACAATGCCTGCAAGAAAGCTCAACAGAGTCAGGTCGACAAAGCCATTGCAAACTTGCCCACCAACCTGATGGACGCGTACCAGAAGATACATGCCGCTGCACCACAAGCTCGGATAATCGTCGCCGGCTACCCTGACATTTTCCCACAGAGTCCACCCGCCAGCTGCGATATGCTGCCGCAGGAGTCAGTTGCGTGGCTGAGCCAAGAATCCAGCAGCCTCAACGACACAATCGCCCAGAGCGTCATGGCGGCAAATACCGGCGGTAAGGCCGAGTTTGTAGATTCGCTCAATTTGCTTCAGGATCATACAGTCTGCTCGCCCACGCCGTGGGTCAACCCGTTGAACGAACAAACCGTTTTCGACTTCTGGCAGAACGGTCCCCAGGCGCATGCCAAAGATGCCTTCGATGCTGTGCTCAAGGGCATTCAAAATTCACCCTTCCATCCCAATCAGGATGGATACCAAGCCTGGGCTGATGCAATTCACACCTATCTTGTGAACCATCCATAGCGATCGAGCTCTGGAAGTATCCGAAAAATAAAAAACAGCCCCGAAGCATTCCGGGGCTGTTTTCCTCAGGGAATGCGGGGGCAGATCACCGAAGCGGGAGGCGTTTCCACCATGCGCACGCATCATCCGGCACACTGGTGTACCCCCAGAACCCGTCATTTGCGGCCGTGGGCACGGCTGGAACACGCCAGCCGATCTGGTCGGTCGAGACCTGGTCGCTTGTCCAGATGCCATCTTGGCCCATGCTAGAGATGTCCTTCCGCTGCGCCTTAGCAGTACAGTCGGCGCACAGCAAGGATTGATGATGGAGGGTGATCTCGTAGTCGCGCCAAAGCTTGACGCCGGCCCGGCCACATTCTCCGCACGTGTAGCTTGATGGCGTGGTCAAGCCGGCATAGTCGATGGGCTCGTCGGGATTGACGATCGACATAGTATCTCCTGGTGTCGGGGACGGTATAACTAACATATTATAGCATAAATATTGTCTATTGCACATATTTACCAATGAAATGCCGACCGGGGGCAGCCCGGTCGGCATGGTGGGTCATCAGAGCCGCACTTGCTGCAGCCCTTGGATGACCGCGTCTCTGATCTGCGTTCGACGCGAGACGTAGGGTGGGAAGTGCTCGTGCCAGTTGTTGCTGGGTATGTGCGGCCACTTTTCGTGGATGACATCTCCGGCAGTCACGGCCCTGAAGCCTCGCCTGCGCGCCTCGTCCAACACGCCGGGAGGGAACGGGATACCTCGTGACAGGACCACCGTTATCTCGCGCATGCTTGGAGCTTTGAGCACTACGACGGCAACATCTTCGCCATCGATCGCACCACTCTCGACAACAACGTCGAGGGACGCGACCAAACCGTGTTGGCTGCACATTTCGCTCAGACGCATTTGGGCGTATAGGAGGGTTTGTTGTAAGCCTTCCGGTTGCGCATGAACATCGAACCCAATTGCTGATTGGAGCTCGACTGGCAATCCTCGCACATCGAAGAGCTCGTTGGGCCTGGTGATCCGAAGCGCGTCCGTGATTGCGCCCAGCTTGATCGGGTTTTTCGAAGCGCAGCGAGTGAGCCGCATAGTACCTCCTTGGGGTCGTAGGAACAGAGCTACAATATACGACGCCACCAGAGGTGTCAAGCTGAGGACTTGATGCCAACAATGGTAAGGGGCTACTATATTAAGTGAAAGAGGACTCATTAAAATGCAACAAAAAATTACACCCAACCTATGGTTCGACGGCAACGCCAAGGAAGCTGTGGACTTCTATACATCGGTATTCCCGGACAGTCGTGCAACTTCGACCGAGTATTATCCCAAGAGTGCCGAGGAAGGCTTGGCTGATTTCCAGAAAGACATGGCCGGCAAGGAGCTGGTGATCGAATTTGACCTGAACGGTCAGCATTTTACGGCTATCAATGCTGGGCCGCAGTTTACGTTTAACGAAGCGGTGTCGTTTGCCATCGCCTGCAAGGACCAGGAAGAGATTGACTATTATTGGAGCAAACTTTCGACCGTTCCGCAGGCCGAGCAGTGCGGTTGGTGCAAGGACCAGTTTGGGCTGAGCTGGCAAGTTGTACCGGCGGACATGGGTGAGCTCATGAAACGACCAGACGCATTTAGCCATTTGATGAGCATGAAGAAGATAGTGATTGCTGATTTTTAACTAAACGCAAGGAGAAATTATGACAACTCGCAACGAAGAATTCAAAGTTAGCGGTGAAGATTTACTAAAGAAGGTAAAAGAGCTGATCGCTGAAGGCAACGTGCGCAAAATCACGGTCAAGGGTAAAGATGGCGCGACGATTGTGGAGATGCCACTGACAATTGGTGTGGTAGGCGCTGTGTTGGCTGCGCCGCTTGCGGCTGTCGGTGCGATTGCAGCCTTGGTCACCGAGTGTACTATCGCCGTTGAGCGCGAAGAGAAGTAGTTATTCTACCGTCAGCGTCCCGACCTCGCTGGGGTCGAGGGCGTTGTGGTAGCCCCATTTGCCTTTTTGGCTCACAAAGAACGTCTTTTGGTCGCCTGGTTTTAGCTGGCCAAGGTTTAGCTCGGGGTCGTCACTTTGCGCAGGGTAGGGGTCGGACACGAACTGCAGTAGCCGCACCGAACGATTGCGGATACGGACCATGCTGCGCGCTTTTACGGTAGCAAGGTTAGGCTCAAACCCTTTGCCAGTGTAAGTGAGGGTCAGTACCACATCTTTGTCTTGGGTGGCGTTGGGCGTCGGATTGGTATAGGCAGACGGAGGATTGTTGGTGCTGCCGTTGTTGCTATTGGCCTTGCTCTGCAGTCCGACCAGACAGATCCCACCAAAAATCAGCGCCCCCGCGGTAGCCGATAGTATAACCTTGACCGTTCTGTCCATACGCAAATCTCCGTCAGTACTCCCCTAATGATTGTGTAGGCGGGCAGGGATGTCAAGGGCGGGGCTGTTTCAATCAGCGAACTCAACCGCTCTATTGCTCTGCCGTTAAGCCAGGGGCAAGCCATTGCGCCCCAGCGGAAGCCGCATTGGCGGGTAGGCCTAAAGGCTCCGTGCTCTTCCAACGCTCCCGGCGGGCAGTTTGTATCGGAAAGTCCTATCGTGTCAGTCCAATGAGCGCATTGGACATGATCGCCTTTGGCTATGCCTCCGACGGGCTTGACGGATTCCCGCCAAGACGCCTCAGCTTCGTTTTCGAGCGCACTCACGCGTTGCTGATATTTGTGCTCAGCAGCGCCACGCACGAGCTATCACGCTTGCTACAGCGTACTGCCTGACTTCTCCAGTCCTTTTGTCTGGATTCGGTCTAATCGGCCAATCTACGAACCAGGAAGCGCAACGGTTCGACTCTAACGCTCCTGCGCATCAAGGTTTATGTGCACCCACTCCTTTCCTTCGGGAGCCGGGTAGGGAACCTTTTCACTGTTCCCCTCTACCGGTAATGCCTCCACCTTGAGACTCGTGCCACTAGCAGTCGTTCCGCCCGCTTCCCAACTTTCCATAATCACAGGGTTGGATACTCCACCTTTCTGAAGTACGGATGTCATGAAAGAAGCTTCTTGTCCTTTTGTGATAAGCGCGAGCCAAGTCGCTGCGGCAATTGGACACGGCCCCGTGTCAATGGCGGTTGCTGCGTCGATGATGTGAACGCAGTGCCCTCCAACGCCAGCCCCGGTGAGACTAACGGCATCTCGCGACTTTAAGGCCACCTGCCCAACCTCGTCCAGAGTATGCACGAGCTTCTGTACACGGAGCTGGTAGCTATATTCAGCAACGATAAAGAGAACTAGAGCAACTCCGGTAACAATGCCGAGGGTCGTTAGGGTTCGTTTCCATGGTTTATCCGTAATGCGTTGCCAGAGTGAGAGCCGTTTCTTCATGCAAAGAGTTCCTATGTAGATTTCCCCCAATATAGGGTACACTCCCTCAAAACACAATATAGACCTAAAATTCCTAGAACCCCTATTGCATCACACCCAACGTATGCTATCCTGTTCGGAATGCCAGCCCTCCCAGAAGTATAAAGGGAGTGGGCGGGTATGGCACATCTACAGAACAAGAGAGAAGGTGAGTATCATGCGCTCCAAAGCGCATTACCCACGCCGTATGCGAGCAATCACGCTCGCCACAGCGATGCTGCTCGGTACCATCGTTGGGCCAGCGGAGAGGGCCAAAGCGGACCCGGGCTGTGTGAATGGTGGCGTTTACGCCATGTTCGTACACGGGTCGTACGAGCATCTCAACGACAAGCGAGCCCACCAGTTCTACCTGTCAGTCAAGCAAGCTGTCGAGGCTAGTACGGCAAGTGATGGCAGCCATGTCAGTTTCGCTTTCTCTGAGCTGGGCAACGAAGACGGCGATGTATACGTCAATATGGCTGATAGCCCGGACTACTCGGGTGTCACTCCGCCTAAGCCCAACGCCTCAGATGAGTACCCTGCCAACATCCTCGAAACATCTACCGATCCGCTAAGCGTGCAGATGTACGACCAAAGCGTCACCATAGGTATGTACGAGCTGGTCGCCCATCTCAACAATCGCGTGACGAAATGCCCCTACGAATCCATCGTGCTTGGTGGCTACTCACAGGGCGCGGACGTGGTGGGTTGGGCGCTCCAAAGCAGCAACCTGCTGCCGGCGGTCGGGGATCACATCGGCTTCGTGGCGCTCTATGGCGATCCAAAGTTCTATGCGGGTCCGCTCAGCGACCGGGTGAACCGGGTTTACTTCAGCTCGCAGTGGTGGTGGGTGCGCGGAGATGACCCAGGATACCGTGATTTCGGACTGATACTGAATAACGGTATCCTTGGTCAGCGAGCACCCTATGTACTCGGGCGGTTCGTCGGTCGCTTCGGAAGCTGGTGCGCGGCTGGTGATGTTATGTGCGCCGGTTACGTGTCTCTCCTTGGGGACGTGCACGGCACAAAATATCAGGATGGCAGCAGTCAGGTATGCCCTGGTCACTATGGCTGGATATCCTGCTCGGCAGCAGAAATCGCTTGGGCGGCAGTCCGGAAGCGGAATGCGCTCAATCCAAGTGTGTTGCCTGCGACGTCTGGGTCGTATACAGCTCCGGACCCGAACTCGGGGCCGGTGGTGAGCTCGCCCGACAACACCACACCCCCGCCCCCTCCTACCATCCTCCAGGTCAAGCGCAGCTTGGCTCCGGACGGTACGACCCACGAGGTCTACGCAGCAACCAACTCGACGGTAACCGAAGGCTGGTGGCATCCGGGCGCGGACGGCGTGAGGGTTGACCAGATCATCACCATCTCTCAGACCAACATCGTCGGCATCGACAAGGTAAATATGCCTGACGGTGTAACGCAAGCGGTGTATACCGCTGTACCAGATGGAGTGTGGGAATCATGGTGGCGGTCAGGGACTGGGGTATCCAGTGCCAAGATTGTCACTGGGCTCTCAGGTGTCCGCCAGGTCATCGCAGCCAACGTCTACGAGGGAAGTCAGTTCGTCCATCGGTTGTACCTGTTGGCGTCTGACGGACCATACGAAGCCTGGTGGAAGGATGGTGGTGACGGCGTACATGTCGACCGCCTGAATAACATCGCAGGTGGGGTGGCCATGGCCGCCGGCACTGGATCGGATGGTTCCTACGAGGTCTTCGTAGCAACCCCGACCTGGGTGTACGAGCTGTGGTGGTTGCCAGGGCAGGGCGTGAACGCACGCTCCATGGTGAACATCACCCAGGGAGACATCCGTTCCCTATCGTGGGACACCTTCCAGAGCAACGGTCAGCTCCTGTACACCGGAACATCCACGACTGCTTGGCAGAGCTATTGGACTCCAGGCTCCAGCATCGAGACTCATGCAGCCATGTCCGGTCAGGCAGGCGCCTTCCAGATCAGAAAGGACAACTACGGTGGCTCGCACGAGTTGTACTCCGCCATGCCCGACCACATCCAGGAGTTCTGGTGGTTGGACAACGGCACCAACGGGATAGACACCGTCTTCACGGCTCCCTCTGGTGGGACCATCACGAGCTTGGACAAGAGCGATGATGGAAGCTTCCAGCAGATCTACAGCTCGGTGGGGAACGTAGTGTACGAGACGTATTGGGGCGGAGGGGCGAGTCCGACGACCAATGTGTTGTATTCCGTGCCGAGCTGAGGTTGCCAGAAGATCTCAGGATCAATGAGGAATGGCGCCAAGGCTGGCCGGGCGGCGTCGCTGAGTACGACGACTGCCCGGCTGGCTCCCACATCTCTTGTTCTAACCAGGCCCACCTGTGAAGGGGCGGAGCCACGACAACCTGCTCGGTGGGGAGCAGGGTTTTTCATGCGATCTTACCTTGGCTTTTTTGACTCTCAGAGGGTACGCTAGGGGTATGACATCGAATCAACGGCGGGCCTTGCTTGCGACTATTATTGGGAGCGGAGTGGTGTTCTTGGACAGCTCCGTGGTTACTCTGGCGCTGCCAAAGATGGCGGATGCACTAGGAACAGGCCTATCGGGTCAGCAGTGGGTGGTTGACGGATATGCCTTGACGCTGTCGGCACTAATACTGCTGGGTGGATCGTTGGGGGATATATATGGACAGAAAAAAGTGTACTTTTGGGGCGCGGCTGGGTTTGGCCTGGCGTCGCTTGCCTGCGCTGTGTCGCCAACAATCGGCGTGCTGATTGCAGCGCGTATAGCGCAGGGTGTGTTCGGGGCCATGGTGGTCCCGGGTTCGCTGGCACTTATAGATACTAACTTTGAATCCGACCTCCGGGGCAAGGCGATTGGGCTGTGGACAGCCGCGACGTCGGGTATTATCGCGGTTGGGCCGCTGGTGGGCGGGTACTTGATAGATGTGGCTTCGTGGCGTTGGATTTTTCTGATAAATGCGCCGCTGCTTGCGTTAGTGGTGTGGCTAGGCGCTGCATCTATAAAAGAGAGCCGAACTAGCGCAGCGAGGCGCATTGACATTGGCGGTGCGCTTTTGGCAGTAGCGGCGCTGGCCGGGATAACGTATGGGCTGATCGAGGGGCCGATGCGGCAATGGCCATGGATGACGCTGGCGATATTAGGCGCAGGTATTGTGGCATTTGTGGCGTTCCTATTGTACGAGGCTCGACACAAAGACCCGATGGTCCCGCTCCGATTGTTCAGATCACGGAACTTTGTGGGCGCAAATGCAGCGACATTTGCTATGTACGGTGGGCTGGGCGGTTTCTTTTTTGCGCTGGTAATCTACTTGCAAACATCGCTGCACTACACCAGCATCGAGGCCGGTCTGGCTGGTCTGCCAGTGTCAATACTGCTGACTACCCTTTCTGGAAAAGCCGGCGCATTATCAGGCAAATATGGACCGCGGTTGTTCATGACGTTTGGCCCAGTGTTGGCGGGCGTCGGTATTTTGACGCTGCTGCCGCTGCATGCAGGGACTTCGTATTGGCTGAGCGTGTTTCCGGGCATTGTTCTGTTTGGGCTGGGCATGGCGTTGACAGTTGCGCCACTTACCACGACCGTGTTTGCCGCTGTTAGTAAGGAAGACTCGGGGATTGCATCGGGCATCAATAACGCTATGGCCCGAGTGTCATCGCTGGTGGTTGTTGCGGTGTTGGGCATTTTGGGCGCAGCGTATGTGTATCAATTTGCGGTGATCTTGTGCGGATGTTTGGCGCTTGGCGCGGGACTGTTGTCGTTCTGGCTGGTACGCAACCCCGTACCTAATGCCACGAAGTAGCTAGCCTTCCAGCAATGTGCGCAGACGCTCGGTGTGCACGACGTATTGTTGATGCTCGTAGTTGATGACGCCGTCCCTCTGTAATTTTTTCAGCTGAGCGCCAGTCGTTTCGCGGGTCAGTCCCAGGAAGTTGGCCAGATCTTGCTGTGTCAATGGTAGCAGCATTCGGGTTCGGCTCTTGGTGATGCGCTTGCCGAAGCGGCGCGTCAAGAAATTAAACGCATGCATGAGTTTGTCCGATGCCTTGGCCTGCTCGAGGCTGTGGATATGCTGCATCAGGTCGACGTCCAGGTCGATGACGTATTCCAGGACGCGACGCATCATCTGTGGGTCCTCCTCGACGCGTTGTATTAGCTCCTCGCGTGGCACTTCGACCATGTCGCAGTTGGTGTAGGCTTGATAGTAGTAGAGCGAGACGTCCGATTTGCCAAAGATCCATGTTAGCGGAAATAGGTCGTGCGATGTCACAAACGACACGGCTTTTTCCTCGCCGCTGCGAGTGGTGAGAAATACTTTTGCGAAACCATTTTTGACGACGTAACTTTTGCGCGGTGCAAGGCCTTCACAGACGATCATCTCGCCTTTCTGAAAACGGCGCACCGGGAATTTTTTGAGGAATTCGATGAATGAAGTGTGCTGTTCCATACATTTAATCTTAGCATGCACCTCAAATGAGATATTTCCTTGCAATTTCGTAACCTTTACAATAGAGGCATGAAGCTTCTCGATACGTTTTCCATTATTTCGGACCAAGTTGACCGCGCAGAACTGCAAAAAATTTTGGATGAATTCGAAACGGTCCAGGGGCGAGGAATAGGCGGTGATGTTGTAGAATTTGGTTGTTACGTTGGTACGACGTCGCTCTTCTTGCAGCGGATGGTGCTGGCTGAGGGCATTGGGCGGACGCTGCACGTGTACGATTCGTTCGAGGGGCTGCCAGACAAGACGGCTCGCGACCTCAGCCCAGCGGGCGAGCAGTTCAAGGCTGGTGAATTGAAGGCCGGGAGGCAGGCCTTCATACGTCATTTCAAACAGGCCGGTCTACCGTTACCGGTTATTCACAAGGGGTGGTTCGGCGAGTTGCAGCCTGGTCATGTGCCCGAGCGGGTCGCCTTCGCATTCCTGGACGGTGACTTTTACGAATCTATTCGAGATAGCTTGCGGTTGGTGTGGCCCAGGCTGAGTAGCGGGGCGGTGATTGTTGTGGATGATTATCAGTCCGAGGCCTTGCCGGGCGCAAAACGCGCCGTAGATGAGTGGTTAAAAACTCATCCGGCGCGCTTGCAGGTGGCCAAAAGCCTGGCAATTATCCGACCTCTTTAGGCTGAAGGCGACGGAGTGGCTTTTTCGTCGCCAGTGTGATGCTTGAGTGGGATTTCCTTGATGAAGAAGCTCAGCACGAATGCAACGCTCATCAGACCGGCCGACACAAAGAACACGCGGGTGATCGAGTTGGCGAGTGCAGCCTGCAGCGTTGCGACAAAGCCGTGAAAGGCGGTGAGCGCCGCGTCAGATGCTTGTGTGGGTAGTTGATGCAGTTGGGCTGTGATGCTGTTTTGACCCTGCTGGCTCAAGATACCCTGCACGGAGTTGACGTTGATGTTGCTGAGCTTGTCCCCTTGTCCACTAGCCGCTGCAACTTTGACAAATGGATCGTCCTGAAGCCCCTTTAGTTTGTCGCTCAGGATGTTGTTGAGCAAGCCGCCCATGATGGCGATGCCGACAGTACTGCCCACGCTGCGGAATAGCTGAACCGACGCCGTGGCGGTGCCAATCTCGCGCTGGTGGAACGAGTTCTGGACGGCAAGGTTAATCAGCGGCATACCTACGCCCAGACCAAGACCGGTGATAACCATTCGCCACGCCATATCCCAGTAATCACTCTGCGGTGTCAGACCAGTCAGCAGGAAAATACCAACGACGGCAATGCCCATACCGATGATGAGGATGGTTTTGTACCGGCCAATCTTGGACACGACTCGCCCGGCAACGGCGCTTGCGATGGTCAAGCCCAGAATCATCGGTAGCAGAATAATCCCGGCATTTGTGGCGGTGAAGTTCAGAACGTCCTGCGCAAACAGCGGAATGTAGATAATAGCGCCAAACATACCGATACCAAAGATAAAGATAAGCATCGACGCAACGTTAAAGATTGGATTCTTGAAGAAGTGCAACGGCAGGATTGGATCAGCCGCTTTGCGTTCAACCAGTATAAACGTCACCAGTAGTACGACTGCCGCAATGAACAACCCTATAATTCGTGCCGAGTCCCAGGCCCAGTCCTGTGTGCCGCCCAGCGATGTCGCAAGTATCAGCGAGCCAAGCCCGAATGTAAGCAATGCTGCGCCCAGGTAATCGATAGAGTGTTTGACTTTGGAGACGATGGTCGGCAGGTATCGCCAGATCATACCGAACGAGATAATGCCCACGGGCACATTAATATAGAAGTTCCAACGCCAGTCGGTCGTAGCGCCCAGAAGGCTGTGTCCATCCGTTAGCCAGCCGCCTAGCAAAGGGCCAACTACTGAGCTCAGGCCAAAGACTGCGCCAAAAACGCCCATCCATTTGCCACGTTCCGCGGGGACGAATAGATCGCCCACAATCGAGAAAGCATTGGCAAACAGTACGCCACCGCCGATACCCTGCAAGGCTCGGAAGGCGATGAGCTGGTCGATGTTTTGCGCCACACCCGAGAGCATGGAGCCCACGACAAAGATACTAATGCCGATAAGCAGCAGCTTGCGTCGTCCGTAGATGTCACTGAGTTTACCGCTAATAGGCACGGTAACGGTGGATGCTAGCAAGTAGCCTGTTACAACCCAACTGAGTTTGTCCAGAGCATTGAACTCGGTCAAGATCTTGGGCAGGGCTGTCCCAACGATGGTTTGGTCGAGTGCCGCCAGGAAAAGCCCGGATAGGACCGCGACCAGCACGAGAATCTTCTCGCGAGGGGTGATGTGATGAAACATTTAGGTTGTTCCTTTCTCTTTTTTTACCTCGTTTGCGGCAAGCGTTTTGAGCTCGGCAAAATCGGCTGTCATTTTATCGAGCCACCGGCTCATGCCTTCCATCGGAAGCACGACAGCCGCGTGACGATCGCGCATCATCACCACTACTTTGTCGCCTGGCTTGATGCCGAGCCGGGCGCGCGCCTCAAGGGGGATCACAATTTGTCCCTTGGTGCCGACCGTTGCCGTGGTAAGAAGTGGTGTAAATGGATCCTCGGTTGATTGCATGAGGTATGATTTGTATTACTAAGTATACAATGTAACGCCAACCCGGCTGTTTGGCAAGTATCAAAAAACCACCTCATTTCTGAAGTGGTTTTTTGAAGAGACGAGCTTACCAGCTGCGCTGGCGGAAGCTGTTGAAGTCTCCGTTGCCACGAGAGCCACCACCGCCGCCTTCGCGACGAGCAGGGCGCTCGGTTTGTGGTCGAGCTTCGTTTACAACGAGTGCGCGACCACCAAATTCATGACCGTTCAGGGCGTCGATTGCAGCCTTAGCTTCATCGTCGCTGTCGAATTCTACAAATGCAAAACCCTTCGAGCGGCCTGTGTCTCGGTCACTAATAAGCCGTACAGACGCAACCGTACCGTGGGCGCTAAAAAGCTCCTTCAGGTCTTCTTCGGTTGTGCTGTATGGCAAGTTTCCAACGTAAAGTTTCACAGTGCTTGATACCTATTCTAAATCTTCGTGACAGGACGACCACTCAATGCGACATATATCTTGGGATCGTCCGAACCAATGATTCGTAGGGATCTTTTTTAGCGCACATAAAGACCTGTCTAAATAACATTATCGACTAAAGGCAAGGAATGTCAACCTCTAGTTTGATTTTGGCATTGTTGGCAGTAGCCGCTGAGCTCGATTGTGTGTCCGAGCGTCAGGAAATTATGCTCACGACCCAACCGCGAAACTGCGCTTTCGAGCTCTGTATTGACCAGGTCTATCGTCTGTTCGCACGACTGACAAACGGCGTGGTGATGGTGTGGGGTAAAAATTTCACTGAGCTCGAGTTGGCTCTTGAAACCGTGCCATATACGGTTTACGATGCCGAGTTTCTCGAATAGGGCAACGGTGCGGTACACGGTTGCTCTGTCGAGCGTTTGTGCGCATCTTTGCGATAATCTTGCAATTGTAATCGGCGTAGCCTTGTGGAGCTCATCGAAAACTTCACGTCGAGGCCGCGTGATGTTGTACCCGGAACTTTTGAGCGTAGAGATAAGCCGATCATGCATGGGTTGATTGTATATTTTTTGCGACGAAGTTGCAAAGTTTGGCACGCCTAAAAGTAAAAGCAGCGTCAGTCTCATCTGCTATACTAAAATAACGAACTTAACAATTATCCGCTCAGTTGGTGGAATCACGTGCAAATCGTGAACTGTGCCGCAACGGTAACTTGCCGATAAGCAAGAAGTCCGATACATCAGCTGAGTGATACTCCCGAGCAGGAAGGTTGTACGCGTTGATTTTTTCAAGGCCTCTTTTTCCGTAGCGGGGGAGGGGTTTTAAGGAATGTCAGTAGCGACGGACGTGCTCGCGCGGGAGCAAATTGGGGAACAAAGGTACGAGGCATATCAGCAGTGGGAGCGGCTGCATGCTTCTGATCCGCGATTTGCTACGACGCGCATGCTGATAGATGACATTCGCGCGCATGGTCACGTGCGGCCCGAGACGATGGAGCGTGTGGATGTCGAGGAGCGCACGTGGGCAGCCGAGATTTTGAACGCACCGCATAGCCATATAGACCGGTTTTTGTTCGACGGCAGGGATGTTATCGTGAAGGAAACTGATGGCTTGCGGCCGCGCTTGACACTTCGTGATGTCTATCAAAATGGCCTAGAGAAAACGCGAGCTGACGTCGAGCGTGAGCCAGGGCTGGATTTTCAGCTGAAGCGTGACGAGTTGTTCCTGGAATTTTATGAAGCGATCGAGATGATGATGCACCGCCAGGGTGCCTACCGGAATGTCGATACTATACAGATGATATCGACATGCCCGGTTGCCAGCGAGCTGACGAGCGATATCGACGAGGCGGTGCGACTGCTGAATTCGCGCTTTTACAACCTAGAGCAGCGAAAAGCGTTCGATTACACCGCGCGGCGATTGGCAGATGGCCGCTTGGAGCTGAGCGCTACGAGGTTAGATAGCAGCGACCTTGAAGGGCATGCAGCGGTGTTGCAGACATACGGGCATGCGGATGTTGATTTTAGGTCGTTGCCGTCGCACCAGTACGGGCAATATTTGACCACTGGCAATACGACGCACGTGCCGATCGAAGTTGTCATCGCGGCGCGTGTGAGCGTATACGATGAAGCGCTCGAGGCTAAAACGGGCAAGAAGCATCGTTTTGGCCGGACTGATGATAAGCCAGATGCGCATGAGTTTTTTGACGAGCACTGTGGCGAGTATTGGGCAGGGTATCTGGCATACAACGATCTGCTGGCGCAGCATTTGGCGGGCCAGCGGTTGCATTCTTCACTTCAGAAATATCTGTTGAAGTGTTTGGATGGACAGCAACAAGCTGGGCATAGCGTCCTGAGCCAGGATAAACTGAACCGACTGCGTGTGCAGCTACAGAGCGGCAGTGTCACGATGGATATGGCAATGAACTGCCGCGAGCTGTTGGTGTACGACCATCACGCCACCATGACGCGGCTGTATGGTCGGTTTGTCGAAACGGGATCGGTCGAGCAGCTGGAGTATACGAGCGATGGCGACTTTATGGATTCGTACGCTGATGCGGCTAGCAGTAACGGCATCGAAGCGGCAGTCAATGGAGAGGCATTTGCGGGTTGCGAGACGGCGACAGCCGCCTCTGCCCTGGAGGCTGTCGCTTCGGGTGCAGGCTCTATCGCCTCTGCGGCCGAGCTAGCTCGGAAGATGAACGTGACGCTCGAGCAAGCGCTACGCATTATGAAGCACTGCGAAGAGATTCGGGATAAGGGTTTTACCATCCATGAAGGCGTACAATGCCCGTGCTGTGAGCAAAAGGTCAACGCTACGGAGACGGTGGATCGCATGACATGCAATTCGTGTGGCTCGTTTGTCAATAAAGCAACCGGCGAGCTGACACGCCGTCCGGGGCTGGTCGAGCAGAAGGCTAGTGGCATTGAAGACTTGGTCGAACGACGCCCTCGCCTACGCCTAGAGTACGGCCGGGCGTATCAGATCGGGGCGGCCACCTATGTTCGCCAGCAGTTGATTATCGTCGGCGGCGCACACACTATATACGTTGACGAAGCAGGCAGTCACATCGGTGGTCGGGAGGCCGAGGCGCTGGAGGCGGCTATTTTGCAGCAGCTTTCAGCTGAGATTCCAGAAGAATAAGGTGTTTTTCACGGTAGCTTTGGAATTCCTTGTGGCTGAGGCCTGCCCGCCGCACGAAGTTACTGATGCGCTCGCTGCCGATAAGATGCGGCATCATGACATATGTTGCGCCCAGGCGGTACAGCGCAGCGGCTTCCTCATAGCTGTCGGAGTGGCAGATGACGATAGCATGTGGGTTGACGCGCATGATGTGGGCCAGGAGCGCCTGGTTGGTGTCAAAATCGGTGATGGTGCTGACGATAAGCTTGGATTTGGCGATGTTGAGTTCCTCCAGCAGCTCCAGGTCGGTCGCGTCCCCGTACAAGAAATCGATATTTTTGCGCTCTAACTCTTCCACAATTTCCGGGTTGTAGTCGACCACGATAAACTTGCGGCGCATTGCACGGAAGGCCTTGACGAATTCCTGGCCACCCTTGTGATATCCAAAGAGGACCAAGGTATGCTGTGCCGTTTGATAATGCTCGGTGCGGACTACTTTGCGCTCGAATAGGCGCAGGCCGTTTTCGAATATGTGGAACAGGTTATCGTCGTACTTCATGAGGTAGGTCGAGAAAGCGATGGTGATAATGGCGGTGATGGTGATGGCGGTGCTGACGTTTTCGGGCACAAGCCCATTACTGGCGGCCAGCACGACAAAAATCAGTGAGAATTCGCTGACCTGTGCGAGGGTTATTGAGCTTTTGAAGCTGGTTTGTTTGGTATAGCCCAGCCAGCCCAGGCTTAGCAGCGTGGCAAAGGGTTTGATGACGATGACAATGGCCGAAAAGGCGATTGCAGGCAAAATGACGTCGCCGAAGTGCGCGAAGTTGAGCTTTTCGCCCAGCGCAATGAAGAACACCACCACAAAGAAGTCACGCAGTGGTTTCAGCCGAGCAGCTGCCTCCTGAGCAAAGGGCATCGCAGCCAGGCTGACACCGGCAAACAATGCCCCGACCTCTATCGAAAAGCCCGCCAGCTCAAAGACCGTAGCAATTCCAAACCCCCAACTGAGCGCGAACAGAAACAAGAATTCTTGGCTCTCGGCGATGAAGCGTGCGAGGCGGGTGAGGATTTGGCTGCTTGCAAAGAGAAGCAGGCCGCCCAGCACCACGCCCTTGGCCAGCAAAAGTCCAACATCGCCAGCTGAGAGGTTTCCCGTATGCCCTGCGGCCAGAAGTACGAGTGCAATGCTAGCCACCACGTCCTGCAATAGCAGCACGCCGATGCTAATCTGCGCATACAGTCGCGTTTGCTCGCGTTTGTCGTTCAGGACTTTGACGATGATGATGGTGCTGCTAAACATCAGCGCGACACCGACGATTAGCGCCGTTGTCTGGCCAAGCCCGAATGCCTGTGCGGCCAGGTATCCTGCGCCCAGTGTCACCAGCATCTGCACAGTCGCCGTCAGTAGCACAACCTTCCCGAGCCGTTTGATTATGGTGGTGTTCAGCCCCAGACCAATGATAAAGAGCAAAAGAGCGATGCCGATATTGCTAAATACCGTAAACGCCGCATTGTCCGGCACCCCATGCAGGAATGCCGGCCCCAGGAGTATGCCGGTCAGAATATAGCCGACGATCAATGGTTGGCGCATCAAGCGCATCAGGCCCGACACGGTCGCTGCCAGGACGATAACCAGACTAAGAATGCCAAACAAGCTGAGTTCCATAGTTGTCTATAGTATGACACACCGGGGGCGGGTGTAGAATATTTGACTTAGGTTTGGTAACATGTAATGACCATTTGCCAACGGTTGGCGAATGGAGCACCCTGGGAGGCTAGAATGGACCATCATGTCGATAGGATGAAGCAGCTGCTGGCTGGCGAGATGGCCTGGCTGGTGACTAGACGTTCGGTATGCACGCTCGAAGAGCTACAGCGTCTTGGCGGCAACCAAAATGATCCCATGGCAATCCGCCTAGAGACATACAGCGGGCCCCTTTTCCCCGTGTGGCAGTACGACCAGAATGGCGGCATCCATAAGGTCGTCAGAGTCATTAACTATGGGCTTGCTCGACGATATCTTCCGTTTGCGGTTGCCCAGTGGTGGCTGGAGGACCATGATTACAACCCATTGGGTACGGTCAACGCAGATCTGATCAGCTCAAACCCTGAGCTCCTCAGGGAACGCGCAAGAGCATTCCTGCACGCAGAGTGAGGGGGGTACTCCCGCCGGGCCGATCTTTGGTACGGCGGGAGTTCTCACTCGTGAAGTACAATCGTTGCGTTCCTATTTTGGAGGGGAAGCTATGGCAAAGTTCGTTGCGGTCTACACCGGGCACAGTGCCCAGACTGCGTATGTGTATGGAGATACGCGGGACGAGCTCCTGCACTACGCACGGAATCAGACCGGGTTCGGCATGTGGAATTTGGCCAGAATCTGTGTGGAAGATGGCCATTACCCAAACATTTGGGTCGAGAATACCGGCTGGACCCCCGAGGCCGACCAGTACTTTCCACCCGAGGCCAAGTAGCGCAGGCCCCGCCCGTCGCAGTGAGCGATGCGGCGGGGCGTTTTCATATGTAGCTGTTATACTAAAATCACACGTAGCAATTATTTGATTTGAAAATATGATTACCTATTATTACAAAAACCTTCGCAGCAAGCAGGTCAGCCAACTGGATGAATACCATCCTGGTTCGTGGGTGTGTGTGCAGCAACCAACCGAGGACGAGATAGAGTTTTTGGTTAAGCGTTTCAAGCTGGAGCCAGGCCACATGGAGGATGCGCTGGACGAGGACGAGATGCCTCGCCTAGAGAAAGAGGGCGACAAAAGCTATATCTTTACGCGGTATGCCTATACGAACGATGATTTGGAGCTAACGACTGCGCCGCTACTGTTTATCGTCGGGCAGGACATTTTGATAACAGTAGCCCTTCGTGAGCTGCCGCGTCTGCAGCGCTTCATGACTGGCAAGGTCGAGTTCGCCACGACCCAGCGTGCCAAGCTGGTTCTGCAAATTCTATACCAGATCGTTGACGAGTACGAGATCTTTATCAACAACATCAGTCGCCAGACCAAGACTATTCGTGCGCGACTGCACGGGCACGAGATTAGCAATCAAGATTTTATCGATTTTGTGATGATAGAGGACGAGCTGAACGAGTTCCTCAGTGCACTGCAGCCAACCACGGCAATCCTGCGGCGGCTCCTGCTGGGTAAGCACATGCAGCTATACGAGGAAGACCAAGATCTGGTCGAGGACCTACTGTTAAATAACGAGCAGTCTATCGAGAGCTGTAATAGCAACATCAAGACGATTATCAACATTCGCGAGGCATATTCGACTATCAACTCCAATAATCTAAATCGCAGTATGAAGGTACTGACCGCATTTACGGTTCTGATTACCTTGCCAAATGTCATATATGGGCTCTACGGTATGAATATTCCGCTGCCGTTTCAGCACGAGCCGTGGGCGTTTGCATTTGTGTTTCCTTTGAGTTTGGCATTAAGCTGGTTGGTCTTTGTGGTGGCGCGTAAGCGGCGTATTTTCTAAGGTATGCACTAGCGGTATTGGTGTTGTTCTGGTTTGAATGTATAGTAAGGACATCGCGAGGAGCACAAGCAGTATGTCCGCTAAAAAGGATTTTATTACCCGCAGCGCAGAATTACCCGCTGAGGCGTTAGAGAAGACAATCGAACTGACCGAACAAGCCGGCCACTACATCAGTAGCGGCAAGGCAATTACCAGGTCCAAAAATTATTGGCGCTCCTTAGGCCCAGGCCTTACGACCGGAGCGTCTGATGACGATCCATCGGGAATTGCGACATATTCGCAGGCTGGTGCGCAGTATGGTTTCCAACTGCTGTGGCTAGCTCCGCTGACGTTTCCGTTGATGGCTGTTGTGCAGGAGATGTGTGCGCGCATCGGCCTAGTGACCGGTAGGGGATTAGCTGGAAATATCCGCGTGCATTTTTCTAAGAAAGTGCTCTATACGTGCACGACGTTATTGTTTGCGGCCAATGCGTTTAACATTGGGGCGGACCTGGGCGCCATGGCAAAGGGCCTACAGCTGCTGTATCCGCAGTTGAGCTTTGCGTTTTTAGTAATTGCCTTTGCGGCGCTGAGTGTCGGGCTACAGATTTTTACCCCATACGTCAAATACGCTCGCTATCTCAAATGGCTGGCGATGATACTGCTCACATACGTTGTGTCGGCATTTTTGGCACATCCGAATTGGGGTGAAGTGTTGAGGGCTACTGCCTTGCCGCACTTGACACTTGGTCGCGATCAGCTGCTCTTGATCTGCGCGATTCTGGGCACGACTATTTCGCCGTATCTCTTCTTCTGGCAAACGTCGCAAGAGGTAGAGGAAAAAATTCTGCTTGGCGAGACCTCAATTGCTCTGCGCCGTGGAGCGTCGAAGGAAGACGTGAGCAAGATGCGTACTGACGTGTGGAGCGGTATGTTCCTCAGCAATGTGGTGATGTTCTTTATTATCGCGGCATGTGGCGGCGTGCTGTTCACGCACGGGATTACCAATATTACCAGTGCAGCACAGGCGGCCGAAGCCTTACGGCCATTTGCGGGTGATGCGGCATACTTCCTGTTTGCGGTTGGCATCATCGGTACGGGTATGCTGGCAATTCCGGTACTGGCAGGTTCTAGCAGCTATGCGCTGGCCGAGAGTCTGAAATGGCGCGCTGGGCTGTATCGCAAGCTGAAACAAGCCTATGCGTTTTATGGGACGATCATCATTTCCATGGTGGTGGGGCTGGGCATGAATTTTATCGGTCTGGACCCGATCAAAGCGTTGATATATTCGGCCGTGGCAAATGGACTCGTCGCGCCGGTTATTCTGTTCCTCATCGTTCGTCTGAGCGCAAACAAAAAGGTCATGGGTGAATGGGTAAACAAGCGAACAACAACCGTGCTGGGGTGGATAATAACAGGGGTCATGGCAATCGCCGGCCTGGCCGCCATCACTTCATTGGTGTAGATTTTCCTTGACTATTGAAAGCGCTTATGATTGACTCTTGGAGCTGCGTTTGGTAGATTTGTCTTTGTGTTGCCGCGTAGCGACCGGCCGCGCGATTAATAAACAGGAGTACCTCCTATTATGCCCATTGACATTCGCAAGGTCCCTTCCAGGATCAAGCGTATTGAGGTGGAAATCGTTCCCGCCGAGTGGCAACTATACATAGCCCACTAGCCAAGCACTAATAGAGCCCTATCGGGGCTCTATTTATATTTTCAGGGATTTATTGTATAATCTTACGGAACATTCTCGATCACTTGGAGCAAAGATGAGTGAAACGGTTCAGATGCCCGGTGCTGCGCGCCTGGAATCGCTGCTGTGTGGCGTGGACGCTGACTCTTGGCTACGGGTCAACGTTTACCCCCAAGTCGCAAGTACGCTTGCGGGACACGCTGTCGATGTGCTGACACTGGTGAGGGCGCTAACGAGGGCGGCTGGCCAGCGTCTTGAGGAAGCTACCAGCGAAGAGGGCAGGAGCGCAATCGGGCTACTGCTGGATGGCTATGTGGCCAACCTGCCCCAGTATGTCAAGGCTCTGACTCCGCCAGGAGTCGTGCGTAACGTGGCTCTGGGGGCTCTGAGGCGCGGCCTGCAGGAAACCAGAGGGTAAGGCACTATCATCACATGGACGCCCTGGGTTTGGGCGTCCATGTGATGATTATTTAATTGGTGACAGCTGGCACGGTGATGCCGGCTTTTTTCAACTCGTCGTTAATTGCCTGGCCGAGTTTGGTCTGGTCGAACACAATATCCTGGCCGACCTTTTGGCCACCCAGCATAAGGGTCGGCGTGGAATCAAAGCCAAAACTGGCAGCAGTTGAACGGTCGCGGTTGATTTTGGTGGTGACGTCGCTGCTGGTGAGATCATTTTTGAATTTATTTACATCCAGGCCTAGTTGCTTGGCATAGCCTTCGAAGAGAGTACTGCGATCGCTTACCGAGGCTTGGTTCCAGGCATTCTGGTTGTCGTACAGCAGGTCGTGATACTCGTAGTATTTGCCCTGCAGCCCTGCAGCTTCGGCAGCGGTTGCGGCGGCCAGCGCATTCGGGTGGATGGTAGTGAGCGGCAAGTTGCGGAATACGAATGTCAGCTGGTCCTTATATTGATTGGTAAGGGTCTTGACGATAGGGTATAGCGACTCGCACCCGGGGCATTCGTAGTCACCGTATTCGATCAGCATGGCCTTGTGTTGATTGCTGCCAAAGACGTGATCGGCAATCGGTCCGTCGGTAATAATCTTGGTTGCGTCGCCTTTATACGCGACTACAGTGTCTTTCTTGTTCGTCGCGATGACGAGCCCTAACACGCTCAGGCAAATCACTGCAAAAATAATCCATCGAGTTTTTGTCATAACCATTTCATCATACCGCTGATGTGCTATTTTACAAAATTGCTAATCCCGAAAGAGTATGCTGTTATACTATTGATTGTTCCTTCTACACAGGATGGAGGCGTACTATGACGCCTGCAAGAAAAGGCTACATGGATCTGTCGTTGATGGCGGATATCCACGAGGCGTGCTGCAAGATCGCTCCTGTAATGACAGCGATAGTAATGGAAGAACTGCCCACCCTCGTCGTCTACAGCAAGACGAGCTACTCGGGGCAGCGCAATAGCGACGTCGTCACTAGCGCGGATCTTCGGGCGCAACAGGAATGCGTGCAGATAGCTGAGGCCGACCTGCCTCCAAGAGTCGGGTTTATCGGCGAGGAGAGCGACCTGTTTCGACCTTGCACCCTCCCCGGCAGTTCGGTCGTGATTACGATCGATCCGGCTGATGGTACGCGCTCGCTTATACGAGCGTTCCAGGAAGGCCGCTTGCCCAGGCCGGGCGAGGTGTCGTCCATGCTTGGCGTGCTGATAGACGGAGTGGCCCGAGGTGCGTACATCTGCGACGTGACTGGGCCGTTGTACTGGTGTATGCCGTACGGCAAACGAGTTATGCGGGTCGCTTCGGATGGCGCAAAGACCGATATGAGCACGCTCCCTCGGGCTACATCGTTGGGCGAGGGCGTGCTGCTGCACCACGGAAGGCGCGAGCCTAGCGCATCGGCACAGCAACTCACTGGCCTTTTTGGCCGTGTCGATCGGGGAAGCGACAGCATTGGGCTGTCGCTGATGCGAGTGTTTACCGGTGAATTTGTGGCCATGCTGCGACCGGCGGATGCACACATTACCCCTTGGGACGATGTGCCGCTCTTGGCGATGTGCCGCGGGGGTGATGTCGTGATGCTCACCGTTCAGGAGGGCCGACTGGTCGAGATCCGATTGGACCACTTGGCGACGGGCGCACCTGCGAAGTATGGGCCCGATCTGCTCTACATACAGCGTCAGCTGGTGCCTGAGCTGGGGCGCCATATCCGCGTAGAGCTGTACTAGAAGGGATGGTTGGGCGAGTTGCATGAGTAGCAGCTCGCCCACCTCTGCTATACTTGACCTGTATATGCTTCAAATTATTATTCAATTCCTTGTCCTTATATTTGTAGTGGTTGCGGCATTTGCGAAGAGCCTGCGCCTCGAGGCTAGCCGGCTGAGTGAGTTTGAGCTACGGCGTCGAGTAAAGGCTGGCGACAATGCAGCCCAAGACGAGGCGACATTCCGTGCGGCGCTGCCTCAGCTAGATGCGCTTCGGCGTGTAGGTATCATAGTGCTGATAAGTGCGATTACGCTTGCCCTTATGTGTGCGTATTCGCCCGTACTGGCTGCGGGGTTATTGGTGCTATGGCTTGTAATGATTGAACTGCTTAGCGTTCAGACATGGCTGGGAAGGCTGGCTCAAAAGGTGTTTTATGCCAATCAGCCGAAGCTTATTCGTGCGACAACGGTCGCGAAGCCATTTTTGCAATATTTTGTCAGTGCCCCAATTGCTACTCAGAGCGCCGCATATCATTCCAGGCAGGAGCTCCTCGCCGAGATCGATCATGACAAAGGAATTCTTGATCGGAACGAAAAATTGCTGGTACACCAGGCATTGGCCTACAGGGATATACTCGTAAAGGACATAATGACGCCGCGCACAGCTGTGATAACCGTCGCGGCCGATGATACGATCGGCCCATTGCTGCTCGACAGACTGCATCACGCCGGCCATTCGCGCTACCCGGTGATCCACGAGGATCTGGACCACGTGCAAGGTGTGCTGCATATGCGCGACCTGGTGCTGCTGGACCCAAAATCTAGGAGTGTCGCCGATGTGATGGACCGGCGGGTATATTATGTGCACCAGGACCGTCAGATCGAGCACGCTCTGCAGGCATTTTTGCATACCAAGCATCACATACTCATGGTCGTGAATGAGTTTGAGGAGGTGATGGGGATTGTTACGATCGAAGACGTGCTCGAAGCCATAATCGGCCGCAAGATTGGTGATGAGTTCGACCAATACGACGATATGCGGGCGGTGTCTCGCCTGGTCGCCGGCAATCGCCGAAAGCCCGGCAAGTCGTAGACCGCCCACCTCTGATAACTCGAAACGCTTTTGCTTGCGTTTTGCCACATAAACAGATTATGCTGTAAGGAACAATGAACACTATGCGAACTCTTACTCAGGAACTTTCATCACAAATTGGCCAGACCGTAACCGTACGCGGATGGCTGCACAAGAAACGCCTGCTCGGCGGGCTTAACTTTTTGACCATTCGCGATCGCAGCGGCATTGCCCAGGCCTTGGTCGAGGACAAGGACGAACTGGAGAAGCTGCGCGGGCTGCACATCGGAACGGTCGTGCGATTTGAAGGCATGGTTGTCGAGGACCAGCGCGCACCTGGCGGTGCTGAGCTACACGACGTAAAGATCACTGTTGAAGTCCCGGTAACGGACGAGCCACCGATCGAGATCGACAAGCCAATCAGCCACAAACACGAGAACCTCGACACGCTGTTTGAGTACCGTGTGCTCAACGTTCGCAATTTGACCGAGCAGAAGATCTTCCGCATTCGCGCCAGCCTGACTCGCTACATTCGTGACTTTTTGTATCAGAATGAATTTGTCGAGATTGACACGCCTAAGCTTCTGGCCGAAGCAACCGAGGGCGGTGCTGAGGTTTTTAAACTGGATTATTTTGGCAAGACTGCAACATTGGCCCAGAGTCCGCAGTTTTATAAGCAGATAATGGTTGGCGCGTTCGAGCGCGTGTTCGAGATTAACCACAGCTACCGTGCCGAGCCCAGCGCGACCACCAGGCACTTGACCGAGCTAACTATGCTCGACATCGAGATGGGATTTGTCGAGAACCACGACGAGGTGCTGGACACAGTCGCCGATATGACCCAGTACGCACTGAAGCACGCATATGACGAGCATGCGGCTGATCTGAAGACCTTGAACGCGCCTGAATTGAAATTGCCATCTGATGGCAAGGTTCCGCGTTTTACCATCTCGCAGATTCACGAGATGTACACCAAGGCTACCAAGACCGACACAACAGCCGAGAAGGACCTGACACCTGACGAAGAGCGTTGGATTTCAGACTATGCCCGTAAGGAGCTCGGGACCGATTTGGTGTATGCGGTTGATTTTCCGGCGTCGGCCGGCAAGTTTTACCACAAGTTTAAGGACGACGGCACCGTTGCTTGGGGTGACCTGCTATTCCGTGGCCTAGAAATCGCTACCGTTCCACTCCGCGAGAATAATTATGAGAAGATGATTCAGCAGATGACGCGCGCCGGCCTGGACGTCACCCACGAAGGATTCAAATATTACCTTCAGGCCTTCAAATACGGTTTGCCTCAGCACGGCGGTTGCGGATTTGGCGTCGATCGCTTGGTGCAGAAGACGATTGGCCTCGGCAATGTCAAAGAAGCCACGCTCTTCCCGCGCGATATAAATCGCCTGACGCCGTAGCGGGCAGTGGTACACTGGGTGTATGGCCAAGAAAGCAACCAAACCAACTCGTCGCGCTCGTAAGCTTAAGGCAACCTCGGCGCCTAAGGTTGCTGCTGGCAAGTCTGCGGCGGCTCAGCCTGTCAGCCCGGAGCCTGAAAAAATCGAGCAGGATACTCTTGTAGCCGATAGTCCGCCCCAGTCTGCCGTCAGCCGAAGGTGGGTTGTCGGGCTTGTTGCGCTTGCTGTTCTGGGGGTGGCACTTGTCGTGGCTATTGTATTGTCCCTTCAGCGCGCCGCATCATCGAACGATATGACCAAATCGGGCCAAACGTCTGCTGATGCAGATAAACTTTTGGAAAATGGCGGTGGTGTCTGCACGAATGGCAGCACGCAGGGCAGCGCCGGCGATAGCACCAACCCGCAATCTGTCGGTATGATGCTGCAAAATGTTCCGGGCAATACCATCCAGACACCACAGGCCATGAGCACCAGCAACACCGACGGCACGACGCTACAGGGAGCGGGCTGCTACTAGATGAGCGAGACGCTTTTTATTACGCGCAAACGCAAAAAGTGGAAGTTTGCGCACTTCGACCAGTGGTCGAACTGCATGCAGGCCAGTGACGTGAAGCCGGGCGGGTTATCTAACTATTTTGATACCCATCAGCCTTTAATTGTTGAGGTTGGTGCCGGTACGGCCGACCTTAGCTGTAAGTTAGCGCGGCTTTATCCTGAACGTAACTTTATCGCGATTGATGTCAAATCTGATCGGTTGTATGCCGGTGCCAAGGCGGCCCAGCAGGATGACCTGCGCAATATTCTGTTTGTCCGCGCGCAGCTCCGGCAGGTGCGCGAGCTTTTTGAACCCGGGAGCATAGACGAACTGTGGGTGACGTTTCCTGACCCGTTTCCGCGCGTCAGGCAGGCTAAGCACCGGCTGACGCATCCGGCATTTCTACGAGTGTATGGTGAGTTGCTGAAGGATGGTACGCCCGGCGCTCGACCTTCATCCTCACAACGGCCCTCGGCGCAAACAGCGCCTCAGTCTGCAGGGAACGCAGATGTTGTTCTGACGAAGGTCCAGCACCGGCCGGGCATCTTGCGCTTCAAAACCGACAATCGCGAGCTCTTTTTGTGGAGTCTAGAACAATTAGTAGCCGAGGGATGGGTCATTCGCGAGCTGGCCTTCGATCTGCACAAAAGCGATCTACCGGATGACTACAAAGCCACGACCTACTACGAACGGAAATTCATGGCGCATGACATATCAATTAACTATGTGTCTGCGTGTCCGCCGGGAGATCAATCCAGCCCCGTCGGTCGTTCTTCGTGATAGGTACTGGCGTTAGCTGACGTACATCGTTGATGCCAATGAGCGTCGCATATCGCTTGTTGTTTTTCTGACGCCAAAAGTCGCTATCGCCGCAAATCTCATGGCCAAAGTCGCAATTATGTCTTCGATTGGCTTTTCGGTTAGGTCGTAAAATTTCACCCATTCCGCTACGAAACATCCGATGATCGGGCCGGATTTCATGAGGATGATATCGCCTGGTCCAACCTTCTGGTACGGCGCAATTCGGTTGATCGAGAATCTTGATTCGACAGTTTTCTTGCCAGTCAAAATGTACGATAGAAATGGTTCACGCATGATAGCAATATGGAGCCCGCGCTCTCTCGTGAGTACCGATGCCCAGGCAGGGCTTAATTTGGCAGCGTCGTATATCTCAGTTCTGATTCGTGCCTTCGTCTGAGTCATCAAGCCTTGGGCTCGTTATCCAGCGATTTCCATAGATACCAGCAGGCAATTGACTCATAAGGATGCCAGCTGTAGCTGCCTGCGATGGCGCGCATTTCGTCGGGTTTTGGCGGCTGGTCGAGGTGGTAGAGCTTTTTCATGGCCATGCGCACGCCAAGGTCGCCCGTGGCTAGTACGTCGAGTCGCCCCAGACTAAATATCAGGAACATGTGTGCGGTCCATTCGCCGATGCCTTTGACGGTAGTGAGCTCGCGAATGATCTCATCATTGGGTAATTCTGGCAAGGTCTCGGGGTGGAGTCGGCCTTCCTCGATGTGAAGCGCTAGGTCGAGCACGTAGCTTGCCTTTGAGCGTGACATGCCAACCGCCCGAAGCTCATCAACGCTGCGCGATAGGATTTGGGCGGGGGTAGGAAATGTGTCGTCAAATAGTGCCACGAAGCGTTTGATGATAGTGGCGGATGCTTTGATGCTCAGCTGTTGGCTGATGATGGCCTCAACCAACTCCTGATAATAGTTGTCGTGTGGCTCGATGGTGCATATGCCGGCTTGTTCGATAATAGGCCTAAACGCCGCGTCGTGGGCAGCTAAATGGTCGGCGGCTGCGGTCATGATCTGTCGTCGTTCGGTAGTCATGGTGGTATTATAGCGGTATACTACTAGCGTAACTAGTTTTAGTCATGAACCCCGAAAACCAACAACAAAATTCTCTACCAAACGAGCAGCCATCTGCGCCCAATACCCAGACGCAACCCCTTCAGCCCGCGCCTCAGTCCATACAACCCGCGGCGGGTAAGCATTCGTTTGGGCGAAAGATAACAAGGCTGCTGAAGAGCTGGAAGTTCTGGCTGGGGCTTGTTGGTGTTTTGTTATTTGCGAGTATCATTGTGTGGTTTACTCAACCGGCACGGTGGTGGGCTGTTAACCTGTTCGGGGCACGCAATACGCTCAGTATCACGGCGATCTCGCCTGGTGAGGGCAGTAAGTCAAAGCCAGCCAGCCTCAAGAACGTCACCGTCACCGTCAATGGGCGGCAATATCATACCGACAACCAGGGGAAGCTAACCGTTCCGGGCGTGCCATATGGTCATGTTGCGATCATCGCGAGTAAGGCTGGATATCAGAGTATTGACTACGGTGTTAATCTCGATTTTGACCCGTTCCTGCACAAATTTGGCGGTAAGGCCCAGGATGACGCTGCGCGGTCTATTGAACTGAGCCTCGCAGGGACCGGTATACCTGTGGCATTCAAAGTAGTCGACGCGCTGAGCGGCAAGCCCGTGACGGCCGGCGAATTTACCATTGGCGACGTCGTGGCCAAGCCGGATGACCAGGGGCAAGTATCGCTTAGGATTCCCGGGACGGATGCCAGCAAGGTGACCGTGACGACTAATTTTGGCGGAAGCTACGTGGACAAACAATTCGATATTACCCTAGGCGCGCCAAACCAGCAGGTGAGCGTAGTGCCTGGTGGGCGTCATTACTTTGTGAGTAAGCGCGATGGCACGCTGACGGTCTACGGTATTAATCTCGATGGTTCGGACGTCCAGCCGATCGTCACCGGGACGGGGCAGGAAACCAGCGAAATAGCATTTGCGGTTAGCCCGGATGGCAAATATGGCATTCTGAGTTCGAGCCGCGATGGAGCGCGAAACTCCAGGCACGATGTGCTGCAGCGCGTGTATGTCGTCAACCTGCAGACCAAGCAGCTGACCCGGGTTGACGAGGGTGTGGCCGTTGCCTTCGCGGACTGGTCAGGTGATACCTTGGTCTATACTACGACAGCGTATGACAGCACAGGCAATGCATACCCGACCACACTTCGCAGTGTTGATGCGACCACGCAGCGTATTTACAACTTTGAAACTGCCGAGAGCATTAGCGTCAGTACGGTTGCATTTGACCGGGTTGCGTACCAAAAGATCATCAGCTCCGGCCCTGATCAACCGACCAGCCCTGTTCTACGTGTGGCGCAAGTGAACGGCACGGGCATGAAAACGCTGGGCGAGCAGGTTGATTATGGTAGTTACGCGCAGATCGATTTTGATCGCATCGATTTCAAGACCGCACAGGATCAGGCCTGGCACGAGTACAATTTCAACACCGACAACCTAAAGACTATCGCCCAGCCAATAGGCGTTGATACGACAGTGCAATACTTGGCGGCATTAAGCGCCGATGGAGGCCAGCGATTGATGGTTTCGCGTATCGATGGCAAATACGCGCTGCTGGCAAAGAATATGGCAACAGGGGCGATCCAGAAGCTTTATTCAGCTGGCGGCCTAGCCGGGCCGATTCGCATGGTTGGCAACGTCGTAACGTACCGGGTAAATGACGCTAGCCAAACCACCGACTATGCCATCCCATCGACTGGTGGCGACCCTCACAAGATCACCGATGCCACCGCCAGTGAGCAACCGGGCGCGCCCAGCAACCGGTTTGGATTTTATTAGAACAGAGGCGCGGGACTGCGGTACAATGAGGGTATGAGTGAACAAGTTTTATCTGACGAACGTATTGAGGCCGAAGTTGCCAAACTGAACGTAGGATGGTCCCACATTCCCGGCCAAGGACTGGTGCGGGTACTACCAACGCATGACTTTGCCGAAGGGCTAGCAATGGTCGATAAAATCGGCCAGGCCGCAGAACAGAAGGGCCATCACCCAGAGGTCACATTGCGCTACAGTGAAGTCGAAATCACCAATTTTACCCACGACGCGGGTGGTGTGACGCAATTGGATATCGAGCTGGCACAAGCAATCGATGACGCCACTAACTGAGCAGCAGGTACATGATTTTCGGGAAATAGTGTGGGATTTCTACCGTGCAAACGCGCGCAGCATGCCCTGGCGCGACGATCCTTTGCCGTATCATGTACTGGTCAGCGAGATGATGCTACAGCAAACGCAGGTCGGTCGCGTAACGGGCAAGTATCAGGAGTTTATGCAGAGATTCCCCACTGTGCAGGCGCTGAGCAAGGCGTCGTTGGCGGAGGTGCTCTCTGCATGGAATGGCCTTGGCTATAACCGCCGTGCAAAGTTTCTGCATGCCGCAGCGGGTATTATCACACAGAAGCATCAAGGCCAGATTCCTGATGCTGAGGACCCGCTGGTGGCGCTACCGGGTATTGGCCACAACACCGCCAGTGCAATTCTGGCGTATGCGTATAATCAGCCGGTGGTTTTTATCGAGACAAATGTGCGGAGTGTTTTCTTTCATCATTTCTTCGGGGACGCCAGTGACATTGATGACAAAGAATTAATGCCGTTGGTCGAGCAGATGCTTGACCGCGAACATCCCCGCGAGTGGTATTGGGCGTTGATGGATTACGGGACGCACCTGAAGCAGACGCGGGGTAATAATATAGCGCGTTCCAAGCATTATGTTCGCCAGAGTACATTTGAAGGCTCCCGTCGGCAACTGCGTGGGGAAATCTTGCGACAATTGCTCACAGGCCAGATACGTGTGGATAAGCTCCAGACTCACCTGCCAGACGAGCGGCTTATGTCGGTATTGGATGACCTGACACAAGAGGGTCTGGTAGAACGCGATGGTCCACGCGTCAGATTGACAGGCCAGACCAAGCTGCCATAATTAAAACCGATGAGCCATCGTCGTGTTAATCGAATTCTTATTGGCCTAGCTGTACTTGCTGTCGGCCTATTTGGCGCGAGCGCTGTTTTTGCCCAGACGGGTGCAGACATATCGCCAGAGAAACTGAGTGTGATCGTTCAGCATTGTTCTAGCTCGCAGTTTGCGCTGCAGCAGATCGAAAAGCGTGACGCCGTTTCCCGCATAAACCGTGGCCGTGATTACGATCAAATGTTGCGCCAGGTCTCAGCCATGAACAGCCGGTTTGCCTACAACAAAATCAGCGCCCCCGATATGCTGCAAATTACCAGTGATATGCAGTCGCATATCGATAAGTTCCGTGCCAATTATGACAAATACGATACTGACCTGACCAACGCGGCTGCAATCGATTGCAAGAGTAAGCCGGCGGATTATTATGATGTTGTAACGCATGCGCGGGACGACCGAAATGCCGTGGGGGACGAAGTGCAGACTATTAACGATTTAACCAACCAGTACCGTTCAGCACTCGTCAAATATAAGGACACGGTGCAGTAATGTCATTTACTCCGCCGCTCACTAAGTTCAAACGTTTTGCGCGTAAGTCTGTCCGAGGCCCCAAGCTGCCTATGGCATTGGGCGCGGCGATTTTGATGGCACTTGTGCTAACTGTTATTAGCGTGGCGTGGTACTCGTGGGGCGGTTCGTCCAAGCTCGACCTCAGCCGCCCAGGATACGAGCGAGAACGAGCCGAGGTTCGCGCCACGGGCACGCCAGAGACGTACGATACCTCTAGCCCAATCACCCAAAACGCCATCGACACTTTTAACAAAGAGTACGACGCGCGCGTCAAAGAGCTAGGCAGCTATGGCGATTTTCGCGATGCAGCCCTGGACGACAACAACATCCAGCTAGGAGCTTCGGCGAGCGGAAGTTCGACCACCCAGTAGTAGCCCCTTATTTTTTCTTGCTAGACGCTGGAGCCGAACCTTGGGTTAGCGAGATATTGTGTTTGTTGAGCGCAACCAACAGGCGCTTGCGGAGCTCACCCGTGACGGCCCATTGCTGTGATGGTTGAGTCTTGCCGATAATGCGTGCCTCCAGGGTGGCATTGGTGAAGGACCCGATATTCAGGAAGTGTGGTGGTTCGAGCATTTTGTCCTTCCACTTGTCCTCGCGAGCTAGCTTTTCGCCGACATCGTTGATAATTTCGCTGAGGGTGTCGACATTGGTATCGGATGCAACGGCGATCGTGAAGTTTACCTTGGAGTAGCCCATGGTTTTGTTGATGACATGGGCGATCGTGCCGTTTGGTAGGTAGTGCACGTTGCCGTCGTTGTCGCGGATGACGGTCGAGCGGATGGTGATCTGTTCCACGGTGCCGACGGCGTTGGAAATATCTACCACGTCACCCACGCGGTATTGGTTTTCGATAATGATAAACAAGCCCGACAAGAGATCCTTGATGAGCGACTGCGCGCCAAAGCCTAGCGCTACGCCCAGGACACCGGCGCCTGCCAGGAGTGGCGCGAGGTTGATGCCCATTGTCTGTAGGATGGTAAAGCCCGCGGTCAGCCATACTAGCACTTTCAGTATCGTCCCAAACATGCTGATAAGCGTATTTTGGCGTTTGCTGATGTCTTCCTCGGAAAGGTCAGTGTGTATTCGCCCGACCGTTCGACGCACGATCAAGGCCATTAACTTGACGCCAAAATGTGCCACAATCGTACTAGCGATCAGAATGAGTATAATAGGGATGGTATTAACCCGGAACCACGAGACAATAAGTTGCCACATAACTAACCCAGTATACCAAGAGATGACCATGAAAGTATATAAAACCCTGAGCGATCCCGACGTATTTGCCGCGCTGGTGCGTGGTGCAATCGGCGTCATCCCGACCGATACGCTGTACGGCATCGTGGCCAGTATTGGCTTTCCCGATGCAATTCAGCGTGTGTACGAAGCCCGTAGTCGCCCGCCGCAGAAGAGCTGTATTATCTTGATCGCCGATGTTGGCCAGGTGTCGGATATGATTGATTGGAACGATTTTGACCGTGGCCTCGCGCGGCAGTATTGGCCTGGGCCGGTGAGTATTGTACTGCCGGTTCGGCCAAATACGCCTACGTTTTTGCGCCCAATGGACGGTGCGCTGGCTTTTCGGGTCCCTGACGATGACGAGCTACGCGCGCTACTACGCCATACCGGCCCGTTGATCGCGCCCAGCGCCAACTTGGCCGGAGAAAAACCAGCTAGTACTATTGCCGAAGCCCAAGGATATTTTGGCGAAAACGTTGACCTCTACGTTGACGCTGGTGATCTGTCGGGCAATCAACCCTCTGCACTTATCCGCCAAAAGGATGGTGTGGTTGAAGTGTTGCGCGGCAGTCTATACCGCTAGAAATTAAAAGTGGCCCTGTTGCCCGTCCAATCGGACTGGGCAACAGGGCCGGCGGCCTACACGCTAGAGGCCAGCTCGTGGTCCTCGGCCTCGGTTCGCCCCGAGACGCCGATGGCGCCCACGACCTTGCCTTCGTACATCACCAGGGCGCCACCGCCCCACGGCGTGAAAGACGGCCAGGCGTTGGTTGCGGCCATCACATCGATGCCGGACCAGGCCTTGGCTCCGGCGGGCACCCACTTGCCGTCCTGCATTGCGTAGCAGAACTCCATGGTGCCTCGGCGCCACGCAGCCGCGGTCACGGCCTTGTCGTGGGCGACCGCGATGCTGGGCGTCTTGACGCCGTCCATCGCAGCAGCGATCAGCTGGCGTCCGGTACCGTCGACGATGCAGATCGCGACGGCCCCCAGCTTCGCGTCCTTGGCCGCAGCCGCGAGGAGCTGGTCCAGCAGGTCCCTCGCCTCGTCGAAGCCGAGGTTCACACTCGTGATCATGTGACTGTTCCTTACTCGAGTAATGGCTCTTGTGAACTCATAGATAGTATAATTATTTAGAAGTTTAGTCAAGTCGCACGCCGGAGTCACATGAGTTGCAAGTGTAGCTTAGGAATGTATTCCTTACGGCTGGTATACTAGACTGTAAAGAAAGCAGGTGGGAGTGAATAAGCGCGCGCTTCATCATATGTTGGTTGTTATCCGGCAGGTCAAGCTGTGGCAGCTGCTGGTTTTGCTGATGGCGCTGACGGCATGGTCGGCGTTGATGCTGCGCCAAAATAACTTGAACATGATTACCCTGCGCAATCTAGTTCAGCAGGCCGACGAACAGGGCGGGGACGCATCAGGGGCTCTGACTACCCTGGGAACATATGTGACTACTCACATGAACACCAGCATTGGGCCGAGTGGTCTGTATTTGCAGCATGGTTACCAGCGGGCGTATTTGCAGGCTATCGACCACGCCAAACAGGCCGGCGGCTCGACCGGCAGGGTGTACCAGCAGGTTGATGATGATTGCCAGAAAGCTTACGATCGCATCACGGCCTTCGAAGCGCATGTGCAGTGCGTTGTAGATCGTGTTGCTGCGCAGACGTCTTCGCAATCGCCTGTTGTTGCTATTAGCGTACCGCTGGCAGATCTGTATCGATACGATTTTCTGTCACCCGTGTGGAGCCCTGATGTAGCAGGGTTTACGGTTCTGGTGACGGTATTTTTGTTGGTTTTGATTGCCAGTCGGATGGTGCTGGCCGGGGCGCTCGTACTACTGTTACGATCCCGTCGGTAGGTGTGCCGATTTTGTTCGCATCTCTGACATCCCTGTTGACAAAGGTTCTTTCCCAAGCGTATCGTTAAATCACGTTAAGCAACTAAAAGGAGGAAATTCTAGTATGGCAGCTTACACGCACACTAATTCAAAAGGGGTAACATACTTCTTGCATTCAAAGAATGTTGTTTTGCGCGGCGGCAAAGAACAGCGTATTTATTTCTTCGCCAAGGACGAGCGTCCAGCTGACGCTGTTTCAGCCTTACCAGAAGGTTACGGCGTGCAAGAAAACCCACGCAACGGGTTCCTGACTCTGAAGAAAGTTCAAAAAGCAGAAGTTTAAGACTTGTGCCCTTCCAGTTTGCAATGCTAAGCTAGTATCAAACAAAAAGGGTAGA
This sequence comes from uncultured Candidatus Saccharibacteria bacterium, assembly GCA_965225085.1. Taxonomy (GTDB): domain Bacteria; phylum Patescibacteriota; class Saccharimonadia; order Saccharimonadales; family EFPC-124; genus CAZJVU01. Next base: position 253,255 of record CBDDBE010000001.1, on the reverse strand, counting down.
AACGGTCGGTCGCAGCCCAGTTGGCTTCGGCCGACTTTTTTGTTGGAGAGATTATGCCAATTGAAAACGCCCCTCCCTGGCGTTTCCGACGTGCGGAGACTGCGCAGGGTGGGGCGTGGGAGGCCCTGATGCTCGTTCTAGTTGTTCGCGAGCAGGTTGTTGTCGACCACTGTGTAGTCGGCCCTGTAGACGAACAGCGTCTTGCCGTCCACCCGGAACCAGGTGGAGCTCGGCACATCAGTACTGAGCACCTGGACGTCGTTGCCGCCATAAACCTTGATCGGCGTCCCGTCCTGGGAGCGGACCATGATGGTCTTCGCCGTGCCGCTCCAGTAGCGACTGAAGTTGTACTTCAGGTCGTTGAGCCAGGGCGTGCCCGGCTTGCTGTTGCTGAACCGGAACTCTGGCGGGATCTGCGCGGTGATGTCCACGAGCCCGTCCTGGGCCAGGATCATCGTTGAGCCGACGTGCTCGATGTGCGAACTGCCCAGGCTGATCAGCAGGACCTTGGAGTCGTTATTGCTGTTGCCCTTGCTGTCCTGAGTGTCGAACTCCGAGTCACGAGTGACGTGGAAGCTCGCGCCGTGGATCTCGTCGACCGGCTGACCGGACTGGTTGTACGTGGTCAGGGTTGCATGGAACCCGTTGAACGCCTGGTCGAACTTGTCAGCGGCAGCGCCACTGCAAGCGCTCACGATCCAGATGGTGAGCGCGACCAGGGCCGCGGCGGCCACGGTGATCTTGGATGATCGGCCTTGCGGCAGGCTGGGGCGGACGGCCATGTTTTCTCCTAGGTAGGAATGGCTGTTGAATTGACCAAAGTATATTTTAATGTTTTTACTTGAATAAGTCAATAGTTAATTTTGAGATATTATCAGGTAGTTGCCACCTCAATTTGCAGATGATAAGATAAGCATATATGGCAAAAGATAATATTCTAGTTGTAAAAAATCTGCAAAAATCCTACGATGACAAGAAAGTCGTCAATGGTATTTCATTCGAAGTTAAAAGGGGTGAGATATTCGGCATCCTCGGTCCGAACGGTGCGGGCAAGACGACGACTCTCGAGATGATCGAAGCGCTCAGGCCGATTGACGGTGGCAGCGCAACGATCGACGGCGTGGATGTTGCTGACAATCCTTACAAAATTCGCAGCATCATTGGCGTGCAGCCGCAAAGCCCGGCGTTTCAGGACAAGACCAAGCTCAGTGAGCTTATCAAGCTATTCGCCGCTGCATATGGCGAGAAGGTGAATGTGGCGGAGTTCCTCGAGGACGTCAACTTGCTAGAGAAAGCCGACAGCTACATCGAAACACTCAGCGGCGGGCAGAAGCAGCGCTTTAGCATTGCCGCAGCCTTGGTCCACAGTCCAAAGGTATTCTTTATGGACGAGCCAACAACTGGCCTTGACCCTCAGGCCAGGCGCAACTTGTGGGATTTGGTCCGACATGTGCGCGACAAGGGCATTAGCGTCATCCTGACTACGCACTACATGGACGAAGCCGAAGTGCTGTGCGACCGTGTAGCTGTTATGGACAGCGGTAACATCGTGGCCTTGGATACACCGAAGCAGCTTATCAAAGATTTGCTGGCTAAGGGTTTCAAGAAACAGCAACATGTCGAGCAGGCTAACCTCGAAGATGTATTCATAGATTTGACCGGTAAGGAGTTAAGGGGCTAATTATGAAGCGAAAACTCTACACAGTTTTGACTTTTGCACGCATTAACACGCGACGTTATTTCCGCGATCGAACGGCGATTTTCTTCACCGTTGCATTTCCGTTGATCTTTTTGGTTGTGTTTGGCGGCATTTTCGGTAACAGCAACAATAACGTGTCCTTCAAGGTTGCGCTGCTGAACCAGTCGACCAGCCAGGTATCGAAGGATATTGCCAAATCACTCAACGACGGCAAGATTCTGAAGGTCAATACCGATGTGACGACAGTCGACCAGGCCAAGGAACGCATGAACCGCGGCGAAATTGACGCTACAATCATCCTGCCAGAGCATTTTGGTGATGTACAAAAAGGCGCTACCTACCCCAGCGGTCAGGCAGAGATTCTGTACAGCCAAAATAATGCCCAAGCCGCTCGAACGCTCGAATCGGTACTGCAGGGTGAGTTCAAAGCGGTGAATGCTAAGCTGGTTGATAACAAAGAGCCGTTTACGGTGACCTCGCAGCAGACGAACGATCAGAGCCTTAGCACATTTGACTATACGTTTACGGGTCTGCTTGGTTTCTCGATCATGGGTATGGGTATCTTTGGTCCTATCAACATCTTCCCGGAGCTGAAGAAACAAGGCATTCTGCGTCGATTCCACACCACGCCGATTCGCGTGTGGCAGTACTTCCTGTCCACCATGATTACGCAGGCAGTCATTGGTTTGTTTGCCATGAGTATCCTGTTCGCCGTTGCGGCTAGCGTGTTTCATCTGAAGTTGGTGGGGAATATCTTTGAGCTGGCACTGTATATCGTGATGGGAATTGTGATGATTCTGGGCATTGGTTTGAGCCTGGGTGGCTGGGCAAAGAACGAGCGCCAGGCCGCTCCACTGAGCAACATCGTAGTGTTCCCAATGATGTTCCTGTCTGGTACTTTTTTCCCACGATTTCTGATGCCAGAGTGGTTACAGAATGCATCCAGCTATTTGCCGCTGACGCCAGTTATCGATGGCCTTCGCATGATTGCAACCGAAGGTAAGCATTTCGCTGACATCCTACCGCAGATTGGCTTGGTTGGCCTGTGGGCGATCGTTATCTATGCTATTGCCTTCCGTGTGTTCAGGTGGGAGTAGTTAGAAGCCAATTATGACTGATATTCAGCACGCGCCAGCTGATTATTACGCCGAACCTCTGTTCGAGATTGAATCGGACCAGGATCCTGTGCATTCGACGGCAGAACATTCTGATGCGTATAAGCACCTAGTAGAGCAGCGCGATGCGGCCAGGCGTCGTCACCGATCGGGCACTCGCGCAATGATAGGTCGTCACGCATTGCGAGCAATACTTAATCACCAGCTTACCGATGCTGAGGTGAAGGATCTATTTCCGCTGCCAGAAGACCAGCCCGTTCGTGAGCCCGAAGTACTCCTGGACGAGCGTCCACCCCGAGATTTGGATTGGGCAGAGCGAGCCGCCGGCGAGGGCGTGCGACACACTCACGATGAAGATACTCCTTCGTAAACTATTCGGGCTGCTATAATAGTGCGGCTGTGGCATGAAGAATGCTGCGACCCTGCTCGAGATTCACGAGGGGCACATCTGAATGCACTGCAGCTGCTGGGGCGCGGATCCTGAGCCCCAGCATTTCAATGCTACACTGGTACATATGCAAGAACTTATCGTTGATCTCCATGTTCACTCGCATTATTCGCGGGCGACTAGCAAGCATGCCGACCTTGCGGGGTTGTATTACTGGGGCAAGCTGAAGGGCATCAATATTATCGGGACGGGCGATTTTACCCATCCCGAGTGGTTTGCCGAACTGCGCGACCAGCTAGAACCGGCAGAGCCAGGCCTCTATAGGCTGAAAGACGACCTGGCACAGGAAATCGATCAGCGTCTGCCCGAAACAGTGCGCCATAACATTATTCGGTTTATCCCGACAGTCGAGATTGCGACTATCTATAGCAAGGGCGGCAAAGTCCGCAAGCTTCATCAATTACTGGTTATGCCCAGCTTCGAAGCGGTGAGCGAGATGAATGCTCGGCTAGAGCGCATCGGCAACCTAAAGGCGGATGGCCGGCCGATTTTGGGGCTGGATAGCAAGCTGCTACTCGGCCACGCCCTCGAGGCTGATGACCGCGCCCTCTATATACCCGCGCACATTTGGACGCCATGGTTCGGACTGTTCGGGAGCAAGTCCGGCTTTGATACGCTGGAGGAAGCGTTTGAAGAACTCGCGCGAAACGTGCATGCCATAGAGACGGGCCTGTCCAGCGACCCGGGTATGAACTGGCGCATCAAAAACCTCGACGGCATTACAGTTACCTCGCATTCTGATGCCCATTCGCCGCAAAAGCTAGGCCGTGAGGCAACGATCGTACGGGCCGAGCTCAGCTACGATAGTATTATCGGTGCGATCCGGACCAACGATGAGCGCTTGGTCGGCACGGTTGAATTTTTCCCTGAGGAGGGCAAATACCATCACGACGGGCATCGGGCATGCAACGTGCGCTTTGCCCCGGAGGAGACACGATCGCATAACGGCGTGTGCCCGGTATGCGGCAAGCCGCTGGTGGTTGGGGTAAATTACCGCGTTGGGGAGCTGGCCGACCAGAATCGCGCGCCTGGTTTTATTCTGAAAAGCCCTAAGCAGGTCGAGTATATCATTCCGCTACCAGAGATCCTGGCCGAACTGCACGGCACCAAGAGCGCGAGCTCGGTCAAAGTCGTCGCCGATTACGAACGAGCGTACCGTGTGCTGGGCGATGAGTTTTCTATACTGCGCAGTCTGCCGATAGAGCGCATACATGACGCAGGCTTTCCGCTCCTGGCACTGGCGATCCAACGCATGCGACGTGGTGATGTGGTGCTGGATCCTGGTTTTGATGGAGTGTTTGGCGTTATTCGGGTCTTTAGGGATGCGGCGGAAAAGTTTGAAACCATGAACCAAATGTCGTTACTATAGAAACGCCCCGTGCGGACCCACATCTGGGGCCACGCACGGGGCGGATGTCACGAGGGGCTAGCCGATAAGGCTGATGAGCAGGCAGTCGCGCTGAGAAACGTCGGGGCGCCAGTAGGAGACGTCCTTTCGCTCCAGGACGGCCTTGAGGTCTTCGACGTTGTCGCTGTCTTCATCCCCCTCCGGCCACGTGACGACCACGGACGGCACTGCGCCCCCGACGAGCACCCGTTGCACAGTCCATGCGCCGATCGTTTGACGCTCCGAACGATCGGTGGGCAGGCCTTCACTCGCGGCCTTCTGTAGTTCCTCGCGGATGGCCACGAGGATCTGCTGCAGAGCGGGATAACGCTCTGGCAGGCCTGCGAGCCGATCGAGGTGTTCTTGGATCTTGCTTCGGCTGATAGCAGTCATAACTTCTCCCAGTCATGGTCGGGCATTGACCATGATACTATACCAAGATATTGAAAGTATGCAAGTCTTTTCATCGAAAATTACCCTTTGGATTTCGGCGACGCGCAGCCTATAGTTAGGAACGTGGAATTATTACAGGACGCAAATGATCTGCAAAGGCAGGCCATAACTGCCGACTATCGGCCGGTTATGATAGTCGCGGGGCCGGGAACTGGCAAGACCAAGACATTGACGGCGCGCATTGCCTATTTGCTGGCGCGTGATGTGCCGGCCCACTCGATTCTCGGTCTGACGTTCACAAACAAAGCCGCCAAGGAAATGCGCGAGCGTGTTCAGGCGTTGATCGGGACTGACAAGGTGCCGACAATTGCCACATTCCACGCGTTATGCCTGACTATTCTGAAGCAGGAACGTTCCGGTGACGTTCAGTTTGCGAGTGATGCTGAGCGCATTCAGGCTGTCAAACAGGCTGTGCAGAGCGCAGGTCGAAAAGGTTTGAGTATGCGCGACGCACAGCTGGCGATCTCGGTGGCAAAAGGAAGCCTGGAGCCCAATGCCGATGACGCGGCGCTCGTCCAATCGTATAACACTGCGCTACACGAGCAGGATTTGATGGATTTTGACGACATTATTCTAGAGGTGTATCGGTTGCTGAACGAAGACGAAGTTGCTCGCAGGCGGATTAGTGACATCTATCAGCATATTCTGATCGATGAGTTTCAGGACACTAGTGAGCTGCAGTGGCAACTGGTGCAGTTATTGCGAGGGAGCCAGAGCGTCTTTGCGATCGGCGACCCAAAGCAGTCAATCTACGGATTTCGTGGCGCGGGCAATGATATGTTTGATGTCTTTCGGCACGACTTTCCGAACCGTCAGGACGTTGTATTGAAGGTTAATTATCGTTCGACTCGATCTGTCGTCGCGCTGGCCACGGCGATTTTTGGTGGTGACGATGCGCTCGGGGCATTCTCGACCGATGTGGGCGAGGTACGGGCGTTACGGACTTTGAACGAATACAGCGAGGCCGATTTGGTACTAGACACCATCGAGCGCGGCATTGGCGGGAGCAATCTGCAAAAGGCAACGGTGGAGTCCGATGGCCGGCGATTTCGGGATTTTGCCATTCTGTATCGGACTCATCATGCCTCGAGGGCGCTTCAGAAGCGTCTGCACGATTCTGGCATTCCGTTTCAGGTGGTGGGCGAGGGATCGCCGTACGAACAGTCGGATATTCGGGCGATTATCGATGTACTGAAGTGGTGCGTTGGGGGTGATCTGCCGCGCGTTAAGGGGTTCCGACCGGCGCAAACTCAGGCATTGCTGGAGGGAATCGACCAAGCGCAGCCGGTTAGTCACATCGTGGCCGCGACGGCCGAAGCGTTTGGCCTGAATACTGACCCAGGCAGCCGACTGCGAATCGAGCAATTTGTGAGCACGCTGGTGCGCTTTGATCGGCAGGCCGATGGGCTGGCGCAGTGCTTGATATACATCGATCGTCTATCGCAGACAGATTTTTACGACCCAGAGGCCGACGCGGTCACGCTACTGACGATACATGCCGCAAAGGGCCTGGAGTTTCCGCATGTTGTATTAATTGCTGCCGAGGAGGGGATTTTGCCGAATATCCGACGCGCGTCACCGACGGATTTTGAGGAAGAACGCCGGTTGTTCTATGTCGCGGTAACCCGCGCCAAGGAAAAGCTCGATATCACGTACACAAAAAAGCGTGCTGGCGAGGTGCGGGAGCCATCGCGGTTTATGATTGACGTCAATCAAACTGCGCTGCCTCGAGTTGACGATCCGAATATCATCCAGCTGGAAAAGCGACTATACAAAAGACAACAGAAAGCCCGCCAAGTGACGCTTTTTTGAATCGTGATCGGCGGGCATAGTGATATAATAAGTAAAGCTTTACCCAATGACAAAGCATTACACAAACGCAGAAGTGGCAGAAAGACAGCATGTCAAAATCGATTGATACCAAACAGGAAATTCAACAATGGTGCCGCGAGTTGAACGCTCGTGTCATAATGTTCCATAATGCTGTTGGTGAGCACATGGGGCTCAGCGCAACAGAGTACAAGGCGGCGGATATCATCCGCCGTTTTGGACCAATGACCGCCGGCGAGCTGGCCGGGCAGACAGGCTTGACGACCGGCGCAGTTACGGGTCTGGTGGATCGGCTCGAGAAAGAAGGCTACGTGAGACGTGAGCACGACAAGGACGATCGCCGTCGTGTCATCATAAAGCCGGCCGAACATGGCAGACTAGATGAAGTCCAGAATTTGTTTATGCCAGTGTTGGAATCGATGAATAAACTCCTGGCTCAGTACGGCAAGGAAGAGCTAGAGGCAATTGCCGATTTTGCAGCTCGTGCCGCCGAAGTTTTCCGCGAAGAGACCAGCCGCATGCGACAAACTTCGCGTGGGCATCGTTCGTAAAAGAGCGTGCTATTCGACGGCAGCCATTTGCGGTTAGGTGTATACTATGTAGGTTGATTTGCAGGGGGTCTGGTGCGAAAAGGTATAGTCATGGGAATGGTGGCGGTTCTTGTTGCGGCGGGGTGCAGCGCTGTTTATCTCGAGGCCTTTAATTCTAAGAGTGTTAAAGTAGTCGCATCGGCGCGGGCGTCGTTTCCGGCGGGCGCTACTGTCGGCGTTTGGAATTGGCAACAGCCCGATATGACGACCTCTGTGGAAAATACTCGCAATGCTCAAGCGCTCAAACGTGCGGGCGTGAGTGAGGCATACGTGGACATCTCGGCGTACAATGACTACGACGAGCTGCCGACGTCTGACCGCGCAGGGAAGGTGGCTGCTTTTACAAGTGCTTTGCGAAGCGAGGTTGATGCCCTGCATACGGTGGGCATTACCGTCCAGGCCCTAGCTGGGAATACCAAGTGGGCCGACCCTAATTATGCGTATATCCCGCTCAAATTGTTTGATTTTGTTCGCTCGTACAACGCTAGCAGCACTGCTGCCGAGCAGATCACAGGCATGCAGTTTGATATTGAATTTTATAGTGATAAAGATTTCTCGGACAACGCCCTGCAAAACACGCTTGACTATTTGAGCTTGACCAAACAGCTCATCGCCAAGCGCTCGCAATTATTTGACCCGGCGCACTTCTTATTGGGGTTTACGGCGGTTGATTGGCTGGACGGACGCAATGCTGGTTTTGTTCCAAACGTTAGTGTTGATGGCGGCCAGCCAAAGTCGCCCCTGGAGCAGCTGTTGGTCCAACTGAAAGGAGTGCCACGCACCTACGTTGCGCTACTGGCTTACCGCAATCATGCTACGGGCGCGGATGGTACTATCGATCGTGCCCGCAGCGATATCGATTTGGCGCAACGAATCGGAGGTGGAAACGTCAAGATGTTGATAGGTGAGGAAACGACCAAAGTCACTCCGAGCAAACTCAGCTTCTACGGTATGAGCAAGCAGGACGTGCAAACATCGGCATACAGTATCCGGCAAGCATTCAGTGGGGTTGGCGCATTTGCGGGGTTTGCCATTGACGACCAAAAGGGATTCTTAGCGCTGCCATAGGCTTCGGATGGGCGCACCCAAATCGATATTTGTAAGTATGTGCGAGTAGTCGTATAGGACATTTAGCGTTAAGACACCGGCAATAATGCTCATTGCTAAGACTGAGCTCGCAGCCTTCACGCTAAATGGCGCCCTGCGATAATCGTCGCGCCATCGCAAACGGCACAGTGCGGCGACCGTACGCCGGTACAGGAACGTTGCAAATGCTCCCACACGAGTCACTAAGCCAAATAACCCATATAGCGGGTATGCTAATATGACCCAAAATGGCTCACGCCGGCCGTTCCGCAGGTACGCTGTCGATTCTAGGAGTACATAGCTGATGTAGGTCACCAAGGCGTACCAGGGGTAAAATATCATAATCGGCAACGCCAGAACGCGGATGATGTCCAGCAGCATTACAAAGAAAATATTGTAGAGCGCATCGTCCCTGATGCCGAGTGAAGCATGTCGGCTGAACAACAGCCGGAAGTAGTTTCCGGCATTTGTATACTGGCCGGGGAACCATCCGAATACCCGTTGGTTGAACAGCTCGCGGAGTGTTGCTGGGACTAACGTTTCGACGATGGAGTCAGACAGTACCACGCCCCGATTGTCATCGGCCAGATGCAGCAGAAGAGTCCGCTGCAGATCCTCGCCCGAGAATTCCCCGGTGTGGAGGTGTATCTGACGCATTAGCTCCTTTTGTGTAAATAACCCGACCGCACCAGATATATTTTGTACTGTCGCTTGGCGATTTTGGCGTCGCTTGCTGATATCCGAACCCTTGCGGTACTCGTGAGCTTGGATGCGGGTCACCCAGCCGGGTACGTTGCGCGCGTGTACGCGAAAGGCAACGCCGGCGTAGCCCTGGTCCAGTAGCCCGGTTGGTATCGACGCTCCGCGTAGGAGTGTATCGTCATCCAGCAGGAGCACATATGGTGTTTTGACATGCGGAATAGCGGCGTTGATGGCGCGGACTTTGCCGATAGGCGCCTTGATATCAGCGTAACGCACATGGGCATCGCGAATAATATCGACGGTTCTGTCAGTAGATCCGTTGGAGATAACGATAATCTGCGGGGAGCTAAATTTTGTCAGCAGGTCGGCAAGTGTTTCGCCGATGACGTCCTCGCCGTCCTTGCAGGCAATTACCACCGTGACTTTGCTGATATCCTCGGCCGCACGTTTGTACGAGCCCGTAAAGGCAACGTCGACCAACCCCCGTACGCCGTCGACAATCCAGATCGGGATGATAATGACGACATATCCCGCATTGAATGCGTCCAAAATAAAGCCATGAATATGCAGGGCGTCGTACACAACAAGATACGCAGGGATTAGCCCAAGCACCGACATTCCGGCCCACCGATCGATAGTAGCTTTAAGGCGCAAAGGTAATATGTGCAATCAAGGTACCCTCTCTGTACATCATAAAAAGTTTAGCGCCTTCATGTGCGCCGATATCTACATGCACAGTGTAACAATATGTCTCATTTACAACAAATTTTAGTTTCTGCTGTGTATCGGAGTGTTTTCCGTGGATAAATAATTTCATGGTGGGGCCAGCTGGATTTGAACCAGCGACCAAGCGGTTATGAGCCGCCTGCTCTAACCACTGAGCTATGGCCCCAAATATCTGATACACCATAAAGTATATCAAACACCCACCCTGTCGCGCCACTGGTCGTACTCTGTTGCTACTGGACCCGGCAAGGTATACACTAAGAGGGTAATATTTCGAAAACCAAAAACATGCTTCAAAAGATTCGCCCTCATCTGACACTCAACAACGGCGTGCTGCTTGTGGCGCTTTTGATAACCGTAAGTTGGGTGTGGGGTACGGTCGGGGCGATTCAGCAGAATTTTTTGTTGCAGCAGCAGGTTGACAGCCTGGGCCAGCAGATAGGCTATCAAGAGCTCGAGAATCAGACGTTGCAGTTCCAGAACCAGTATTACGCTAGTCGGGAGTATCAGGAGATTGCGGCACGCGACCATTTTGGCAAGGCGAATCCAGGCGAGAAGCTGCTGATTCTGCCGCCAACCACCGTCAGCGCCGGTCCATCGGCGTCAACGGCCAGTGCGGCCGTACCGATTGCCCGGCGCAGTAATTTTCAGCAGTGGTCGTACTTCTTGTTTGGTAACAAAGGCAATTGACAAAGCCGAGCTGCAAATGTATGATAATATAGATTGACGGCCAAGAGGCCGATAACGCGGGGTAGAGCAGCCCGGTAGCTCGCATGGCTCATAACCATGAGGTCGCTGGTTCAAATCCAGCCCCCGCTACCATGAAAAGACGATCACTTCGGTGGTCGTTTTTTCATTTTCGGAAGTATTATTTCGCTAAAAAGTAATTCTGCGGGCGGCGTGTGGCCGCCCGCAGAGTGTCAGTCTGTAGCCAGAGGCTCTTCGCCGCTGCCAATTCTGTCGATGTCGCCGCAGCTGCGGTTGACCACGTGCCACTCGCCGGTCTTCTCGCCCCGCCCGAACAATTCGGCTGCGTAGTCGCGAGCGGCGGTGAAGTACTGTCGAATCTGTTCGGCAGTGTATCCAGCCCGCTTGAGCGGCCCGAAGCCGAACGGGGCGGCCGGCTTCGGATGGCGGCAGTTGACCGGACGCTGGCCGGGCGAATAGAACCGTATGATGGCCTGCCCTGAGCTATCAGTGAGGCGGATTTCTTCGTTGGTCGCTGGTTCGTCCCAACCGCCCTGATTGGGGTAGAAGGTGACCGTGTGCCCGTCGTCGAAGCTGACGACGACGTTACCTCCCCAGCTGGACGTTTTCACTTGAGTCGCGTTTGGCATGATGTCTCCGTGGTCGAAGTGGGCTGACTTCAGATAGGATACAATATCGTCTAAGCTTTTGCAACTTTGCCGCACGCAATACGGATAGCCTCTGACCAAGTAGGGAAGGCGTGGATTGTACCGGCGACGTCAGAGGCAGCGAGGCGCATGTGAATAGCAAGGGTGAGCTCATGTATCATTTCGCCGGCGCGTGGGCTGACAATGCTAGCACCAATGAGAATGCCTTTCTGATCGGTTATGACCTTCACGAAGCCTCGGTCGGCATTGCTGGTGTTGGCCCGGCCGATGATAGCCACTGGCGCGATTGCTTTCTTGATCCGCAGGTCGCGCTTGATACATTCGTCTTCGGTTAGGCCAACAGATGCAACCTCGGGATTTAGGAACGTGACACGCGGGACGGCGCGGTAATCGACGACGACTTTTTGTCGCTCGAGCAAATTGTTGGCGACGACGCGACTTTGGTAAATTGCGGCATGAGTGTAGTTGTACGGCCCGACCACGTCGCCGGCAGCGTAGATGTTTTTGGCCGTGGTTTGCAGGTGCTCGTTGACCGTGATGCCGCGCGGAGTGTATTCGACGCCAGCGTTCTCGAGTCCGATGTCAACGTTGGCTAGTTTGCCTGAAGCCACCAGAATTTCGTCGACTTTTAGGACCTTTTCGTGGGCGCCCTGTTGGTAGTACACGCGTTTGGCTAGCCCGTCCTTGGCTACTCGCAAAACTTTGGTATTCGTCAGTACGTGCATGCCGCGTTCTTGCTCGAATGTTTCGCGTACTAGTTCGCTGACTTCTTCATCTTCCTTGGATAGGATGCGTGGTGTAATGTCGCTCAGATAGACCTTGGTGCCAAATATCGAGAACAGTTCGGCAAATTCGCATCCGACCGAGCCGGCGCCAATAATGAAAAGCGATTTTGGCGGGCGTGTCAGATTGACGGCTTCCTTGAAGGTAAGGTAGCCGACTTTCTGGAGGCCCTCGATGGGCGGGATGAAATTGTGCGTGCCAGTGGCGATCAGGAAATTGGCGGCGCTCAGGTGGTGGCGATTGACCGTAACCTCATGGTCACTCAGGAAGCGCGCCTCGCCCTCAATGACCTTGATGCCTTCGGCTTCGTATAGCCGTTTGCCCTCGGTGGTGCCGGTGCGTGCGACGGCCAGATCTTTCCAGGCCTTTAGTGACGGGTAGTTGTAGGTGAGCGTGCCAGAGCGAATGCCAAATTGCTGACCGTGCTTGGCAGAGTCGTAAATCTCGGCAGCGTGCAGCAACGATTTGGTGGGGACGCAGCCGTAGTTGGGGCACTCACCGCCCATTTCGCCGGGCTCTATCATCGCCACCTGTTTGCCGGCCCCCGCCGCTATCAAGGCCGCAACGCTACCGCCCCCGCCGCTACCCAGGACTATGAGGTCGTAATCGTATTTTTGTTTTGCCATTGCTCGCTCCTTTTTCTAGTGGATTATGCCGTAGTTTTGGTACATATATGCCGCGTGTGGATTGTAGGACTCTAGGTGGAAGGCGGCGCGGGTTCGGATGTCGTGGGAGGTTATCTCTATCTTGTCGGCCAGCCATGGTATGAAGTCTTGGCAGACGCGGGCTGCGGTCGTTTCCGCTTCGCCGCTGGGTGTACGGACGGACAGGCACGAGGCGTAGATGCTGGCGTACAGCTTGCTTTCGTTGAACGGTTCACTGTGGTTGGGGTGTTGTTTGACGATAGTTGTTTTCATAGCGTTATTCCAGGTTTATCACTCCATTGGCGCTAAGGATGATGATCCAGCCCAGCGCAATTAGCAACATTCCGATGCCGAGCCGCATCGTACCTTTGCCCTCTTCCTTCCAGCGCTGAATAACGCTGAGTCTTGTGCCGTTCGCCGTTAGTCCGACGATTACGACCAGAGGCAAGACAAAGACAAGGTTATACAGACCAACCAGACTGAGCGATGTATAGCTAACGCTATTACGTAGCAGCGCCAGGACCGCCAAATACGCTGCACAGGTGCTGGGGACGGCGACGGCTGATGTCCAGATGCCCAATTGGACTGTCTGGGCGAGAGTGAAGCGGCCCTTGGTCAGACCCTTGACATAGGCGGTCGATCGTTTTCCGAGCGCTAGACGCAACCCTTGGCCGTACCAGAAGAATTGCTTGATTTCGGTCAGGCCCGCACCGACAACGAACAGGCCAACGCTGATAGCCAGGTATTGGGATGCCACCGGCGGCAAAAGGTGCCACGCGTATAGCGCCAAAACACCCCATAGTAGCGAGACAGTTAGCAGCACCAGTATGAAAGCGATGCCCAACCAAAACATGCGGCGCGTGCGATGCCCCTTGCCCAGCACGGCGGATATGAGTAGGACCAGAATTCCTAGCGTAATGGGGCTAAGCGCGCTAACACCTGCCGCGATAAGGATAACAACGACGAGCGTCGAGTCGACTATCATTTTGCGACCTCTCGTATATCGCAGCTGGCGATTTTATCTGCAGCAATACCATAGTCCGTGCAGCGGTCCTGGTCGCGTATGCCGTAGCTGGCGCAGAGGTGTTCGGTGCGGTCTGCGGGCGCGGCAAACTCCATGATGATGCAATCGCCTGGGGGGGCTTGGGCTGTGTGGCTTAGCTCGTAGTCGTGGGGGTGGGCTATTTTGGTTTGAGTGTAGGTTTTGCCGTCGTTGTTCGGGCGGTAGGCAAAGGCCTGCACTGCGGCCTTTTCATCCCCGCAGGTATTGCCGCTATGTACGCTGGCGTATGGCCCGCGAGCGTTTGTCTGGATGTATGGTTGGACTTGGTCCGGTGCGTTAGGGGTGCCCACGAAACCATTGTCGTTGTTCAGCGGAACGGATAGCGCCGTGTCGGTGATTTCCCCATCGACGGCCTCCATAAATGCGCCCAGTGATGCATCGTTGGGGAGCGTGGTCGGCGTGCCGTTGAAGTGAATGCTCCCAGCTGGCTGCATATACAATGTGGGCGTGCCGACGCGACTGGTAAGCAAGCTGTTAGAGCCGCGAAGCTTGAGCTGATTGCCGCAAACCCAAACCTCAAAATCGCTCGCCCAGCGGACCGGACCAGCGGTTGGCGAGTTGAAGTTTACGAGTAAGGTGGCACAGCTCATGATTAACGTCGTAATTACCACAGTGACGACCATCAAAGTGAAGAGCGGCTTCTTGAAGCTCGGTTGCCCGCGCAACACAATTCCTGCCGTAATCAGAAGAGTCAGCATAATAGCCGCCGTCCACACGACAGCTACAGATAGATCCCTGACAGATGCGGCCAAGCTAGTAACAGCCACGTTGCTGAATACATACGGCCAGGCCGAGGAAGAAAGTACCATAGTTTTTATTTTTGTTAATGCTACTCTATTTATACACCCATGCGACCAGATGTGTCAAAGAGGTCGAGGTCTCGGGACTAGAAAACCTGTTCGTAATCTGTTAAAATACCATTTGTCCGCGTTTAAAATATATGGCACCGTAGCTCAGCTGGTTAGAGCGGAGGACTCATAAGCCTCAGGTCACAGGTTCAAGCCCTGTCGGTGCTACCAAGTAAGAACCCCACCAATGTGTGGGGTTTTTACTTGGGCCCAGATGCTACTGAAGCATATCCTTTCAATTGTCAGAGTGGATAGAATATTGCATTCTCGAGGCGTGGTTGAGCGTACATGTCCATGGGCGCGTCATTGGCGGCTGCTACCTGTAGCATGCGGCCACAGCCATTGTGGCAGACGACTAGAATCCGTTGCTCGGGCCTAGCTCGAAGTTCGGCTAGCGCTTCCTGCATGCGGCTGAGGAGCTGTTCGATTGGTTCAACGCCGTCGACGTGCTCGGCATCTTCGTAGTTGCCATTGTACTGCGGGGCCTCGGCGTAGTTAAGGCCTTCCACGGCGCCAAGGTTACGCTCGCGGAGCTGTCCCATGACGACGATTGTCTCAGTGGGAATGCCTAGGTGGTCGGCTATAATCTCTGCGCTCTGCCTAGCTCGGCTCATGGGAGATGTCACAATAAGATCAAAAGGCAGATACCGCTTGGCGGTTTCGCTAGCATAGGCAACTTGACGCCGTCCTGCTTCCGACAGAGGCGATTCGTGCGATCCAGCGACGATGCGGTCGGCATTGGCCTGACTTTGGCCGTGCCGCATGATGAATAATTGCTGCATTATGGACTAAGTATATAACATCACACAAAAAGCCCCCTTCGCCCACGCGTGTAGCGGGGCGGAAGGGGGAGAGGTCTTTAGGCCTTGAACGTCGCGGTTACCTTGAACGTCGTCTGGCGGCCGTTCGGAAGCACGACGGGGTAGGTCCACTCGCGACCGTGGTTGGGAAGAGCCTTCCTGACGCACTCACCGTTGAGCCTAAGCCCCAGCTGGCTCATCTTCGTGACGATGCGTTCGGCATGGAACCCGCCGGACTCTACCTGCTTAGCCGTGACGGTCTCCCGGAAGATTTCCGTGTCGTCGAGGTAGTAGACGACTTCGGCTGGAATGAGCTTAGCTATCGCAGTGACGGCCTTTTTCAGAATACCCATGAGTTCCTCCAGTGTCGGGACGAAGCTGACTAATATAGTATACGTAGATGTAGATTTTGTCAAATGCATACGCTTGCACAAGGCACTAAATTTGGTTGTAATGATGAAATGAAATGTGATATTCCCCCAGGTTTGTACGTGCTCGCCGTGAGTGGGGGAGTGGATTCGATGGTTTTATTTGATGTGGTTCGGCGGAAGCCTGGTGTCGAACTGATCGTTGCTCACGTAAATCACGGTATACGTGCTGATGCGAATCTCGATGCTGAGCTAGTTCGAAAAGTTTCAATGTCGCACAACGTTAGATACGAAGAAGTTGTCTTGGATCTTGGTCCAGATGCAAGCGAGGAGATGGCGCGCAAAGCCCGATATGAATTTTTGCGACATATATGTAGCAAATACAACGCTGCCGCAATTATTACGGCGCATCATCGTGACGATTTGCTCGAGACGGCGATTATCAATATGGTGCGCGGCACGGGCTGGCGAGGGCTTAGCTCGCTTCGCTCGACAAGCCAAATCTTGCGGCCGTTCCTTGCGATTTCAAAGTCTGAGCTGCTGGAGTATGCGACCCAACACAAATTAAAGTGGCGTGAAGATTCCACTAACCGTGACACCCGTTACCTTCGGAATAGTGTGAGGCACGGTTTCCTCGCCAAGATGTCAGCGCACGATCGGGAGGTGCTTAATCAATATATTGTGCGACAGCACATACTCCGTGATCAGATTGACGACGAGGTAAATAACTGGTTAGCGCAATTTGCGGCTCCTGAGTCAGATGGGCTCGTTTCGCTCCCCCGCTACCAGCTCATCATGCTGCCTCAGGCTGTTGCCGGCGAGATTTTGCGGGCTGTTCTGCTTCGGGTAGTTGGTGATTCGGTGACGCGTCCGGTCCTCGTGCGGGCGCTTTTATTCGCGAAGACTGCAACGCGAGGCAAGGTTTTTAGGCTCAGCGCCAGCTGGCAACTACGCATGAATGCCAACCATGTGATTGTCGAGCGGTACGGGGCATGATAAGCTAAGGAAATGCCAGGCCTTTTATAGAGGCCACATGTAAATGAGGATATAATTTTGAAACCGAAACAACCTAGCAAATTGATGCGTACTACTGTTTTTTGGGGCATGTTGATCGTTATTGCCCTGGTGCTTTGGGCGGTTTATTCGCCACAGCAAAACCTAAAGGACGTCCCGCTCTCTGATATTATCCGCCAGGCCAACAGTGGCGAGATTTCTAAGATCGAAATTCAGGGCGACGAATTGCTGATCACACCAACGAGCGATCAAGACAAAGGCCAGCCAACTGAACGTGCCTTCAAAGAGACTGGTAGTACTATTTACGAACAAGGCCTGAGCCATGACGCCAAGGTTGAGATTAACGTCAAGAAGGCGTCTGACACTAACGCCACGTTGTGGAACCTAGCCAGTATTTTCTTGCCAGTGTTACTCTTTGGCGCGTTCTTCCTGTTTATGTTCCGTCAGGCTCAGGGCCAGAATAATCAGGCTCTCGGTTTTGGCAAATCAAAGGCGCGCTTGTACGGGAACGAAAAAGACAAGATCGTATTCAAGGACGTAGCCGGCAATGAAGAGGCGAAGGAAGATCTTGTCGAGGTTGTAGACTTCCTGAAAAACCCCAAGAAGTTCCTAGAAGTTGGCGCCAAGATTCCAAAAGGTGTTCTACTGATCGGCCCTCCAGGTACCGGTAAAACCATGCTGGCCCGCGCTGTGGCGGGTGAGGCGGGTGTGCCATTCTTCAGCATTTCGGGCTCTGAATTCGTCGAGATGTTCGTGGGCGTAGGTGCGAGCCGCGTGCGTGATCTGTTTGCCAAGGCTAAGAAGAATGCGCCATGCATCATCTTTATCGACGAAATTGACGCAGTCGGCCGCAGGCGCGGTAGTGGCATGGGCGGTGGACACGATGAGCGCGAGCAGACGCTCAACCAAATCTTGGTCGAGATGGATGGCTTTGACGCGCGAACGAATGTAATCGTCCTGGCCGCGACCAACCGCGCCGACGTGTTAGACCCAGCGCTTCTTCGTCCGGGCCGTTTTGACCGACGCGTCAACATAACACTGCCCGAGCGCAAAGAGCGTGAGGCTATCCTCAAGGTTCACTTCGACAAGAAACCGATTGACCCTAGCGTCAACATTGGCACGCTTGCGGCCAAGACGGCTGGCAGCTCTGGTGCGGACTTGGCAAACATCGCCAACGAGGCAGCTATCATTGCAGCCAGGCACAATCGCAAGCACATTACCAACCGTGACGTAACAGAGGCGTTTGAAAAGGTAGCGATCGGCCCAGAGCGCAAAGCGCGGGTCATGACCGAGCACGAAAAGGAGATGACCGCTTATCACGAGGCAGGCCACGCTATTGTGGGTCACGTATTGCCTCATTCTGACCCGGTCCACAAGGTCACGATTATCCCGCGTGGTGGCACTGGTGGTGTAACATGGTTCTTGCCCCCTGAAGATCGAGCGTACACTTCCATTCTGGAGTTCAAAGATGTTTTGGCGCGCGCCCTTGGCGGTCGTATTGCAGAGAAGGTCAAGTATGGTGCGGAAAATGTGACAACCGGTGCTGGCAGCGACCTGCGCAAAGCAACTGAAATTGCACGCGATATGGTGATCGAGCAAGGCATGGGCAACGTGCTGCGCGATCAGGTCTTCCATGAGGACGAGGGTGGCATGATGTTGGATCGTATGGTTCACGACAGGCCCTACTCCGAGGACACGGCCAAGATTATCGATAGCGAAGTGCAAGGCCTCATCAAGGAAGCCGCGCACCGTGCCGAAATTGTCATTCGAGCCAACCTAGAGCCACTCAAGAAATTGGCTGACGCTCTACTAGAGAAAGAAACTATCGAAGGTGATGAAGTCAGCAAGATCTTAGTTGACGCAGTAGCACCAAAAGAAGCAGTGCTGGTTTAGCGGATAACAAAAATATGATTGCAAGGGCGACGAGCGTATGATCGTCGCCCTTGCCGTACCCGGCCGCATTACTCCTCTGGGCTGGTGCTGTCCGATCGCTTTTGCAGCTCGGCGTAGTGAGCCATGCCTGCCTGGGTGATGCTGTATAGGATTGGGCTGAGGTCGATGAGCCGGAGCTCGACACCAACCGAAGGTCCTTCAGAGGTGAGGGGCCGCTTATATTCCTTGACCAGGCCAAAAATGACCAGGCCGCGTATAGCCGTGAAGCTAGTGCGGTCGATCCCCGCTTGTTCGCAGAGGCCGATCATGGCCAACCCATTTTCTGGCCCTCTTTGCTCCAGGATACCGAGCAGCGCAATCTGTGTTTCAGTCAGTTTCATCTGTGCCTCCTAGCGTGCAACCTGGACGTAACATTATTCTAGACTATTCTAAAACGCTCAGCAAGTCTTAAGAGGGCATGCCGCCAAGTGCTTTCCTAATCTGTTCTGCCGGACTATAATGCTGGTAGCATGGTCAACAAGTTTTTAGAGCGCGCAAATGTGCGTATGGGCATTGGGCTGGCGGCAAGCTTGCTAGCCGGTTCGACCTTGATCGCCAATATTTTGGGGTTGTACCGCGAGAAGCTACTCCTCAGCTATTATTACGATACGTATCCCACCGCGATCGACGCATACAAAGTTGCGTTTACAATTCCTGACTTCATGTTTTTCATCTTGGTATCGGGCGCACTCAGCGTCACCTTCATCCCGGTATTCAACGAACGCCTCAGCAAGGGGAACAAAAAATCAGCTTGGGAACTGAGCTCGAGCTTGATCAACCTATTGGCGATCATGACGTTTGTCGCCAGCCTTCTCATCATTATCTTTGCCGAGCCGCTGGTCAAATACGTGGTGGCGCCGGGCCTGGATGAGAGCACGAGCAATCTGGCTGCATCGATGATGCGTGTGATTGCGGTGAACCCATTCTTGTTTTCGATCAGTAGTGTTCTGGCCAGCATGCAGCAGGCCGTGGGCCGGTTTTTCTTCTTTGCGCTGGCGCCGTCGATGTACAGTGTGGGAATTATTATTGGTATCTTGTTCCTAACTAATGGTGTGACGATCGGCAGTTGGCACGTGTTCGAGGGCGGGATAATGGGTGTGGCCGTTGGTGTTGTGTTGGGGTCGATTATGCAGCTACTCGTAAGTAGCGTCGGCATGCATGGGATGAATTTTGTCTACCAGTTCAAGATTTATTGGCGCAATCATGGACTCAAGCAAGTGTTGCGGCTACTTCCCGCTCGCTCGCTTGACCAAGGTATTGATTACTTTAACAACCTCGTCGAAATTAACCTGGCGTCGCGCCTGCGGGAGGGAACCATTACGGCCTATCAGGTGGCGCAGACGTTACACATGGTTCCGGTTACGCTTATTGGTGTGGCTATTTCGACTGCAGCCTTTCCGACGATGACCGAGCGCATGGCGCATGGCCAGATTGGTCAGTTCAAGAAAGAGCTGCAGCAAATACTGCGTGTTATCATCTGGCTAGCATTGCCGACGGCCGTGATCGCATTTTTGGGCCGAGGGTATATTGTGAGCTTTCTGAAACAGGGTGGCGATCCGACTATCGCCGATATTTTGGGTTTGCTGTCTATTGCCATTCTATTTCGCTCTATTTATCACATTGCTTCCAGGAGTTTTTATGCACAGCAAGATACGCGTACTCCGCTCTATATCTCTATTGCGGCGATTGGGCTCAACATCGCGCTGGCGGTGTGGTTCGTGATGGGATTGCAGTTTGGCGTGCTGGGTTTGGCGCTCGCGCAGTCGATCGTAGCGTTTTTCGAAGTGTGTATATTGTTCATCGTAATGTCGCATCGCCTGAAAGGGCTCTTTGATGTTGACTTTACTAGTGGTATATTACGTATGGTGTCTGCGACGGGTTTGATGTTTGTCATCACCTACGTCATGGTTAAGACGTTTGACCTAAACGCAACCGATACGCGCTTTTTTGCGCTTATACCAAAGTTCGGCATCATCGTCATCGTGGGACTTGGCACATACCTGGCCATTAGCCGTGTCTTCCGGTTGGAAGAGGCAAACCCTGTGCTCGATAAGATCAATAAACTGTTATTCCGCCAGACGAAGCCTCTGCAATAGAAATTTTTATGACCCCACAACAATCAATTCGGAACTTCTGCATCATTGCACATATTGATCACGGCAAGAGTACACTTGCTGATCGTTTGCTTGAGGTCACCGGCACAGTGCACAAGCGTGACATGAAGGCTCAGCTGCTCGATAGCATGGATTTAGAGCGGGAAAAGGGCATTACCATCAAGCTTCAGCCCGTTCGTATGCGATACAAAGGCCATCAATTGAACCTCATCGATACGCCCGGGCATGTCGATTTTAGCTATGAAGTGTCGCGTAGCCTGGCCGCCTGCGAAGGGGCATTGCTGGTCATCGACGCCAGCCAGGGTATTCAGGCCCAAACGCTGGCCAATGTCTATTTGGCGATCGATGCTAACCTTACCATTATTCCTGTGTTGAACAAGATTGATTTGCCGGCGGCAGATGTAGACCGGGTGAGCGAAGAAGTTATGAACCTGCTGGGGTGCGCCAAGGAAGATATTTTGCTGGTGAGCGCCAAGACTGGCGCCGGCGTCGAAAGTGTTTTGGAGGCTGTGCTTGAGCGCGTTCCCGCTCCGTTCGGCAAGGCAGATGCTCCGACCAGGGCTCTCATTTTCGACTCGATGTACGACGACTACCGAGGGGTTATCCTGTATGTGCGCGTGATGGACGGCGATATTCCCAAGCAGGCCGAGATAACCATGATGGCTGCACGAAGCCATGGCCTAGCAATAGAAACAGGCACGCTTACACCCAAATCGGTTCCTGGATCCAGCCTGGAGACGGGTGAGATTGGCTATATCGTCACCAACCTAAAGTCCGTTGCCGAAGCTCGCGTCGGCGATACCGTCACCCTCACCAAAGCTCTGGCCAGTGTTGCGTTGGATGGCTACCGCGAGGTCAAGCCATTTGTGTACGCTGGTGTTTTTCCTAGTTCTGCCGATGATTATGCAAGCCTGAAGGACGCGCTAGAGAAATTGCAGCTCAATGACGCCGCGCTCCAATTTATGCCAGAAAATTCGCAAGTCTTGGGGTATGGATTTCGAATAGGTTTTCTGGGGCTGCTGCACATGGAGATCGTTAAGGAGCGACTGGAAAGGTCGCACAATATCGATTTGATTGTGACGAACCCGTCAACTGATTATCAGGTTGAGCTACTGAACGGCACGATCGAAACAATCCGCGCCGCCAGCGAACTCCCCGACCCTGCGACTATCAGTAGCATTCGCGAACCGTGGATTACTGGCGAGATTGTTGTGCCGCAACAATATATCGGTGGGGTGCTGACGCTCATCGCCAGCAACCGTGGTGTGCATAAGAATATAAGTTACCTCGATTCTAGCCTGGCGGTCATTACATTCGAGGCGCCGCTGGCGAACATGCTGACCGATTTTTATGATCAGCTAAAGAGCGCTACGAGCGGATATGGGTCGTTCAACTACGAGCTGGCAGATTACCGCACAGAAGACCTCGTGAGGCTGGATATATTGGTTGCAGGCGAGCGCATGGATAGTCTCAGCACCATGGCGCATCGGTCCGAGGCCATGAGCGTCGGGCGAGATTTTGTGGCGAAGCTGAAGGAAGTGATTCCTCGGCAGCTCTTCGAGGTGCGTTTGCAGGCGGCAATCAACGGACGGATTATTGCGAGCGAAAGCGTGAAGGCCATGGGCAAAAACGTGACCGGCCATCTGTATGGCGGTGACGTCTCGCGCAAGAAAAAGCTGTGGGCCAAGCAAAAGGAAGGCAAAAAACGCCTCAAGAAGTTTGGTAAAGTAGAAATTCCGAACGAAGCGTTCATGGCCCTGTTGCGCAAGTAGCAGGTTTGTCAAAACCACTCGAATCCGGCATGATGAATGCATGGAACCTACGCATAAGCCTCAAACATTTCGTTCTAAAATCCTTCGTTTTATACCGGTAAAATTTCGAAACGCACGAGTTGCGCTGGTAACCGGAATTGTTCTGGTTACCGCTGGGGTGGCAATATTCCAGATCGTGTTCGTCCCCCGCTCACCATTCTCGAGCGACTTGGTATCGTCAGTGGATTTCCCGTTGTATTATCCGACCAGTTTGCCGGCTGGGTTTCATTTGGATACTGGATCGATATCAAGCAACAATCAGGTTGTTGTTTACGGTATTGTTAATCCGGATCGTGACAATGGCACTATTTCAATTAGTATCCAAGCTAAGCCATCTGGGTTTAACTTCGATGATTTTTATACTCACAAATTGTTCCATCCTGTATCGCGCACAACATCGAACGGCACCGTGATGGTAGGTGCCGACGACAAGGGCGTCTTTGCCAGCCTGGCGGCCGCTGATTCATGGGTTATTGCTACGTCGTCGAATAAATCGTTGCCAACTCAAGTGATGACGGTAATGAGTGGACTGAAAGAAATTAAACGGTAGGATCGCGCTGAGTTAACTCGGCATAGCCAACAATATTAGTGGATCTAGTGGATCGCCATTACCTCAGCGCAGTCGCAGTACCGCTCGCCTGGTAGTAATCTACGTCACAGTCTTGCTCGGATGTCCCCTGGGCATAGCAGGTCATGGCCGGGTAGACGAGGTTGGTGGTGTTAACCGTTACTCCTGAAATCGTGTTGGTCGCGCTGTTTCCGTTGCTGTTTATCGTGAAGACGACATTTGAGGTGCCACTGCCCAAGGCAGTTACGTGTATCTCTAGGCGAGCGAAGACGCTGGCGGTTATGCCGACTCCGCTTGATGCGCAGATTGTTGCTGGTGTGGCATTGACGTAGCAGTAGCGCCAGTTGGCATTGACGGTGGGGTCTGCTTCCCACCACACGCCTGTAGTTGGAGCGGTTGTCGAGCCGTGTTCATTGTGGAACCCGACGCGGAAGGTTTGCGTACCGCTGGTCGAGCTCTCGACGCCTGCTGTCGCCTTCATGTCGTAGCTTGGACTTAGCACCATACTGCCCGCGCTACCATTACCGAGTGCAATCGAGAGTCCACTGTTGGCAACGCCGCCTGTGTTGTTTGCCCTGAAGCGGATGATACCTGGGTGGTCCGCTGTTGGAGCGATACCGTTGTTGTAGTCGAATGTTACGCCGCCTGAGCCAATTGCTGCCCGGTTCCAGCCCAGCGCACCGATTAGACCGCTCGATGATGTACCGCCGCTCAGGAATTCATCCGTAACATTGAAGCCGGAATCGACTTGGTCTACATCGCAGCCGCTCCAATATCCATTACGGTAGCAGCGGAATTCCTTGAGCGCGTTGTTGTAATAGAGCCCGCCTTCTACGCCGGTTGGGTCGCCAACGTTGGTCTTGTTGCCGAGCACCAGCAGTGCGCCCGTTGTGTCGCCCGCGCTTGGGCCGACGTAGAGCCGTTCGTTGGTTGTGTCGGCGATGAAGTATGCGACACCGCTGGCGTTTTGGACTTGGAAGGCGGTTGTCGAGTCGGTTTGAGGTTTGACTATAACGACTCCGGCCGCGCCGCTACCAGTGCTGTTGCCGCCCTGGAGCACGAGATTACCACCGTTTTTGTTCGTGCCATTGCCGCTACCAGCCTGCATAGTCAGAGCGTTGCCGTTGTTGCCGCTGGTAGCGGTAATGACGTTGATGACTTTATCGGCGCCGGTTTCGAAGCTCAGGTTGCCTGTTGGAACGTCCTGTCCGCCGATCATGACCTTGCCGCCGCCGGCTGCCAGGAAGTTGTTGTTCGTGGTTGATGGACTGAGGTAAACGCCATTGCCGTTGGCGCCGTCCAGGGTTAGATTACCGTTGGAGCCCCTGCTGGTGGCGGCGACGATGCCACTGCTGCTACCCTGTTGGCTTTGGAAAAGCAAGTCACCGAGGCGAGCCTGAATAAGCTGGCTGGCGCCCAGGCTGCTTGGACCTATGTCCAATGCAACGCTCGGGGCGGCGTTGCCAATGCCGACGAAGCCGTTTGTGGTATCGACGTCGAGCACGGTGCTGCCAGAACTGTTTACCTGGAAGGCGGTAGTAGAGTTCGTGTTCGACTTGGCGATTATCTTGGCCGATGCCGAGTTGGTCGTAAGGTTGATGTTGCCCGTGCCACCCTGAAGGGTAGTGGCGCTCGAGCTGTTGGTGCTGCCGATGGTTACGGTGTCGACACCGGTGCTGGTAGCGCTTGTAGCGATGTTGACGGTCTGAGTATTGGTTGTGGCAGCATCACCGATGCTGATAGTGTTGGAAGAGGTGGACCGCCCGACCGTGAGCAGACCGCTCTCGACTGTACCGCCAATAGTTATAGTGTTGGATGTAGCTCCGGTTCCGAGAGCTAGCGCTTCGTTGTTGAGTGAGGCGATCGATACTGTACCGCCAGTTTGGGCATCAATCTGGACTGCGGATGAGCCGTTTCCGCCCTGTATGCTCGTGGTCGACGTCGATACCGCTGATCCCATATGAATGGTCTGTGCCGAGGCAACGAAACCAATATTGATTCCGCCGCCTGAACCACCCTGGATGTTTGTCGAACTGGTAGAGCTGCCGGTCGAGCCGATAGTCACGCTTTGCGATGTTGTTGAGCCGCCGTCGCCAATGTGCACTGTGTGAGCAACGTCGCCAGTTGCGATATTGGTGACGGCGCTGGCTGTACCGCCGATGTTGACTGTGGTTGCGTTTGTGTTGCCGACTGATACGGTACCCGCGCCACCGGTGTCGAGGAGGAGACTGCTGGTTCCGCCTGCCTGGAGCGTTAGGTTGCCGGTTGTGGTTGACCATGTAGCAGCTGTGCCGCTCGTCAGGGTGAGCGCGCCATTTGCTCGAACGGTCGTCGTGCCGCTGGAAGCTGTGCCGCCGGAGCCGATATTGACGTTGCTGCCGCCTCCTGCGGTATTGGTGAAGCCGATGTTAATAGTGGCTGTGCCCGAGCTTTGAGCCGTACCACCAATGTTGGTGGTTGTATTGGCATTTGGAGACGTCTCGATATTGGTTGTTGTACCGTTGAACGCCGAGCCGGTGCCACCTGTTGAGCCACCCGTTGAGCCAATGTTGACGTATCCTCCACTTGAATCGACGGCAAAGAGTGTGTTGCCACTGCTATTTTCGATTTGGACAGTGGTTGCGCTGTCGGTGGTTGGTTTCTCGAAGAGCTGCCCCTGGATGGCGAACCCAAAGACCACGGCGCCCAGCCCGCCGGCGTTTTTGGCGCGCAGGCTCAGGAAGTTACCGGCGCCCAGGCCGCCGTCAGTGTCTTGGATGTTGATGTCCGCGACGGAGTTGTTGAGCTTGATGGTCGGCGTTGTGCTCGAGCCACCCGTCGAGGCATTGTAGGCTGTCTGCAGTGAACAGACAGTTGAGGCTGTCGTACAGAGGGTGCCCGTTTCGTTCGGGATTGTAATTGTGTTGTTGCCCGAACCGGACGTTGCAGCCTGGAGGGTGACTATATTGGAATTTGACGCATTTGCGACGACCAACTTGCCAGCTAATGAGCCGGCCTTACCCAGTACAACTTGATTGTTTGAGGTATCAACAGTTAGATTGGCCCCTCCTGCAGTATTTTGGACCTGGAAGGCGGTTGCTGAATCGGCTGAGTTTTTGAAGGTTGCACGGCCGGTCTGGCTGAGTGTGAAAATTGGGTTGGCATTAGCATCCGTGAGTGACGTGGTGGGTGTGACGGTCGCATATGCGGCGAGGGCGGTGTTGGCGTCGCTCGAGGTTGGCGTTCCGAATGGATTCGGCCAGCTAGTGTTCGCATGGGCGAGATAGACGGTCGTGTGCCCTGTGCCGCTGCTGTGCCAGAATTGGTCATCGCCGCTAGTGTTGATGGATAGCCAATATTGCGTGCTAGCGGTGAGTGCTGTCGTTGGGATGGTGAGTGTGTTGTAGTTGTCGCCGTTCACGTTGGTGATGCTAATGGTCTGTGGCGTGCTCGACGCCAGTAGTGCGCCTGGCGCGCCTGCGCTGTTGGCGTAGAGGGCTACGGAAATAGTGTCGCTGGTACTTACAACGCTTCGCATGTCGACGGTAATGGACGAAACCGTTCCAGCTGTGGTCGTGGTAAAGTTTGTGGCTTCCATGAAGTTAGTGTTGAAATCGTGCGTACCGTCGTTGGTCCCGTTGCCAAGTGAGTAGGTTGAGCCGACTGTGGAGGTTGCTGCAATGTATGAGTTGATGGTAAAGGTGTTGGAATTGCTACTGTCGACCCCGACGTAGTAGTTGCTGTTGGCGGCGGCGGTCTTGAATTCGATGTTGGCATCCCCACTGCCGGCCTGTTCAAAGAGTGCCATTGGCGCGGTGATCTGGGAATTGTTCACGGAGGTATCAAGCGTACGACTTGGGGCGCTCGTGCCGATGCCGACAAAGCTATTGGTGGTGTCTACGTCGAACGCAGTGCTGGTATTGGCGCTATTCACCACCTTGAGGGCAGTTGTTGAGTTGGTCGCATCTTGGAAGAGAGCGGCGCCATTTGCCGTGAATGATTTATTAGTCGCGATGGCCGTATTTTGGTTGAGGTTGATTTGATTTGCGTTTGTGGTGCCGACATTGAGGGCAGTCGCAGCGGTAGCGGCATCAACGAGCGGTGTTTGGATCGCGGTTCCTGCGATCCCGGTACCGGTGATGTTGAAGTGACCAGTTTGAGCTGAGCCTGGCGTAGCGCCCTGAAGCTGCACATAGCTTGAGCTGCCGCTGGCTGCTGCGTAGCCCGTGCAGACACTATTGTCTGTACAGATATTTGCGTTGCCAGTTATAGCCGGGATCGTGAGGGTGAAGTTACCGGCATTTGGCGTCGTTGGGCCCTGCAGCGTGAGCGTGCCCGTACCGCCCGACCCCTTGAAGACGATGGCACCGGTGTTCGTGGACGCTGTGCCTACCGTCAGCGCATTCGCACCAGTGAAGATGCCCGTACCGCCCTGAACAGTGGCGGTTGTGCTGATGTTGTTAGTAGTCGAGATGGTGCCGAAACCACTAACGATAGACCCGACGCTGAGCGTCCCCACCTTTTGGAGGTTGCTGTAGGCCAGTGTCGAATCGATGGCGGCATTCTGAAGGAGGCCGGCACCTGAGATCAATTGCGTGCCATTGTAGCTGAGGAGGCTGTTGAATCCGGTGCCGAAGGCGATGCCATTGTAGGTGTTGTTGGTTGCAGCTGCGACGTTGCCAAAGTTGACGCCAGTGATGGTGTTCGTGCCGCTGGTGTTCGTGCCGGTGATGTTGACGGCCATGCCTTGGAGTGTGCTGGCGCCGCTGGCTGAGCTGTCGGTGACGGCCAACGTTGTGCCCGTACCGCTTGTGCCGGTGAATGCTTGCGAGATTTTTTCGGAGGTGCTGATGGTGGTGCCGTCGTCGCTGATGCCTGAGTTTCCAATAACTTGCCCTGCAGTGAACTTGGCTAGTGAGTTCGTTGTGCCGCCTGGTGTCGTCACGCCACCGCCTGTACCAGCACAGTTACCAAACGTCGTACATATAGTATACGTCCCAGCGGACACCGTCCGGTCGAAGTTGTAGGTCACAGCCGCAGTCGGTGCGCCGCTAAACCCTACGGTCGTGGTGAATCCACCGCCCGTTGCCGTGACGGTGCTGCTGGCGTTGCCCTGCAATGTAAAGGCTTGACCAGTGGCGCCAACGGTGAGGGAGCTGCTGGGGGTAATGGTGTTGGCAGTAAGCGTGCCTACGACGGTGGCGCCGCCATTGAGTGTGGCTAGGCCGGTAACGCCAAGTGTACCGGTAAAGTTTGCCGCACTGCTGATGGTCTGCCCGTTGATCAGCCCTGAGGTTATGGTGCCAATATTAACCAGGTTGCCCGAGCTGTCGATACGCTGTGTGCCGCCAGCCGCGCCGGTATTTATGCCTGTCGTGCCATTGAGCGTCGTGCCAGTGATGGTATTAGCCGTGGCAATGGTGCCAAAGCCCGAGGCGATTGATCCGCTAGTAAGCGCTCCAACCTTAGTGATGTTGGTGTAGGCCAGAGCAGAGTCAAACGCTGCGTTCTGAATAAGCCCAGTCCCAGATATCAACTGTGCGCCGTTGTACCGCAGTATGTCGGTCATGCCTGTGCCAAAATTGAGTCCGTAGAAGCTGTTATTCGTCGCGGCCGTGACATTGCCAAAGCTGATGCCGTTTACGGTGTTGGCGCCACCGGCGTTGTTGGTTCCGGTCAGGTTGATGCTTTGACCGGTGACGGTTGTGGTACTGCTACTGGCGCTGTTGGTTGCGTTGAGCGTTGAGGCTGTGCCGGTTGTGTTGGTGTAGGTCTGAGTGACCGTGCCTGTGCCGTTGGCGAGCGCCAAGGTCTTGTTGGCGCTGATGCTGACATTCTCGCCAAGGGTGATGGTGGTCCCGTCGTCGGTAATACCTGAATTTCCAATAGCCTGCCCCGCCGTGAACTTAGCTAGTGTATTCGCCGTCCCGCCGGGTGTCGTCACGCCGCTGCCTGATCCTGCACAGTTGCCCACTGTCGTACATATAGTGTATGTTCCTGCAGATGCGGTCCGGTCAAAATTGTACGTCACGGCGCCAGTTGGCGCGCCACTAAAGCCAATTGTCGTGGTGAAGCCGCCCCCGGTCGCCGTTATTGTGCTGCTGGCATTACCCTGGATCGTAAAGCTCTGGCCGGTCGCGCCGACGGTCAGCGAGCTGCTCGGCGTGAGCGTGTTTGCAGCTAACGTGCCGACTACTGTTGCGCCACCGCTGAGGGTAGTGAGTCCCGTAACTCCCAGCGTGCCCGTAAAGCTTGCGCTGCTGCTGATGGTTTGTCCGTTTATGGCGCCCGACGTCAGTGTCCCAACGACTGTGGCGTTGCCATTTGGCGCCACGCTGAATTTGCTCGAGCCGTTTAGCTGAAGGTCGATAAGATTGCCTGTGCCGCTGCCGTTTGTATTGTTAACGGTCAGCATCGCGGCGGTGGCCTGACTAGAGCTGAGCGTTAGTTGGCCAAACGTCGGTGCTGACGCTGTGGTGATGTCCTGAATGGTGTTGACGGTTCCGCTGCTGGCGGTAAAGTTGGTGGCGTTGAATTGAGCGATACCCTTCGCTGCCGTACTAGCGTTATTGATGGTAATAGTAGAGCCTACGCCGGATGAGTTGGCGATCGTGAGCGCTCCGGTTAGTCCATCTACGCTGTCGACTGCGCCCACGCCACCACCGCCACCACCGCTGGTAACACAAGTTGGACAGGTAAGATTGCCTGCTGCATCAAGTGTTAGGGGGCCTGAGGCCGATACGGCGACAGTACCGCTTGCGTTGGGTAGGGTGATGGTCTTGTTCCCGCTGGCAGGCGTCGCGAATGTTAGGCTGTTGGTGACGCCGCCGGAGGTAGCGGTGAGGTTGACGGTGGCGCCTTGTAGGGTAAGGTTTTGGCCAGTTGCGCCAATAGTCAAAGCGGCCGTTGGCGTGATGGTGTTGACGCCCAGCGCCCCGCCGATCGTAACGGTTGAGCCGTTGTCGGTAATAATTGAATTCCCGAGAGATTGGGCTGAAAGGAACTTGGGGATAGCATTGGTGGTTCCGCCGCTGGTTGTGACGCCGGTGCCTGTTCCTGCACAGTTGCCGATTGTCGTACATATAGTATACGTCCCCGCAGCCACCGTCCGGTCAAAATTGTACGTTACAGCGCCAGTCGGTGAGCCGCTAAACCCAACAGTCGTGGTGAATCCACCGCCAGTTGCCGTGACGGTGCTGCTGGCGTTGCCCTGAAGCGTAAAACTCTGCCCTGTCGCGCCGATCGTCAGTGCAGCGGTAGGGGAGATAGTGTTGGTTTGAAGTGCCCCAATGACAACCCTGCTGCCGGTGGTGTCGACCGTCAGCTGCGCTGCTCCGGCGGCGTTTTCCACCATAAAGGCCGTTGCAGAGTTGACGCTGTTTTGGTAGACGGTTGCGCCAGTGCTGCCAACGCCGAATAATATTTGACCCAGGCCAGAACCATTGCTGGCGCGGATATTCAGTAGATTGGTTCCAAGTGTCGTGTCGGCGTCTTGGATATCCAGCGCCCCACCGGTTGTATTGAGCTTGACCTCCGGCGTCGTTCCGCCAGTTGCGTTGTTGTAGGCGGTTTGGAGGTTACATGTCGAAAATGCCGGTGCACCACCGGTTGCAGTCAAACATTGACCAGACGTGCCGGCTGCAATGGTTGTGACGGGGCTGGTGCCGTTGCCCAGCAAGATGCCATTGGCGGTAAGCGATGTTGCGCCAGTGCCACCCTGAACAACGCTAAGCGCCGTGGTCAGCCCAGACAAAGATGTGATATCGTTATTTGCCCCCGATGCTGCCGCGCCAAGGTTGGTGCGCGCACCGCTGGCAGTCGCCGAACCTGTGCCACCGCTCGCAACCGCCAGCGGTGTGCTGAGCGTGGTAGTACCGGTTACGGTTAGGTTGCCGCTGATAGTCACCAGTGAGCCATTATCAGAAATGATCGAATCGCCGATGATCTGTCCGGCGGTGAACTTGGCTAGCTGATTTGGCGTGCCGCCCGGTGATGTAACGCCTCCACCCACACAGTTGCCGGCCGTTGTGCATATGTCGTATGTGCCGGCTGCGGCTGCTTGGAGTCGGTAGATTGCATTGGCAGTTGGCGTGACGAAGGTCAGAGAAGTGGTGTTTGCGCCACTGGTGCTGCTGAGCGTGGTGACGGCGCCTTGCAGAGTGAGGTTTTGGCTGGTTGCGCCAACGGTGAGCGCGGCGCTAGGCGTAATGCTGTTGGTATTTATACCGGCAAATGTTGGAGAAGAAGCGGCGCTAATATTCTGGATGGTGTTGATTATGCCACCAGCGGCTGTAAAGTTGGTCGCATTGAACTGGGCGATACCCTTCGCTGCCGTACTGGCGTCGTTGATGGTAACTGTCGTGCCGCCGCCCGTCGAGTTAGCCAGATTTAGCGCACCAGATAGGCCGTCTAGGCTGCTGACACCGCCGCCCCCACCGATGACGACGCCGTTGACACGGTAGCTGTGACCGGCCGTCAGGTTGACGTCGCCGTTTACTTCCAGCGGGTATGACGGGATGGTTGATTCGTTGATGGCGACTGGGTTGCTGTTGCCGGCATTTAGGAATATTGTGCCGACCCCGCCCGCGTCCAGCCACAGGTTGTTCTGGCCGCCAGTGACGTGCAGGTTGCCGTCGTTGTAGATTTGTCCTGTCACGCCGCTCGTTGTGTTGGCTAGGTTGATGGTGGTTGTGGCGCTATTTTGCAAATTCAAGGTGCCCGACACGGTCACGCCACCATTGACCGAAACCGTGCTGCCCGACTGGCTAAGCAGCGAATTGGTGATGCTGTTGGTGCTGTCGAACATAGCAATAAAACCAGCGGTGCCGCCGGTATTTTGCAGGGAAGTGCCACTGGTCGACAAGGTGACATTGCCGCTGCCGTCGTTTGTGACGGTCAAGTTGGGACTGCCAGAAGCGATGCTAATGACGCCTGTGTTGCTCAGCTGGGTGCCAACCAGGCCCAGTCCGCCGCCCAGCGTGAATGTACCGCCGGTGTTGTTGATGCTTGTGACGGTCTGAGGATTGTTTACTAAGGGGATGAAGCTAGCCCCGTTGTAATAGTTCAGCTCGTTGGAGCTTTTATCGTAGTACAATTGTCCGGCAACCGCATTCGTTGGCTGGCCTGACGGGGTCAGTACAAAGCCGTTGTTTGCCTTCAGCTGGCCGTTAATGCTAAGCGTGCGAGAGTTGTCCAGGACAACAGTGCCCGCGCCGGATATGTCATTGAGCGGGATATTGAGCGTATTAAAGCGTTGGGTTGCGTCGGAATTTTGGCTGGACAGAACCGAACCCTTTGGCGCCATGCTGCGGATGAAGATAACTACGCCGCCGATAAGTGCAAGGATAACAAGGGCAATAGCTATCTTGATAAATAGCCCTGTGCGCCTGCCACGTGGCGGGCGAGGTGATTGCCGAGTCGGCGTAGCTAAGCCTGGCGGTGCTTGCGGAGGCCCGCTGGATGTTGCTGGTGACACAACATCAAAAGCGGCCATTGTCGTATTAGCCCGGCTGCCACCCACTGGCGTGCTGGTATTGTTCCCTTGATTTTCCACCGTATTTGTAAGAAACGTTTTTGCTTCTTTTTATATAAAATGTCTCATAAACTAGTATAGTGCTTATGTTAGAGAAAGCAAGCCCCCATCGTGCTAAATCTCAGGCTGGCTCGATGTCGATAAATAGCGTCACTTCGTTCTTTTTGACTTTGACAATGCCGTGTTGGATGGGAAAATTGAACGTCTGATATCCCGTATTGATGATAATATCGCCTTCGGTCAGTAGCGAGAAAAAGTTAGCATGATCGGCCAGAATGTCGAACGGTCCTACCTTGTTGACGGCCGATACCGACATGGCTGGGCCGTCGTACAGCGTTTGGGTAGGAGATAATACTCGGGCACGTAATCGCGGTTCGCCTTTGAGTTTCATAATTTTACTGTAACGCACGTAGAAAAAGATTACTACAGGGTGCGTGATGGTGAGAGCCGGTTTTTGAGCCGGCCCTCACCTGTTCTCTCAGAAGATCTCGATCTTGCCGGTCAGGCAGTCGACCCGCATAATCAGGCCCCCACTTGCGCCAGGCAAACTGAAGTACCTGATTGTCAGCTGAGTGATGACAAAGCCCTCCGGAAGCTTAGTCTGCCGAAGCGTCGACTGGGCGCATGTTATCGCCCACTTGCCCAGCTCCTCAAGCCCCGTGAACGCACCTATCGCCATGATTGCTGCATCAACCGCGGCTACGAGGTTTTCTTTTATGCCCCGCGCCTGATCTATCTGTGACTCGGTGCGTTCGGGCGTTATCAAGTTGGTATCGTATATATGGCTGCTGGTGAGCGGCTTCAAGACATTTACCTTCCTCGGAAAGCGAAACGAGAACTGAAAAACTATAACATTGATTTGATACTAGATCAATATTTCTTCGATGCCACGCAGTGTATCCTCGCGCGAGAAGTACTCTCCGGGTTTGCCCGAGAGGCTTTCCGTCACGAAGAAGTCCTGCGTGAAGAACTTGATGATCTTTTGGGCGCGTTCAAAATCGCGGCGCTCGTTGGGGCTTAGCTCGCTCTGGCCGATGATAGCGATGATGTTTTTGAGCGATTCGTATTTTTGCATGATGACCTGCACCTGAGTGGCCAGTACGTAGTGTCGGTCGCCAACGATGTCGGGCGATAGCAAGGAGCTGACTGTGCGCACCATATCGACGGCGGGCCGGACGCCGCTTTCGGCAACGGCGCGCGACAGGACAACCGTGGAATCTAGCTGCTGGGCGATTTCCTGAACGGCTGGGTCGGATAGATCGTCAGCGGGGATGTAAATGGCCTGCACGGAAGTGATGGAACCGTTCTGATTACTGGTCAGCCGATCCTGGAGGCGCCTCAGCTCCGAGAAGAGAGTTGCCTGGTATCCACCTTCGCTGGGCATCGTCCCGAGTGTGGTCGCAAGCTCGTTGCTGGCCTGAATGAACCGGTAGATGTTGTCGACGAAGACCAGCACGTCACGTTTTTCCTCGTCACGGAAATATTCGGCAATTGTCGCCGCGCTGATCCCAACCAGCGAGCGCATGGCAGGTGTTTCGTGCATTTGGCCCATCAGCATGACGGTGCGCGATAGGATGTCACGCTCTTGCAACGTCTCGACCAGCTCGTGTCCCTCGCGGATGCGCTCCCCGATGCCAACAAACATGGCCAGTTTGGTGTCGTCACGGGCGATGTTGTGAATGAGCTCCATCGTGAGTACGGTCTTGCCCACACCGGCACCACCGATAATGCCAATCTTGCGCCCCTTCACAAACGGCGTGAAGAAGTCGATGACCTTGATGCCCGTTTCGAGTAGCTCTGGCTTGCCGGCAACGCCATCTGTTTGCTGGGCAATTTGGTAAATACTGCGACGCTTTGTGGCCTCGATTGGTCCCTTGCCGTCGATCGGCTGGCCAATTGCGTCGAGCATGCGGCCCATCACGCCCTTGCCTTCGGGAACAGAGATCGTCCCGCCAGCGGCGATGACGGCAGAGCCGCGACAGGCTTCGGGGCTACCGTTCAGGTTGATGCAGCGAGCGGTAAAGGGGTTGGGATACGTTTCGACCTCTAGCAGTACTTCTGGATGATCGGCCAGGAGCAGTAGCTCTTTGGGCTGCGGGCGATTGCCGACAATCTCGACATCGCAGACAAGCCCCCGGATAGAGACGATGTGGCCGATAACCGAGCTCATGCTACCGCCTTGTGATGTTTTACGACTTTGATAATTTCCTTCAGACGTTCGTCACCTTCGGCTCGCTTGGCCCGGTGGTACTGCAGGCTATAGTCAGTCTCGAGGTCACCAGCGCGGTGTTTTGCGGCGTTCATCGCGTTGAAGCGTGAGGCATACTGGGCGAGTTTGGATTCCATAATGATCTGGATGAGCGCGACGCCCATCATGACCGACTCTAGGTAGTCGGCAATCTCTTCGACGCCAGGCTCAAAGATATAGTCGCGGCTACTGACCAGTTCGGTGTCGGCATTGACGTCTTCGCCTAAGTCTTTGACTGCAGCAATAAGCCCGATTTGGGCTACCTTTTGTACGCGGAGCGATTCGTATGTCTGGTAAAAGACCGTGATGTGTTCATAGTGAAGAAGTACTTCGATAATGTCGCTCACGCTTACGTTTTCGTCGCTGGTTGGCATACTAAACGCCCTGGTGATGGGAATGGTGCGTTGCCGGAGTTGGGCCTGGCCGTGCGATCCAATGACGATCACGTCCGGGCTTTCCTTTAGCTTGCCGTACGCTTCGATCATGGCGGTGACGATTTGCTCGTCGGTCTCACCGCTGAGGGAGCCTTCAGAGGTCACAACCACAAAGACGTTCTGCTTGGTAGCCTGTTCGGCTCGGGCTAGGCGCTGTTTGGGGTCGATGCGGAGGCCGCTGTACGTCTGCCACAGCTCGGCAAAGAATGCCTTGCTGGCCACGACACGATTGCGGATTTTGGAGATGCGAATACTCGCAATGCTCTCGAACACTTCGGCTAGGTCGGCCACGGTATGAATTTGGTGAAGTTCCTGCTGTATGGTGGTCGCGCGTCTCATGCTGCAGCACCTCCCATAGTGCTGAGTTCGAGCAGTTGCTTGACGGTGCCGTCGACTTGGTCGTCGTTTTGTATGGCATCCGCCATCTCGCGGGCTTTCATTTTGAGCAGGCCGACATTTAGTTTGCGTTGGCCGGCGGCCTTCAGGACAGTTTCGAGTATGAGGGTCTGTTGCATGACGGTAAAGAGCTCGCCTGGCGTCTGCCGGAAGGCTTCGTTGATCTGTTTGCCCAGCTCCAGCGCCTGGAGCGTCTCGGGCGCAATGTCGGCGCCAAAGTGCGAAAACTCAGACGCTTGGCGGTAGGTCGCGAGGCTTTTGAATAGCGCGCCAGAGAGTTTCTTCTGGCGTTGATTTTGCGCACGACCGCCCACACGCGAGACAGATAGCCCGGCATTGATGGCTGGTTTGATGTTCTGGCGAAAGGTCGCCAGATCGAATATTAGCTGACCGTCGGTGATGGACATGATGCTCGTCGGTAGGTACGCGGTGATGTCGTCGCCTGGTGTGATGACCGTTGGCAGAGCCGTGAGTGTTTTGTCATTTGCAGCCAATTTGCCGGCGCGCTCCAGCAGGCTGGAGTGCGCATAGAACATGTCACCTGGATAGCTGTCGCGCCCTGGGTTTGCCTGCTCTAGGAGGGATAGCTCGCGGTAAACTTTGGCGTGGGAGCTGAGGTCGTCGTAGATGATAATGACGTCGCGCCCGTGATACCACAGATACTCCGCGACCGAACAGCCAACGTATGGGGCTAGATAACTTTGCGCCAGCGAGTCGAAGATATTGGCTACAATGACGATGCTATTGGCAATCGCCCCGGTTTCGTTCAACCGATTTAGTAGCGCGTCGATCTCTAGGCGCCGTTTGCCTATCAGTACATATACGACTATGCGATCGGTGCCGACTTGGTTTACGCCCAACTGCGTTAGGAAGCTGGTTTTGCCTGATTTGGTATCGCCCAACACGGCGATGCGCTGACCCAGCACAATGGGAAACATCATGTCTACCATGGTCACGCCGGATGGCAGTTGGTCCTTCAGCAGGCTGCGTTCCATGATGCCCGGTGCTCTGTTGAAGACAGGCCAGTTAGCCT
Source organism: uncultured Candidatus Saccharibacteria bacterium (assembly GCA_965225085.1). GTDB lineage: Bacteria > Patescibacteriota > Saccharimonadia > Saccharimonadales > EFPC-124 > CAZJVU01. Next base: position 216,297 of record CBDDBE010000001.1, on the reverse strand, counting down.
CGAACCGCACCGTTCCCTTGCCGTCCAGCGGTTGGCCCAACGGGTTGATGATGCGGCCAATCAAGCTTTCGCCGACGCCTGCAGTGAGGACGTTGTTTTGCAGGACAACCAGGCTACCCAGCTGGCTGTTTTCGGCCTCGAGGTTTAGGATGTGGACTTTTTCCAGGTCGATTTCTCGAACCATGCCATGTTGGCCGTTTTCGAATAGTACCAGGGCGTTGGTTGCGACACCCTCAAGTCCTTTCACGGTTACCAGAAAACGATCCACCCCAATGATCTCACCAGTTGGCTGGCCAGACTCGACAAGTTTTTGGAAGAGACTATTGTCGTACACTGTTATAGATCTCCGATATCCGGTTCTTGTGGCCGAGAATCTGTTCGCGGAACGAATAGTTGTATATGTGCGACCCAGCCTGTATAACCACCCCGCCACCGATGTCGGTGCGGGTTGCAAATGTCAGCAGCATATAGGGATGGATCTCGTCGCGGAACCATTCTACCAGCCGGCGCTTTAGCTCGCGGTTGGGAAGGGCGGCCATCATGAGATGCGCAGCCGGCGCTTTGCTGCGAATGGCCTCGAGCTCTTTTAGGACCTTTTCGACCTCAGCTTGATCGGTCGGTGACACGTTGGCGCTTCTGAGCACGCCCATCAGGAGTGCAGAAGTATGCGGGGCCGCGACGTTCTGGGTATGGGCAACTTGGTCGCGCACCAGGGCGTCATGCAGAGCGGCGATGTACGAACGCAGCTCCAGGATGATCGCGCCTAGTTGGTCGGGGGAATACAAGTCGACAGGCAGTCTAACTGGGGTTTCGGTCATGATAGGATGTCTCGCTTGATTTCGTCCTTGTGTTTGTGCAACATCTCAAAGATGTAGGCCGATTGCGCCCCCAGGTCAACCTGCGTGCCCAGACTTTCGATGAGGTAGCTCGATATAATGTCGTTCATGCGGTCATCAAGGGTTGAAAGGCGCTTTTCGCCCTCATTCTGGATGACCTTGTCCAGATGTTCGGTCAGCTGCGTGCGCCGATCGTCCAGTTCCTTTTGGAGCTTGCTAAACTCCTGAATGCTTTGGTCGCGCAGGGCTTGCAGGCTCACCTGATACTTCTCGAATTCGCCAAGCAGTGAGTTGTTGGCCATATCGCTGATGTGGATGCTCACTTGCTCGACGGCGTTGTCGATTGATTCCTTAAACCGGGCGCCGGCTTCGTTGGCGACTTTGGTGAGCTGCTGGCGTGCAAGCTTTTCGATCTCACTCATATCGATATCCGCTAGCACTTGACCGGCGTCAACCTTCACTTCATAAACCTTCGGCGAGGGTCGGGTCTGGAGCTGTTTATTCAGTTTCATCGCCCATAGCAAACTCATCGCATTGATGATGACCATTGCGATCAGGCCGACGATGAGTACGAGCTGTGATGAATCCATGAGCCTTTTCGAGGTTAGGTTGTTAGTACCAAATATATAGCAATAAGCATAACCAGTAAAATGCCAAGTGCTGTCGCGCCCACTTCGATCAGGCTTTTCTGGACGGCACCTTCGGAAAGCGGGTTGCGCCCGATGGATATGATGCTGGAGCGGGTCGAGGAATATAGCAGGATGGCGATGCTAACAAACCCAAATATCAGCGCCACCGTGCTTACGATAACCCTCACAGGTGATACGTCACGTCCGGCAACGGCATTCGCCAGTGACTGTAGGAAGGGCGGCAGGAAAGCGTTCTTTTGTTCCGGGGGCACGTAATAGGTGATATTAACTTGGATAGGGATAGAGCCAATTTTGACCGTCTGCGGCTTGCCGTCTTTGTCGTTGACAGATTTTTGGGTGGTAGTGGCCGAGCTGAGGCTGGCTTGGGCGGTTCCGACAACCAGTACGCTGCCGGTTGCTTTCATGCCTACACCAGTGATTGGGGAGGCTGTTATCTTGTCGCCGGACTTGATATCCCCGTTGATATCGCTGACCAACGCGGGCGTAATGCCGCTGATAACCACTTGTACTTGTTGCCCCGTACTGGACAACTGAATGAGCGGCTTGTCGCCAATGACGCCGACCAACTCGCTGACATGGTCTACGTCGCTAAGCTGTACTGAGCTTTTTGAATTTGGCGTGAGCCCAACTAGCGCGCCTGTCGCGATGTTTGTTTCGCTGGTATTGAAGCCTTGGGAAATGGCAGCTGTGCTCTCGGCGTGGGCCGCCACCAAAAAACTCCACAACGACAGGAATATCATTGTGAATCCAGCTAGCCAGATGGATCGTTTTTGCGGCCGATGCCCAGTGAGCAACATATTTTTAACCATTAGTATTATTCGTTCCCTATTATAACTTACAAAACGTGATAATGCTGCATAGCGCTTGTGCTGAGGGTCGTTTTTTACTACACTGGATTGTTAGTAAGGGTAGTAACTAAAAGGTGAGGTTATGGAATTTAGGAACAGCCAGACTGGTTCAAGCGCTCGTCGTTATCCTGAACCAACACGCGCCCAAAGTGCGCCAAATGACAACGTAAATTCAATGGGAGGCGGCGCTGAAGCGCCGGTGCAGGCCACACATATGCAAAACAGCTCAGGCAAATCTTCAAAATCGTTAATGATGATGGTCGTCGCGGTTGTGGTGATTATTGTCCTCGTAATGGGCGGATGGCTTGCGTGGTCAAACATGGGTGGTGACGCCGGTGTGAAGTCAGGACAATACCAGGCAGTTTTCTTGACTAACGGCCAGGTGTACTTTGGCAAAGTTAGCGATACTAGCAAGGGTTACGTCAAGCTCACGGACATTTTCTATCTGCAGGTGCAGCAGAGTGTCCAGCCTGCGGACAAGACCAAGACTGACAACTCGCAGTCCCAGGTCTCGCTGGCCAAGCTTGGGAGCGAGCTACATGGGCCAGAAGACACTATGTACATCTCGCGTCAGCAGGTGTTGTTCTGGGAGAACCTGAAGAATGACGGTAAAGTTGTCCAGGCGATCAATAGCTACAAGCAGCAGAACAAATAGTTTGCGAAATCTCTAAGCAGATGAGCCGCCCGATCGGACGGCTCTTTTGTTACTTCGCCCAGAATGCATTAGGAAAAGAGGGCAATATTTTGTATAGTGTCCGCATGGAAGACAACTTCTCGGCACAGCCCCAGTCGCCTCGTCTGGTGCATCGTGCTGAATTTGAGGAAACTATTAGTAATTATCAGCCGAGCGATCATGCTCGCCGGGTTCTAGGCCGCGTAACGTTTGCGGTTATGAGTGGCCCAACAGCGGCCGGTCGCAATACGATTATTTGGGAGTTGGTTAAAACCGGCAAATACCACTACGTCATTTCTGACACAACTCGCCCTAAGCGTCAAAACAATGGTGAATGGGAAGAGGACGGCAAGGAGTATTGGTTCCGCAGCGAGGCAGACGTGCTTCGCGACCTCAAGGCCGGGGAATTTTTGGAGGCCGAGGTGATTCATGGGCAGCAAGTTTCGGGCATCAGTATCCGTGAGCTCGAGCGCGCAACGCGTGAGCATCGCATCGCCATTACTGATGTGGATATTGGTGGGGTGGCGAATGCGCTAGATGCCAAGGAAGACACGATTGCGTTGTTGGTCCTGCCGCCAGATTTTCACACCTGGCAGCAGAGACTTTCGAAGCGCGGCGAGATGGACCCGCTGGAGCTAAAGCGTCGATTGCAGACGGCAGAGCGTATTTTTCAAATGGCCAGCCAGGACGATCGCCTACATATTGTTCTGAATGACACTATTGAGCATGCGACACAGCAAGTGCGCAATATCGTGGAGGGCGGTTCTGTCGGCGAAGCTTCTAGGCGGCGTCTTCGTCGCGTTGCCGAACGGTTAGAGCAAGATACAAATGATTTCCTGCTCACCCTGAGCTAGTAAAAAATGAAAGCAAATTGAAAAGCACCCAGATAGGGTGCTTGCTTCGATAGATAGTTTGGAGCGAGGGGCTCGCCCTGAGAGGCGACTGCCGTCCGTGGTTTAATGCAACATCCACGGAGGGCAAATCATCCTCTCGGGCGAGCCCGTCTTTGCACCTTTCGATGCTCGTGGCCTGCAGTGCCACAAGTTACCTACTTAGTGCGTGCGGCCGACGCCGCCACGGGTTTCTTCTTGTTGCGCACGAGGCGTTCCTTTCGGAAAAGAAAAAAGACGGTGTGGACGATGCCGCATGACAGCCGTGAAGGCGTTGACGCTAGGTCAAACTTCGCGGTCCGCATATGCGGTCATCGTGTCGGCGGGGCGCCGGCCGGCCTTAGATCACATTCGAGCTCGGAGCGGCCATGTGCCGCACGGACCTCATCATCATCGTGACCCTTTCGGATACTGAACGGGACCCCTCTGCAAACACTTGCGTCGGGGGTCATGTCGGACTGGCTACACCAAAGATTTTGGTGGATTCAGTCCGACATGACTTCACAAACTATCTATCAAATTACGCAGGGGCAACGTTTGTCGCCCAAGCTGATTTGGCTATAATAGCAGGTATATATGTATAAGTCAACACTTTTTGTAACTTGCTGCGGTATGCCACGCAGCGTCTGGGTTTGGCACTCTTGACTCGTGAGTGCCAAACGACGTACCATAATAGAATAATGACTGAACGACAGGCCCATATTTTAGCTGCTATTGTCGAGCAATATGCTGAGGTTGCCTCCCCGGTTGGCTCGGTGATGTTGGGTAAGATCTTTGATGTGAGCTCGGCAACTATTCGCGCTGAGATGAGCCGCCTAGAGGAAATGGGCTATATCATGCAGCCGCACACCTCTGCGGGGCGGATTCCCACCGACAAGGGCTATCGATTCTATGTCAATCAGCTAACAGCTGCCGATAATAACGCCGTCGATCGCACGGCAAGAGCTATGGATACTCGGTTAAGCCAAGCTGGCAGGCCGGAATTTGCCATTCGCTCAGCCGTGGATATGCTGGCCGAGCTAACCCACAACGTCGGGCTGGCAACTATTGGCGACCAACTGTACCTCAGTGGATTTTCGCGTTTATTCATGCGACCAGAATTCCTACAGGCTATTGGTCCGGTCCATGAGGTTGCGCAATTACTTGATAACCTCGAGCCGTGGCTGCGCGAGGCAGCTCCCAATAAACCGCTTAGCGTCTATATTGGCCGCGAGAACCCAATTGGCAAGGAAAGCGGCTGCTCGCTTATTATTAGCAGGTTCCATTCGCCCTTTTCCGATCACAGCTACATCGGCGTGCTAGGCCCAACCAGGCAGAGTTACCGACAAGTAATGGGGCTCGTGGCGCACGCAGGTCAATCACTCGAAGAAGTGTTGTAGTCTCATTCCGGGATCGCGATATGAAAAGACCCCCAGTTGAGGCTTGAGGGCCTTTTCTGGGGGCGTTAGCCCTCGTTCTCCAGCGCAGCGAGCTCGCGCTTCAGCTGTTGCTGCTTGCGACGGAGACTGTAGTACGTTCCCAGTTGCAGCTCGCGTTCGTAGAATACGTCTGCTGGGATAGCGCCACGCTCGAGATCGCGGTACCAGTCGTTGCGTTGTCCGCGGGTGAGCCTGGGCTCGTGCCGAACTCGGTCGATCTGCTTTGCGAGTTTGGCTCTGTACTCCCTGGTCGCTTGTGCCGCAGACTCACGGGCCTGATTGGCCAGTTCATCCAGCTCGGCGATTCGGCGACGGAGCGCCTCGCGGGTGGCAGCGGCTTCGTCTTCGCGAGCTTGTTGCAGCTCATCGAAGGTCTCTCCTTCTGGCGCGTCGAGCTCGCGAGCGAACTCTGCGAGTCGGGCCAGTGCTTCGGGGTCAAACGACATGGCTACTCCGATTTGTCGGTTCGGTTGGCTGCTATTGGGCCGGTCGAAACGTCAATTCGTCGTCATGTCAATTCCGGTAAGGGCTAGATCGCAAACAATATCACGTTGCGATTCATGGTTCACCTCCTGAGGGGGAAGAACTGTTTTAGATCATACAATAAAAATTATAAATAGTCAATATTTCTGTAGTCGATCGCGCGACGTCCTATGTGTCTTCTGCATTTGGGGTTAGATGTACAGACATTGAATGAGGGGCGTTCCCGTTTGTACGGGCACGCCCCTCGGATGTCAGATCAGGTTACCGTCACTGTCGGCCGCGACGGGGGCCTGGAAGTAGGCTTCATTGTCGACGATGCGCACCGTCAGTCGGCGACGCCCGAATCTGACATTCGGCACGTCGATGGAGCCGGCGGCTTCGGTGAGCTCCCGGCTGAAGTCCTCGACGGCCAGCACGCCTTGTGCGAAGAGGAACAGGGCGTGGGTCTTGTAGACCAGGACCATGCTCATCTCGCGACCGGTGCCAGCCCGCTTGGCCTTCTGGATGCAGCCCAGGATGTCCCGACGGACATCGCGCATGCTGCGAACCGGACAGTACGTCGCGGCGAAGGCAGCTCCAATTGCGTCGCCGGCAGGAAAGCCCTTCATGTACCACTGACCAGGGCGGATGTTCCGGTTGACCTCAGAGCCGAAGAAGACGGCCTTGCCAGGTTCGACTTCGTAGTTGATGCCAGTATACTTCACGACGTCTACCTCATTCTGTAGGAGTCGGACAGGGACCTGTTCCGAAAAGGAGGATATCATAGAATGGCGCGACTATCTAGCAGTCTTGACTGCTGACTGCTAATTGCCATACGATAAGGTAAACACGCAAGTATAATCTGGAGGCCGTTATGGCAGATAAAAAGAGCAAACGCGAATCAGAGCTCGAGGAGCACCTGGACGAGCTGACTGCCGACCTGAAACGGGTGCAGGCAGACTTTGTGAATTATCGAACGCGCATGGACGAGGAGCGGCAACGTACAGTTCAGAGTGCCAGGGCCGCAACAGTGCTAAAACTATTGCCCGTCGTCGACAACATCGAGCGAGCGGTCATGCACGTGCCTGCCGAGCTGGCCGATAACCAGTGGGCCAGGGGCATTAGCTCGTTGGGTAGGAGCCTAGAGAAGTCGCTGGCCGATCTAGGCCTTGCGCGCATCGTAAGCGTTGGGCAGGTGTTTGACCCAAACCTGCACGAAGCAATCAGCGCTGACGGTGACGGTGAGCACCAAGTGGTGAGCGAAGAACTACGGGCCGGGTATATGCTGGACGGCCAGGTTGTTCGGCATAGCCTAGTCAAGGTTACCGGCCAGGAAGCGCCCGAACATGCACCCGAAGAGGCTGCGCTGGACGCGATAGAAGGAACCAAGGCTAGCGAGCTGCCAGTCGAGCACGAGAAAGAGACCCGCGGCGAGGAATAGCCATGCCAGGAAGATCAAATTAGCACTCTTGACTCGCGAGTGCTAATTTTTTATGCTAGGTGTATTAGCAGTCGGTACACGCTGCTGCTAAGATAAGAACATATTGTATTTACTTTCAAATGTAATAAATCAGGAGGACCTATGGGTAAAATTATCGGAATTGACCTCGGCACAACCAACAGCGCGGTAGCGTATATGATTGCTGGTAAGCCTGAGGTTATTGCAAATGCCGAGGGAAACCGCACAACGCCGAGCGTAGTGGCCATCAACAAGGCCGGCCAGCGTTTGGTCGGTCAGGTGGCGCAGCGACAGCGAGTGACCAATGCGCGTAATACGATTTATGGCGTGAAGCGTTTGATCGGCCGCAAGTTCGATAGCCCCGAGGTCCAGAAGGACCTCGACCTGATGCCCTACGAAATTGTACGCGCCGCCGACAGCGTAAAGGTAAAGATGGGCGACAAAGAATACAGCCCCGAGGAAGTCAGCGCCATGATCCTCAGCAAGCTGAAGGCAGACGCCGAGGCGTTCCTGGGCGAGCCCGTTACCGAAGCGGTTATCACCGTTCCGGCTTACTTCGACGATTCTCAGCGCCAAGCGACTAAGGACGCAGGCAAGATTGCCGGCCTTGAGGTCAAACGTATCATCAACGAGCCAACTGCAGCTGCCTTGGCCTACGGCCTGGACAAGAAAAAGGAAGAGAAGATTGCCGTTTTTGACCTTGGTGGCGGTACGTTTGACGTGTCCATCCTCGAGCTGGGCGATGGCGTGTTCGAAGTCAAAAGCACCAACGGTGACACGCACTTGGGCGGTGAAGACTTTGACAATCGTTTGGTCAATTATTTTCTAGAGGAGTTCAAGAAAGAGCACGGCGTGGACCTGAAGGGCGACAACGCCGCGATGCAGCGCCTGAAGGACGAAGCCGAGAAGGCCAAGAAAGAGCTCAGCACCACGACCGAAACAGACATCAACCTGCCATTCCTGACCGCTGATGCCGATGGTCCAAAGCACTTCGAGACCAAGCTGACTCGTGCCAAGCTGGAGGAAATTGTTGCTGATTTGATCGACAATACGGCTGCTCCGTGCGAGAAGGCTCTCAAAGACGCTGGCCTGACCGCTGCCGACATCGACGAGATTGTACTGGTTGGCGGTATGACCCGCATGCCGGCTGTCGTCGAGAAGGTCAAGAAGATCTTTGGCAAGGAGCCGCTAAAGGGCGTCAACCCTGATGAAGTCGTAGCCGTTGGTGCTGCCATTCAGGGTGGCGTGCTAGCTGGCGATGTCAAGGACGTGCTGCTGCTGGACGTGACTCCGCTGAGCCTTGGTATCGAGACTATGGGCGGTGTAACGACTAAGCTGATCGACCGCAACACTACTATCCCGACCAGCAAATCCGAGACATTTAGCACCGCTGCCGACAATCAGCCGCAAGTCGAAATTCATGTGCTGCAGGGCGAGCGCGAAATGGCAGCCGACAACAAGAGCCTGGGCAAATTTATCCTTGACGGCATCGCGCCAGCACCTCGTGGCGTGCCGCAAGTCGAAGTCACCTTCAACCTCGATGCCAACGGCATCCTGAACGTGACAGCCAAGGACAAAGGCACTGGCAAAGAGCAGAGCATCACTATCCAGAACAGCGGTAACCTCAGCAAAGATGACATCGAAAAAGCCCAAAAGGAAGCCGAAGCCCACGCCGACGAGGACAAGAAAAAGCGCGAGCTGGTCGACGCCAAGAACACGCTGGCCCAGACCATCTATCAGGCCGAGAAGCTCCCAACCGAGCACAAGGACAAGATCAGCGATGAGGACAAAAAAGTCATCGAGGACGCCGTCAAGGCCGCTCGTGAGTTCGAGAATTCTGACGACCTCGAGAAAGTCACTCAAGCCGGCAAAGACCTGAACGAGAAGATCATGCCAATCGGCGCCAAGCTGTACGAAGCCGTCAGCAAGGACGAAAAGCCGAGCGAAGACCCACAGCCCGACGAGGACAAGAAAGCAGACGAGCCTGTTGAGGGTGAGGTCGTAGACGACGCTGAGAAGAAATAGCGTTTTGTGGCGATATAGTGAGGCCCCGCATGTGCGCGGGGCCTCACGGCTGTAGATGCCGGTCGGGCCGCCGCAGCTGCGAGGCTTTATTACTGGACGATACGTAGCAGCGTCTCGAGCGGTTCGCTGTCAGTCGGCCGGTGCAGGACCAGCTTGTCCAGATCGAGTGCACGCCAGCCCTTCGCAAGAAGCGTTCGCGCAAGATCGCGTGCTGGCATCAGCCTCATGTCAATCAGGACATCTTCGAACTCGACCTGATCGGCAAGGACCTTGTCGCCGTCCTGAGGCCCGTTCGCTGCGTAGGTCACGCAGCGGTAGGCCGTAATGGCGTCGTTCTCGTAAACCGGGATCAGCTCGCGTCGGACGCGCATGCGAGAGACGTAGTAGCTTGTGGTCCCCGGGGCTTGATCGGCCATGGATACTCCTCGATTGAGGGATACGAAACAAGTATATCATACCACATTTTAATGTAATTTAAGTAAGATTTAGCACTCTTCGCCTTGAAGTGCTAAAATAAAATTGTATGAGCAAACGTGATTATTATGAAGTCCTTGGCGTTTCCAAGGACGCATCTGCTGATGAGATCAAGAAATCATTCCGTAAGTTAGCGGTCAAATACCACCCGGATAAAGAGGGCGGCGACGAGACGAAGTTCAAAGAGATCAACGAAGCTTACGAGGTATTAAAGGACCAGTCGAAGCGGCAGCGCTACGACCAGTTCGGCCATGCCGGAGTAGGCGGTAGTGGCGGAGGCGGCGGGGGTAATCCGTTCGAAGGGTTCCAAGGGTTTGGCGGCCAGGGGCAGAATGTCAACTTCGATTTTGGCGATTTGGGGCTGGGCGACATCTTTGGCAGTTTCTTCGGCGGCGGGCAGCGGCAGGGGCAAAGCCGTCGTGGCCAGGATGTTGCTGTAAATGTAACCCTTAGTTTTGATGAGGCTATTTTTGGCGTCGAGAAGGAAATTTCTGTCACGCTGGAAGACACGTGTTCGCACTGTAAGGGCGATGGGGCAGAGCCTGGCCACGGTCTCAAAACGTGTGGCACCTGCAAGGGATTGGGCCAAGTCAACCGCGTCATGAACACGATGTTCGGCCAAATCCAGCAGGCCACCGTATGCCCAACATGCGAAGGTCGCGGCAAAATTCCGGAAAAGACCTGCACCGTTTGTCATGGCAAAGGAACAGAGCGCGAACACCAGATAGTCAAGCTAAAAGTGCCTGCCGGCATCGATGACGGCTCGACCATCCGCCTGAGCGGTCGGGGCGAGGCCATTCGTGGTGGTGAAAAGGGCGACTTGTATGTAAATATTCGCGTAAAATCGCACAAGCATTTTACCCGCGAAGGCGACATCATCCTCAGCAACGAACGCATTAGTATGGTCCAGGCGGCACTTGGCGCAGAGATTCAAATCGACACCGTTGATGGCGAGTTAACCATGAAAATTCCCGCTGGCACACAAAGCGGAACGGACTTCAAGCTCAGCAATCATGGCGTACCACATCTGCGCGGTGATGGTCGGGGGCCGCATATTGCGACCATCCATGTCGATACGCCAACCAAGCTCACCAAGCGACAAAAAGAACTACTGCAGGAATTTGGCACGCCAGAGGGGCGGAAGAAGAAGCTTTGGTAGAATGAGCACTCGGATTCAATAAATGCCTGGGTAATCTTCGCCAGATAACAAAAAGTTGATACAATAGTACCAACACATATGGTAGAAAAAACGAAAGATATTATTGGGCGAGCCGATGTCATAGATTTGCCCGACCAGGGGCTTTTTGGCGTGCCGGCCAAGATTGATACTGGTGCACGTACGTCAGCCATCTGGGCGTCGCACGTCCAGGAGCGGGACGGCGGTTTGGCGTTCGTGCTATTTGGGCCAAAAAGTTCATTTTACTCTGGCGAAGAGCACTTTGCGGATGAATTTCAGCGGGTTGCTGTGGCGAGCTCTACGGGGCATCAGCAGATTCGTTACAAGGTGAAACTGATGGTAATTATTAACGGACGACGAATTCGTGCAAGTTTTACTCTTGCCGATCGCTCTCGACAAGCCTATCCTGTACTTATCGGGCGTCGGGCGCTCCATGGCAAGTTTGTCGTGGATGTGCAGATGGGCCGGCCTGACCACGCCGCCGAGAGGCAACGCGCAGATGAGCTACGGAGTGAGTTTTCTAAATAATGAGGAACGACGAATATGAAGATCGCAATTTTATCCAAGGGGCCGGGTAACTACTCGACCAAGCGACTCCGGGAAGAGGCCGAAAAACAAGGCCATGAAATCCACGTCATTAACTATGCCAAGTGTTACGTAAAGGTTGAGCAGAATAAGCCGGTCGTACGGTACGAAGGGCAAGACCTGGACGACTTTGACGCGATTATCCCGCGGATTGCCCAGAGCTACACCCGCTACGGTGCGGCTATCCTGCGTCAGTTCGAGATGCGGGGTATTTATACGACCGCTAACTCGATCGCCATTACGCGCTCGCGGGACAAGCTGCGTGCAATGCAGCTGCTAGCCCGCGCCGGGATCGGCATTCCGACAACCCTGTTTGCCAGCGAGACCGCCGCGTTTGACGACTTGATTGAGCAAGCGGGTGGTGCGCCCTTGATTATTAAAGTGGCACGCGGCACGCATGGCAACGGCGTGGTCCTGGCTGAAACGAATAAAGCCGCCAAGGCGGTTATGCAGGCATTTTATGTCGAGAACGTGAGCTTTTTGGTTCAGGAATTTGTGAAGGAATCGGCCGGCACCGACATTCGTGCCGTTGTGGTTGGCAACAAAGTCGTCTCAAGCATGATGCGTCAGAGCCTGGACGATGATTTTCGCTCGAACCTGCATCAGGGTGGCGAAGGCAAGCCGGTCAAATTGACCGAGGAAGAGCGCCGCATGGCGATCAAAACAGCCCGGACGATGGGGTTACCATTTTGTGGTGTAGACATGATGCGAAGTTCGCGCGGTCCGCTCGTGCTCGAGGTGAACTCGTCGCCTGGATTTGGTATCGAAAAAGTCACTGGCCGCAATATCGCTGAAAAGGTTATCGAATACATTGAGCTTAACGCCAAGCGCCGCAACAAAAAAGACCGCGTAGGGGCGTAGCTAAACATGCAGCGCGACAGCTTGGGCAAGTGGGTGATGATTGTCGCGCTTGTACTGATTTTGGGTGCCGGCGGGGCACTACTGCTTTCGCTGAACAGCCATAAGGTTGCCGTGACAATTGGCGACCGCCTGGTGTATGCGCAGGTCGCGCACGATGATGCCTCGCGTCAGAAGGGGCTTTCGGGTACGTCGTCGCTAGCGGATAATCAGGCGATGCTGTTTGTCTTTGATGGGTCGGGCCGTTGGGGCATGTGGATGAAGGACATGAACTATAGCATCGACATCGTGTGGCTGGATGGCGGCAAAAAGGTGGTGTATGTGCAGCAGAATGTTGCGCCCAGTACGTACCCCAAGGCATTCTTGCCTGATCGTGATGCGCAGTATGTGCTAGAGCTGCCGGCGGGCTTTACGCAGCAGCATAGTGTCGGCATCGGTCAGATTGTGAGCTTCACCGTCAACTAGCACGGTGCTATGATGGGGATAGCATGAATACGCTTATGGTTTTTATTGTGTTGTTTGTTGCCTTGTTTGGGGCGGCGTATTTTACAAAGCGCCGTTTTGGTGTTTTGGGGCTGGCGCTTTGTGCGGGTTCACTGCTCAGCGCTAGCTGGACGGCTACGCTGACACCGATGATACAGAGCCAGGGTGTCGAGCTGGTTACGCCGCCGCTTGCCGTAGTGGTGGCCGCGCTGTTGATTTTAGCTCCGCCGTTCGCACTACTGTTTAGTGGGCCGAAGTATTCCAGCCAGGTGCAGCGGCTGGTGGGGTCGGCGGCATTTGGGCTCATGGGACTGGTTTTTTTGCTGATGCCCCTTGGTGCAGCGCTGACATTGAGTTCGACTAGTTACCAGGTCTACAATTTTCTGTCGAGCAATAGCAGTGCCATTACGGTTGCCGGCATCATCGCAGCCCTGGCCGATATCCTCATGACGCGCCAAACGCATCGTAGCGGCAAGAAGGCAGACCATTGACGGTAACAGGGTAAAAATGGTAAAATCTTCTTGATCTAAGTTACGCGTGGGCCCATAGCTCAGCAGGTTAGAGCAGAGGCCTTTTAAGCCTCGTGTCCTGGGTTCGAGTCCCAGTGGGCCCTCCAAGCAAAAACGTCGACACCTTCGCTACCGGTCGACGTTTTTGTTTGGCTGAAAATAAATGCGTAGATTGACTACACGAAACAAACATGTGTAAAATAGCAGGTTGGTAGTATCGTCTATCCCGAAGGGGTATACAATGTCTGACCCAATCAAGCGGCTCGGGCTGGCGCCCGTCCAACGCGCATGCATGCGAGGCATGGAAGCGATCAACCTTACTTCGAGCACCTATTTGCATGGCTGCGCTGATATGGATTTGGGCACCTTTTGCCACTGGGCCTCACAGGTACTCAAGCATGGACTCCATTTCGTGGGCGGCACCTATGCGAGCGAGGGTGTGACCCCGAGATTGCGCTGGGCATTTTGGGCTCCAGTACGATCGCCCAGCGGTCAGGATCACGAGTCGATTTTCGTCGCGCGGTACAGAGAGGGGTATTGGCACTTTGGCCTTTTCTTCTACGGCGACGACGAACCTTTGCACGCACGACTGGCGAACTGTGTTCTTCACGGTGAAATAAGGGCGGCGGGCGATCAACGAGTTTTGGGCCGCCCTCAACGAATAGAAGACGACGGCGTTGCCGTGACTTCATTCGAGATCAGTGTGCCGGCCGATCACCTGGGCTTTGTCAGCCTTCTTACGGCGGCCCAGTTCAAAACCTGAGGCGCCCAATCACCCCGCGCTACAGCGAGGACACCCCAAAAAGGTGCCCGTTGCTGGCGCGGGGTGTTCTTCGTTTTGTGGTTAACTGGCTATCGACTGTCCAGACGAGGCAACGTACGATATAATCCCTGCAATGCAAGGAGTGATGTCAGGCCGTCGGGTTCAACGAACGACGCTTATTGGTTTTGGGTGCGCGGCATTTCTGGGCGGTGTCGGATTGGCACTGACCGGGATGGGCACGTCATTTTTTGCCGTGGCAGTCGGGTGCGGCTTGCTAGTGTTATGTTATCGACGACGGTTGATTGTGGCGATTCCAGCGGTCGTGATCTGTGGGTTGATGGTCGGACTGTGGCGCGGCGCGGATATGCAGCATCAACTTCAGCCATATCGGCGGGTGGTCGGCGAAAGGGCGACGGTTACTGGAGTGGTGACCCAGGATTCGACTTATAGCTCGAAAGGCCAGATTGACTTTATGATGGACCATATTGTGTTGGACGGATGGCACGTTCCGGGTAGCGCGCACGTAACGAGCTTTAGCGCAGTCGAGCCGAAGCAGGGTGATATAGTCACGGTAACTGCCAAAGCTCAGTCGGGTTTCGGAAGCTATCAGCTAGGGATGTATTATGCCGCGGTCCAGATGAAGGGGCATGGCGTATCTGGCTTGGCGACATTGCGGCGGCAGTTCAGCGCGGCGGTGCTAAATGTGCTGCCCGAGCCTCAGGCAAGCCTGGGCCTTGGGTTTTTGCTGGGCATAAAATCACAGTTGCCACAGGATTTGACTGCCCAGTTGAAGATTGTGGGACTGACGCATATCGTTGTGGCATCGGGTTATAACCTGACAATTCTGGTACGGGCGGCGCGGCGGCTACTGGCTAAGCGGTCCAAGTATCAGGCCACGCTGGCTGCGGTGCTGCTGATGATAGGTTTTGTCGGGGTGACTGGTGTGAGTGCGAGTATGGCGCGAGCGGCACTGGTAACGTCGTTGTCGCTGGCGGCGTGGTATTACGGACGGGTTATCCACCCGTTGGTGCTACTCCTATTCAGCGCAGCGGTGACGGCTGCCATCAATCCGCTATATGTCTGGGGCGACTTGGGCTGGTACTTGTCCTTCCTGGCGTTTGGTGGTGTGATGCTGGGCGCGCCACTTCTCCAAAAGCGCTTGTACGGTCGGCGTACAGCACCACTGCTGGGGCAGATCGCCCTCGAGACATTGTGCGCCGAGCTGATGACGGTTCCCTTAACGCTGCTGGTATTTGGTAAGGTATCAATAGTGGGGCTGGCGGCAAATATAATTGTCGCGCCGTTGGTGCCGGCTGCGATGTTGGCGACATTCGTGGGAGGGATTGGGGCGGTCGTGCTTCCGGGTATCGGTAGTTGGTTTGCACTGCCTGCTGAGGTCATATTGGGATATATAACCGGCGTCATCGGGTGGCTGGCGAGTGTTCCGTGGGCCTACCAGGCTATCTCTTTGTCGTGGGCGGGCTTGACCTGCGGCTACGCGGCCTTTGTTGCGATTGGGTATGTACTATACCGCAGAATGCGCTATGACTACCTCAGTAAAAGTGTCGTCGAGTAGGCCAAGTAGTGGTACAATAATAGCAACGAAGCGCAAGCAGGGAGTAATATGTCAGGACACTCAAAATGGTCAACCATCAAGCGAGAAAAAGGCGCTAAGGACGCGCGCCGCGGTGCAGAATTTACGAAATTAGGCAACAATATTGCCGTTGCTGCTAAGGGTGGTGCCGATCCGGACACAAACTTTGCCCTGCGTCTGGCAATCGACAAGGCCCGGGCGGCCAATATGCCCACGGCCAACATTCAGCGATCCATCGACCGCGGGAGCGGCAAGCTAGGCGACGAGATTATCGAAGAGGTAATGTACGAGGGCTATGGCCCAGGCGGCATGGCGGTGATGGTCGAGTGCGCAACCGATAACAAAAACCGTACATATCCAGAGGTGCGCCTGGCATTCACCAAAAACGGCGGCAACATGGCGGAGCCGGGCGCAGTGGCGTTCCAGTTTACGCGCAAGGGTGTTATACGCGCAGGCTATCTGGGCGATGCCGACGAGGCGATGCTGAACGTCATCGACGCTGGGGCCGAGGATGCCGACGATATCGGCGACAGCGAGCTTATCATTTATACTGATCCAAAGGAGCTGGCTGCGGTGCGTGACGATATAGCGGTCCGGGGTTTTGATATCAAGGAGGCTGAACTCACCTTTGTGCCCAATCAAATGGTCGAGATCGACGACGCCGAGACGGCCCGCAAGGCGACTAATCTGCTGAATATGCTCGAAGACCTCGACGACGTAGCCAACGTGCACACCAACGCCGAGATCAAAGACTAGCACGATGAAGATCCTCGGTATCGATCCGGGTACTGGTATTCTCGGCTTCGGTATTATCGAGCACTACGGCGGCACGTCAAAGATGCTCGACGCTGGTGTCATCCGCACGCCCGTGCACCAGCCCCTACCCGAGAGGCTCGTGACTATTCACGACGAGCTAGCGCAGCTGATGAACGCCCATGAGCTCCATGCTATGTCGGTCGAGAAGTTGTTCTTTGCCCGCAACGTGACCACGGCGATTTCGGTGAGCCATGCTCGGGGCATCGTGCTGTTACTGGGACAGCAACGCGGTATTCCCATCTTTGAATACACACCGATGCAGATCAAGCAGGCTGTAACGGGCTATGGCAAAGCCGACAAGAAACAAATTCAGGAAATGGTACGAATCATGCTGGGCCTCAGTACTGTCCCGAAGCCAGACGACTGTGCCGATGCCTTGGCCGCGGCGCTGACTCACGCTACTATGCCGGTGTACAATAATAGCTCAGCGACGGTGTAGGGGACTAGTACGCATCTAGGGTCTATGGCATAATAAAGTTATGATTGCGCATGTCTCAGGGGAAGTGGTAGAAAAGTTCGACGGTACGCTTATTGTGGACGTCGGTGGTTTGGGCTATGAGGTGCTGGTGGCTAGCGAGGACTTTGACCACGCTACCCTTCACGACATGGTCAAGCTTTATACGCACGATCACTTGCGCGAGAACGCTCACGATCTGTTTGGGTTTACGAGTCTGGCTGCTAAGAAGTTATTTCAGATGCTTATCACGGTGAGCGGCGTTGGACCACGCATGGCGCTAAGCATCCTGGGTCTGGGGTCGGCCGAGCAGGTGCGCAGCGCAATTGCCAATAATGACATCGCCTACGTGCAGCAGGCTGCTGGCGTGGGCAAGCGCATTGCCGAGCGCGTCACGAATGAATTACGCGAAAAGGTTGGACTGCCGACGCTGCAGATGTCGGGCTCGCCAGCCAAGCTAGTTGGTAGTGATGATGCCCTCGACGCGCTGGTGTCGCTGGGCTACACACTCCAGCACGCTACACATGCGCTGAGTAGGGTTGACGCCGGCCAGGATATTCAGGCACGCATCAAGCAGGCATTGAAGATTTTGGCCACAGCATGATCGAACGTATTGTCGATACGGCTGCCGCCGAGGAGAGTCCGCAGGAGCAGCAGCTAGAGAACACGCTGCGGCCTCGTGATTTTGCTAATTATATAGGTCAGACCCGACTCAAGCAGCAGCTGCAGCTAGCAATTGCTGCCGCCAAAAAGCGCGGCGAGCCGATTGATCATGTGTTGCTGTTCGGGCCGCCGGGCCTCGGTAAGACCACTATGGCGACGGTCATCGCCAACGAGATGGGCAGCAATATTCGCATTACCAGTGGTCCGGCTATTGAGCGCGCCGGGGATTTGGCTAGCATCTTGACTAACTTGATTGATGGTGACATTTTGTTTATCGACGAGATTCACCGCCTGGGCCACACTGTCGAGGAGGTATTGTATAGTGCCATGGAGGATTTCAAGCTGGACATTATGCTCGGCAAAGGTCCATCGGCCAGGTCATTACGCCTGGATTTGCCAAAGTTTACGGTTATCGGCGCCACGACGCGGACAGGTAGCCTGGCTGCGCCACTGCGCGATCGGTTCGGGATTATGCATCGGTTGGAATTTTACAGCCCCGATGAAGTGCGGCAGATAATACTTCGTGCGGCAGATATCTTGGGAGTGCAGATTCAGCCTGATGCTGCGGCCGAGATCGCCAAGCGTGCTCGTCTGACCCCTCGCATCGCAAATCGCTTGCTCAAACGCGTACGTGATTATGCCGAGGTCCATGGCGATGGTAATGTCAACCTCGACCTTGCTCGCCAGGCGCTGAAACTACTCGAGGTGGATGACGCCGGGCTCGACCCCGCAGACCGACAGCTTCTGCTGGCTATCATCGAAAATTACAGAGGTGGTCCGGTTGGCGTCGAGACGCTTGCTGCAATGACGGGGGATGAGCGAGCTACTATCGAGGATATGTACGAGCCATATTTGATGCAGATTGGATTCCTGGAGCGTACACCACGAGGCCGCAAAGTTACGCCGAGAGCTTATCGGCATCTTGGCAGGCCTCAATCGTCAAGCGACAGTCTACAACCCGAACTGCTATAATAAGAGTACAGAGGAACTATTATGGGACTATTTTCCAGCAAACGAGAAGCAGATCCAGGCGGTGCCTACAAAGCCGCTGCTCCAGTGCACCCGACGGCAACGACCATGATTCAGAGCCGCCAAGAGATTCAAATTAGCAGCGATTTGATGGCCAAACATGAAGAGTCACTACAGAAATTTCCCCGCGTACACCTAAGCAAGGGCGAATATGTGGTGATGGAGGTGCGCCGTCACCCGATCGGCCTTGTGTCGATATGGCTTTTGACCAGCCTATTGGTCGTCGCGGTGTTGGCGCTTATACCATTTTACGATATGAACCGCGCTACGATTGCGTCGACACTCGACCTTAGCCTTAACCGTTTGCCAGCTGCCGATGCGGTTACAATGCCACTTCTGGCGCTAGCTGCACTTTTCCTGATGGGCGGATTGGTGGCGGTATATATCTACAATGGCAATTTGTTCTATTTGACCAACGAGAGCATTATCCAATACGTTCAGTCAAGCATCTTTACGACCAGGCAGCAGCAGATCAATTTGGTGAATATCGATGATGTTAGTTACCGCCAACAGGGCATTATGCAGCAGGTGCTCAACTATGGCACGATCCGTGTTTCGACGGAAGGGGATGACCGTAACCCGTACATATTTTATTTTGTGGCCCGTCCACAGTTGGTGACCCAAACAATCAATGATGCCATGGAAGAAGCGACAGGCTTTGCGGTGCGTTTTCGCCAGCACCGCGATAGCATCAATAACGATCCTACGCTGCCACCGCCAGAGCAGTTTTAGCCTAGTTATTGATTACGACTGGTTTTGACGTAGTCTGCTTCGTGCTCAAGGTTGGCTGTGAGAGTGTAACTTTTGCATAGGCTGTTGGCGCAGTCCTTAGGGTCGTAGCTGTAGCTGGAATTTTTGTCGCCTAGGCTTACGCCGTCTGGATCTTTCAGAACGCCGGGGTCTATCCCTTTTAGCACATCGGCGGTGATTTTTTGCGGATACGCGTGATTGGCTACGTAATATACATCCTCGAGGTTGTAGTATATTTCGTTGATGGCAGTTTTGCGGGCCGAGTCACGAGCTTGGACTTCGAGGTCACGTTTCTGTACATAGAAAATAGTACCAGCGCCAATTAGGAAGACGATGGCGATGATGAGCTCTAGAACGGTAAAGCCGCGTTGGGATGTGGTCGTCACGATGATTACTCCTTTACGGCTATTATACCTCGGAGTCTGCGATTATGGGGAGGTTTGTTCTATAATGGATATATGCTTTTGCCGCGCGATAATGTTCTGAATTTGCCATTGATGAGTTTGCAGACCGGCACGCAGGTGGGTACGGCGGTCCGGCATATTATCGACCCGCGGCATCTCAACATAGTTGCTTTTTACTGTGAGGGGCCGCTCATTGACTTTACGCCAGCCATTTTATACACCAATGATATTCGTGAGTTGAGCAGTGTTGGCCTCATCATCGACGATGCCGACGACATTATGCCTCCAGATGATCTAGTGCGTCTCCAGGAAATTATCGATTATCACTTTGAGCTCGAAAATATGCCAGTTGTCGAGGAGGGCGGCCGCAAACTCGGGAAGGTCGGCAGCTACACGGTAGATAGCGAGTCATTTTATATCGTTAAGCTGCACATCAAGCCGACCTTGCTGCAGAGCTTTAGCCACGCCGAGCTATTGATCGATCGGACACAGATCAGCGAGATTAATGACAAATATATTGTCGTGCGCCGCGCGTCAGTTGAAGACAAGTCTCCTGTGAGGGTGATGCCCGTCGTTGATAATCCGTTTCGTAATGCCCCGCGTTCCGCAGCTGAGATTCATACAGCTCAGGATGCAGACGGCGCTTCGCGTAGCCTACACTCTGCGGGTAAGTGAAGTGCGCACAAGCTGCGTAACCTGCCTCGCTGGGATCTACAGCCCCAAGAGCCTGTGGGGGCGCTATCTCGAATCCAAGAAGAGCCCTATGCCCCTCGACCGGCCGTCCGGCTACTGTAATAGCTGCGGTTGCGAGATGCCGATCGAAGTCGTTGGGCAGTAGCCTGACCGGCAGGTCCGCATCGGATTCTGCCCCAGCGGCGCCCTCGAGGGCGCCTTTTAAATTACTCGGAATGTTATTCCTGGAGCGTCTGTTTTATGAGGTCGTAGCCGAATCCTTGCCTGGCCAGGTACTGCATAAGTTTCTGGTCGTCCTGATAGCGAGCTTGACGGCGTTTCTTGGCGACGATTTGGCGTAGCGCGGTTATTTCGTCGTACGTCCCATCCGCTTCATTGCCTCCCAGCGCCTGCTCAATAAGTTCAGTGGCGACACCTTTATGCATAAGCTCAGCGGTCAGTCGTCGTTTGCTAACCGGCTTCGTAAGCTGGCGGGCGCGCACCCAGCTTTTGGCGAATGCCACGTCATCTAGATAGCCACGTGACGCCAGCTTTTGAACGACGCGCTCACCTGTCTCTGGGGCGGCTTTCTTGCGCCATAAATAGTCGCGCACTTCTCGAACCGATCGTGGGCGAATCATGACGTAGTTCATGGTCCGCTCCATTAGTTTGCCGTAGTCACTTTCGTTTTTTAACTCATTCAGCTGCAATTCGTCGAGCTCTTTACTAACAAAGAGTTTTTGCTCTAGAAGCTGATTTTGCGTTAACGAAAATGTATATTTTCCGTCGATGTATATAGATACACGTTCGGGGTTACGAACCTGGGCTTTGATGGCAGTGATGCGCATGCAATGCTAGAGGGCGTTATCGGCGGCGACTTTTTTGCGGACCAGCTTGTCAATTTCGGTCATGACGTCGGGGTGTTCCTTGAGGTATATCTTTGCGGCTTCGCGGCCCTGGCCGATCTTTCCATCTTTGTAGTCAAACCACGCACCTGACTTTCCAACGATACCGTGAACGACAGCCAGATCCAGGACGTCGCCGCTCGCACTGATGCCTTCGTTGTACATGATGTCGAATTCAGCCTGGCGGAAAGGCGGGGCGATCTTGTTTTTGACCACCTTCACTTTGGTGCGGTTGCCGATGATTTCCTCCCCGACTTTTATCTGCCCAGTGCGGCGAATGTCGAGTCGTACTGAGGCGTAGAATTTCAGCGCGTTACCGCCCGTAGTCGTCTCGGGGTTACCGAACATCACACCGATCTTCATACGGATCTGGTTGATGAAGATGATAGTCGCTTTGCTTTTGTTGATGACGCCGGTTAGTTTTCGCAGGGCCTGGCTCATCAAGCGAGCCTGGAGGCCCATGTGGCTATCGCCCATTTCGCCTTCAATTTCTGCCTGGGGCACCAGCGCGGCTACGGAGTCGACGACGATGAGGTCGACGGCATTGCTGCGGACGAGTGTCTCGACGATCTCAAGTGCCTGCTCGCCGTTGTCTGGCTGCGAGATGAGTAGGTTGCTGGTGTCGACGCCGAGTTTTTTGGCGTAGACGGGGTCAAGCGCGTGCTCCGCGTCGATGAATGCTGCGGTGCCGCCGTTACGTTGTACCTCGGCGATGGCGTGTAGTGTTAGAGTGGTTTTGCCTGAGCTTTCTGGGCCGTAGATCTCGATAATACGTCCCTTGGGGTAGCCGCCACCGAGCGCCAGGTCGAGACTCAGGGCGCCAGATGAGACTAGTTCGACGTCTGCCTTATGCGATTCGCCTAGCTTCATAATGGCACCATTGCCAAACTGCTTCTCAATCTGTTCCATCGCCAGGCCAAGGGCCTTGAGTTTTCCGGCGTTTGCAGTCGGGGTTGCGGTTTTGTCGGGCTTTGTGTCTTCGGTTTGTTTCTTGTCGGCCATGTGGTTAATCCCTCACTTTCTTATCTTCAGTATAGCTGTTTTAGGCTGTGGATAAAAGCGCATGACAGGCAGAATATGTCCAGCTGGGGTGATTCGTCAAGCATAAGTAATAACATAATTTTGTTTGTAGGGGTAGGATGTTGTAATTTTAAGAAAACTCTCAGGAATCTATTTACATTCGAGGCAACTTTGGGAATAATTCCGGCCAGCTATGAAACACATTATTCGTTTCACGGTGCTATGCAGTGCAGTACTACTTAGCGCTGTGAGTAATTCAGTTGAGGTAATAGCGGTGGGAGAACAGATCGGCAATGTGCTGATTGCTCAGATTGAACCTGCTTCTGCGGGTTCGGCCAGCGATGAGTACGTTGAATTATACAATCCTAATATCGCCCCGGTGGACATCACTGGATGGCAGATTCAATATCGAAGCTCCAGCCATACAAACATCGATGCATCGGGGTGGGCAACAAAGGCGACAATTGGCTGTGGCATGGCAAGTGGTTCTGGTTGTAGCGCCATGCAAACGGCAATTGACGCAGGTGCAACATTGAGGCTCTCGAGCGTCGAGAACGAGCCGGGAGCGCTGCCTCTTACATCGGGCATGGCCACAACGGGAGGCGAGGTGCGGCTTGTAAAGCCTAAGACCAACTCGACGCCCGAATCGGTTCAGGATATGGTAGGATATGGAGCTGCCTTGGGCTACGAAGGCAGCCATGCGGCGCCCACTCCAGGGGCAGGGCGCAGTATCGGGCGCATCCAAAGTGCCACGGCTAGCTATATAGACAGCAACGATAACGGCAATGACTTTGTCCTTGCCGCCCCGCCTCAGGATAATTCTGGTCCAGGAGGTCAGGCCTCTGACAGTACCGGCGCAACGGGGCCATTCCTCGACCCCGAGATCACGGAAGTTTTTCCTGATCCGGCAAGCCCGCTCCTGGATAGTGCGGACGAATTTATAGAGCTGTACAATCCGTACGATGAACCACTTAATCTGAATGGCTATACGCTGAAGGCCGGGTCGGCATGGACGCACAAATATGTTATTCACGACCAGACAATTGCTCCGCATGGCTACCTTGCATTCAAATCGTCGCTAACCCATATTCAATTGAGCAACAGCGGCAGCGGCGTGCGATTGTACGACCCAAGTGGTGCAATGCTGGTTGACGTCCCGTCGTACGGCAAGGCTCGTTCTGGGGCTAGCTGGGCGCACAACACTGACGGGCTTTGGGTGTGGTCGACAATACCGACACCGGGAAGCCAGAATATTATCTCCGAGCCTGCTGATGCATCGCTTGGATCCGCCAAGGCATCTACGGCAGCATCTAAAAAGACTGCTGCAAAGTCTAGCTCCACGAGCTCAAAATCTAAAAAACCCTCAACATCGAAATCGGGCACGGGCTCGGTGTTGGGCGCAACGACAAATGCAGCCGATGCAGCACCCGGCCAAGGTGGGGGTATAAGCCCGTGGGTGGTTGCCGCTGTCGGCGCCGTAGCCGTCGGATACATAGCGTATGAGTATCGGCAGGATATAGGGGGTCTGCTCCATCGCAAATGGGAGGTGCTCAAACGGGTCCGCAAGTAGTCTAAGCATGTAGGCTCTGCTTGGTGTAAGGGTGATCCGGATTTGTCTCTTGGTAGGCCTTCAGCGTAAAGCCCGAGCACGGCAACGCGCCGTCAATCCCGGTGCAGCGATCGGGCATAGGGCTGTACTGGTACTGAGTGGCGGCGGTTGCGTCGCCGGCCTGGATAATTCCGGCGCTGCTGTCATATAAATTATCGGTACTCAGGCCAGTAAGATGCGACGAAACAAAGCCACCCGGGAATGTATCGGTAAGTTGAAGGAGTGACGGGTATGATCCCTTGCAGGGACCCGTATAGCAGGTCTCGAGTTGGCTGGCTATGGCGTCTATCTCGTCGCGCCGATGCGTATCACGGGATTTGGCTTGGACGAGTTGTAGGCTATTGAGGACAAGGGCTACGATGACGCCTAAAATGATAAGCGCAATGACTGCTTCGATCATCACGAACCCAATTTGGCGGTGTTTAAGTAGTCGAATGCGAGCCATTCTTGAACCTCGTGCTACTGCGTCGCATTCACGACTTCGTCGACACTCGTAAGGCCAAGAAGGGCTTTGACTAGGCCATCCATCTGCATAGTGGGCATGCCATCAGCCATTGCCTGATCCTCGATGATATTTGGAGCCGCATTGCTTAAGATTAGGCGCTGCAACGACTGGCCATCACCGGGGAGAACTTCGTAAATGCCGATTGAGCCCTTGTAGCCTGTGTGGCTACATGTTGCACAGCCGGCTTTGGATGGCCGGTATAGCTGTGCCATGAAGGCGCCTTTATCGGTGGGAGATGAGCCAACTATAAGCTTTTCCTCGATGGCAATGCCCAGCAGATCCCTGACGCGCTGGAGCTGCGTCGCCGTTTTGATGTCGAGGCTTCGCAGCAAGCTTATTACCTCTTGCTCGCCTGGGCTGTATAATTCTTTGCAGTCATCACATAGGCGTCGTACCGAGCGCTGTCCGACGATAGCCTGAAGCGTGTGCGCAACCAGATAGGGCTCGATGCCTGCCGCCAGCAGATACCCAATCGCGCTAGAGGCGCTCGAACCATGGATGCCGGCCACGATCAGACGGCCACCGAGCGCCCCCTCGACGGCTAGTTGCGCCGTTTCGGTGTCGCGCAGGTTACTCACCATCAGAATATTGGCGTCTTGTTTTAGGAGTATACGCAGCGCACCGGCAAAATGTAGTCCCACTCGTTCGTTCACCTGTACTTGGGTGGCGCCCGGTATGTGATACAGAATTGGGTCCTCGACCGTGGCAACGCTAACACCAGGGGAATCAAGGTGGGACAATATTCCGAACGCTCCTTCGGCTTGCCCCGCGTCGTGAGGGCCGGCCAGGAGTATTAGGCCTTTTTGTTTGGTTATGGCGTCGCTGATCGTCTTGAGGTTTGGCCCCCAGTACCCCAATTCTTTTAGCGTTGGCGCCTTCTCGCCGATGCCGCTGAGCTGCACAACCGCCTTCTCGCCGCCTTCGACGGGAACGGTCGCAATCTGCAATCGGTAGGGCTTTTGTTGGACGGTGACAGATGTGGTTGCTTGCTGAGGTAGGCTTTCGTCCTCGTCAATGGGAATATGGGCTAGGATTTTGAGGCCGGCAATGAGAAGCGGCGCGATTGTTTTGGGAAGCGTACTGGTGTCAGTTAGGACGCCGTCAATTCGATGCCGAATATAAGCGCCATCGCTCCTGGGCTCGATATGAATCGCCGAAGCACCGGTGCGTAGTCCGGCTGCCAGGACCGCTGCTACTAGTTCGGTGATTTCTGGCGGCGTAGGTTTTTTGGCGTGCTCGGCCGCAATAAGATCACTGAGCGAAATCTTTTCCGCCCGCTTTACAAGCTTATCCAATGTTGCAGTTGCCCCTCGCGCCATAGTTACTTCTACTATAAAGAATTTACGGCAACAATGCTAATGCTTTGGAGAAGATTCTTGGCAAGCCGCCCCTGGTACGTCATAATAATTCCTATGTCTGATTTTATGTTCCGTAGTAATAGCTTGGAAGACACGCAAGCCTTGGCTAGCGCTGTTGGGCTAGTGCTGCGTGGTCGCGAGGTTATCGAGCTGATCAGTGATGTCGGAGGCGGCAAAACGGCGTTTGTTAAGGGGTTGGCAAAGGGCCTTGGAATTGACGAGACAGTGCAGAGCCCAACGTTTACTATCAGCCGCATCTATAATGCACGCAACGACCTGGAGCTACATCATTTCGATTTCTATCGCCTGAGCGAAGCCGGTGTGGTAGCCGACGAGCTGGCTGAGTCATTGCAGCAGCCCAATGTCATCGTGGCGATCGAATGGGGCGATATCGTCCACGACGTGTTGCCTGAGCACCGCATCAGCGTGCGGCTGAAAAGTGTAAGCGAGACTGCTAGGGATATCGTCATCTCGACCCCTGATAGCGCGAGCTATATCGACGAAGCACTCACGACCTATAGGCGGAGTTTGCGAGGAATATGAGCTACGTCTTAACGATCCGCACCGATAAGCCCGAGGCAGAGGTTGGGGTCTATGCCTCTGATGGCCAACAGCTCAGTTATTATACATGGTTGGCACATCGCGAGCTCAGCTCGACTTTACTGGGCGTTATTCGTGATGAGCTAGCGAAACAACAGGCGACTTTCAAGGATATCGGTGGGGTAGTAGTCTTTAAAGGGCCTGGTTCGTTCACCGGTCTGCGCATTGGCATAACCGTCGCAAACACACTGGCGTACGGGCTGGACGTGCCAATCATTGGCGTAACCGACGAACAGCAATGGCTGGAGCGTGGACTTGAACGGCTCAACGCTGACCAGAACGATCAGCTAGTCCTGCCCGAATACGGTGCCGAAGCGCACATTACCCAGCAAAAGAAATAATTCTTGTTTGACGAACATTCGTTGTCGCGCGTACAATGAAATTGGTTCTCTTCATTATCATAAAGACAACCGACTGACTGCTTTTCATTTAATATACATCGTAAAAATTTTGTGACACCCTTCGATGATTCGGGTTTGATAGTTGCCTGGTGCGACGCCGCGTCATCGAACGGCGATTGTCGTGAACAGAAAGGAATGCTATGGAAATAGCTGCTGTTATTGCCGCCATACTTGCTGGTGGTGTTGCTGGCGTGGGCGGTACAACGTTATTTGCCAAGCGGCAGGGCGCGAGCGGCGCGCAGAAGGCCGAAGGTATCGTCAGTAAAGCCAAGAGTGAGGCACAGGACATTTTACTTGAGGCCAAAAACAAGGCGTTGACCGCTGCCGAGGAGGCCACCAAAGTCGAACAAGCTCGTCGCAAAGAGCTAAAAGTCGCCGAGCAGCGTGTGGCTGACCGCGAGTCATCGCTTGATCGGAAGCTCGATGAGCTCGATAAGCGCGGCGAGAAGCTTCGCAAAGCCGAAACCGAAGTTGACAGCCTGAAGCAAGAGATTCGAGACATTCGCACCAAACAGCAGGAAAAGCTGGAAAAGATCGCCGGCCTCAGCAAGAAAGATGCCGCTGATAAGCTGATGCACATGACCGAACGCGACATCAAAAGCGACCTAGTTGGTCTGGTCTCGAAGTTGCAATCCGATGCCGAGCGTGACGCCGAGGAGCGTGCGCAGGTTGTCCTGGTAAGCGCTATGGAGCGAATGTCGAGCGAGGTAACCGCCGAAAAGACCGTCACGGCCGTGAAGCTCGACGACGAAGAGATGAAGGGCCGTATCATTGGCAAAGAAGGCCGCAACATTCAGGCGCTCCAGCGCGAAACTGGCGTAGATGTATTGGTCGACGATACACCAGGCATGGTCATTCTTAGTAGTTTTGATCCAGTTCGCAGGCAAGTGGCACGGGTCGCTCTAGAAATGCTTATGAAGGACGGGCGTATTCATCCAGCTCGCATCGAAGAAGTTGTCGCCAAGGCGCACAAGCAAATAGACAAAGAAATCGACCAAGCGGGCGAGGATGCGGCGCGCGAAGTTGGTGTGGTCGGCATTCCGAAAGAGATCCTACGCTTGCTCGGTGAGCTGAAGTTCCGCACCAGCTACGGCCAGAATGTGTTGAAGCATTCGACCGAGATGGCGCACATTGCCGGGCTCATCGCCGAAGAAATCGGCGCCGATGTGCGAACTGCCAAATACGCTGCGTTGATTCACGACATGGGCAAAGCTCTCACGCACAAGATTGAGGGCAAGCATCACCACATTAGCGGTGAAATGGCACGCAAATATGGCGTACCGGAGCCAGTCGCCCATGCTGCCGAGGCTCATCACGACGATATGGAAGCCACGACGCCCGAAGCGTTAATCGTCCGCGTTGTTGATGCACTCAGCGCTGCGCGTCCTGGTGCGCGCAATATCAGTGCCGAGAATTTTGTCGAGCGTATGCGCGAGCTCGAGAATGTCGCTACTAGCTTCGATGGCGTCGACAAGGCATATGCTATTAGCGCCGGGCGCGAGATACGCGTCGTGGTCCGTCCGCAGCATATCGATGACCTCAGTGCCATCAAGTTAGCGCGCGATATCGCCATCAAAATCGAAAGTACCATGCAGTACCCGGGCACCATCAAGGTTAATGTCATTCGTGAAACCCGTGCCATCGAGTACGCTAAATAAGTTCTGTAGAATGTAGTATTGCGAGCGGCCAAGGGTAGTCCTCGGCCGCCCAGCATTTCCTTCTCACATCCACGGATTCATGATCTTGCGACCACTATTGTATTCGTCGCCCTCCCACACCTCGGGATACAGGCGCGTAAGTTCGCGGATCAGGGCTTGGAAAGGGTTGTAGTTGGCTTCGTCGTAAGCCTCCTTGTCAACGAGAATCGAGAACTCATCCACCATTGCGCGACAAGCCTTTAGCCTGCTGAAATCATCCTTGTAGACCCGGTCTGCTAGTCTCTTAAGGCTATCGCAGGCTTTATTGAACAATGTATGACCATGGTACCGACCAGGCCGAGGCATCTTGTGCTCCTGGCTATTGACGTAAAAACAGCATAACATACGTCAAAGACTTGCAGAATAGGTGGTTTGTTGTCATACTGAGCGCATGGCAGAGCTCAGTTACGACGACGTTCGCCGAGCCGCACAGGATGCTATGCGGGATCTACAGAATGTCGTCTATGGGCTCCAGAATTCTCATAATGACCTCAAGCGCAGCATGGCTCAAAGCGCGAACAATCAGTATCAGCTGGGCGACATCGCATCGCGACTGGGAACGTTGCAGCAGCAGATAAATGGTATTGCAGCATCGCTTCGTAGCAACAGTTCGCAACAGCCGGCGCCCATTCACTACAGTATCCAACAGAGTGTCAATGAGCTCAATCGTCGCATGAGCTCGATGGAGCAGTTTGTCGAGGTGTGCTATCGTTATTTCGATATGTTGCGCCAGCAAGAAGCAAATGATGGGAATTTCAAAAGTGTATCGTGATGACGAAGAAGCATATTCGAGTTTTATATATTGGTGACATTATGGGCAAGCCCGGGCGCGATACTGTGGCGCGGATTTTGCCTGACATCCGGGACGAGCTGAAACCTGATGTCGTCATCGCCCAGGCCGAAAATGTGACCCATGGCAAGGGTTTAAGCCCGGCGCATATGCGCGAGCTGCAGGAAATGGGCATTCATTTCTTTACTGGTGGTAATCATACTATCGAACGGCCGGCACTTGCGTCGCTGTTGGACGATCCTGCCCAGCCAGTTATCGCGCCGATTAATCAGCCTGGCGTCAAACCCGGCTGGGGTGCTAAAGTGCTCCAGACAGAGCACGGCCCAGTCCAAATCGTGAGCGTGCTGGGTACGACCTTTCCGCGATTGACCGAGCCGATTGGTAATCCGCTCCTGGCTGTCGATGCTGTCCTGGCCGAGACACCAGGGCCCTACGCGGCGCGGATCGTGAACTTTCATGGTGACTGGTCGAGCGAGAAGCGTGTGATTGGGTATTATCTTGATGGTAGGGTTAGTGCGGTGATTGGCGACCATTGGCACGTGCCAACCGCAGACGCCATGGTACTGCCCGGCGGCACGGCCCACATAACTGATGTCGGCATGGTGGGCACACTTCACTCATCATTGGGGGTTAGCACGCAGGTTATTGTCGACCGCTGGCGGGATGGCGCTGCAAACAAGAACGACATTGCAGAAAATTCACCGTTCCAGTTCAACGCGGTGCTTATTACTATTGATACCAAAAATGGACAGGCTCGGTCGATTGAGCCTGTCCATCGGATAGTCGAAAAGTTGTAGCTTCCCTAGGCGCCGGGAATGGCGGCCAGAGCTTCTGCTTCGTTTTCGATTTCGCCAGGAATCTTGCCTGGTTTGCGTGACTTCAGTACAACCAGTGCGACTACGCTTGCCAGCAGTGCAAAGACTACTGCAGCGCGGAAGCCATCCTGGAATCCATGCACGAGTGCGCTAGGCAGCATGGCTGGATTGCCGTGGGCGGCAACCATTTGGTCCTTGGTCGTTTGTGTCGAGATAACACTCAGGACGGCCAGGCCAAGTGCGCCACCAATTTGCTGTGCGGTATTCAGCAGGCCAGAGACAAGCCCTGATTCCTTGTGCGAGATACCGCTCGTAGCCGTAACGGTGACCAGCACGAATGTGACGGCCATACCGGCTGCCATGAGGGCGATGCCCGGTAGCAGGTCAATCCAGTAGTTACTCTGCAGTGGCAAGCGCGCCAGGTAGAGCAGCCCGCCAGCTACCAGTAGTGGTGCTACAACCAGCAGTGGCTTGGTGTTGATCTTGGCTGCTTGGCTCGAAAGGAACCCAGCAACAATGATCACCACAATCGTAAACGGAACGTTCGCGATGCCTGTCTCGGTCGGCGTGTAATGCAGCAGACCTTGCAGGTAGATAGACAGGTAGAAGAACATGCTGAACATCGCAGCAGGCATCAGTACCTGTAGCATCGTGCCGCCTGTAACGTTACGTCGTTTGAAGATCCCAAGATCAATCAGCGGATGCTTAACGCGTAGCTCGTTCACGATGAACGCTGCCATCAGAACTGCCGCTGCGCCGAACATAAGCCATGTTTGGCTACCGCCCCAACCGTAGACTGGAACTTTGGCCAGCGCGTATACCGCGGCCATCAGGCTACCAGTAATAGTGAGCGCGCCCAGCACATCTAGCTTTTGCTTGCCAGTAGGAATGCTGGCTGGTACAAAGCGTGGTGCGAGGAACAGCACTGCAATGCCGATAGGAACGTTGATAAAGAACGTCCAGTTCCAGTTAACGTACTGCGTTAGCAGCCCGCCAAGCACGAGCCCGACCGCACCACCACCGGCTGCAACCATACTCCAGACGCCAAGAGCTTTGTTGCGCTCAGGGCCTTCCTTGAAGATAGTCAGCACCAGCGACAGTGCCGCAGGTGATAGCAATGCGCCGCCTAGCCCTTGCAGTGCTCGGAAAGCAATCAGCATGAGCGGTGTCTGTGCGAGTCCGCCAAGCAATGAAGCCCCGGCAAACAACGCCGTGCCAATCATGAGCATACGACGCCGACCAACGAGGTCAGCTAATCGTCCGCCCAGGAGCAGGAAGCCGCCGAAGACAAGCGCATATGCGGTCACAATCCACTGCAAATCAGATGCAGTCGCAAATCCCAGCGCCTTTTGAATTGTCGGCAAAGCGACATTGACGATGGTTGCGTCCAGGATGACCATAAACTGCGCAGTCGCCAGCAATGCTAGCGCTAAGCCTTTATGTTTTACCTTTTCAATCATCTTTTCTCCTTATGAGTAATATTTGATGTCCAAATAAGTAGTATACATAAATATTTGAAGTATTCAAGTATTTATTTTTTGTGTTACAATACCATCATATGGAAATTACGACAGAGCAAGTTTGCCAAGACATTATATCCCTGCTGACACGTTTCAAGCA
Organism: uncultured Candidatus Saccharibacteria bacterium; assembly: GCA_965225085.1. Taxonomy (GTDB): domain Bacteria; phylum Patescibacteriota; class Saccharimonadia; order Saccharimonadales; family EFPC-124; genus CAZJVU01. The sequence continues at coordinate 184,485 of CBDDBE010000001.1, read as the reverse complement.
GGAGCTAGCGAAGTTAGCTGATAGCTATCAGCTTACCCCCGTTCAGCTGGGCGCGTTGTTCATGCTAGACCAACACGGTGACCTTCCGATGGGCAAGGCTGCCACTGTGCTGCATTGTGACCCATCCAATGTTACAGGGGTGGTTGATCGGCTCGTTTTACATGAGTTGGTCCTTAGGCAAGAGAGCAAGGCAGATCGTCGTACAAAAACAATTACGCTGACCCCTAAGGGTAAGGAGATGATTGGCACGATTAACAAACTTATGCCCGATCGGTTGGGCTGTAATAGTCTGACAAATGGCGAACGTATGGCACTCCACGATGCCGCGCAAAAGCTAATAGTCTAGCTACCACTGCGCGCCGTACATGGCGCCACCAGCTACGATGGCGCTTTGGACAATCAGGAATAATGTCGATTCGATGAAAATCAATCGTTCACGGTGCTCGATGCTGTACCACACCCACACGGCATCCAGCAGGCAAAAGCCCAGCCAGGTCGAGAGTGAAATTCCCGTTGCGTTGTGCCGTTGGAAAATCGTGATCGCCTGAGGTAGCGCGATAAGCGGTTCGACGATAGCTACGATAAACGTTAAGCGATCAACGATTTTTGGTCGTTGTTTATTATCTACAATTAGTACTTTGTGCTTGCGTACCTGCCGGCGATGTGTTTTTGGCATATTTTGTTTGGCCTACTGCAATTTATTATACCAAAGAGCCGCAAGCAAAGCGGTGGATGGGCAGTGTGGTTGTCTTGATATGTAAAATGCCCGCCTCGCGCATAGCGAGGCGGGCATGGTCCTAGCCGTCTGTGTCGATGAAGAGGCCCTCGCGGCCTACCTTCACGACGCCGTAGAACGGCTCGGCATGTGGAGCGTGTTCGAGTCTGAGGAGTCCCATGTAGTAGGGCGCCTGAGTGACGAGCACGACCACGCAGTCCGGACTGCTACTCCACAGATCGTGAAGCTGCTCCAGGAGCTGGCGGTCAGGGTTGATGGGGAAACGAGCGAGGCTGGCTCGATCGCCAAGCTCACCCTTGATCATTTTGGCGGTCTGCTCGACACGTGTTATCGGGTCGACGCGCGCCCCGCGCGGATCGCCGGTTGTGACGACGAGGAACCGTGCTTTGAACCGGTCGCCGATCTGCCGGGCAGCTTGGGTCGCTTGGTGTCGTCCGGTCTCGGTTAGGGTCTCGTCATGGTAGTCTCCGTGACGCAGCACGATAACGGGGAATGACGGACGGACTGGCGGTGTCTTTTTTCCGAAAAGAGGCATGGCTACCTTCTGTGTGAGGGTGAAAGACAATATTACTATATCATAAAGTCTGCATGACTCAAGGGTCCTTAGATCAGGCTAGATCCTTTCGCACTGTATTGCCCACGGTCTGAAAGGACACGCACATGCAGGACGCCACCGAGCTCGCGCAGCCTGTCGGCCGAGGCCCGAGACTTCACCGAGTCCTGGGCACTTCTCATGCAGGCGCGACTGGCCGCGGGTGCAGCGCTCACGGGCATCTGGCGGGAGACTTCCCTCGAGGCCCAGTCCCAGTCCGCGCACAACACCACGCTCGAGGCCGCCGTCATGATCCTGGCCGATTCCGGCTGGAGCCACGGCATCGAGCTGCGGAACATCTACTACGGGATGTAGCCCGCGCCCTACCGCCTTCGCCACTCTTCGGAGTGGCAGGGCGGTTTTTTACATATGTTACAAAATAATTTCATGGTCGGGGTGAAAGGACTCAAACCTTCGACCTCTCGGTCCCAAACCGAGCGCGCTATCAACTGCGCCACACCCCGAAAAGTACATCAAAAGTATATCAGAAGATTACCTCTGTAACAAGCGGCTAATTGACCTTGACCGAGATGATGTAGTCCTTCTTGATGTTGCTTTGGTACCAGTAAGGGGTAAAGTCGAATGACTTGTCGGCGGTGAAGGTGATGGTTTTGGACTGGCCGGGCTGAATGGGGCCGCTGCTGATGGCGTCGCTTTTGAACTCGAGGCCGCCGTGGTACACGCCTTGCTGGGAGACGTTGAATGTCACGCTGATGGAGTCGCCCTTTTTGACATTGAGGGTTGTAATGTCGGCGCTGTCGTCGGTGGCGTTGATGGTGAATGCAGTGCCGGTTGCGCTTTTGGTATTGGAGCTGGGGGTGTTATTGGTACTTGGGGCCGCCGCTCGATTATTCAGCATATAGACGACTCCACCGGCTATGACGAGGACGGCGATAATAATGATGGCGCTTATTTTTCTGTTCACAGTGATTCCCCACTTAGTTGTGTTTATTATAGCGCGTGCGTGCAAGATGATCATAGTTGCATTTCTGCGCCCGAGATCATAGGCTAGGGCTATAGCGGGGATTGGCGCAGCCCGGCAGCGCGCCGCGTTCGGGACGCGGAGGTCGTGGGTTCGAATCCCGCATCCCCGACCATTGGGCTTCATGGACTATAGTTGTGGCATTAAGAGAAATTATCATGGCAAACCCTAAAACCAAGGAAGTAAAAAAAGTCAGATGGAGCAAGCCCACAGTGGTGGTCATGCTACTTGTAGTTTTGGCTGTTGGGGCTTTTCACCTCACTCATAGCGATGCTGCAAGTGCAGCGGTCCCATTGGAAAAGTCGCTTCTCGCTAAAAATGTAACCAAGGTATGTGGGGGCGGAAGTTCAGGGCATGGCCCAGATGACCTTACTCCAATCTACACCGCCTACTACGAAACGACACTTAATAGAAATCAAGCGAATGCGCTTGTGGCGCAGGTGGCGAGTGAAAATGGTTTCAACTTGAGACATGCCAAGGACAATGATCTGCCCGTGCCTGCTATCTATATCAATAATTGGTACTTCGATTATTCCTCTAAGACGAGTCAGCTTCCTTGGGCGGAGAAAGGCTCTATAAAATTGACTTTTGTACTAGGTAATGCTTCAACGACAGCTAAGGATAGCTCCTATACCTTAGCTAAGTGCGGCGACAAGAAAAACGTTACAATTAAGAATGATGCTGATCACATTGCAATACAACTGCGAGTGCAGCTTCCACAAAATAGGTGGTAGAGATTTGCTGTATACTGTGAATAAGCTAAAATGTACAGGACTAATATATGCCAACCTCGAAAAAAGCACCGCTAAGCCTTTTTGGCGAAGGTGAATAGGTTTGAGCCTCTTACTCAATCTTTTTGAGTGCTCTCCTATTACAAGAATATGAAAAGATTGCCGCAGTATGCATAGGCCAGCCAAGGCACTATTAGTTCAAATTCGAACTCTTTAAGACGACAACGAGTCCTTGTTTCTCTCCTGAAGATATATTTGAGGTGTTTTGCCAACCACCCGTTTAAAATCATTCACAAAGTGCGTCTGACTGCTATAACCCATATCTGCTGCGAGCTGCGCCCAATTGAGGTGGGCGACGCCAGGAACAGGTGCGGTATTACCGATCGCTTTGAGCAAGCGTTCACGCATGAGTACCCATTTTATGCCTACCCCAATATATGTCTTAAATAAGTGCTGTAGTGTACGTTCGCTTGTTTTAAAATCCTTCGCAATAGAAGCTACGGTAACCGGCTGGCTGTTGGTGTGAATGACATCAATCACTTTTTGTACCAACTGGAGTTGAGAGGTTGGCGGTCCAAGAGGCGCGGATTGTAACAGGTTTTCCATTTCGGTAACGATTTTATCATCGGACTGCGTGATCAGTTGCGCGCTATATGAACTATCAGCAATTGGGAAAAGCCTCGTTAAGTCCGTGCGTACGCCGCAGAGTTCTGCCATTTTCCCCGGCCAAAAAAGGTGCATACCACCAGGCTTAAATGCAATACCTGCAATCGTCCCCGTGCCATTCGTATCGTACTCGAGTGTACCATCAACGATACCATGCACAAAGGCCCCATCTTTAGTGAAGAAGACGTGCATCATCGGAGCAAACAGCACTTCCACTGGCCGATAGGTAACGCCTTCGGGCAACCGCCAGCGCATCACCCAGTAGTGTGACACATAAGGCGCCAGCGCCTCGGCCGGCTCATAGGCTCGCACAGTAAAGTATTTATCAAAGATGGCAGGCTCAAGTAAACCGCTTTCTAGTAACACCCGTTCACGGTCAGACAAATTTGCGGATTTCTGTGATACTTCGCGCATAATTATCTATAGTATAAGCCATATAATGTACGAAAGGATCCTAACATGGATACGCCCACTCAACCGAACCCTGATCTAAAAACACTCGACCGACTCGTCGGCACTTGGGAACTGTCTGGCGACACCACTGGCGCTGTCACATATGAATGGATGGATGGTAAATTCTTCCTGGTTCAGCACGTCGATATACAGTTATTTGGTCATGCCGTCAAAAGCCTTGAAGTGATTGGTCACCTGCAGCCTTTTGGCGAAGAACCGAGCGTAGACATCCGCTCACGAGCCTACGACAACAGTGGTAGCACGCTCGATTACGTATATGAGATGGAAGGCGATACATTGACCATTTGGGGTGGCGAGAAGGGCTCACCATCGTACTTCAAAGGTACGTTTACAAACAATGATACCTGTGAAGGTGAGTGGGTGTATCCGGGCGGAGGCTATAAATCAACCATGAAACGAGTTAAATAGCCATGGAGAAGACACTTACCCGAACACAACCGGTATCCCAGTGGGCGAGCACTGCCGCTACTATTGCCATAGTTGGCGGCATCGTATTTGTTGTGCTAGTCGGTCTACTTCATGTGATAGAGTCTAACTTTGATCCAACTTGGCGTTTTATCAGTGAATATGAGTTGGGGCGCTACGGCTTCCTCATGCACCTTGCATTCGTAGCTCTCGCCACCAGTTTAGCGGCTACCGCAGTAAGCCTTTGGTCTCAAGCGCGCACTAAGTTGGGATATGTCGGCCTCGCTGGGTTCATTCTTGCTGCTATTGGCATCCTTATGGCTGGGATCTTCACAACCGATCCGATTACGACTCCTCAAAATGCGATGGACTTCAGTGGCAACATGCATGTTCTTGGCGCTGCGCTGGATTACTCACCGATTGCTATGCTACTTCTGAGTATCAGCCTATGGCGCAAGCAAGCCTGGCGGTCTATGCGCGCTTTGATGTTTGTCGCCGCAGGCCTATCTCTCGGGCTGATGTTTGCGTTTATCGCTGTTTTACCAAAGGACAATGTATATCATGAGGGAGTTTACGCTGGATTAATTGGCCGCCTATTACTTATCTCGTACACACTTTGGATCATCCCAGTATGTCGTCACATACAAGCGTTACGCCGAGCGTAAGCCCAATAGCCCTTCAGGCATGGGTATGAAGCTCGGATGGATAGTGTTCCAAAATTTGGGCTACGTGGTCAGCCGCAATTTAATTAAGATGCTACATGCCGTAACGGTATACTCTCGATCTTTAGCCAATTGCGTTGTAATTGATTTTTCAGTATAAATATCCTTTGTGATTACAGTGTATGACAGCATGGCTGTCACGAAAGAGGTCCGTCGCTACGTCGCATCTCATAATCCGCCCCTGCCGTTGTACCAGGGCGGTCCGGGAGTCGACTATACGAATGCCAAGAGACACTACGCAGTAAGTGTGGCAGTGGTCTCTAGGGAATCGGTCGTCAATGGTCATACGGAGGTTTTGCATGGGAGGCGTAAAAGCGGCAGGGCAACGTACGTTGGCGGATTCGTCGATGTGTTGTTTGACCCTACAGGGAGGATCGACTACGATCAGTTCGACGCAATCAAGAACGCTGCCGCCACGGAGCTTAAGGAGGAGACGGGAGCTACCCCGGAATTCATCCAGAGAGTGGAGTTCCGGCCAGGCGGGCGTTTTATTGATATGAAGGGTGACGTGGAGGTGCATCTTTTGAGCATGGTTGCCCTGTTCTCCGGTCCGCGCCCGAAACTCGAGCCCGATGGCAAGGAGCTTACCGAACTTTTCTGGACACCGGTTAATCGCATTCGGCATGTCCCAAACCTGGTGCCCGGCCATTTGGAAGTAATGGTCCCTCATTCACTGACGGCTTTGGGCCTGACGTTTGCGGAAGCGCAAGCGCTTACTCGCTAGTCACAGTGCCCTGGGTTGTAGCGACCCAGGGCGATTTTTTTACGGCCGGAAGTGGTATTATAAAGGCACTGATGAAAAAGTCATCCACGCGACGAGCTTCTCCTCGTCGTTCCTATCGAAAATCAAGTCGTAGCACCAACCTTCTTGCGAAGTTTCGCCAGCTTTCACTGTGGAAGAAGATTTTTGTCATAGCCTGGCCGACCTTCCTGGTGCTACTGTTCGTCGCGGTTATTACGACGATTTCATTCGCTGGCTCGCTGGGCAGCAAGGACGCACTAATGAACCGCAACAACACTGGCGTGACGCTGGAGGATCGCAATGGCAAGGCCTATTACGAGTTCAACAACGCGCATTCCAACACGTATGTGCAGCTGAAGGATATTGCGCCAATTGCGCAGAAAGCGACGATTTCATCCGAGGACAAGGACTTTTATAGCCATCCGGGCTTCTCGCCTGTGGGCATAGCAAATGCATTTTATCAGAACATTATCCACGCTGGCAGTGGCGGCGGCGGGTCAACCATCACGCAGCAGCTGGTCAAAAATGCTTTGTTGAGCCAGAACCGTAGCATCTTTCGTAAATACCAGGAGCTGATCCTGTCTATAGAGGTGGAGCGGCGCTATAGTAAGGACGAGATTCTCGAGATGTATCTCAACTCGGTCTATTTTGGCGAGGGCGCGTTTGGCATAGAAGACGCGGCGCATACGTATTTTGGCAAGTCGGCGAAGGATCTGGATACGGCGCAGGCGGCTATGCTCATTGGTCTGTTGCCAGCGCCAAGCGCCTATTCGCCAATCTCGGGTGACGCCCAGAAGGCCAAGGAGCGCCAAACGTATGTGCTGGGTCGCATGCAGACCGATGGCGTGATTGCCAAAGACCAGCAATCGTCAGCGTTAGCCGAGCAATTATCGTACCAGCCGCCGAAGGTAAACGCATCGCCGACAGCACCGCACTTTGCGTTGATGGTCAAGCAGTGGCTCGATGACAAATATGGCGAAGAGACCGTGGCGAGGTCGGGATATGTAGTGAAGACAACGCTCGATCTGGGCGACCAGTCCAAGGCTGAGGCAGCCGTCCAGAAGCAAATCACAAACTTGCGTTACAGCAAGGTTACCAATGGCAGCGCCGTCATCGTAGACCCAAAGTCGGGTGAGGTGCTGGCGTTGGTTGGCAGCGTCGACTGGGGTAACGACCAGTTCGGCAAAGTCAACATGGTGACCACCACGCGGCAGCCGGGTTCGTCGTTCAAACCAATTATGTACGCGACAGGTATCGAGAATCGCCTGATGACTGGCGCGACTATCTTCTCGGATACGCCACAGAACTTTGATGGATACCAGCCAAAGGATTACGATCTAAAGTATCGCGGAGATGTGACGCTGCGCCGTGCGCTGTCCAACTCGCTGAATATTCCGGCCGTCGAGGCAATGCAGAAAATCGGCGTGCAGGCGGTCCTGGACAAGGCCAAGCAGGCTGGCATTACTACATTGACGCAAACAGCTGATCAGTACGGCCTGCCGTTAGCTCTGGGCAGTGGCCAGGCGGATTTGCTAGAGATGACAGGTGCGTACACGGCGTTTGCAAACCAAGGCCAACGTCATGCTACCCAGCTAGTTATGAGCATCACCGACAAGAACAAGAACGAAATTTACAAGGAGCAGCCAGCTGCGAATACGGTATTCAGCCCTGGGACGGCCTTTATTATCAGCTCGATCCTGTCAGACAACAGCGCCCGAGCCGAAATATTTGGCAGCAGCCTCACCGTTGCGGCTAATCGCCCTGTCGCCGTGAAGACCGGAACGACCGACGATTATCGCGACGCCTGGACTATTGGGTACACGCCTAGCTTGGCGATTGGGGTGTGGATTGGCAACAACGACAACACGCCTATGAGCGCCGTTGCTGGCGCGAGTGGATCGGGTCCGATTTGGCTGAGCCTGATGAGGCAGTTGCTAACTGGGGCTACAATTGAGAAGTTTGTGCAGCCTTCGACGGTCGTATCTCACGACACTTGCCGCGCAGACGGGGCGCTAGCCCAGGCCGCAGGTGACAATACCTACACCGAATATTTCCTAGCGGGCACGCTACCGACCAAGACCTGCAACCAGGTCGAGCAAAAGCCTGCAGACAACTCAAACTACACGAGCCCAACCGCCCCTCCTTCTCAGGTTCAGCCGGACGCGACCGCGCCAAGTGCACCCACAGGGCTAGTGGTAACGGGTACGACCGCGACCGGCGCGAGCCTACAATGGACGGCCAGTACTGACAATGTGGGTGTGACGGGTTACCGCGTATACCGTGACGGTAAGCTGGTGGCTACGGCACCTACCACAACCTACACGGACACGGGCCTGACGCCGCTCACGACCTACAGTTACACCGTTGCGGCGATTGATGCTGCTGGCAATGTGTCGGATCCAAGTGTCCCAGCAAGCGCGATTACACTGCCTGGTGATAAAACATTAGGACATTGACATATATACTGAATTATAGTATTCTTCTATCTTGAAAGTTCACGAAGGCGAGCAGTTTCTCCTTAAAGGGGCTATGATGGACGAATACTGCCTGCGGTGTCGCCGCGGCAACGATCTGCACTTCGACTACTGCCCGGACCTGCTTGATGGTGCGGCGCATGAGGCGGCAATGCGGATTTGGAAACAGGGTGCACAGGACGGCCGCGAGGGTCGCGAGCCGCAATCTGAAGACTCGTGCTATCTGGCGGGCTGGGCGGCTGGCGACATCGCCGCCGACAGGTTCTGGAACGTCGCCGGAGACTATGGCCACACGTGAGCCGCCGCCCCAGCCGAAAGGCTGGGGCACGTTTATTTTGAGGCTTCATCTGGCGAACGGAGGGTATTTGTAGTACCCTGGGCTTATATATGTGCGGAATTGCTGGCTACTACAATCTTGATGACGGCTCTGAAAAACTCCTCAGATCCATGAATGCAGCGCAGGCCCATCGGGGGCCGGACGGTGAGGGATATTACGTTGACGGCCGAGTAGGCCTAGCCCAGCTGCGGCTAGCTATTATCGACCGCGAGCACGGTATTCAGCCGCTGTATACCAAGGACAAGTCGCACGTCATCATCTATAACGGTGAAGTCTACAACTATCTGGAGCTTCGCAAAGAGCTAGAGGCTGTGGGCTGTGAATTTTTGACCCAGTCAGATACTGAGGTGGTCTTGCAGGCCTACGCGACCTGGGGTATCGCCGCGTTTGACAAGCTAAACGGCATGTTCGCGCTGGCTATTCACGACCGCAAAGCCGGCAAGCTGGTCCTGGCTCGCGACCATTTTGGCATCAAACCGCTGTATATGGCTCGCCCCGCCAAAGGTCAACTGCTATTTGCCTCAGAGATCAAGCCATTGCTTGCAACTGGCTTGGTCGCCAAGAAACCTAACGATCGCAGTATTTATCGCTATTTGCGATTTCGCATCCACGAAGACAGCCCGGAAACGTTCTTCGACGGTATCACGAAGCTGATGCCTGGCGAAGTTCTCGAGCTCAGCGACGAGGGTGAAAAGCTCAGTAGTTACACTATGCTGAAGGCCGACCTCAAGCGACTGAGTAGCGAAAATCATCCGTACGACGCCGATGTTGCCGCTGAGTACAAGCAGCGCCTCACCCAGGCAGTTCGTTTGCGTCTGCAGAGTGAAGTGCCGGTCGGCACGAGCTTTTCTGGTGGGCTTGATAGCTCGACGGTCGTGGCGGTTATTAACCAGCTGATGAAGGACGATCACGACGCAACTATCTCTGTTGGCGCGCGTCAAAACACCTTTAGCGCCATCTTCCCGGGCAGTCAAAATGACGAGGAGGCGTACGTCGATTCGCTGCTGGAGCGGGTTGGCGATAGTGTAACGGCGCACAAGATCAAGCCCGATGCAGACGCATTTGTGAACGATCTGGAGGATTTTATCCGTACGCAGGAAGAGCCGCTGATCAGCACCGGTCCGTACGCGCAGTACAAGGTCATGGAGGAGGCGACCAAGCACGTGACGGTGCTGCTGGATGGCCAAGGCGCGGATGAGACGATGGCTGGGTATGTACCATATTATTTTGTGTATCTGCGCCAGTTGAAAACTCGAGGCCAATGGGGTGCACTGATCCGCGAGGTGCTGAGCAGCGTCGATATCTTTTATAGGTTTGCGCGGGTAAACCTTGCGGGGCGGTTGCTTCGTAGGAAGTCGATACCTGTTGCCCGGCTCATCAGCCAGGATTTTAGCAAGAAGTTCGCCGCCGAGAAGTTCGTCGTCACGTCAGACAACCTCAAGCTTCGGCTCATTGAGGACACCTTTAGCAATAGCTTGCCGTCGCTGCTACGTTACGAGGACAAGAATACCATGCGCTTTAGCCTGGAAGGCCGGGTGCCGTTCCTAGACAAGGACGTTTTGAAGTTCCTGTTTGCACTGGATGACGAGTCGATCATAAAGGGCGGCTGGAACAAGCGGATTCTGCGTGATGCTACTCGTGATCTGCTACCACCTATGATCAATCGCCGACGGAACAAGATTGGCTTTACAACGCCAGAGCACGAGTGGTTTATGCGCCTGAAGAATCGTTTTTATGGGATCTTCCTAAGTGAGAGTTTCGTTTCTCGTCCGTATTGGGACGCGGCTGCCGTTGCTGAAGCATTCGAAGGGTTTATCAAGGGCAAGAACGACAGTAATAGCCTGCTGTATTGGCGGTTCCTGAATGTAGAGCTGTGGTTGCGTGAATTTTTTGACGAGAAGGATGATAAACCTGTGCACGAGAAGGGCGAGCTTGAGCCAAACGAGGGTAAAGAGCTAGACATACGCGTCGGCGACGCAGAGTACCGCCGCTATCCGCTCCGTACCGACATGGTGAGCGCCAAAGATAATTTACAGGAATTTGTCACCACGCGCTTGCAGAAATTCTTTGACGCTCTGGGCGCCGACACGCAGCAGGCGAGTTACGCCACGCACGACTGGTACCTCCTAATAAGCGAGAAGATTGTCGCGATTACCCAGGGCCGCAGCTACTTTGTGTGGGACATTACGCCTGGTTGGTGGGCGCGGTTCCTCAGCCGTCGGGTGACCAAGACACCGTATGGCATTGGCCTCGGTAGCCCATGGACTATGCAATTGGCGATTCAGGAGGTGGGCTTGCTGCGGATATTGTACGCATCTGTTGGCGGAGCGTTGGGCAAGATGGTTGGCAGGCGTGGCACATTCTACAATCTGGTGGGGAGTGACATTCGTGCCATCGACGGTCCGACAGAATATTCGGTCTACCCCAGCAACGTCAGCGCCAAGCTTGCGCCCAAAGACCCAGATAAGGTTGCACGGCAGTTGACTGACGTGATTCGTGTAGCCTTGCCCACCGCCACTACGGAGCATTTTAAAGGTGTGGTTGTGATAGACAGTAACGACATTGGTCGTAATGTGCTCGGCCAAAACACCGGGCAGCCAGAAAAGCTATTTGAAGATATCTTTGGTGACAATCCGTTGGGTCAGTCTGACCAACGCACGCCGTTGAGCGTAGTAGTGAAGAAATAGCTACGAGATAAAGTAAGATGCCCGCAGTTGCTTTGAGCGCAACTGCGGGCAATCGCCAGGCTAGCGGCCGCGCACCAACTCTATCGTGAGATATCCTCCAAGCTTAGAACGAAATGCGGGTTCCAGGCTCGGGTTTTTTACGACTTGTTCGTGCTCGGTCAGGATCTCTTCCCGGCGCCGACGCAGATCTTTCAGCTTTCTTTTGGCTAGTATTCCTTGCGGGCCGCTTCGGGCTGAGTAGTGTTCGATGGCGGCATCGATCCGACGGATCAGGCGATTGACCAGGGATGGGGTTGGCACACCACTGAAATCCGAGCCGGTTGTTCCCATGCTGTCTCCTAGGATGATGATCTACTCTCGTGAGATCATCGGTATCATAGCACAATTTCGATCGACACCAAGGTCAACCATCTTGGAGCGCGGCTATGACTAGTCTGTCCCCAGAAACGTCATCAGGAGGCTCCGCATATCCGCCTCCGGGAAGAGCCCAAGCTGAAACTCGGCAAATTTAGCTTCCAACCCCAGCATCGTTCTCTCGAATTCTTGCTTTCGTCTGGTTTTTTCTTTCTTCGTCATGAACTTCGCGTTGTCGATGTTTTGCTTGTAGCGTTCGCACGCTCTGCGCGCCAGCCCCATCAGATTCGGGGTTGCGACCGAATTGAAATCTGCTTTCATGGCTTCTCTATTCTAAGGTGCGGATTAGTATAGTATACAACAGCCAGTCTTATCTTTGGTTCGGCTAATGCTACAATAAACATATGCTTGTTGTCTCACTTCTGTCGTGGTGGTACACCGCTGGGTGGGCCCAGTTGGCGCGTCGCTCGGTGCTGCGCGTTGCTGGCGTACTAGAGTTCTTTTCGGTCGGGATGCTGGCAGGGAGCCTATTTGCGCCATTTCGGCAGATCTCCGCGGGCAAAGTACGCGGTTCGTTGGATACGCAGATGCGTGCCTGGGCTGATCGACAAATCTCTAGAGGGATCGGCGCCATGGTGCGGTTGGCCGTGATACTGTTTGGTTTGGTTGCAACGCTACTGATGGCAATTGTGGCTGCGGCGCTGTTGGCGCTGTGGCCGTTTGTGCCGGTGATGCCGCTGGTCGTGGTGTTTGTTGTGACGGGGTTGCAGCAATGAGTGAACAGATTTTTCGATACGATTCGCCGCGGGCACGTAAAGCACGGCTAGGGGTGCTCCTGGGCGGGCGACTGCCGCGGTATGCGGTAATGGCCGCGGTTCTCCTGATATTCCTGGTTGGGGCAGGGATGGTGTTTGCCGCCAGGCTGCCAGCGGGTGCGATTATCGCAGCATTTTCGTTGTGGCCACTGATGGTTCTGCTATGGCATCGATATGAGCTGGCTGATATTCCGATCGGTCACCAGGCCGAACCGACCATGGATGGCCAACTCAAAAGCGACCTGCTGGGGCGTTTGAGCTCGAAGCCCTCACCTCGCGAGCTCGCTGAAGTCGTGATGGGATTGAGTGGCGGGTTATTTTTTGCGGCGCGGTTTGGCGTGGGGCCAAACTTTTTAACCGAGATGAGCGGTCATGTACCCGATGATATGAGCATACTATGGAAGCGAGCCCTGGAGCTGCAGCAAAAGTATCAGGCTCCAAGCATCGATGCAGCTATCATATTCACGGCGTTGATCGAGCAAATTCCCGAGCGTGACCAGCTGTTGGCGCGCTTGCAGCTGGGTATGGAGGACATCGAGGCTGGACTCGGCTGGTATCAGCACATCCAGCATGTTGTCCGAGCGCACGCAACCAGAAAGCCGACAGGCGGCATTGGTCGGGATTGGGCATTTGGCTATACACCACTTCTTAGCCATTTTGCGTTGAATGTTTCGGAAAGCGTGGCCGGGGGACTACTCACGCGGGATATCGAAGGGCATCAGGAAATACTAGGCCAGATGGCGAGCCTGCTCTCGAATGGTGGCAAGCAAAACGCAGCGTTGGTTGGGTCAACGGGCGTGGGCAAGACTACCTTGGTGTATGCGCTGGCCGAGCGGTTTATCAACCCAACCCCCGATGTACCTGCTGGCTTGCGGTATAGTCAGGTTATGGCGATCGACCCCACCAGGCTTATCGCGCAGGCACATGGCCGGGGTGATCTGGAGAATCTGGTGCAGCGCATATTTGCCGAGGCGCTGAATGCCAAAAACGTCGTGGTCTTCCTGGATGATGCACAACTGTTCCTGCAGGACGGAACCGGATCGGTTGACCTCAGTAATATTTTGCTTCCGATTCTGGACGGCAGTGGCCTACGAGTTATTATGGCGATGGACGAACAACAGTGGCTGCAACTGGGACAGGCCAATCCGGCGTTACTTCAGCATATGAATCGAATCAGCGTGCCGCCACTGGGCAAGGAAGACGCCTTACTGGTCCTAGAGGATCAACTTCTCCTGATGGAATTCCATAGCAAAGTGACGTATATGTACCAAGCGCTGCTGGAGGCATATAGGCTCGGCGAACGCTACGTTCAGGACCAGGCAATGCCGGGCCAGGCGATTGGCGTGCTGGAGGCTGCCGCACGGCATGCGAATAGCGGGCTGGTGACGGAAGCGTCGGTGCAGCAAGCGGTCGAAAAAGGCTACGGTGTTCGGCTGGGTCGGGCCAATGCCGCCGACGAGCGGGAGAAGCTTTTGAACTTAGAGCAGTTGATCCATCAGCGTATGATTAACCAGACCCGCGCAGTGAGCGTCGTGAGTAATGCACTTAGGCGGGCACGAGCCGGTGTGCGCAACCAGAATCGTCCCATTGGTACCTTCCTATTCCTCGGTCCGACAGGAGTGGGCAAGACCGAGCTGAGCAAGGCGCTCTCGGCAGCGTACTTTGGCGGCGAGGACCACTTGATTCGCCTCGACATGAACGAGTATTCCCGGCCCGAGGATGTGTCGCGGTTAATTGCCGATGGCGCGCACGACCAAGGGAGCTTGTCGGCACAGATCACCAAGCAGCCATTCAGCGTAGTGCTGCTGGACGAAATCGAGAAAGCCCATCCGAACGTTTTGAACACTCTGCTACAGCTCCTCGATGAAGGCATTCTGCGCGATGAACACAACCGCGTGGTTAGCTTCCGGGATGCAATTGTGATCGCCACCAGTAACGCTGGCGCTGATCGCATCCGTCAGTACATCGAGGCTGGCTGGAAGCCCGAGCAATTCGAGCAGAAGTTTGTGAGTGAACTAATAGATTCTGGGCAGTTCAAACCCGAATTCCTTAACCGGTTTGACGAGACGGTGGTGTTCAGGCCGCTCGAACCCGGTGAACTGCTGCAGGTAGTTGACCTCATAATTGCTAGCATTAATACAACATTGGCCTCACAAAAGATTACCGTGCACGTCGCTGACGAAGCCAAGAAGATGCTGGTCGTAGCCGGTTATGACCCGCGACTAGGCGCCCGCCCTATGCGTCGGGTAGCGCAGCGTAGCATCGAGGATATTTTGGCAAGGCGTATGCTCACGGGCGAAGTTATGCCCGGCAGCGTGGTAGATATAACCGCGGCGGATGTAGAGGCTGCTCTACGCTAAAAGGAGAGTATTGTTGCCCCGCCCTATTTCACGAGAGCAGGGCATTTGGAGCTACGGGGCAGTTCCGTAACGTTTGATGAGGGCCTCAAGGCCGAGTATGCCAGCGGGCGTGATCGTATATTCGACAATTGCGATTGGGTCCACCTGGCTGACCGTAAGCCACCCTAGCGCCGCCCACACTTTCAGAAACTCACGTGCCCTTGTGAGATTTATTCCTCCATCTCGGTTGAGATTAGGCGCGGTGAAGACAAGTCTACCATTTTTTGTAGCAGCTACTATATACCGCGCCGCTTTGATGTTGTGTCCTTCGGGCATAGCAATCTCCTTGCAGGGGTTGGGCGGACACATAGATTATACGCTAGGGATAGTGGTTTTGCGATTCTAGACCTACTTCGTTAGCGTCCCTGCGCGTCGCGTTTTGGCAAATAGCGTCTGCGCGAGGCCGCCATGCGCTCGTAGCGCATTGATGATTACGACGACATCCACGAGCTCCTGGAGCGCAGCGCCAAGCACCGCCGGGAAACGCCCTGTCGCGAAGACAAGCATCATGCCTACGCTAATGCCAATCCCCATCCAAATACTTTGCAGCCCAATACGAATGGTATTTTTGGCAATGCGCACCGCTTGGGCGACTTTACTGAGGTCGTTTAGCAGTATGACCACATCGGCCGATTCGCTGGCGGCGGTCGAGCCACGCGCGCCGAGGGCAATGCCGACATCGCTGGCGGCGAGAACTGGCGCATCATTCACGCCGTCACCCACCATGCCGGTCGGGTGGTAGCTAGGATCGATGTTTTTGAGCTCTAGCACTTTATCCTTGGGGAGCAAGCCGGCGGATACCTCTGAAATGCCCACCTGGGCGGCAATAGAGCGGGCGACTGCTTGGTTGTCGCCGGTCAGCATGAGGATATGGCCGATGCCCGTTTCGTGCAGTTGGCTGATTGTCTCTTGGGCTTCAGCACGTACGGCATCGGTAAAGTGAAGGGCGCCAACAACCTTGCCGTCAATGGCTATATACGTCGTCGTGCGATCGTGCTTGGGGTTGTGCTCGTCGGGGAAGGCCGCGTGTTGATCAGTCAGAAAATCATATCGCCCTAGTAGAACCTGTTTGTCCTGCCACTGGGCACGGAGGCCAAGGCCTGGCTCTTCATGCACGCCCTTAACGCGGGCAGGCTTAACGCCACGCTCATCGGCGGCAGATGTAACGGCAATAGCCAGAACGTGTGCGGAGTTAGCCTCGATAGCTGCAGCCAGACCAAGCAGAGCATCGGCATCTAGATCGTCATAGGCTTCGATCGATTCAAGCTCGGGCTCGCCTTTGGTAAGCGTGCCGGTCTTGTCGAAGGCAATGCTTCGAATGGCCGCCAACCGTTCCAAGCTCGAACCATTTTTGATGATGATACCGTGTTTGGCAGCGCGGCTCATGCCGGATATGATCGCGACTGGCGCGCCAATCAGCAGCGGGCACGGCGTGGCGACGACGATAACCTCGAGGAATCGCAACACATCGCCCGAGATTGCCCAGGCCGTAAACGCAATAGCGTACGAGATCGCCGTAAAGGGCAGGCTATATCGATCGGCTAATCGAACAAAGGGCGACTTGGCGGTTGTTGCCTCCTGGACGAGCTTGATTATCTGCGCATATTGGCTGTCGTCGCTGGTGTGCAGGGCTTCGATAGTGATGGCGGTGTCGGTGTTGATTGCTCCGGATAGCACGCTGTCGCCTGGCTTTTTGACGACCGGTAGGCTCTCGCCCGTTAGACTGGACTCGTCGATGCTGGTTGTCCCTTTGATAAGTGTGCCGTCGACAGGTATAACCTCGCCGGGTTTTACCAGCAGATGATCGCCAACCGCTACGACTGTGACAGGCTTGTCGATTGTTTTCCCTTTTGCCAGGACGTGAGCTTGCTTTGGTGCGCGCTCGAGCAGTCCTGTCAGCTCGTGTGTTGCCCGACGTTCAGCATAGTCCTCGAGGGCTTCGCCGCCAGTCAACATTAGTGCGATCACGACGGCAGCCCAATATTCGTGCAACAGCACACCGACAATAATAGCCGTTAATGCCAGGACATCCAGCCCGATGCCGCCTTCACGCACGGTCTTTGCCATTTCGATAACAATCTGCACCACGGCGACAATCGCCACGCCAATCAGCAGCCAATTTGCTGCTGTCTGTACATGGCTCAGTTGGAGTGCAAAACTTATAACCATCGCGATAGCGATTAGCATAAATATCGGATATTCCCGGACAAATGGCAGCAGTCGTTTCATGTCGTCAAGTAACCTGTTTAGTCATCTCTAAGTATACATGATATTTTCGGGACGATGTGCTAGAATAACGGGGGTAGACACGCGGGATTAGTATAACGGCCAATATGCTAGCCTTCCAAGCTGGAGCTGCCGGTTCGATTCCGGCATCCCGCACCATGAATTTATGATTTGCACGAGTAGGCAACTTGGCGTAGGATAGGGCCATGAAGAAGAACGCATCCTTGATTTTGGGCGCGATGATTCCGCTGTTGATGACGGCGCTCGTAGTGGCTAGTATTTATCTGCCGCAACTTTCTACCAAGCCTCGGTACGATTTTGTGTATGTGTTGGGAGGGGATTACTATAATCGTCAACCATACAAAGTAGAGAATGGGAAGCTCGTAAAGCAAACGCTGGAATCCCTGGGTAACAATTACTTCAATCCGCCGTATACCGAACCAACGTTGCACGTCTATGATGTGGCTAGGAAGGCTAGTCGTGATCTCACGTTTTTGGACGCTCAGGGCCTTAGTTTGGATTCGAGCTTGACTTCACCAGATGGTTTCGTGTTGACGTACGGCCAGGACAGGCCTACGTTGCCATTCTTTTTCCAGTCAGGGGACGACTATAACGCACGCTATCTAAAGGGTCACAACATGAGTATTAAATTGAACTTACAAACAAGTGCGAATTCGTATGATAACAACTTTAGCTTTGTGGGATGGGTAAAGAAGTAGTATGACAACTCCAAACAAAAAAGAAGCACTTGAGTACGTACGGACTTTGGGCCAGCATGAGGTTTTGACGAAGGACGAGCTGGTCGCTGCGTTTGACGGAAAAAATAGCATTAAACCGGATGGCAATAAGAGACTCGGCGCGTCGGAACTACTGTATTACATTGGTGGTGGCGTTATTTTTCTGGGCATTGCCATTTTACTAACACAGAATTGGTTGACACTTGAATTTAGCACAAAGGTGCTTGCGACGCTAGGCGCGGGGATCGCAGCATATTTTGCTGGTTTGTTGCTGGGTCGGGATACGCGAACCGAGACGGCTGCCCCTGCCTTTTACCTCATATCTGCACTTGTGACGCCAATTGGACTCGGCGTTCTCTGGAGCAACGCCGGCTACGACGTGGGGAGCCCCGGGGTGCAGAGTCTTATGGCGGGCATCATGTTCATTACATACGTGCTGTCGTTCTGGGTTTTGCGAAAGAATATTTTTGTGCTGTTTAGCATTCTGTTTGGGACGTGGCTGTACTTTAGCCTAACGGGATGGGTGGTTACGAGCACCACGATGCACGTTGATGAAGCAAAATTCTATGAGTATCGTTTGCTGATAGCTGGGCTGGTGTATATGTTGCTTGGGTATCTTTTTGCTAAAGGACCGCGTGCTTCACTGCATGGTTTTTTGTACGGTACTGGCGTGTTGGGGCTGCTGGGCGCGGCGTTTGCCCTGGGTGGCTGGAGGCCTGAACAGAGCGTTGTATGGGAATTGATATATCCTGCCTTTGTGTTTGGTGGGTTGTTCCTGAGTGTCCATGTGAAGAGTCGGGCTGTTTTGACCTGGAGCACGGTTTTTCTGATGCTATACGTGCTGAAGGTCACGTCCGAGTATTTTGCTAGTAGCCTCAGTTGGCCGCTTACGCTAGTACTAGCTGGGCTGGCGATTATGGGCGTTGGCTATATGTCATTGGCGCTTAGGCGAAAATTTATGAATTCGTAGATGCTATAGCGTGAGTAGGATGGCAGCGACTGTAGACTTTTGCTAGAATAATAATTGTCTGGCATGGTATAAAATGCTTCGTATTTGGCGGGCGCTAAGCAGGTGCGCGGGTCATCTGTTTTGCGCCAGCCAAACACGTGGCTGCACTGTAGAAGGGCTTTACGATGCCGGCAGCTGGGGGCTACAGAGTTCTTACCTCCGATGAACTGTTGCAGGGGCACCCGATGGTCGCGTATAGCATGGGTCCAGACAGTAATACGCTGTGCCGGGCTATGGCGGCCGCATACGGCGGGCGCATTCTGACCGCCGAGCAACTCGAAGCTATCTTCGTGAAAGCGCTCGGGGCCGAGATCTTGAAGCACCCTGAGGAGTGTCGCGAACAACGCGCGAAGGAAATGTACGCCGATAAAACCACGGTGCTCCTCGCAATCACTGATCGACTGATTCGGTTGCTGGCGGGGCGTGATGAGGCGGGCGACGATATCGATGGGCTACCTCGGCTACAGATTCGACTCGACAACGGCGAAATGCTCGTCATGTGTTGGAAGTCTTCCGGTTACTCGCAGCTTTTCTACGCGATAGCCAACCCGAGCGTGGCTCGATTTATCGAAGTCGTGAATAACGCGAGGCGCTATAGGATGCCCCTACAGTTCTTCGCAGTTCGAACGGGGAAGTTCGCCAACCACGACGAGGAGTGACGGTCGAGCTTCCACGCACACAGATGGCCCGCTCCTCATGCGGGTGGGCCATCTGTCGCCTACACTGTATAATGACAGTATCCGCCCCGGTAGCTCAGCAGGATAGAGCAGAAGACTTCTAAGCTTCTGGCCGTTGGTTCGAGTCCAACCCGGGGTACCATTTTACGAAAATCAGTAGTAGGAATGATAATATCTTTTTTTGGTCCAGATGGAGTTGGCAAGAGCACGGCAGCGGAAGCCCTTCGGGATATGGGCTGGAGTGTTCTTAGCGGGACTGGCGTAGCAAGTTGGCCCGATCAAACATGGCATAAGTCCCTTGTCGCACGAGGTATTGACGAAACTCGGCTGGATAGCCAAGCGCATTTTTATGAAAAGATCGATCGAGCTCATCAACTGGCGCGTGATTTGGAGGCAGCACACGGGGATGTCGTAATAGACTCAGACCCTCTTCACAAGACCATCGTGTACGGCTACCAAAAACATCCGCGAAAGCTTCCAGGCATGTGGTCGCAGCTTAGTCAGCTAGCTGGGCATCAAGAGAAACAGCTTGTCCATGTTTACTTCCAGGTAGACGAAAGTGGCGATAGTCTGCGACAGGCTAAAGTCTTGCAACAGCGACTTCAGTCGCGTGGCAATTTAGCGTACTTTGATCCGCGCACGGTACAGGAATCGCAAGGATACATCGAAGCATGCTTGGCCCTTCGAAGCCTATTGGAGTCGAAAGGTGAAAAGGTTGTTGTGGTGAATACGGATAGCACTTTTGACGCAAAGGATTTTTTGTACCAGGTAAAGGGCTAAAAAGGCTTCTACGTTTCTGACAGTTAGTCCGATCTGGGGGCGCCAAGTTGTATTATTTTATGAATATGGTATTATAATATTGTATCGATCGAGTAGTGCCCGCAGGGCACCTAACTGACCGGGAAGTCATGGCATGAAGCGCGATAAGGGCCAGGGTCTGGGCCATCGTGTGGGCTCGCTGTTCGAGAACGGCTACGGTGGCGAGGGCTGGCTGGCCAAGGCCATCTACGTTACGATCATGCTCTTCCTGATGGTCATCAGCGTGGTCCTGGGCATCCTCATGGCACCGTCCCGGCTGGTCGGACGCATCAAGCGCCGCGACCGTCGCTCGGATGAGACGCCCCAGTAGATCGAGCTACGCAACTGCGTAGGCGCCCCGCTGCAATGCGGGGCGTTTTCAATTTGTCCACTCGCTCGGCTACGAACAGCCCATACTCTGCGAAATAGTCGTGGCGTATACGGAGCCTGGCGAACTCACTTCGACAAGCTTGACCATGACAGTATACTGACCACCACCCGGTAAGTGGGGCAGGCGGAAATAAGACGTATCGCTGGTGCTTCCCGACCCCGAGAAGGCTGTTGCGCCGTTCTTGTCGTAGTACGTGTAGCCAATTGACGAGCCGCTGGTCACCATCACGATGGCCTCCACCGTACCGCTCGAGTTGACACTATAGGGCGTTGTCACCTGGACGGAGCATTCATTTGGGAACACGCCGTCGTGAGCCTGGTAAAGTGTGGGCGTGCCGGGGGTTATCGACGTCATGTAGGCTGGCATTTGTTCTGCTGCCAGGGCGGGCGGAGCGGCGCAGCTCGAGATGGTGATAGGGCCGGCGGTCGTGGTGATGGCGGGGTTGGACGTGGACGTGATAGTAGCGCTTACTCGGTAGCTGTCGCCCGCTTCGAGGCCTTGAGTTCCGCTGAAGTTGAAGCTGTCACTTTGGTTGCCGGCGGCAGAGAACGTGAAGTTGGTCGGGTTGTTGGTTTGGCTTGATGTTTTGGTGCTAAACAGCGACCAGGTAGTACTGACAGTACCGCTACCGTTGACGCTAAAGGTGAGGGAGTCGGTAATGTTGCAGGTGGACGCCGTGGCGGAGCTGCTCGAAGCGGTAAACGATGCGACACTTATGCTGGTCAGCGGACCGGGCGGTGGTGGGGCAGTGCCGCCCCCAGAACTGCTTCCGCCGGAGCCACCTCCTCCACCTGAGCCGGATGACGAGCCTCCTCCGCTGGATTGCCCGCCAGAGCCAGACGAAGCATTTTGGCTCTTGGACGAACTGCTGGTGCCTTGGGTGGCGCTGTGCTGTAGTGCCGCAATTTGGCTACTGCTGGACTGGTTATTGCCACTTGGCAAGCTGGCCTGCAGATCTTGCAGGATCTTTTGAGCCTCGCCTGGCTTGTTCTGCTGCAGGAGGCGTTTGGCCTCGTCTAACTTGCGCTGTGTGTCGGTTAGTTTCTGGTTGCGATCCATCTCAGAAGCAATTTGATGGGTGACCGTGGCGCTGACGAGCGTTTTGTTGACTGAATCGAGTGTTTTTTTGGCGTCGCCGTATTTGCCTTGGTCGTCGAGGGATGTGGCTGCGTGCAACGCAGTCTCGGCCTGGTGATTTTGGTACAGATGCAACCCAAAGAGTGCCACCAGAAGCAGACCGGCAAATCCCAGGCTGATCAGGACTCGCCGCCATTTTTTCGTTATCCGCAGCCAGGCAAGTATATTTCGTATTTTAGGGAAGTTTAGTTTTTTCATTTTGGAATGTGGCTTTAATTATAGTATAACCGATAGTACCTTGAGGCAATGCGTGAGCTCCTGATTTAGATGTGAGTGTTGCAGAACTAATACGTTTTGCGACAAATTTGCAAAAACATATCTGACGCCGCACAATAGACAAAAACGAGGAGATCAAAACAGTGCTTCCCATTGCCCTTGCTCTGGCGACATTTACATCAACATTACTTGGCGGCATCACGGCGCTTCGAAACCGCGACCGCTTGCATCGCATACTTGGCTACACTGCGGGGGTCATTATGGGCGTGGTCGCCTTCGACCTGTTGCCAGAGATTTTTAGGATTGTGGCACAGCAGCGATTGGATTCAACCCTGCCAATGGTGGCGATGATGGTCGGGTTTCTGCTGTTTCATATTGTCGAGAAGACGATTGCCATGCACCACGCCCACGATGCCGAGTACACCGACCAAAAGATCCCGCAAGTCGGGCTCGCGTCGGCACTGGCGTTGGTGGGACACAGCTTTCTGGATGGTGTGGGGATCGGGTTGGGCTTTCAGGCCGGCGAGGCGGTTGGTATTGCGGTGGCGTTAGCGGTGATTGCGCATGATTTTGCCGATGGCCTCAACACGGTCAGTTTGATGCTGGGCAATCACAACACGCCGCGTCGGAGTGTTATTCTGTTGGCGATGGACGCATTGGCCCCAGTGCTCGGTGTGGCCTCGACGCTATTCTTTACGCTTGGCGATTCCACGCTAGTGCTGTATCTAGGATTTTTTACCGGGTTCCTGCTGTACATTGGCGCTAGTGATATCTTGCCCGAGGCCCACAGCAAACATCCGTCCAAGGTGACGATGCTGCTGACCGTTCTGGGCGTGCTCTTCATGTTTGTCGTGACGAGATTTGTGTAATAATTTGTATATTGTATAATAGTATTTATGACAGATGAGCGATTGCCTTCGGACGAGGAGATCATTCGGGCTGTGAAGCAGGTTCTGATGGAGCTTGCTCCAGAGGCTGATCCACAGGATGTGGAGGAGTTTCTGGGTACGCTCAGGAACAACGACTCCGACGAACTGGCGCTGAATCTCGGTGCCGGCTTCGGCCAGTTTATAGACGGTAAGGAGAAGTGCGACGAGGCGTTCGACCGTTATGCCCAGTTGATCGGTGCTACGGCGGTGCTGTCCAACGGTGACAACCAGGACGCGGAGTCGTAGCTGTCATCCGTCCTTGCCGGCCTGCGCGTGCGGGTTGGCGAGGACGGTGAAAATACCCTGTCAAAAGGTTTGCTTATCTGGTAAAATAGGTTTCGTATCAGACCGTGGCGGATGTAGCTCAGTTGGTTAGAGCGCTGGATTGTGGCTCCGGAGGCCGTGGGTTCAAGCCCCATCATTCGCCCCATGAATTTATAAGTTGTTTTTGCTAGGTAAATGAAATAGGGCGCGGTCATGTGACCGCGCCCTTGTCGTGTTGGCGACCCAGATTACTCCTCGATGTAGGCGGCTCTTTTACCGCCTGAACTGCTAGGCCGCGAACCATTGGGATCCTGACGGTCTCCCTTTCGGCGTAGACGATCACGAGGGTCACGGTGCGGTCCTCGGGCAACTGCTGGCCGGTGTTCATTTGTACCTCCATGGGTAAGGACGGACTTAATTATCTTGACAGGTTATAGAATATTTACAATATTAAAACTTAGTAAAATAAAAAGCTCCCCGTTCTGGGAGCCGCGCGAAAGGCAAGAATACCTTCGTGGGCTTCCCAGGACGGGGTGAAGCTAGGCGGTTCCGTTGCGGTCGCACATGACCAGGGCCTGGTGCACTATCTGGCGGACCTGTGCGGGCTCAGTATGCGGGGCCAGCACCAAGATTGTGGCCTGGCTGTCGTCGTATGCGATCACTTTGACTTTGCCGGTGGCCCTCACGGTGCTGTTGACGACCCTTGCCACACCCGGCGAACCGGAAAGCCCGGTGACCCTGATGGCTGGCATCATTTTGTAGAGGGTCGCTTCGTACGTCACGCTGGTCATCATGCGCTCCTTGGCATGGACGATGTGCATAGCGGAATTGTCGACGATTTATTCTACCACCACACGCCAGGAAGGTAAATAGCGATTTAGCCCAAGGCTCGCCCGCGGATGAGCCGCCAGACAGCCACGAGCGCAATAGCGCTGCTACTTAGCCCAATGCCAACGAACGTGAAGCTTAGCCCGGCGTGGTCGACCATGTAACCGACTAGTGGTCCAGTAACAGTGTAGCCCAGGCGTTGAACCAGGTTGGTCGCACTGTTCATGGTCGCACGGTGATGTTCGTCGATGTGGGCATTGAGCCGTTTTGTCAGAGGCGAACTACCGAGTGCCTGTACCAGGTCGTGCCCCAGAACAACCCATGCGAGCCAGAGCTGGCCGGTTGCCATTGCCATATACACCGCACCGATCAGGCTGGCATATACGACGGCGTTGCGCTTGACGTGGGTCTCGCGGTGGAATTGATGCGATAGCCACGCCTTCCACAAGCTGCGAATGGCCAGGATGGCGCCAAATAGCACCACCGGGATGCCCAGCTGCTGGTAATAGATCGCCGATAGCCAGAACGCCAGATAGGTGGCGGTGTTGAGTGTGGTCTTCAGCGTGACTAGCCAGCGAACGTGTGGCTTGCGTGCCAGCTCACGCAGCGCCGCCCAGGCATTTTGGTGCTGGGATTGTTGGTGCTTTGCGCGTGGTGCCTCAACCAGTTTCATCACAAAGTACACCCCCAGCCACGTCACGATACCGTCCGCGATTAGCGTCGAGCTAACACCCCAGAAATGCACCAGTGCAACGGCCAAAGGCACCGCAGCTGCTGTCGCGGCGAACCCCAGTCCATCCATACGCTGCTGGACACGAACGTAGTCCTTCTGGCGGTTGTCGGCTTTCAGCGAGTCGATCAGGAGCGCCGTGTCGATACCACTGATGAGCCCGTTCGCCAACGCCAGGATGAGCTCGCAGATAACGAACTGCCAGAACTGGCTACTGAGCCCATATAGCGTCATGGCGATGGCGGCGATCGGTGCGCTGAGCTTGATGCTAAACGCCCGACCCAGCCGGTCGGCAATCATACCGCTGGGAATTTCCCACAGCAAATACGCTGCACTGAAGATCGATTGCAGCAGAAATATCTGGGATGTGCTGAGACCGTGCTCCAGAAAGAACGGTGTCAGGTATGCGGCGCTGATGCTCAGGGCGCGGAATGGCGCAAACCAGAGCAGCCAGCGGGCATTTTGACTGTAGTGACGCATGTGCGCCTCCTTATTGTTGTTGATGAGGTGGGACTTATACGCCCCGATAGACTTCCGAGTCAGAAAAACGCCTCCTGATTCGGAGGCGTATCGCGGCAGACAAGAGTTTATATATTGTTTATCTTTTGCATACGATACGCCCATGTGACTTCATGGCGAGGCCGCCAAACACAGCAAGGCCGCCAGAGACGGTTGCGATGGTTTGAAGCTGGTTGGGTTGGTATCGTTTCATATCTAACGTATTGTAACAGATTTTATGATCTTGTAAACATAAAAGTTATGTTTTGGCAAGTTCCTGTAGTATGATGTGCCTAGCCGCGGAGAGCCTGCGGTATCAGAAGGGAGACTCTGATGAGCCTGCAGCAAGTGCCAGAGGCGAGCCTCGAAGGATACGGTGCTCCGCTTTATCCGACTGTCATGTATGAGCTGGCCGAGGCGCTCACCACCCGCAGTCGGATCGGGGTACACGGAAGTGAGCTGGAGCGGGTCGCTTCTGCCCTCCCTGGTTTTGAGCGGGCGTGCGAAGGTTTCGCAGCAACAACCGGGGATGCGTACGTGTGGTATCGGATTCTGGCGTTCCAACGCCGAGATCGAGGTGCAGACGGAGCGCGAAGGATGGGGCACGTTGCGATTGCTATTCCATGGGCAAAGGACGAACAAATGAGCGATGGTTCTTCGCTCGATCGTTTGCCGGCTGGATATGCGAGTGATGGCGATTTGGGGCTGGCGGGCTCTTACGCTAGGTGGCTGACCGACGCGCTACTCGCTTGACCGAAATGAGGCAGGCGCTCTGCCCCTCTTGCCAACTGCTGGCCCAAGGAATTAACCTCCTGGGCCAGCAGCACCAACTTTGATCTCAAGCAAGATTTTACCTCGATGATGTTCGGTATGGGTAGCCTCCAGGGCCTCGGCAACCTGTTCAAAGGGGTAGACCTTATCAATAGTTATCTTTAGCACCCCTTTATCAACGAGTTTTGTGATGGCCTCAAGCCGCTGGGTTGTCACCCGAGTGAGCTGCCTGTACGCTGTGACGTGGTGCTTTTCTGCGAGCTCGATATTGGGCTGCTCCAGCATCGATACGATCTGACCGCCGGATTTTAGTACGGTAAACGAACGGATATACGTGTCGCCTCCGATGGTATCGAATACCGCATCACACCCCTGTATTTGTTCCTCGAACTTTTGGGATGTGTAGTCAATCACTTCTTCGGCGCCCAGCTGTCGGACGTAGTCAACGTCCTGCGGCGCGGCTGTCGTGACGACGTGTGCACCCAGATGTTTTGCCAGCTGGATAGCAAAGCCACCAATGCCACCCGCGCCACCATGGATCAAGATTTTTTGGCCCGATTGCAGATGCAATGTGTCAACCAAGGCCTGGTAGGCACTGACGGCGGTAAGCGGGAGCGCGGCTGCGTTCAGGAAGTCTACGCCTTGAGGCTTTGGGCTGATCGAACTGACCTTGACCGGTGTGTACTCGGCAAATGACCCTTGGCCACCCATCGCATCAGCCTGGCCATATACTGCCTGTCCGACTGCTAACTGAGTGGCGCCTTCACCTATTTCGACGATAACCCCAGAGAAGTCTCCGCCCAGCGTAGCCGGGAAGGTAATATCGCCAACCTGCCCGCTCCGAAGCTTCCAGTCAAATGGATTCACGCTGGCGGCATGCACTTCAACCAAGGCTTGGCCGGGCCCAGCGACGGGTTTTGGGACCTGGTGAATCTGTAAGGCATCCTTGTCGCCGAAAGCATTTATTTGTGCTGCGCGCATCGTAAATCCTCCTTGATCTATATCTTCAATGGTACTACATTCATGGAGCCATAATCGATCGCGCTAGTGGTATACTAAAAAGCATATGGTACGATTTCATTACCGGGAGGGCGTCCGGTTTGATAAAAAACGAAACCGGTGGCTGCTAGGAATTATCTGGTTGATTATTATCGCGGCGGCATTGTACGTTGCGGCCGTATATTTGGCGCCTCAACTCGTGACAGTTCCATTTACTAGCCTTACGGCGACTGCAGTCGACGACCGAATTCAGCATTCCAAGCCAGGCCAATATGGTGATCGGCTCTTTTTGCCTCAGATAAATATTGATGTGGCGGTGCAGGTTGGCGGCGGTAGCGAGGCGCTCAAAGCTGGCGCTTGGCAGCGAAGCGTCGGCCTGGGTGATCCGGCTAAGTCCGGCAATGTTGTTATTGCGGCGCCCAAATTTACCTTTGCCCCAACGCCCATGGCAGCACGAGCACAGTCGCCATTTTATAATCTGGGCAAACTGAACCCGGGCGATCAGATCACCATGGATTACAAGGGTGTCCGCTATGTGTATCAGATTGACCGCAAGCTTACTGTGACTGCGGGTGACAGTCTGGAAAAGCCAAGTAGCGATGCGCGCATGACGCTCTATGCCGTCGACGAGAAAGGGAATACCGTGGCCGGTGTTGCCCTCAGCGGCAAGCAGATCAGCCCCGTCAAACAGGCTAGTGACGGCAGTTTTAGCGGCAAGTCGACAGAATAAATAACTAGAGTTGGGGCGTTATCTCATCGAGTGCTTGCGAGACGGTTTGTACCGATATGCCACTTGTCTTGATGGCACCTAGCTGTGCGTCAAGATTGGCGGGTGTGATTGACCACGCAGCGCTGTCCGGAATGACTGGGTCGCCAACGCCATGATAGACCAGAACTAGCCAGGTGTGCTGAGTGGCGGCTTGATTGACCCAGGCGGCAACTTGCGCCGTGGTTGTGGTGGCTAGTATATTTTGCACCTTGATGTTGTAGATATCGAAATTGTCTTTACTGTTAAAACCGACATCGACTGAGCGGTGCGAGCGGTAGTACTGCTTGATGTAGGCGATGGATTCGGCATTGTATTCTCCATGTGGGGTTGCAAAATCGGTTGGTTTTTGGCCAGTGATAGTCAGCAGATCGCTCTGCGATTGGGACAGTTCTTGCTGTATCTGCGCCACGCTCAGATCGATCAACGAGCTATGCGTAACGGTGTGCGAACCGATCTCGTGACCAGCGTCGGCAAATGCTTTCATCATTGCTGGTGTCATGTAGTTTGGATCAGTCGTGTATCCGCTCAGCATGTACTGCGTGGACAGGAGGCCATACTTCTGCAGCAGAGGTAGGCCATTTAGGTAGGTTGAGCGCAGAGCGTCATCGAAGGTTAGGCTTACCATTCCCCGCGTGAAGCCGATTGGTTCGTATTTGACCAGTTTGTAGTCGTCGGTGTTCAGATAGCCCACGCCAGCCATGCTGTGATAGACCATAATCGACGCCGCCCCGGCGGGAACGGTGAACTGTTGGTCAAAGTGATTCCAACCGTCGCTGTGCCAGGCTGTGCCGACATTCAGCCATTGCTGTGTGCCGTCTTTCATGGTTACTTCGGCATAAATGTAGGTGTTGACGTTCGATTGATAGTAGTCCGAGAATTCATACAGCGCGCCGCCAACTGCTGTCTGCGTGGGATATGACCAGTAAGCGTCGCCGTTAGTGTAGGCGCTGATAGTGATGTTTAGGCTGTGATTGCCAGTGTGGCCGGTGCTTTGATAGTTGAACGCAGTAGTGTTGGTTTTGGACTTATTGGTTTGCCAGCCAAGGGGAAGTGCGCCTGACGTGGTCTCAACAGATGGATTTGGCACGAGGTTAGTGCCCGTGGTCTGGGCCTGGTTGGCGACTGTCACGATCACATTGCTCGAAGTCGTCGTCATATTCGAGGTATTGCGCACGACTGCGGTAAGCGTATGCTGACCGTCGGTAGTAGTTTTGGTATCCCACGACATCTGATACGGAGCGGTAGTGACTTCTGATCCGAGGTTGGCGCCGTCTAGTTTGAACTGCACGCCCGCAACACCGATCGTGTCGCTGGCTGTTGCGCTGATAGTGACGGTGCTACTAACGGTCGACCCAGTTGTCGGGCTAGTGATACTCACTACAGGAGTCGTTGGAACGGTGGTTGTGAGGCTAAAGGTATCGGTCTGAAGATTCCCAACACCGCTGAGGGTTTGCATGATAGTCATGCTGACAGCGTTGACGGGTGTTTTGACGTTCGCAGTGAGCAGTTTCCAGGAAGTGCTATTGCCGGCTCCACCTATCCATTGGTACGTGTCGTTACCCTGGGCATCAGTGAAGCGTGCCAGCAGGTCGGTCCACGTCGAAGACTTGTAGTAGTCGCTGTATGTGTATGTGGTGTTTGGTGCGACAGCTACGGGTTTGAAGTACCATTTAGCATCGCCGCTTCCGTAGCTAGTCATAGATACGTATAGGCTGTGGCTGCCACTTTGTCCAGTCTTCTTGTAGGTAAAGGTGGCGTTGTTGGTGCCCCATTTGTTGTTGAGCCAATCGGTGGGCTGGCCGTTTGCGCTTTGTTCAACCGATGGGTTGCTGATGAGGTTGGTCGAGGCGGCGTACGCACTCTGAAGCGGAACGAGGCTAAGCCAGCCGAGTAGAAGTAATCCAGTTATAATACGAGTCATGATTTTTTTCATAGTGTAAGAGCATCTCTTAAGTGTAGATATATGATTATCAAGGTAATTATACAACTATGATAAGTATAGTCAAGAGGGCTTTATACCTAAAGCGTATTCCATAATAGTATTTACAATATAGCCAAGAAGGTATATAATCTAATTTGACAGATTAATGTTAAGGAGTTAATACATGTCTGGTAACGATTTTGGTAAAGGCGCTGGCTCTGTAGCTCCAGTTGCAGCAGGTGTTGCTGTACTGCCTAACACTGCCGGTAACCCACTCCTCATGATCTTCAGCATCGTTGCGATTGTCGCCGGTGTTGTTGCGCTGAGCAGCTTCATTGCTTCTCGCATCGTATTGCGCGCAAGTCGCTAATACGCCGTGTTGGCAGAGTCGCCGCAAGGCATCTCTGCAGATATATAGACCGCTAGAGGGTAACTTCTGGCGGTTTGTATATGGCGCATATTTTATTATGAACATTATACTTTATATTATTATCGTACTCGGAATCGTTAACCTGGTCAGGCTGACGGCATTTATGGTAGGTGCGGACTGGTACGAAATGCGCAGTAAGCGCCAGGGTCTAGCCGCGAAGTCTGCGCCAGAGAAGTACACCCCTTTTATCTCTGTTGTTATTCCTGCCTACAACGAGGAAGTGTGCATTATACGGACGCTTGAATCAGTTCTGGCCAACGACTATATGTACAAGCAGATCATCATTGTCGATGATGGCTCGCGTGATAAGACGTACAACCGCGTGCGCTATTACATCCGCAAGCACAATATTGGCATCGTCAAGCTGGTTCACCAGTCCAATAAAGGTAAAGCCGCTGCGATTAACAATGGCATCATGAAGCACGCCCTCGGCAGCCTGATCATGGTACTCGATGCCGACTCGCTATTGCACCCGCAGGCTATTGGCAAGATGGTAGAATATTTCCGCGATCCGAAGGTGGTAGCCGCGGCTACGAACGTCAAAGTTATAGATGGCCGATCTGTTTTGAACGCGGCCCAGCGTCTCGAATACGTCATATCGCACCGTATGAAGCGCGCTCTGACGACTATGAACATGGAATACATTGTGGGCGGCGTCGGTTCGACTTTTCGCAGGAACGTCGTGGAAAAGTGCGATTATTACGACACAGACACTATGACCGAGGATATTGATTTCACGATGAAGATTATCGCCCGTCAGGGCAACCGTGATAGCCGCGTCGTTTTTGCCGCTGACGTACTAGCCTACACTGAGGGTGTCACACGTTTCAAAAGCCTTATCCGTCAACGTTTTCGCTGGAAGTACGGCCGCATGCAGACCTTTGTCAAGAATCGTGAAATCTTCTTTAGCCGTGATGCCAAACACACCAAGCAACTGAGCTGGTTGTATCTGCCGTTCGTGGTCTTTAGCGAGTTTGAGCTGTTGCTGGACCCGCTACTGACAATCTTTGTGCTGTACTACTCGTTTGTATCGCGCGGCATCGGCGGCTTCCTTAGCGCGTATATTTTTGTACTGCTCTTTAGCATGATAAATATCATTAGCGAGAATACTGAGTCCAGCCGGAGTAAGTTACGTCTGGCGCTTTTGACGCCGTTCTCGTATGGCCTACTAATGATCATGTCCTTCGTGGACTTCGTGGCGCTCATCAAGTCATTGGCTAGGCTGCCAGAATTGTTCGCCGGTCAGATCAGCGTGGGGCACTGGGAACATGTCGAACGCACTGGCGGTGCGGTCAAGGTAGCTGCTTAAAGCTTTTCGACCTTGGTAAAGTCAAGGATAAAGAACTTGCGGTTTTGCGAGAAGGTACCCACGCAGGTCTGCAGTAGCAGGCGTGGCGAGCCTTGGTAGGCCAGAATGCCGGTGTTCTGTGGTGTGACAACCTGTGTTTCCTTGAGCGTATACGTGAATTTGTAACCATTTGCGGTCAGGACGTATGCTTGATCGCCTGTTTTCATGTTGAGCAATTTGCCAAAAACACGCTGCGTTGCGTGGCCGTAGATGAACGTCTGGCCGGATTTGTCGTTTGGCTGTGTGGTCATGGTGGCAAACTGCGCTTTGTCGGCATTTAGCGTCCAATCACCGGTAGCGCTATCGTAAAAACCATCAACAATCGGCATATCGACGCCGACTGTTGGTGCGACGATTTCAACTGGGTGACCGCTAATAGACTGAGGTGCGACCGCTTGTTGGACGATCTGCGTCGGCGCAGCCACACCTGTACTGGCGTTGGTTGAGCCTGCGGCGATGGCAGCATCACCACTATTAAAGAGCATTGGTATAATGCCGATCAGACCAAGGGTCGTCAGCGCTACACCAATAATCGCTAATCGTGATGAATTTAATTGTAGCTTCTTCATAAATTGTCTCTCCACAGGGAACGACCCCTGTTAGCTCACAATACTTATTTATACCATATATCGTCGTAAAAGTAAATACTATTTTCGCAAGAAGGCAGAGAGCGCAAAAGTAAAACAGCCGCGGTATGCGGCTGTTTTAACAGAGGTAGACCTATATCTCGCGGAATGTTTGGATGTTTGCACCAAGCTTGTTGAGGCGTTCGGCGAGGTCTTCGTAGCCGCGGTTGATGCTGTACACGTTACGAAGGGTCGAAACGCCAGGGGCGGCAAGCATGCCGATTAGCACTAGAACGGCAGGACGAAGTGCAGGGGGGCACACAACTTCGCCGGCCTTCCAGCGCGTTGGCCCCTTGACGTAGGCGCGGTGGACGTCAGCCAGCGTTACGCTGGCGTTGAGCTTGTTAAGCTCGGTATAGTAAATTGCCCGGTTTTCGTAAATCCAGTCATGGATGAGCGTGTTGCCTTTTGCGGCTGCGGCAACAGGGACAAAATAGGGAAGATTGTCGATATTGATGCCGGGATAGGGATGGGCCTCGAGCTTGTCCTCGAGGGCGATTAGCTCTGGTGACTCATGGCATTCTACGTCGACTAGGTTTGTTTTGCCGTTTTCGGCTTTGTATACGGGCCCGACGGTGAAGTACATGCCCATTTTCTCAAGCTTCAGCAGCTCGAGGTCGAGGAAGTCGATAGGGCAGCGAGTGATGGTGATAGGGGAGTTGGTGGTCGCGGCAATGCTCAGGAAGGTCATCGCCTCGATAGGGTCTTCACTGGGGCTGTAGGTGACGTTTTTGTTGACTTCTTTGACGCCGTGAATTGTGAGCGTGTTGGTGCCTATGCCTTCGATTTTGACTCCGAGTTTTTCCAGGAAGAAACAGAGGTCCTGGACCATATAGTTGGCACTTGCCCTTGTGATAACAGTAGTCGAGGGGACCAGCGAGGCTGCCATGATGGCATTTTCGGTTGCGGTGTCGCTGCCTTCGTACATAACGATTTTATCCGCTGGATGAAGGTCAACGGCGCAGGTATACCATTCGTCGTGGGTTTCGACGCTGAGACCAAGCTCCTCGAGCGCGTACAGATGAGGGCGAATAGTTCGTTCACCCAGAGCGCAGCCGCCAGCATAAGGTAGCCGAAAGGTCTTGAACATGTGCATAAGGGGCGCCAGGAACATGATGACACTGCGTGTTTTGCGGCCTGCTTCGGCGTTCATCTCGTCCATCTTTAGCTTTGCCGATGGTTTTATCTCGAGATCTTTGTTGTCGTTCAGCCACTTCGTCTGCACGCCAATACTGTTGAGAACCTCGATCAGGCGATTCACTTCCTCAATATGGGGCATGTTGCGTAGCGTCGTTTTGCCTTTGTTCAGCAATGCGGCACACATCAGTGCAACGGCGGCATTTTTTGAGCTTCTAATCGAGACCATGCCGTGAAGTTTGCGTCCGCCTTCGACGCGAAAGTTGAGCGTGCCGGGTTTGTGCAGCGAGATAATTTCGCTGTTGAGCACGTCGCTGATGCGGGCAAGCATCTCCATGCTGAGGTTTTGGCCACCGTTTTCGATTCGGTTTACCGCACTTTGACTGGTGCCAAGGGCTTTGGCCATTTCGGCCTGTGTGAGGCCGCGGTCTTGGCGGGTTTTTTGGATGAGTTTACCGATCTTTTCCTTGTAGGTTGTTTCCATAGTGCTTGTAGTATATCACATAGGGTATATTTTTTGTAAAGTGATCCACGTGAGAGGGATGGTTTTTGCTTTATTGATACGTTTATGATATTATAGGCCGGTCCAAGTGTTTTCACAGAGAAGGCTAACAAATGCCAATAACCATCAAAGCCCCTGGCCTAAACCGTCGCGAAGTCACGGTCCAGATCGGCAATGACTGTAAGATCAGCCCGTCGGCTGAGTTTGGTCCTGGTGTGTTCCTGGGCGACCGCGTCGAGATCGGCCCGGATAGCAAGATCGGCGCCGGTTGCCGCATCACAGAAGCTACCGTCGGGAAGGGGACTATCATTGGTGCACGGTCGCGGCTTAACTGGTGCATCGTTGGAAGCTCGGTAGCCGTTGGCGATGGGGCTGAGCTTAGCTTCCTCGGCATTCGTGATAATGTCGAGATCGGCGACGACACAAAGATTCAAAACGAGGGGTATGGCTCGACTATTGGATCGGGCGCAAAAATCGGAAAACGGTGCCGTATCGATAACGTGACGATCGGACAGAATTCGATAATCGGCGACGACGTCAAGGTGACCCATGCGTCTATCGGGCGTCGCGCCACAATCCGCTCAGGTTGTGAGCTTAAGCAGGATAGCACGCTTAGAGACGGGGTTGAGCTCTACGCCAAGGTGACGGTCAGCTCAGAGGTCGATATACCGGAGGGCTGGACTATTCCGGCAAATACCATCGTCAACCCCAACCCTGTTCGAGGTGGACTGCCGATCATCGTCCCCAAGACAACGTAGCCCTGGTGCTTCGGGCGGCATGAAAATGCCCTGTCCCGAAGCGGCGGGGCATTTTCATGCGCGCCGAACGCAAGGTATACTATGGTACATGATATAGCGCAGCCCACGTCTACAACCTCAGAGAAACCTAACGGAGAAATGTACCGATGAAAGATACGGCTGTTGCTAAACTAATTGAAGCAGAAGAGAAGCGTCAACGGGATGGCCTAGAGCTGATTCCATCCGAGAATTATGTCAGTCGCGATGTGCTGACGGCACTGGGGAGCGTGTTTACCAATAAATATTCCGAGGGCTTTCCGGGCCGCCGCTACTACGGTGGACAGGAAAATACCGATCAAGTAGAAACGCTGGCGATAGAGCGAGCCAAGAAGCTGTTTGGCGCGGACCATGCCAACGTCCAGCCGTTGAGCGGGGCGCAGGCCAACGAAGCTGCCTACCATGCCTGGATGGAGCCTGGCGATACCATTCTCGGGATGGAGCTGAGCCATGGTGGGCATCTGACTCACGGCCGACCCGGTACGGTGCTGGCGAAGTTGTTTAACTTTGTGCGTTATGGCATGAAGGATGTCGAGACGGGCGAGATTGATTATGCGGCGCTGCGCGATTTGGCGCTCCAGCACAAGCCCAAGATGATACTGGCTGGGTTTAGCAGTTATCCGCGCGAGCTTGACTACCAGAAGTTTGCCGATATCGCCCAGGAAGTTGGCGCGGTGGCAATAATGGACATGGCGCATATTGCCGGACTAGTCGCTGGTAAGGCGCTCAAAAATCCATTGGACTATGGATTTCAGATAGTAACAACCACCACGCACAAGACGTTGCGTGGCCCGCGTGGTGGTATGATTTTGACTCGTGGCACGGTCGGTAATCCACTGCGAGCTCCCGAGAAGACGATGGAGAACTTACCGACATTGGTTGACCGCACGGTGTTTCCGGGTGTGCAGGGTGGCCCGCACATGCACGTCATCGCCGCGAAGGCCATTGCATTTGGCGAAGCCGACACCCCTGAATTCCAGGAGTATGCACAGCAGGTACTCAAGAATGCTCAAGTCTTGGCCAGTGAGCTCATGCGGCGCGGTTTCAGGCTGGTCACAAACGGCACCGACAACCACATGGTCGTGGCCGACGTGCAGACGAGTTTTGGCATACACGGTGGTGAGGCGGAGGCGGCGATGGACGCGATCGGCCTCAACCTCAACAAAAACGTCATTCCTGACGACCCGCTTCCGCCATTCCGGCCGAGTGGTATTCGCCTGGGCACGCCGGCGCTCACAACCCGTGGCCTGCGTGAGGAGCACATGTCGCAGCTGGTCGAGTGGATGTTGGCGGCGATTCGTGCTCGACACGATGGGACAAAACTTGATACTATCAAGCACGAAGTTACCGAGTTTGCGCGTCAATATCCACTACCTAGTGACATCTAGCACAAGTTGACCGCTCTTCAGCTCATAATCATGCGCCCTTTTAGGTAGGGCGCAGGTGTTGAGTTGAAGGGTGAACAGCATGGCAAGCGCGCAAGAACATTTGAAGGAGTCGGCAGAGTCGGCTCTGAGGCTCTTTGATGCGGGCAAGCCGCGTCAGGCGATCACAGAGTTCCTCTCGGATATGAAGGGTCATAGCGGCACAGCCCACATTGGCAGTAATTTCGACTTCCAGCTGCTGCTTGCCGCTGCGAGCGAAGGCCACGACGCGTTCTGGCAGGTACTGAGCGGCTTCGCCGTCCGGTAACCCGACGATACATGCTCCGCCCATCTGTAAAAGGTGGGCGGAGCATACAAAAACCTACGTTATGAATTTTTCTCTACAAATTGCACCGCATTCCAATGATCGTCGATGTCGCAGGCTGCCGCCTCTACCCAGCCATATGACAGAAGAATATCGCGCAATTGTTGCTCGGTGATGTCGGTGCGCAGCCCGCTGGCTTCTTTGGGCCAGCTGATCCAGAGGCCTTTCTGGATCTCGTTGAATTTCAGATGAGCCATAAAGTGCGCCAGACGCTCGATGTCGGTCATAAACATGTGCAACCACTCGGCCGGGAGCTTGGCATGCGTGTGGACCCCGTTGCCACGGAGGTACTCCAGGAACCATTCCGGCGCATCAACCGTGTCGACGGCTTCGCCCGAGGTATAGCCGAGCTTGGTTATGAGATGTTGTTGCGTATGGTCCATCAGATAAGCTCCGGTTCTTGTTCGAGGGTGACGCCGAACGCTGCCTCGACTTTATCGACTATTTCTTTCCTGAAGGCAGCCAGGTCCTCATAGCTTTTGGCGGATTCGTTCACAAAAACCAAGGCATTATTTTCGTAGACCCTCATGCCGTGACTGCGGTAGCCTTTTAGCCCTGCCTGGTCGATTAGCCAGCCGGCAGGGAGTTTGATGCCTCCGTTGTCCATTTGGTAATACGGTACATCGGGGCGGTCCTGTTGCAACTGGGTCAGCTTGCCCGCCGTGACGATAGGGTTCTTGAAGAAAGACCCGGTGTTGGCGATAAGCGTTGGGTCTGGAAGCTTCTGGGCTCGGATGGCCACAACGGCGCTACGCAGCGCAGCCGGCGAGTATTCGCTGATGTTGTTGCGATCCAGGTATTCCTGCAGCGAATCGTAAAACGGCGCCTTCGAAGGTTGGGTACTCAAACGAACAGTGATGCTGGTGATAATATAACGGCGATTTTTCAGAGATTTGAAAATGCTACTCCTGTAGCTGAACTGGCAATCGGCTTTGCTGAGTGTGACGAAAGCCTTGGTCTGCGTGTCGTAGGCCTCTAGCTCGGTCAAGACATCGGCAATCTCTGCGCCGTATGCCCCTACGTTTTGCACCGGTGTAGCACCGGCGGTACCCGGGATGGCCGAAAGCATCTCGATACCGCTCAGCCCTTGGGCGACGCTGCGCGCAACCACATCATCCCATACCTCACCACCACCAATCTGCAGTAGTGCGGAACGTTCATTGCGATCGATGATTTCGAAGCCATGCAGAGCATTGATGACAACTAACCCGGCGTAGCCATCGCTGAAGATGACATTGCTGCCACCGCCGAGCATGAGCATTGGTTTGCGGTGCTTTTCGGCCCATTCGACGGCTTCGGCCAATTCCTCTTTGGTAGTGACGGTGGTCAGTGCTTCGGCGATACCGCCGAGCCGCATTGTGGAATAATCTTTGAGGGGAACGTTGGTCTTTATCTGCATACTCCGTTCATTATAGCGCGCGGCGGGAAACTAGACACTACATAAAGTGTATGGTACAACTGATGTGTCCAAACCTAGCCAGTATCTGGAGAGGCACTATGAAGTTTAAGGGTGACACCCCAAGGAGGCGTCGAGCTTCCAGAGCAGCCTGGCAACAATGGTCCGAGAGTGAGGGGGATAGGTCGGCGGCTCGTCGGTGCGCGGTGCGTTTGGTGGAGCTGATTGAACCACAAGTTCAGTTGGGAGGTCGCCAAGTACGGCGTACGGCGGGTGACGCCTTACGGCAAATTCGACTCGAGGTTCCTGAATTGACCAACGAAGATGTGCGTCGAGCGATCCAGGTTTTGTATGACACGTGGTATCTCGGCTTGTCCTTGCGTACTTGGGGCAAAGCCTACGGCTACGTACCTCGGATTAGCTGAGGGTATGCCGGTTGGCCCATTTTGCTTGGGCTAACCGGCGTTATTTTATTAGAGGCGCCAATCTGTTATAATTATCTCGTTACGCCCTCGTAGCTCAGCGGATTAGAGTACTTGGCT
Source organism: uncultured Candidatus Saccharibacteria bacterium (assembly GCA_965225085.1). GTDB lineage: Bacteria > Patescibacteriota > Saccharimonadia > Saccharimonadales > EFPC-124 > CAZJVU01. Next base: position 145,945 of record CBDDBE010000001.1, on the reverse strand, counting down.
TCGAACCAAGTGGTCGCAAGTTCGAATCTTGCCGAGGGTACCAGAGTTTATCTACACAAAAGACATCACCCCCAGGCGATGTCTTTTGTTTTGGGTGTGCGGTATCGGATGATTTCGTAATGCGGAAAGCCGTGGCGGCAGGGGTGGGGATGAATCCCTACCCGAGCCACCACGGCGGGTGTCAGGTCACTTGACCTCGACTCCGAGCTCCCGCGCGATCAGCAGTGCCAGCCCGGCCGCAGCCGCGTAGTGCAGCTGGTCCCTGAGGCTGATGTGGTCCCGGTCGACATGGAGCGCGCGGTAGGCGGCCGTGGTCCGCGCCGGGTCGGCGTAGTTGTCGACACAGGCGGCCTCGGTGATCGCCTGCTGGTCGCTCAGGCTGAGCTTCTTCACCACGCTGGTGATGTGCGCTGCGTCCCCGTACGTTCCCGGGCTGAAGCGCAGCTTGTCACCTTCGCCGGTGATCAGCGCGCGGTTGAGGCTCAGGCCCTTGATGGTCTGCTGGGCGAGCGCCTGGGGGTCGATGGAAGCCATGATTGGCCTCTTTCTGCTAAAGAGCGATAGCTCAGACGGTTGATCTGACGGTAGATATATTAACACCTTAGGTGTTAAATGTCAAGTATTCATATGACAATAGAATAAAACAGATGCAAGTTAAGATAACGCAGCTAAAATCTAGAGACCTACGAGCCGATTTTCTCCCTAGTCCACTTATCGATTGACCCTGCCCCGATCATCAGCACCAACGCGCCTTCCTGCCTAGCTTTCTCGATTGCCTCCCACAGCGCATCGTCGAGGTCGGCAACGGTGACGTTCTGGTTGGTGATATCCTTCGTGAGCTCCTCTGGCGTCAGGATTGGAAGGTTTGGATCCTCGCGAGCCAGGAAGGTAGGCAGCCAGTAGACCTTCTGGGCCAAATTGAAGCAATCCTTGTACTGGTCGCGGATCTGGTGCTGCCTGATATTTTGGTGCGGCTGATAGACGGCTACGATGCGATCGGTCATCTCGTGGGCGCGCTGCAACGTTGCGGCGATTTCGACGGGGATAACTGCGTAGTCGGAGTAAAGGTTTTCGGCCAACTTCTCGAAGCGACGGTCGGCACCCGGGAATTTCTCGAGCGCGGCAATAACAGATGGCTCGTCGGCCAGGTCCAGCTGCGTGATCGCCGTAGTCGCCAATGTGGCATTTCGCTTGTTGTGTGACCCAGCCAGATGGAATGGTAACAGCTCGTCATCCTGCAAAGCCTTGATGTGGTCACCCTTGGCTTCGATTTTGTCGTTGTCGGCTTGCCACATGATCGTCGTGTCAGACTGGTTAATAAACTGCCGAAAGGCATCCATGTAGTCCGCCGACGTGGTGTAAATATCAGGGTGGTCGTAATTGATAGAGGTAATCAGCGATATGTATGGCGAGAAATGCAGGAAGTTGCGGTCAAACTCATCGCATTCATAGATAAAGAATTTGCTTTGGGGGTCAAATTTACCGCTTGGCCCGAACGAAATAGTCGTTCCAATCGAGTAGCTGACAGGGATGTCCAGCTGCATAAAGGCCCATACTAGCATGCTGGTCGTTGTGGTCTTGCCGCTGGTTCCGGCCACGGCTATGAGGTGAAGCCCCTTTTCCTGGATGATAAACGCCAGGAGCTCATCGCGTTTTGCGGTCTTGATGCCGAGCTTTTTTGCCAGGAGCAGCTCGGGGTGGTCCTGGGGGAGGGCAGAGGTGTATACGAACCAGTCGATAGGCTGCACGTTTTGCGCTTCTTGTAGCGCGCTACCATCTTGGCCAATATACACCGTAACGTCTTGGTTGCGAAGTTCGCGCGTCACCAAGGTTTCCTTGACGTCCGAGCCCTGGACTCGGTATCCGGCATCGCGTGCGATTTGCGCCAAGGGTCCAATGCCGACCCCGCCTATCCCCGAGAAGTATATGTTGAGCACGCCGTTCTCCTTTGCTGTAGTGTTTCTATGGCAGAAGTTACTAATAGTATATCTACCGGCGACGAGTTGTCAAACGGAGGAGATCATTGATATTATTGCGTTTTAATGGTATAATGTAGTTGTTTCATGCCCGGATCTAAGGAAAGGAATCGGCATGACGAACCTGCACAATGCAATGTCCCCTGTGGACGAGGACGGGCAGCTTCTGCCCGCGTTGGCGAGGCTGCTCAGGCTGTTCGGCGTCGGCCCGATGCCGCTTGTCGAGCTCGCCGACGCCCTCATGGGCATGTGGAAGACGAAGGGGCGCGAGCGTCACGAGGAGGAGTTTGTCGAGGTCGGCCCTGAGTTCTGGGAAGACATCGATGAGCTTCAGCTACGGTGTCGGATCACGCCAGAGGTGGGAGTATTCGACTACGTGCTTGTCCCTGGCGGGTACCTGGAGGGCTGCGACCGTAAGAACGCAGAGGTCGTGAGCCTTGTGGAGCAGGGCTTCGAATTCGGGGCCATCTACCAGCTCGGCGGCGACCGCGAGGTCGACCCCGATCGTGACGGATTGAAGCTGCTGACGCATACGCGTCCCAACGGACTCCCCGTCAGGTTCTGGTGGAGGAAGCCGAAGGCGCTCCCTTACCAGACCGAGCTCGAGATGATGGGGGCGCTCTGGAAGCGCTCCCGACGCCCGCGAGCCGTCAAGCGCATCCCGACGTATTTCGTTGGGGCTAGCCGGACCACCGGTTTCCGCGCCAACACCAGTGACACCTTCCTGGAGTGGTTGAGGATGGTCAATCCGACGCCCGGCAGCAAGGTGTTGCTGGTCCTCCCCAATCCGCACGCGTTTTTCCAGTACTGGGACGCCGTGTTCTGCTTGGCGGGGCGCGGACTCGAGATCCACGCGGTGGTGCTCGACGCGCTGCCCAACCAGGAGGCGAAGATCTTCACCGGAGCCATCGCGCGATGGCTCCGCAGCTACGTCCGGGCCGTGCCCGAGAAGGTCGTGTAGGTTAAAAGGGGACCGTCCGAAAGGATCCGGTCCCCTCGCAACCAGATTTGTTAAAGAGCTTTAACGAATGTGTTTGCGAGATTTATATGAGCTTGGTCAGCGCCTGTAGGATGGTCGATGTGGACACGTCTGTGCTGTCTTCGCCATGAACAGTAATGGTATCGTACCCACGCCCCGAGAAACTCTCGTACTGGCTCACGAAGCGATCGAAAACTTCATCTGATGGGCCATGGCCACCTTGCTCTTTTCTTGTTACGACTCGGGCTTTGGCGGTGTCTTCGTGGATTTCGACTTCGACTACTAAGGTCGGTAACTTTGTGCCGTGTTCGGTTGCAAACGTCTGCATGGCTGCGATTGTCCTCTCGAATCCGCCAAAATCGATGAATGGTTGGTTCCAGATAAGGACTTTGTGGGCGCCAATTGCGTCCCGAGCCTTCGCAGCCGAGAACCTCCATGGGTGAAATTTGAGATCGATGCCCTCTGCCTCTAAGGATTTGGAAAAGTCGATGTATGCTCTGGTACTCCGGTCAATTGTATCGGGGTCGAGGATAATGGTTTTATCGTGGCCAATTAATTCGCGCAGCGCCGAGGCTAGATATGACTTACCGCTGCCGGGCAGGCCGCGGACGATGAGGAGGATGGGGTGCTGTGCGCTATGAAGCTTGGTTAGGGCGTCTGTGTTCATGCGTTTTAGTATAGTAGATACGCCTTCGCGCGCAAGCCGTGCGCTACCAAGCCGTGTGATAGAATAGCCTTCAGGACGACGTAAACGACAAAGATTTAAAGAAGGAACCCATGGTCACACTCGAACAGATTGTCCCAGAGACGACGACTATTTTTATACTTAGCTCATTAGCCTTTTGCGTGGCTATGTTGCTTTCGCCTGTATATACATTTTTTGCCTACAAGTACAAGTTTTGGAAACGGTCTCGCTCTACATCTACAACTGGCGAAGCGCTAGAGGTCATCGCAAAACTGCGCATCAAGCGCAGTGTGCCGACCATGGCGGGCGCGGTCACGGTTATCGCAATTACGGTGGTGACGGTGTTGTTTAACTTTAACCGTCAACAGACGTGGCTGCCGCTGGCTGCTCTGCTGGGCGGTGGGATTGTGGGGCTTATTGACGACATCATCAATGTCAGGGGTAACGGTGAGGGCGTGGCTGGCCTGCGAGCGCCGATAAAGTTCGCCATGATCACGGCTGTTGCGGCCGTTGGCGCGTGGTTTTTCTACTACAAGCTTGGCTACACCACGGTACACATTCCTTTTGTTACGGACGTCACACTGGGGTGGGCGCTGATACCGCTCTTTGTCTTGGTTGTCGTCAGTACGGGTAATGCTGTCAATATCAGTGATGGACTGGATGGGTTGGCTGGTGGTCTGCTGATGAGCGCATATGGCGCATTTGGCATCATCGCCATCCTGCAGGGCAATGTTGGCATTGCCGGATTCTGCATGACGATTGTGGGCGCGCTGCTAGCCTACACGTGGTTCAATATTCCTCCGGCTCGGTTCTTTATGGGGGATGTTGGGTCGTTCTCGCTCGGGACGGCTTTGGGCGTTGTGGCTATGCTGACAAACGCGTTATTCCTCCTGCCGATCATTGCGCTGGTCTTTGTTGCGGAGGCCGGATCGAGCCTGCTGCAGATACTTTCTAAGAAGATATTTCATCGCCGAATCTTTATAGCCGCGCCGCTTCACCACCATCTAGAGGCGCAAGGCTGGCCAAAGACCAAGGTGACGATGAGGTTCTGGGTCTTGGGTCAAGTATGTGCTGTGCTGGGTGTGATCCTGGCATTTGTAGGCGGTGGTTACGTTAAGTAAACGCCTTCTTTAGCCATAAAGGCTTGGCACAGATGCTATGATAAGGGCATGAAGAACACACAACCCTACAAGAAGTTCGCGACGGCGATCGTTGTCCTGCTGGTGGTGCAATTTGCACTGGGTGTACTGGCTAGCATGTACAACGAGATCTCGGCGGATGATCCAGCAAGTATCTTTCATCAGTTGAATTTCGTGCTGGTGCATGCATTGAATGGCACGGCGCTGTTGGTGCTGGGTATTGTGTTTCTGGTACGGGCCATAAAAGGCAAGTTATACGTGAAGCAAGCCAGTTCTGGCCTTGGTGCCATAGTTGTAGCTTACGTAATGGGTGAATCATTTGTGTTCACTCAGAATGACGTGTTTTCATTCCTGATGGCTATGAGTTTTATTGGGGCGCTTTTGCCCTACGCGCGTATTATGTATTTGCAAAAAGAGAAATAGACGTGAACCGCTCTGGCCGGGCACTGGCTTTGACAGTTGTGGTTGCAGTGGGCACGTTTGTGCTGGCCGTTTCGCCGCGGGCAGCACAGGCATCGCCCTTTGGCCAGGGTGTGTTTGGTGCAAACGTACCATTTGGTTCGGCCACGAGCCTATCGATTGCGCTTGGCGGGAACGTATCTGTGCCTTTGACCGCGAATGGTGCGACGTTTAGCGGAACGGGGTCGCATGTGGTGACAGTTACTTCAACAGATGCAGTTGGGTATTCCCTGTATGCGCATACCACCGGCACGACAAGCATGGCGATCAGCGGTGGTAGCGCCGCTATCCCGGCTAGCGCCAACACCACCGATGGGCCGCTGGCGGTCGGAACGTGGGGCTACAATACTACGGGGTCGACGTCGAACTTTTCTGGCATGAGCGCTACAAACAACTTGCTGAAGAATGCGAGTGGCCCATTTGAGACCGGTGACGCGACAACGGTGACATATGGCGCATTGACCGCAGCCACGCAGGCGGCAGGAAGTTATAGTGTAGCGGTGACCTATACCGCCATCGCCAAGGATCAATAGCTATTGCTTGCGGCGGCGCAGAAGGATGAGGGTGAGCCATGCTATGCCGATGGGCAGGACGATCGCCCAAGGCGGAATAAACACGATGGAACGGGTTTGCTCGATGGCGGTGTTGGTATCCGTCGTGAACCCAAAGGTTGCGTGGTAAATACCAGGCAGGATTGGCGAGGGGATGCTCCCGGCCAGGGTTCGAGCCGTACCGGGCAGCAGTAGATTGGTGGTGGTTTGGCCTTTGCCATCGTACATAAGTCCTTGCAGCCGGCCGGATGTATAGGTCGCGTAGTGAGTGTTGCCGGTGTCCTTGACTGTTAGCGAATAGGGTATATCGCCGCCAAATGAAACGCGGGGAATAGTAGAGCCGGTAAGTTCTGCGGTTTTAGTAAGCTGACCGCTTGCCGTAGCATAGACCACACTCGCCGCGCGAACCAGGTCGCGCCCATTCAGGCTGGTCGTGGCGAAGATGGTAAAGTAGTGTCCGCCTGGCATTGCACTGATGGGCGGCGCAATCGTGTAGGTAACGGCTCGACTCTTGCCGGGCTGAAGCTCGAATTGGGGCGCATCGAAGCTGATCCAATTGTCGCGCGCCTGCCAAAAGAGGTAGTCGTAGCTGTAGTCCGCAACCGAGAATTGCTCGAACGACATTGTGACGGTGATGGGGCTTTGGGTAAAATTCCCGACGGTAAGCGTTGCGGTTTGCGACTTGCTGGGTTCAACGGTTATAAACTGCCGAAGGGGCGTGATGAATAGGCCTTTGTCTTTGTCTGCTGCATGTGCTGGCGGGCACACGACGGCCATCAGCAGGATGACGAGGAGCAGGCCAAAGCGCTTCATGCTAGTCCTTGAGGGGGCGCTTGACCAGCTGCACCTGGATATCCGTTACGACGTTGATGTAATGCTGGATGGCAAAAGTCTGTGCATCTTGGTTGCGGGTTTGCCACTCGGGTGACAGCACATAGCCGTAGCTAAAGTCAAAGTCGCAGGTAACGGGGTAATGGTCCAGATGGTTGTCGATGCGCCACTGGCGATTGAGATATAGGAAGCTTGCCTCGGAAATAGCTCGCTGATGTGTCGGGTCTTGCCAGGCGCGCATGCTGGAGTAGTAGGGGCAGGTGATGCGTGCAAAACCAGTCGTAGGTATGTTGGGGTTGTTCGGGTCGAATTCGGCGGGTTTCAGGATGCGGTATATCTCGTCAAAGAATTGAAAGAACGGGTCGTCTCGACTGTCGCCGTGCGGAATATGCTCAACAAAGTTTGCACACTCGATCTCGTCGACTGAATTGTCGGCAAACTGCGACCATGGGAAGGTGAGTAGGTCTTGGACGTAATCGGCGTCCTTCGTCCGAGCGATGTCGACGCCCTTGAACCCCTCTGGTTTATTGCCCCCACAGGCGAGGGATAGTTTGAGCGGTATATTTTTCTTCTTGGCCATAAATATTTCCTTACCACATTATCTGGTTAGCTATGTCGTAGTGTCCCACGCGGACCCGGGAGTCGCAGGCGAATTTGTAGCCGAGCTGGCGCGCATGCTGGAAGAACCATAGGTCCTGTGTGAAGACTTGGACGCTGCCTTCGGGTGTAACTTCTTGCTTGGTTTTGAACCAGTTGCCATATTCGAACCGTTTGTCACGCAGCATTTCCAGCCGAAAGAGGGTGAAGCCCATGCCCAGGCCATTGCACGGCGTAATGGTGTCGGGCTGGGGAATCTGCGGGATAAAGTTGGCTGGCATGACCGACGGGTCCCCGTAGCACATGGGCTGGCCGCCTTCGCCTTTGGTCCAGTACAGCCCGCTTACCGCATCGTAGTCGTCGATGGATTCGTAGAGCTTCATTAGGCCGTCGGCTGGTGGTGCGTTGTCTTCCTCGATGGTTAACATGAATTTGAAAGAACTGAGATCAGGGTTTTCCAAAATCATCTTGATGACCTGGTTGTATGCTTCACCGACTTCCATGCCCTCCATGAAGATCGGGCCAAGCACTTTCTGGTTCATCGGGCGAATCATGCCCTGCCAGCTTTGCACAATGCGTGCCGGAATAAGTCCGCGTGTGGGGCAGACGATGATGGTGCTAAGGTCGCGGTAGGTCTTCTCCTTCTCGAGGCGCGTCGTGTAGTCACTGGCATTGTGAATACCGGCGTTGTCGGGGACGAGGATAACGGGTTTTGTCATGAGAATTCTCCAGTGGTGTGGCTTTTTAAGCGGTTATCCAGGCGGTGATGGGCTGGGCCGGCGTATAATCTATCGAAGCCCAGACGGCCGACACTGCGATAGAACTCGTACCAGCTGTTGAAATTATATAACCAATTTGCATACTGTCCAGCATAGCAGGTGTCCAGACGGCGCCATCGGGATCGGTGTAGGTTACGAGGGGGTACAGGCGCGGGGCTGAGTTGCCGTTGGTCTGCCAGCTGGTGATGTTGGGGATGCGAGTCGCTGACAGCTGTTTTGTGCCGCCGGAGGTCTTCATGATTTCGAGCTGGAGCGCGGCGGTAGCGTCTGCTGCGACCAGGTCGGTAAAGCGCGCGCCAACCAGTACGGTATTGACGGTGTCGGTCGATCCAAGCCCGGACGCGTCGCAGTCAAACAAATCCTCGGCGCCTTGCGTTGGAGAAGCGTTGTAATCGGTCGCATCATTCGGTGTGATATCCAGAACGCGCGTAAAGTTGTTGGTTGAGCCCGCCGTACCGCCTACCTGGGCCAGAAAGCCGTTGGCATCACCGGTAGCATTTGGGCGCAGGTGGATAATTCTGCCGCTGCCGGGATAGCTATTTTGGTAGCTGCCAGTTGAATCATTGATGCAGATATCATCCCACCACCATTCACCGGCTGTTTGCGCCTCGGCTGCGAGGTTACCGCCAAATGTGCATGAGAAGCTACCACTGTGTGACTGCGCCGAGCTGGTGGCAAAGACCACGCCATCAATACTGGCCTCTATAACTCTGGAGCCAGATGCCGCCGTCGTGTCGGTTTTGAGCTCTATGCGGTACCACTGATTGACATTGAGGGCGGGGGAATCCGAGCCAATTTGAACACCAGTATCATTCATAAGCGACAGTGTGCTATTGCTTGTCAGCATAATCGAACAGCGGACGGTGGTGTTGACTAGTGAGCTGCCCGAAAAGTTCATGATGGTATTGCTGGCGGATGGGAGGGCCTGAATATTGAGGTAGCCACGCGCGTACAGCGGGCCGTTTAGGAGCGTACTGGAATATTTGTACAGCACACACGCTACGGTAGCACTGGTCATGGAGGAGACTCTGAGCCCATAGACTCCGGACCTGGCCGCAGCTGTCGTGATAGACAGCCCCGTCGCGGATACCGTGGTCCACGAGTTGAGGTTGCCCGAGTTCGATAGCGAGTTAAACTCGAATCCGTCTTGATAGAGTCTGGCCATAGGGTCTACCAGGTTGCGTTATATATTAGGTTGTAGAAATTGGCACGCTGCACGTTGCTGGCGCTAGTGTTGTTGATCTGGCTGCCGACGATGGTGGTAGGGCCGGCACTGGTAGCAGCGGTGTAGATGCCCTGTAGCAACATAACGTCGCGGGCTACGCTAGTGTTACTGCCAAGTGGCGACAGGACGGCGCCAGTTGCGCCGTTGGCAACCTGGTTGTTGCCGTACATGGTGTAGCCGGCGTTGGTGTAGGTAGTAGCGCTCGAGATTACAGCGGCCATCCAATATTCGCCCGGCGTGATGTTGACGTTCATGGGCACGGTCAGCTGACGCATGGAGTTGACCGAGGTGTTGGCTGTGCTGCTGGCGGATTGCGAGAACTGGTAGGCATTGTTGGCGCTCCCCGAGCTGGCGAGTGATAGTGTCGAGCCGTTGAGCGTATAAATACCCATCCATAGCGACATGTTGGCTGAGGCGGTGGTGCTACCGGTGTTGGTAGCGGCCGAAAGTGATCCGCCGATCTTGGCCGCCGACCCACTCACGTAGAAGGGGACGTACATGTGGTTGATAGATAGCGAGCCTTGGCCAATGGCGCCTAGCGACGTAAAGAGTCCCTCGGGGTACTCAAATCTCGATAGTGTCGTATTGGCTGGCACGCCCATGCTGATGGTCGACCCGCTGACGGATATGCTGAACATGCCCGTGGCTGATAGGCTGGAGGTCTGTGGGACGGACAGGTTGAATGATTGGCCGGTAGTCGAGGCAATGGTCAGCGCGCCGCTCGCTACGAGGTTGGCGGTGCCGCTGGTGTATGTCGTCTGCGAATTGGCAAGCGCGATGCCCCCACCCCCGCCACCCGCGCCACCAGATATGGTAATAGCGTTGCCGTTCTGGCTGAGCGTGATGTTATTGCCGCCAGCCAGCGTCAGGGTGCCGGAGCTAACCTGCGCCATCACGCCAGCGGTGTTGCCGCCAAGCGTCATGTTGTGGAGGTTTTGGGTCTGAACGCTTTGGTTACCTGCCGAGATGCTAAGGGTTCCCGACGAGCCATTCAGACTCTGGCTAAGCGTGACATTATTGCCACCAGCTAGCACGTACTGGACTGCGCTGCCGGAAACGACCCCTGTCGTGCCGCTGGTATTGCCGAGGTTGCTCATGCCAAATGTTTGCGACCCGCCCGCACCACCGCCCGCACCGCCAGATATCGTAATCGCATTGCCATTCTGACTCAATGTAATGTTATTGCCGCCAGCCAGCGTCAGGGTGCCGCTGGATACCAGCGAACCAACCCCGGCGGTATTACCGGAAATTGTGGCGTTGATGCGCCCGCCGTTTGCTGGAGGTAGATATGTCATAGGCCTGTCAGATTATATACCATGCTGCCCCGTCGCTCACTATGCTGAGGCACGTATATTGCAGATCGAGCGAGAAACTGGTCTGCCCATCAATGGTATCACTGCCCGAACGCGATATGTTGCAGGTGTTGGCCGAACTGTCGATGCGTTTGACATAAAAGCGATACCCAGCATTGGCCGAAGCAGTCGGTAGGGTAATGGTGACGTTGCCGGTGGCGGCATTGGCAAAGATAACCGTGTCGGTGCTGGTGATGGTGTAGCCGCTCGTCTTGGTGGCGGTAGCGAATGTCGGGTCGCTCCAGGCTGGTATGCCACTGGCAACGCGGAGTGTCTTGCCGTTGCTTCCGGCGCCCAGACGGACGAAATTGCCCGACGAATCCCGGTAATACAGGTCGCCTGTTGCGCCTGATGAATCGTCGTACAATGCAACCTTTTTGCGGACTGTCCCGGTTGTGATGGTGAAGTATAGACTGTCGGTGTTGAACTCTGCCGCGCCAGCCTCTGGCGTGGTCATGAGCGTGCCGGACGTGAGCTTCAGCGGTGCGGTGCCAGCAGTGGCTGTTCCGGCCCGAATAGTAACGGTTTTGTGGCCGCCATTTACGGCGTTGTCAGTATCGTCGTTGTAGTGCTCCTTGGCCAAGTATTGCCGGAGGATATCACCCCAGGTACCGTCGTCGCTATTAACGATGGGTAGACGCTGTTGGGTCATCTCTTTAAGCCCCGAACTTTCTAGAGCCAAACCCGTGGGCTTCGTTGTCTGTCGTAGTCAGGGCGGGCTGTTCAGCTTTGGAGAGGTGGCTCATCAGTGCCAGGAAATTTGTAAGACCAAAAAGGACAAGCATTGAGCTACCGGCAAATTGCAGGAACTCTTTGCGAGTCATTTCCTTTTGCAGTATTTTCTTGGGTAGATTGTCCCTCATAAATCACATCCTGATGCCTCAGTATATAAGTATTTCGCTTATGGTGCAAACAAATGCAGAACTACCGGACAATTCGTTTGCCGATGCGCAGGAAACTACGGACTACCGACCAAATGCCAACACCTACCAGGGCGAGGACAACGAGCGCGCCGAGCATCAATTTCCAAGGGAAAACCCAGAACGACGCCTGTGATTCCAGCGGTATGTCGCGTTGGCCGTCGTTATAGATAGCTACTAGTTTGGCCGTAAAGTGCCCAATGCGCAGGCTTCCGATGTTGGCCCAGTTCCAAGTTAGCTGTTGTTTGGTTGAACCGTCTGATTGCTTGACGTCGCTCATCACCTGGAAGCCGTTTGTCCAATCGACCGCAAACGTACGTGTTTGGCCGGGCAATATGTAGCCGCCTTCACCGTTGAACGACAGTGTATCTATAGGATTGCTGTCGTTGGCTCCACGTTGGATAAAGACGTTCCCGGTTGGCCGCACGATGGTATTGCCAGTGTTTTTCAGCTCAACATTTAGATGTGCCGGCAAGTACTCGAACGCGCGCTCAGACGGCTTAAAGCTTACAACCTGGAGCGAGCGCGTAGCCCCTGGGCGGTCGATATTCAGCAGGGCAAATACAGCCACCGAACCATTCAGGGTGCGGCCACCGGCTGTCGATTGCGTAGTCGTAGCGTCGGTGCGGCCAATAACCAATGCGAACGAGTAGCTATAACTGGCGGTCGACGGGACGTGGATGGTGGTGCTGACCGTAACGGACTGGCCTGGCATGACGCTAAACGTCGGCGCGCTAAACGAAATCCATCCAGCCAGGTCGGGCGAGAGGGCGTCGTCTAAATGCAATTGTTGCTTGCTGTCCACAGTGAACGAACGCGGTGTAATCTTCAGCTGCTCGGGCTTGGCCCCCATGTTGCGGATATGCAGGTCAAGGGTGCTGGCCTGGCCTGGTTTCAATGTTGCGACGAGCGGAGATGGCGAAACTTGCAGCGAGAATTCGCCACTGTCGGCGCGGGCTCCGTGGCCCGTAGCAACAATTGCCAACGCCACCCCAAACAAACCTACAGTAATCCTCCGTATCAATCGATGCATAGTGCTAGTATAGGCCTAGAATAGCCCAGCGCCAACAACAGTAATGGTGTCGCTATAGTCGCTAGCGGCTGCAGTTGTATTGCCGATGGCGACGTTGTTTTTCAGTGTGAGTACGGCTGTGTCTGCGGTACCGTTGGACGATGCGACGGTGCGCAAGGTCGTATCTAGGCCGCCACCCTGGCCGGTTGAGCTACCGACAAATGGCGCAGCTATGGTGATTGTGCCGGATCCGCCGACCTGTGTGGAAGTGACGCCAGTGTTGTAGCCGGGTGTACCGAATGATAGTGTGCTGTTTGAGCCCGGGGTCGTCGAGGCAATCGTGGCCGATGCTGTCGCGGAGGTTAGGCCAGTGTTTGCGTCTTTGGCCCACACGGTCCAGCCGTTTTTGGCATTTGTGCTGACGGTCGTAGTGCGGGGTGTTGGGCTGCTAATGACACTACCGGTGCTGAGCGTACCCAGCGCATCGCTGTTACCGCTGAGTGCAAACGAGAACGTTGAAGGAACCGATGCCGACACCGAGACCTGGTCGCCCGTCACACTCGCAGTGCTAAAGCCGGAGCTGTCGATGGTGGTTGGGGTGCTGGTTTGTGTGGTGATGGTGCCGGTGTTAGAGCTGGTTGCGCTTGACTTAATAGTGACGGCTGCGCTGTTGACCCAGTTAAAGCAGTACAGTGTGCCTACGGTCAGGTCGCCGCTCGGGAAGGTGACAGCTTGGCTGGTAACGTTTGTAGCCGTAGCAATGCTGGGCCATGCGGTGCCTCCAGTTGGCCAGGCGAGGTTGGTGGTGCTGACGGTGAAATTGGCTGCAGTTCCAAGCGTGTACCCCGTTGGGAAGGTCACAATCACACTTGCTTCGGTTGCGGTAGACGTTGGCTTGGCGCAGATGGTGCCAGTCGTGGCCGTACTAACCTGCATGCGATCGAAGCGCACCATGGACTGGCTAAGGTCAGATGCGTATGCGGGCATGCTGTCCAAGATTGGCATAGCAGACGCCAATAGCAGGGTTGCGATTGTTGTTATTGAGCGCGAAAACGTTGAGATTTTTGGGAGTGTCATTTGACGTGTCATTTTCTAATTTTCTTTAATGTCGATAACTATAGTAAACATAACAGGAATCACATGCAAGGGCAATATGGTGTCACGATATTCATGCATTTTGCCGGGTTTGCCCCTTGATACCTGAGGTGGTACTATTGCCATAAGCAGTTAAAGCGCCATTTTGAATATATTCACGATCTATCCCAGCAAGGCACCGCGCCGTCATATTCCCGTGCACCGACGGATTTTTATCCATCCGTTTTCGATGTTTTTGGTGTTATGCTTCGGGGTGCTTTTGGCAGGCATATCGCTCCACGGCAACGCACAGACGGCCACCCTGGAGGTTTCGGCAAAGGTTTCGGCTGCATTACCGAGCTCGCCTGCTGTCATTACGTCGATCGTTGATCAGCAACACGTGTCGTCATCTGCGCTCACGGTGGCTGGGACTTGTCCGACGGCTTCCTATGTTAAGCTCATCCAGAATGGCCAGCCCGCAGGCGTTTCACAGTGCACGAGCGGTATTTTTGGCATTCAGACCTCGCTGGCACCTGGGCCTAACACCTTGCAAGTTCAGGTGTACAACCTCACGGATGATCCAGGCCCCGCGTCAGGCGTAGTTACTATATATTACGACGTGACTACCGTGCAGCCACAAACACCGCCAAGCGTGCCCACTAGCCTGTCTGTTGTCTCGGTTGACGGTGCTCAATATAACCTCGGGACCATCGCAAGCCAATTCCCTACATTTAGTGGATTCGCGCCGCCCTCATCTATTGTTACGGTTGTCATTCACTCAGATCCATTTACGTGCAGGACGAAGGCTTCGTCTTACGGATGGTGGTCCTGTACGTTCGACCAGCAAATTCCAGAGGGTGAGCATTCGGTTGAGATTACGGCTGTGACACCGGATGGCGTAATTCTGCATTTCCCGACGTTCCATATTTGGGTTGAGCGAGCTCGTGCGCCTGTCATTGTTGCAACCCAGGGCAGTAAGACGGCCAATCCTTTAACGCTGCTTGTTGATTATCACTTTGAAGCTCATTATCCTGGCCAGCCATGGGATTGGAATGCGAGCATTAATGGCGGGGTTGCTCCGTATGAGGTTACGGTCGATTGGCGCGACGGTGCCGTTGCGGCTATACGACGGGACGACGGGAAATTATTTACGTTGAATCATACCTTTGCGGGCGAGGGCAACTATGAGCCTCTTGTCAGGGTAACGGATAGTAAAGGGGCCGTAGCGACATTCCAGTTGTCGGCTGTGGTAAGGGCGACACCCGGTGTATCTGGCGGCACAACCTCGGGCTCAACACCGTTCGACTGGTTGCGTCGATATGCATGGGTGGCATGGCCAGCCTATGGGGTGTTGCTGCTCATGTCGGTTAGTTTTTGGCTGGGAGAGCATGAGATTGTACGACAGTTACGCGTTCGGCATGCCGCACGTCACCATCGTCTGCGTCACACTAGATGATGTGGCGATGGATGAATGTCCGAAGCTCATCATAATGCAGCGCGCAGTAGCCAATATCGAACAGCAGTATCAGGCCAAAGACGATTGCCTCACCGGCTTTGCCTGTAGTGATCCGTAGCGCCTTGACTGGCGGAACGCCAAATTTGATCGGTAGTGGCAGTAGCCATGGCACGCCTTCCTTGGTAAACGTATCCATCACCAAATGCGACAGCATACCAATCATAAACGCCGCCCACACCACGCCAATGTCGACATCGGGCATTATTGGCTGCATAGCTGTCAGCAAAAGGTTGAGCAAAAATCCAAAAAGCCCCAGCCCCAAAATAGAATGTGTAATAAATCGATGGCCGCCAAGTAACTTGTCGATGACCCGACCAATCGCTCCGCCAATCGGCAAGTTCCGCCAAAACGGCGCCGTCGGCTGGTCGATATCCGGCGCGATACCACCCAGCTGATTCGCCAGAATAGCCACCAGCGCGGTGCCAAGTGACAAGGTGCGGTTGGGCTGCGCCATAACTACTGCCCCAAGGGCTGTTATGGCCGCCAGATCATGCGTGCGAGCTTTCATATATCGAAAGTGTAGCATAAGCGCGCGTAGTATATTTACAAAAAGAACGTTTTTTGGTATAGTCTTATCTGTTAACAAACGCGGGCCACTAGCTCAGCTGGTTAGAGCGGCTGCCTCTTAAGCAGCAAGTCCTGGGTTCAAGTCCCAGGTGGCCCTCCAAGTATAAGTACTATATGAAAGACTTCTCATCCGAGAAGTCTTTTGTTTGATATGCTGTAACTATGAACCTATACCTCTCGCATTCCAGTGGCTTTGACTACGAAAAAGAATTATACGAGCCGTTAAAAACAACTTTGACTGCAAACCATGATGTCTTTTTCCCACACGATACGGAAAATATCGGCACAAAATCAAAAGATATAATTGCCACGAGTGATTATGTACTAGCAGAGGTCTCGTTTCCGTCTACTGGGCAAGGCATCGAGATTGGCTGGGCAGACGCAAATGGTATACCTATTATTTGCTTTTACCGTCCTGGCTCAAAAATATCGAGCTCGCTTCGATTTGTGAGTGATGTGTTTATTGAATATTCATCCGAGCAAGAAATGACCACTAAGCTCAGCGATTGGCTAAATACGCAATCTTCGGACCAGCCTTAGCCCTAATATGGCCCTCCAGGAATTATTCGCAAAAATAACGGCTTTTAAAAAGCCGTTATTTTGTTACTCAATCTGTCGATGCTTACTTCAAAACTTTGTATCGAATATGAGTCGCAAGTCGCGTACCACTGGTCTCCACCGGTTCAAGCCTGAGATTCGGTACACCCTCAAACAGGCGCGCACCGCTACCAATCGTAACGGGCGCAATGTGCAACCAGAGCTCGTCAATAAGGCCGGCAGCAAGGTACTGGTTAACCGTGTTGGCGCCTCCGGCAATGGCAATCGTGCCTCCCCCTGCTGCCTCCCCGGCTTGCTTAAAAGCCGATTCAATTCCATCAGTCACAAAGTGGAATGTGGTACCACCCTCCATTGGAATCGACTCTCGCGGCTCCTTGCAAAGTACAAAGACCGGAGCATGGTATGGAGGATTGTCGCCCCACCAGCCCTTCCATTCTGGGTCGCCCTGCTTGTCCTTCGGCATAAACATGTTACTGCCCATGATGAATGCATCGGCGTCAACCAAATAATCGCGCATCTTAGCGGTCTGCTCGTCGTCTTCGTCAAACATCCAGTGATGCAAGAGGTCCTGGGGGATATCGCCCATCGGGTTTTCCAGACTCTGGTTTGGGCCCGCGGCAAATCCATCCAGCGACACCGAGATTCCACACGTAACTTTACTCATTGTAGCGTCCTCTTTAATCTTTCTTTTACTATCTATTGGCTTCGTTACTTATTTACTTGGAGCGGTCCATACGGGATATAAATGTTCTACTTCACCGAACCGACTACCAAAATCAGGCATGTCCTCGCCTCCTACAAAGGCTGCAAATCGATCGAGAATGACATGTGCGCCAGCAGCAAAGCCGGCAATAGAGGTCAAACCGCTCTGTGTAAACGTTAGCTCGGTGCCATTATCTTTTGGCGCCAAAGTCCAGGTCACCACTGTTTGTGCTCCATCGGGCATTTGAGTAACTGGGTCGTGATTATGCTCATACTGAAACTGTTTAGGCGGGTCCCAGACGGTAATTGGTCCGTACCAAGTGAACGGACCTGAGTGGACGGTAAATATCCCACCCACTTTCGGGTCAATTTCCACTTGAGCGTTATACCACTTCCCAAACTCTTCCGGAGAGCTTAGGGCTTCCCACACGACGTCTGTAGGGTGGGGAAGGAATCGTTTGAAGGTAAGGGTTGCATGTCCATCTACCGTATCGACTGTACCTGTTTGCATATCTTGATTCATGTTGTCTTCTCCTTCGTTACTTATTTAGATGTCTCTCTAAGGCGTCTAAGCGCTCAGACATATGCTTCTGTTGTAGCTGAATCCAACTTTCTACTTCGGCTAAGCCATCCACTCGTACGGTATAGAGGCGCTTTTGTTTATCGGCACGCGATTGTACGAGACCGACTTCCTTCAATATCTTGAGGTGTTGTGAGATAGTTGGCGCTTTGAATGAAAACCGCTCCACGATCTCACCTACCGATGTTTCACCACGAACGATATATTCGAAAATGTTACGACGAGTTGGATCGGCGAGAGCTGCAAATGTATCCATGTTAGTATAGTAAGGTAATCGCTTAATTAAGTCAACAGCTAAATATATTTTATCCTTAAGCGCCGCTTCGACCTCGAGTCTTCGGAGAATGTCCTCCTTCTTTTTTGATTTTTTCATCTTTGCGTGAGCGGCACGCACAGAGGGAGGAAACGCTGAGATATTGACATATATCATGTATTATTGTATAATGCTCCATGTCAGTACAGACTCGTGAAAGGGTATACAGACATGGCACTGACCACGCAGCAGGTTCTGGAAGCGCTGAAGCCCGCCGGCTTGTCCGGTGACGACTTCGACCTAACTCCGGAACCCGAAATGGGCGGCGTGTACGTCCGGCCCAGGGTCAAGGGGCGGGGTGACCTCGACAAGGCGCTGATGGCGCTGATGTCCGGGCTGGAGGGGCACATGGTGCTGCCTTCGCGATCGCCCGACGACCCGCACCTCTACGTGCGCTAGCCCGAGAGGGCCGGTTCGTAGCCCAAAGCTACGAACCGGCCCCGATCAATAGTTACTCCACGGACTCCCTGTGGGAGTTTTTTGTTTGTTGCCGCAATACCCGGTGGCCCAAGCGGCAGGGTATACTAGGACTATGCAGCTTGATCTCAAATATTTAATACGAGACAAAAATAGCCGTATCGTATTGTGGCAGTCGCCTAATTTGCTGCTATGGGGCTGGATTATCTGTAGCATAATCGCACTATTACTCGGTGGCCGTGCAAAGGCTGGTTTCGAGCATTTGAGTACCGCGGCGCTTTTTGCCTGGGCTAGTCTCGAGGTGATGGAGGGGGTTAACTACTTTCGTAGGGCTTTGGGCGCGTCGATCCTGGTCGTGATAATCGTGGGATTTTTTAGGTAGTTTGTTGCTACTTGGTATACTACTGGCATGAGCGATGTTATTTTTATCACTGGCAACTCGGCAAAGGCTGACTACCTCGCTAAATACCTTGGCTTTCCCATTGCGCACCGGCGGGTTGAGCTGGACGAGATTCAATCTTTGGATTTGAGGACTGTCGTAGAGCACAAGGTACGTCAAGCGCACGGCACAGTGGGCGGTCCGGTTTTGGTTGAGGATGTGGCGCTAGAGTTCGAGGCGTTGGGGCGGCTTCCGGGAACCTTTATAAAATTTTTTGTTGATGAAGTGCCATTTGAAACGATTTGTCGAATGCTCGATGGCTTGAGCCGTGACGCGACGGCCAGATGCGTCTTTGGGTATTATGATGGCTCTAGATTGGAGCATTTCGAAGGAAGCCTGAAGGGCGTTATTGCCGAGCATCCACGTGGTGATAATGGCTACGGCTGGGACAAAATATTTATCCCGGATGGCTACGAACAAACCCGTGCAGAGATGAACGAGGAAGATGACAAGGAAACGTATCTTATGATAAAACCATTCGCTGCGCTAAAGACATTTCTAGAGAATCGATAATCGGGCGAAGCCTATTTTAGTTCGGCTTGAGCGTCTTGACGACAGAATCAACTATTTGCAGTGCGTCTTGGTCTGATTGTTTGTAACCTGGCGAATTAAGCGTTGCGCCGACAATTGTGCGGGTGACGCCGTTGATCGTCTGGTCGGTCGAGAATAGTAGCGTGTTGCCGGCCTGGATACTTTCGCCTGGCTTGAGGCCGGTATAGCCGTAGTTGGTGACCATGGCGTTGTAGTTTGGGATGCCGCCGGCAACGGGAATGTAGGCCGAATGCATCAGCGCAATATGGGCGATGATGGGGTTTTTGAGTGCCAGCTCGCCAATGCGCACCAGGTCGCTGGCAGTGCTGGTGGTGCTGGGATCAAGCCCGCTGGCGTCAATGCCGATGGTGGTGCTGTGCAGGTTTAGCTGCCCGAGCATACTCGCTGCGTAGTCGTGGTATTTTTTGAGTGAGCCGAATGCCCAAATGGCGGTGGTATCGGCGACGTTATTGGCGGATGGCAGTAGCATCGCCTCCAGCGCATCACGTTCGCTGATGGGTACGCCAGCTTTTACGAGGGCGACGGTGCCGTTTTTGGCCACGTAGTCGCGGTATAATTGTTCGTCGGCCTCGGTGATGGGGATGCTGGGCCCGGGGTCATCGATGGACGACAAAGGGTGCTTTTGTAGGATGGCCATCGCGGTGATGACTTTGGCGACGCTGGCTATCGGGCGCTGCTGCGCATCGTTATGGCTGGCAATGACACCCTGGTCCTGGATGCCAACTGCGGCTGCTGCGACATCCGTCGGCCAGGCGACTGTCACGGCAAAGTCGGGCTTTGGCGGCGGAGTAGTCCTGTGCGCCTGAGCGGCGTTGGTGCTTTGTCGCCATAGGTAGATGCCTCCGATGAGGACGATAGCGACCGCCAGCAGGATTTTACGAGATTTGAAGAAGGTTTGTTTTGTCGTAAGCATTATAGCCAGTATAGCATCGACTGAGTTGGGATATAGCGCTCTGGGTCTGGTAAAATAGACGCTGTAGTCCCGTTGTTCCAAACGAAGAAGGGCTTACGAAAATGCCAGCGGCAGAAAACGGCAAGATCGTGTTTTGTCCAGGATGCCCTATCATTCCGTCGGGCGTCACGGCCGAGCTGATCGGCGTTGACCGGGTGGCTGTACTCCAGGGCCACGAGATCGGGAGATCGCCGCAGGACGTGGAGCTTGTGCCGATGTACAGTATCCACGCGACCGCGTTGCAGTCAACTCACCCGGGTGTGAAGGCTGGTCACGAGGCGGCAACTTCCATGAGGTTCCCGCCTGGCGTCGACGGAGAAGCCGTAATCGACCGTTTTCGCAAATGTCCTAGGCCCAAAACACTAGGAGGCGAAGCGGTTTGCGGTGCATCGGCTCGAGCCGATTAGCGTCCGTAGACCGTCCCCGCCGTCTGCTTGTATAGCAGAACGGCGGGTTTTAATTTTTATCGCCAAATGTCTGTACGCGTCGCAATATTTCACCCGCTTCATCTGTGGGCAAGACGTAGATTGGTTTGGACGTCGTGAGTTTGCTGATCAGTGATAGAGTATCGGGGTTGGCGCAGGCATTGTTAGTCTCGTCATCCAGGATGAAATCCAGGAAATGCAGCCGGTCGACAATCCGTCGCCGCATCTCGAACGAACGCTCGCCGACGGTTCCGGTAAAGACCAGCATATCTGCGCCAGCCATGCCGGCAGCCATGGCGCCGATAGCCTTTTGGACGGTAAATGTGTAGGTACTCAGCGCAAGACTGGCATTATGATGGCCGTTTTGTTCGTGCGTAAGCAGCTCGTCGATGGCCGAGGAAATCTCGCTGAGGCCCAGAAGCCCGCTGTGGTTGTTGAGGTAATCCTCCATTTGTTCGTCATTTAGTCGGAGCTGAGTTTGCAACATATTGGTTGCGGTCGGATCGATAGAGCCGACGCGGGTGGCCATGATGAGCCCTTCGAGCGGTGAGTAGCCCATGGTTGTGTCGTGACTTTTGCCGCCATGCACAGCGGTGATGCTAGCCCCGCTACCCAAGTGCGCCACAACGACGCGCGGTGGCAGTTTGTCGGCTTCGCGGAGTATTCGGACGATCGATGCCACGGATATCCCGTGGTAGCCAAAGCGCTTGATTTCGAATCGATCAGCGTCTTGCAGCCGTACACCGTAGTTCCAGGCGTAGTCGGGCTTGGTGGCATGAAAGGCGCTGTCGCTCACGCCGACAAGCAGCGCAGCGGGGAAGCTAGCGTGGAGTGTTTCGTATTCGCGCAGAGTCGCGGTGATGTGCAGTGGCGCTTTGGGCTCGAGCTGGCGAAGATGTCCGATAGTCTCGTCGTCCAGCGCGCGGTCCTCTAGGAAATAGCTGCTGGGCGCAACGATTCGTAGTCCGATGCGCTCGATGGTTTCATCGTCGCTCATGAGGCTGTGGCTGCGCAAGATGGGTATGATTTGGCCGGCTACGTCGCCAAGATCGTGCAGATCGATGGGGACTGGCTCGTGTTGGTCGCCGAATGAGCCATGACACACGATGCGCCCTTCGTGGTATTCAAAGTGGAGGCTGGCAAGCTGTTGGTCGTCCCGGTACAGTGCGTATTTGCGGCTGGCGCTGCCTGGGTTGGCGATGAGGGTTAGCATCATGCCGCTCCCAGAGGGGCGCTATGCAATGTGCCCGTATCGCCGATCAGGGTATTCTTGAATTTCAGCACGTACGGGTCACGATTTGTGGTTGGGCTACCACAAATCGTGCTTCCGAGGTGCTGTAATTTCAAGAATACCCTGCCGGCTGAGATACTTGGTACGTTTTTCAGTAGTGTCTCAGTGAGCGACGTACTTTTGGAATCCCGGCAGCTCGGAAGCTCAAAATGTGTTATTCCAAACACATTTTGTGACCCGCATGTGCCTGGATTCAAAAGTGCGTCGATACGCGTCTCGGGTCGGGTCATCGTTTCCACTCCCATGCGTCAATCTCTGGTAGGTCGATGCCATGAACTTTTATATACGCGGTGTTCTCGTCGATTTTGGCCTGGTATTTGTCGGTGAGGGTTTTGGCGGCGTCGGCTGGGATTCTGCCGGTTTGGGCGGCTCGTTCGAATACTTCCATAGCCAAATGGTAGCGGCTGGTGCGGTTGCGGATGTGCATGTCAAATGGCGTGGTGGTACTGCCACTTTCGATGTATCCACGCACGGTGAAGCGTTTGGGGTCGTCGACGTAGTCGAACAGGATCGATTTGATAGTCTCGGGGTAGCCGTGGAAATTGCAGATGACGGGCTTGTCGGTGGTGAATTGGCGTTCGAATTCGGCTTGCGATACACACGTACCGCCCTGGCCAAGTCCGCAGCTGGTCAGGCTCATGACGTTCACGACACGAAGGCGCAATTCCGGGAGCTCTTGTTTGGCGATGTCGACAGCGGCCAGGATCTCCTTGGTTGGGTAGTCACCGATGCCGAGCATCACGATATCTGGGTCAGGGTCGCTGGCAAAGTCCCAGGTCATGACGCCGCTGACCATCTGCTTCTGGGCAAGCTCGGGCGTGAGCCAGCGTGGCTCGAGGGTCTTGCCGGCGACGACGATGTTGATCTGCTTGGTTGTGCCTAGCACGTGTTCCATGACAGCAAGCGTGCTGTTGCCATCGGGCGGGAAGTACACATCCACAAAGTCACCCTGGCGGCGAAGCGCGTCGTCGATAAAGCCTGGATTCTGGTGGCTAAAGCCGTTGTGGTCCTGTCGCCACCCCGAGCTGGTCAGGATGTAGTTGAGCGACGGGAAATCGCCGCGCCACTCGACGTCGCGGGCTACGTTCAGGAATTTGGCGTATTGGTCCATCATGCTGGAGACGATCTGCACGAACGCTTCGTAGCTGGCAAACATGGCGTGCCGACCGGTCAGCACATAGCCTTGCGTCAGGCCTTGCAGGTTGTGCTCGCTGAGCATTTCCATCACGCGGCCATCCTGCGCCAGGTCCTTGTCCCAGGGCTGAATAGGCCACATCCAGGCACGTGACGTTTCGTTGAAGATAGCATCGAGCTTGTTGCTGTAGGTCTCATCTGGCGACATGAAGCGAAAGTTGGCGGTATCTTTGTTGAGCTTGAAAACTTCCTGCAGGTACAGGCCGGCGCGGCGCATGCTACTGCTACCAATAGTACCTGGCACCTCGGCATCTTCGGCAAATTGGTCGGCGGGTGGGAGTTTCAGCGGTTGGTACACACCGTCGCCGCCCCGGGCATGTGGACTGTCGCCGATGAGCTTATCGGGTGGCGGCAGGATGGTCTGGAGGAAATCACCGAACCCCTTTTCGCGGTCGAATAGTTCGCCAAAGTTGTAGCTGCGCAGCCAATCGTTTAGTAGTGCGAGCTGTTCAGCGTTGGTTTTGGCCTCGGTTAGTACCACTTGGTGGCTGAGCGCGTTGCCCTCGATTTTTTGGCCATCAAGCTCTTTCACCCCGGTCCAGCCCTTTAGGCTGCGCAAGATCAGCATGGGCAGATGCCGCGCCGTGAGGTCCTTGCTCATCTTGACCTGGTGGATAAGTTGCCAGGCCCATTCCATCGCCTCGGCCATGTCGCGGTGCGGGTCGTCGCTTTCGGTCACGTCCACAATGCGCGGGTGATAGCCGTAGCCGCTAAATAGCGTCATGAGTTCGTAGTCGCTCATGCGGCCGTAGATAGTCGGGGCGGAAATCTTGTAGCCATTGAGGTGCAGTATAGGCAATACAACGCCGTTGCTGCGTGGATTGAGCAGCTTGTTTAGGTGCCAAGCGCCGGCCGTCGGGCCGGTTTCGGCTTCGCCGTCGCCAATCAGGCACGAAACGATAAGATTGGGGTTGTCCAGTGCCGCGCCGTAACTGGTGGCCAGGCTATAGCCCAACTCGCCGCCTTCCAGAATGACGCCAGGCGTGCCGGGGTTGCTGTGGCTGGGGAAGCCGTATGGCCAGCTAAATTGACGGCACATTTCGGCAATACCATCGAGGTTTTGCGGGACGGTGGGGTAGTATTTGCTGAGCGTTCCCTCTAGGAATAGGTTGGCCTGCAGTGCCGGGAAGGCGTGCCCAGGTCCCAGTACGAACAGCATGTCTTGGCTGTGTTGCTTTGCCAGATAGCTTAGGTGCGGGTAGACAAAGTTTACTCCCGGCCCAGACCCCCAATGGCCGAGCAGGCGCGATTTGATATCGTCGAACGTCAGGTCGCGTTCCATCAAAAAGTTATCGCCCAGAAATATTTGTGCTGCCGTCAGATAATTGGCGGCACGATGGTATTTTTCGAAAGCCTGCGTATCGATGTTCATGCTTATGCTTATTGTAGCGCCCGCACCTGTTTTTTGTATAGAGCATAAGCAAAGTGTGGTATGATCGTAGTATTACTGGGGTGAGGTGATGAAAATCAAAAAGCGCGCGCAGAGCGAGCGACAGAATTCGGGGCATCCACCGGCAGAAAAAGCCGGCGAATTCGCGCACAAGGGGTTATGGGTAATGAGCGGTGTGGCCATTGCAATGGCGTTGCTCGGTGGCCTGCTGGTTTGGTATTACGCTGGTCGGGCATTGCCAAATGTGGCGGTGGGCAGCGTGCTAGTGAGTAACCAGCAGCCTGGAGCGATCCGGGCGGCAATTGCCCGGCAGGCGCCATCCCTCAGCGTCACATTCGACAATAATGGCCAGAAGACTACCGTCCCGGCAAAGGACCTCGGCGTCGTTGTAGACGTAGAAGCTACGCTACAAAATGCCCTCCATGCTCGCCGTACGAGGGATATCTTGCAGGATGCTCAGCTATGGAACACCACAACCGTGCCCTTGGTGCTGACTAACGATCCGGGCATTCTGATAGACTACGCCAAGCAGCATTTTCCAACTGTGTTCGCGAGTGCAACCGAACCGCAACTGACGTTTGACGACTCAAGCGGGCATTTTCAGGTTGTGCCTGGCAAGCCGGGTAAAGGGCTGGATATCAAGAGCTTTGAGCGGGCATTGCCCGATCTTGCCCAGCATCCGCAGGTTTTTACGCTGAAGCTTACCAGTTCGACCGTTGCGCCCTTGCTGGACGAGTCCAAGCTGGCCACTGTGCGCGACAATGCCAACAAGATTATCGCTCAAAAGGTCGAGTTCAAACTGACGGGCCAAGTGGTGTATACCGCCAAGCCAACCGAGATCGCCAGCTGGATCAACTTTGCACCCGATGCAGCGCATGGCACGGTCACTCTGGTGGTAGACAAGGCTAAAGTACTGCAGTTTCTGAACGATAAAGTTGGGGCGGCCGTCGCGTCGCCACCGATTGATCGCAAAGTCGTGACCGATAGCGCCACTGGCAACCAGGCTATCATCCAGCAGGGCAAGCCTGGTAGCCAGATTCAGGATGTCGACACGTTGGCGACTAGCGTGGTGGCGAATTTGGCTAGCGCGCAGGCTGTTTCGAAGGACATTTCAATCAGTAGCGCGCCGTTCAAGACAGTAACCATCACGGGCACTGGCAAGTGGATCGAAGTTGACCTCAGCAACGAGACGACGACGTTATGGATCGGCAACCAAAAGGTGCAGAGCTTCCTCATCTCGTCTGGCCGTGCAGCAACCCCTACGGAGATCGGCGAATTTGCGGTGTATGACAAGCATCCTGTTATGACCATGACGGGCACAATTCTGGGCGATTATTACTACATACCGAATATCAAATGGGTTAGTTTCTTCGATGGTGGTGAAGCGTTTCATGGCACGTACTGGCATCATAATTTTGGTCACCCTATGAGCCACGGCTGCATCAACATGACTGAGGCAGACGCCAAAGTGCTGTACGACTTTGCGCCGGTCGGGACGAAGGTGATCGTGCACGCATAGGCCTTGCAGCCGTCGTAAGGTCGTCGTACACTACAGAGCGGCAACTCTACGACTAGGAGACGAAATGACAGACAATCTGGAGCTTACCCCTGCTCAGATGGCTGTATTGCGGGCCATGATTCGGGCGTGGCGCCAGAATCAGAACGGTCCGTTTACCATTGCCGAGGTGGTCGAGGCTGGTGGTGGCGAGGTGAACGAGCATGCTGCTCGCGACGCTGCGGCGATATTTTGCTTGCAGGGCGTCCTGATTGTCACTCGGTCAACACGCCCTCAGCTTTTGGGCTTTACTGCGATGAGGGGCCATCAGTATATAGATGCCCTGCGTAGCTAAGCGACTGGCGGCAGATCGAAAGCCTGATCTGCCGCCCCACTTCTTTGATTGTTTTGAATGCGATTTTATTATACAATTATCGTTTGTGGGCGCGTGGCAAAGCACCTACGAACGAAGGAAGTAATCATGACCGTTTCTGCCGAGGGTATGCAGGCAAGATACGAGTTGTTCAATAGCGGCGACATCGGCGCTATCGTCGCCGGGTTCGCGCCCAACGGCGTGTACGAGATACACGAATGTGAGGTGGTGGCAATCGGACATGCCGAGATCCGAGTGGCCATGAGCCACTGGCGAAGGTGTTTCGAGAGCCCTCGGATCGACGGCGTTCGAGCCGTAGAGCGGCCGTCCATGATCGATGAACAGCCCGGTGCGGCCCAGTGCTTCACCGTCGAGTTCACCGGCGACGGCCGGTACATCAAGACCATGCCTGGCCCGATTGGCTTCCCCGAAGCACACGATCGCTACGTGAGCATGAAGATCGGCGAGACGGTGTGGCTTGACCGTAACGGCCTCGTCATTCGGGCGATCTGTTCGATCCAGACGGCGGCACTGAGGTAGTAACGCGTAACGAGTAAGGACCACCGCCACGCGCCCTTACTCATAATCTTATTTTTGCATTTTTAGCCGCACTGCGGTATACCATGTGGAGGGCGCGGCAAGCCTGAACCCTAAGGGGTGTTTATGGCGGATCATATTACGGCCGTGCAGGACTACTGCAGGCTGCTTTGTACGGAGCGGTTCGAGGAGCTGGCGGCACATGTGGCGCCGTACGCCGTCCTTGAGCTGGTGAGCACGGAAGAGAAAGTCAGCGGAAGCAGGAGCGTACTGGCCTGGCTGCGTGAGCGGGCTGTGTACCTTGCGGGTCGAGGCCTTGATCTCAAGCAAACACATATTCTGCCTTCTGATCTTCGGTCGGCAGACTATGGCGCGGTGGGTTGCGTGCGTGTGGAGCTTGAGATCGCTGGCCAGTACCCGGGCAGTTTCCCGGGCTTTCAGCCAAGAGTCGAGATTGCCAAGGGCCAGAGTGTGCGTCTGCGGGTTGTCGAAGTCTATTGGCTGGATGAGTCGGATCGGATCGTGCATATTCGGTGCGCGGTTGTACTTGAGTACGACTGATCACTAAAGTAAGGTGCTTGCCGCGCCCTTACCTCATGAGTTTATTAACAATGCCGCCATCTTGACCTTGAATTGTGATCAAAATGGCGACATATTCAGCGATGTGCTGACAGGTTATTGGTTGAACCACATTTCGCAGCCTGGGCACTGCTTGGGTTGGATGGCATCTTTGGCCGCCTTTTTAGCTTTTTGTGTGTTCATGCCTGTGCTCGCATACCACCTTTCTAGAGCGGCAATCGCCTGATCCTTCGTGCCGTATGTCGGACGGGGTTTTGCGGAGTGTTCCTGGCAAGGATAGTCAATCTCGGACATGGCTGACCTTTCGATTGTGGGCTAATGTCCCCGCACAATTCTACAGAAGAAATAGTGTTTTGCAACCTGCGTGATTATGATAACAACAACAGAGGTGGTACAATAGAACCAACATGCGTTTACTCAGTGGAAGTGATTTGGCTGGTTTTATCAAAGAGCGTCAGGCACGCCAGGTTCGTGGCCTCCGCCAGGCGAGTCACGTCGCACCCAAACTCGCAATTGTTCAGGCTAACCAGACGCCGGTTATCGATACCTACGTTCGACTAAAGCAAGCATATGGCGCTGATATTTTGGTGGACGTAGAGCCACATGTGGTCGATCAGGCTAAGGCGCTTGAGACGATCCGAGCGTTGAACGCCGACCCGAGTGTGCACGGCATTATCGTGCAGCTGCCGGTTACTGACCCCGAGCAGACCGACGAGCTCGTCAACGCGGTCGATCCGGCAAAGGATGTCGATGGGCTGGGGCGCGATCCGCATTTTGATCCAGCGACGCCAACAGCCATTACGTGGCTACTGGCCGGCTATAATGTCGAGTTGCGCGGCAAGAAGATTGTGATTGTCGGACAAGGGCGGTTGGTTGGTAAACCGCTTGCGCAGATGCTTCGCGACAGCGGGCTCGATGTACACACTGCTGATGCTAGCACCCAGGATTTGCCCATGCTGACTCGCAGCGCGGAAGTGCTGATTACTGCAACAGGCCAGGCGGGGCTCATAAAGAGTGACATGATCCGCCCCGGGGCGGTTGTGGTAGACGCTGGCGTAGCGACTGACGCGGGCAAGCTGGTTGGTGACCTTGCGGCGGATGTCCGCGAGCGAGACGATCTTATTATTACGCCTCCAAAAGGTGGCGTCGGACCGCTGACGGTGTGTGCGCTATTCGAGAATGTTATCGCCGCAGCGCAGCGATCTACTTCTTCTTCAGAACCTCTTTAACTTTGGCCGTCACCTGGCTGGGGGTGAGGTCGGCTTTGACGATGTAGCTGAGGACATTGAGTTTTTTAAGCTCCTCGGGCGCTTCCTCTTCGCCGACATTTGTCAGGATAAGAACAGGGAGATGCTTGCCCCAATCGTGCTGGCGGATAAGCCCGAGTGCTTCGGCGCCGTCCATTTCGGGCATGCGTAGGTCCAGTAAGATGATATCGGGGCGCATCTTCTCGACCAAGTCCACGCCGATTTTGCCGTTGGTCGCTACCTCAACTTCGAAACCTTCGGCTTCGAACTTCATGCGGTACATCTGGGAGATAACGGCGTCGTCTTCGATAATGGCTATTTTGGTCATGGGTACAAGTCCTTTTAGGCTATTATAGCTCATAAATCCGGTCCATGATTTTTTCGGCGTTGGTGGGTGGCGAGGTTAGCTCAGCTACGCGCACATTGATAGGTCGAGATGAACGGTCATACTCGATGTGACAGATGGCGATTGGGACATCCGGAACCGACCGATGGATAGTATAGACGCCCGGATATGCTGGCCCACGCTGTCCAAGCGGAATGCGTTTGCCCTCGGGGAATATCACCATACTGTAACCCTCGCTCAGAAATTGAACCGAGGCATCGATGCCGAAGCGTCTGTGCTTGCCGCTAAGGTTGCGGGCTGGGTAGCAACCCAGTAGCCACATGAGAGGTCTAAGGGGCGAATCGTAGAAGATGTCGGCCGTCATAAAGGCGAATGGTAGCAGTCGTAAACTCTGACGATATGGCAGGGTGGAACAGATGATGAACGGATCAGCTGCCCGTCGATGGTTAGCGGCGATGATGAAATTGCGCTGCGGTGCAAACGATGCGTATGATCGTTTGGTTCGAGGGAGGTACACAACTTTTAGAATACTAATCACAACCAGTTGCGTACATGCATGAACTATTTTACGTATAGTACCTAGACCTGATACAATCATACTGTAGGTATAACATCAAATGCTCAGTTCGCACAATACGGTACTTTAGTGAACCTACTAAAATACCCGCGCCATATAAAAGCTGTGCTGAGCTATTGGAGGGCTTTTCGAAGCCCTCAGCATCAGCACATAGAGGTGTTCGCGGTGCAAAATCCCGAACATCTCGCCGCTGCCAAGCGTTTACACGCGTCGGTATATTTGCGTCGGGGTTTTGTGCAGCCCAGCGATGTGCATGGCGGCCAGATTACGCTTCGGGCGGATCCGCACCAGGCTCATGCGTCTTATTTTGTAGCAATGGACACTCACACCCATACGGTTATAGCGACGGTGCGGCAGATTCATGCACGCCGCAAACACGGACATTATTCCTTTCCGATGTTTGCGAGTACGAATTTGTACAAACGTACCAGGCGGTTGATAAGCACTCATGCACCCTACGATTGTGTCGAGATTTCAGGACTTGCCAAACATCAGGCGGCCGATTCGATCGTGCCGCTTTTGCTCTATAGGGCGATGTGGCATCAATCTATTCGCGAACGTCATCAATTGTGGCTGATGGCGTGCGATACGCGATTGTTTGATCGATTGCAGGCGTTATTCGGTCCAGCTATCAAACGTGCTGGCCGGGTCACAGCCTATCCCGGCGGAAACGTCGTACCGGCTATATTGGATGTCCAGTCGTCTGTCCAGGCTCTGCGCCAAAGCCTAAGCGGCAGGCGATCACTGAAAAGGGCCGTACGCCGCAGAGTTGTGGCGTTTTTCATCAGAGGACTCCCGGTGGAGTATTTGATGCCAAAGGAACAGAAAGCATATGAGGAGTTGAAGCGATATGAGTAGCCCAAAATTTGGTAAAGAACGCATCATCGATGCACTGTGGCAAGTCTATGCCAATGTGTACGACGGGCTACTGCGGTTGTATCCGTATCGACATCTGCTGGAGCAGATGGCGCAGACAGCAGATGTGCAGTCGGGGATGCGCGTTATCGACGCAGGGTGTGGCACCGGGAATATGTTGGCTATGCTCCAGAATATACCGGACGTGGAGCTTATTGGGGTAGATGCTTCGTCTCGCATGCTGCGGCACGCGCCTCGCAAGTTTGCTTCAGGCCATATGCCGCACTTCGTACATGCTGATGTGGTCGAATTCCTAGCTCGTCAGCCGGCGCAATCGGCGGATGTCATTTTGCTCAGCAATGTACTGTATGCGATCGAGGACCGTGCAGGCTTATGGGCGGAGCTTTTACGCGTCGCTAAGCCACGCGGCTGCATTGTCGTTACGAATTCTGACAGGGGCGGAAGCGCGCCAATTATCCGTGAACACATGCAGCATGCGTCGTTTGTGTCGCTGCTGCATCCTCGGCTGGTCGTGGTGGGCGTAGTCGACGCGTTGATTAGCATGCTGGCGCGAACCGGACAGTTTGCGTTTCTGGGCGAGCAGCAGATCCGCGCCGAGGTAGAACGTGCCGGCGGTCAGATGTCGCCCACGCGGCGGTGTTATGGGGGTGAGCAAGATGGAGTAAACTTATTGTTCTCTGTGACTCGACCCGCATCATGATACTATACCTATATGGTAAGCGTAAGCTTTTTGGCGACCCTGCTCGTATGCGTGTCGCTGTTGATGTTAGGCGGTTTTATCGCCACTGGGTCGGGCAAATCGCGCGCGCGTCGTAGCTTCGCGGTTCTGTGCGTGGCACTTGCCGGATGGGTCGCGGCCAATGGGCTGGCAGATTCTGACCCAGTCAGATCGCTGTTTTGGACACGACTTACCTTCGAAGCTGTTGTGGTAGCTGCCGCGGCCTTCCTGGCTTTCGTGTGGAATTTCCCCCACGAGGTCCCTTTGTCGATACCGCGTCAGATGTTGTTTTGGCCCGCAACGGCGGTGATGGGAGCGGTCGCATGGTTGCCGTTATTTATACCGTCAGTTGAGTTCAGCGGTGGGACGTCAAATGTCGTCACGGGCCCGCTGTACATTCTATTCTTGATCTATTTTGTGGTTTTTGTGGGTGGAGCGGTTGTGCTACTAGTGCGGAAATTCCGAGCTGAACGAGGCGTGGCGCGTGATCGTCTGAGGCTTATCCTGGCGGGCGTGCTGATTATGGCTATCATCAGTTCTATGACCAATTTGCTGCTGCCGCTTGTGACCGGCACGAACCCGTTGGCGCGATACGGTACGTACTCTGCGCTGCTGTTTGCTGGTATCATCACGTATGCAATCGTTCGCCAGCAGCTGTTCAGCGTGCGATTGGTTGCTGCCCGTACGCTCACCTACACGCTGACGCTTGGGACGCTTGCGGTGTGGTTTGCATTGGCATCGTTCTTTTTGGTGGATAGGTTCCTGGGTGGCAACAGCAGCGCCGGGCAGCGCGCAGCGTATATAGGTTTCCTGCTGATCGCAGCGCTAGCGTATCAACCGCTTCGAGCCTTCTTCGATATCGTGACGCGGCGTGTGTTTTTTCAGGATTTGTACGATGTCAAATTTGTCCTAAACCAGTTGGGCGATATCGCCTCGCGCAGTGTTTCGTCTAAGCTGTTGCTGGCTAAGTCGATGGATGTACTGGGCGATGTGCTGCACCCGGTTTTTTTGGCAGCATACACCAAGGCTCCGGGCGAGAATGCGATGCGTCTAGCGACGTACACCGGTAAGCGACCAAAAGGCCTGGACGATCTGGTACTGAGTAGGCTGCCGCATCATGCGGTTTTGGTGGCCGAAGAACTAGCCCAAGGTGGTCAAGGCCTTCCGTTGGAGGCATTGGACAATCATGGTGTCGCAGTGGTCCTCAGCCTCAAGCCTACTGGGCAAGATGTCGGGTACATACTGTGCGGATACAAGCTGAACGGTACATCCTACCACAAGCAAGATCTGGCAATGCTCGAGACGGCATCGGATGGCCTAGGCGTGGCGGTTCAGAATACACTCCGTTTCGAGGAGATTTCGCATTTCAACGAGACGCTACAGGGCCAGATACGCGAAGCTACGGGCGAACTGCGCGCCAGTAACAAGAAACTAAAGTCGCTTGACGAAGCCAAGGACGAGTTCATCAGCATGGCGTCACACCAATTGCGTACGCCGCTCACCAGCGTAAAAGGCTACCTCTCGATGGTGCTCGAGGGCGACGCGGGCACCCTGAACCAGACGCAACGGCAACTGTTGGAGCAGGCTTTTGGTAGCTCGCAGCGAATGGTGTACCTTATCAGCGATTTTCTCAACGTATCGCGACTGCAAACTGGCAAATTTACCATCGAACGTACGCCAGTAGTTCTGAGCCAGGTCGTCCAACAGGAGGCGAAGCAGCTAGAAACCGCAGCGCAAGACCGCAACATTACCTTGCAGTGCAGCGTGCCCAGTAATTTTCCGACACTTCAGCTCGATGAAGGCAAGCTCCGGCAAGCGATAATGAACTTTATCGATAACGCGATCTTTTATTCCCGCCCCGGGGGCGTCATACACATTGACCTGGTTCGTACTGCTAAAGAAGTAGCGCTGACTGTTCAGGATGACGGTATAGGTGTGCCCGCCAGCGAGCGGCACCATTTGTTTACCAAGTTTTACCGTGCCAGTAATGCACGCACGGCCCGGCCAGATGGCACGGGGATAGGGCTGTTCATGGCCAAGAAGGTCATTGTGGCGCACGGCGGTTCAGTTATTTTTAGCAGTACCGAAGGCAAAGGTAGCACGTTTGGATTTCGGCTGCCCCTGCATCAGCCAACTGGCCTAGAAGACCATTCGAAAGAACTCGGTTAGCAGCCACACGACCAGGATGCCACCACCACCGATATACGTGGTGTATTTGATAGCGCGTTTGTGGCCATCCCACCACTCGCGGGCGGGGCTTTTGAGCTCTGCTGTATAGCGGTGGACCGTTGGGCCGTGCGCGGCGTCTCGACCAGTGTAGGACTTGGTGCGTTTTTTCTTTTGCTTACTCATACTAAGCGTATTATACAAGAGAGCCTGCTATTGCTCAAACGGTCGTATCATTATATGATTTGATGGTTTCCTCGAGCTCTTCCTCTGCGGATTCCGCGCAGGAGAGCGATACCGAAAGGATAACCCAAGTGGGTTCGAACAGTTCCTCATGGGCTCTGCGCGAGTCTGCCGTGGCGGTGGGTTTTTCGTCACCACACCTTCGAGCAGCTCGACGAAACGTATCAGCACTAGGGTGGCCGGCCGAGTGCAGTGGAGGCCACTGCGCTGGAGAGTGGTAAAAGTATACCCTCTTCCTGCCTGCGGCTGGCGGTTGCCATGGATGGGGACGCACTCCGGAGATAGCGTCCCGGTTGACGTCGTTTGCTTCCGCGGACCAACCCTCTGGATCCGACCGCACGCTTAGGGGCTGGTAACGCCCAGCTGGTCGTTTTTAAAAGGTAAAATCATAGATATGCAAAACCACCCCTGAATATTCAGAGGTGGTTTGTGCATTTTGGGGAGAGCGGTCAGTCGTGGATCTCTAGCGCTTGAAGCTGCCGCGGATATTGCGACGGCTGCCGAGCCATGAGTTGATACCCATGCCGACTGCGCCTGTGCCAAAGAGGCCGCCTAGCGCAACGCCAGAGTCTGTGTTTGGCAGGCTGTTTGGTGTGCTAGGAGTAACAGGTGGCTGCTCGACTGTAACAGTAACGGCGCAGTTGGCGCTCGTTACGTTTGGAACAGTCTTGCCTGCAACATCGAATGTTACAGAAACGTTCGCGTTGTAGCTGCCAGGGGTCTTGTAAGTGTGCGTTTGCACTTCCTGGCCGGCACCAACGATGATGCTTTGGCTGTCGCCGAAGTCAAAGTGGTACTCCTTGACCTTAACGTTGCCTTGCACCGGAGCGGTGACTGTAAACTCGAATGTGTCGCGTGCTTTCTGAATTTTGGTCAGAGATTCACAGACGTAGCTGTTCTGAACAGGAGTCTGCTTGACCTCGAACGGCTTTGTGCAAGCGTCGCTGGTAGCAGTCTTGTCCTGGCCGTCAACGGTTACGACAACTGTTGCCTGTACGGTGTATGTGCCGACCGTATTTTGATCGTATACATAGGTGCCGTCAGCGCTGTCGTGGGTAGCGATTTGCTTGCCCTGGGCATCGCGGACAACGAACGTGTAGGTCTTTAGCTGTGCATCTTTAATGTGCGAGCTAGCCGTAAACTTGAACTGTGTTTGCGAAATTGTCGCAACATTCAGCGAGCTACATTCGTAAACCGGCGTTGGAGGCGTGACGCACGTCTTGGTGGCCGTGACGTCAGCCGTGTCGCTTTGGCTGCCGGAATCGGTTTCGGCCGTTGCCTTGTTGACAAGCGTGTTCGGACCACAGGTTGGAAGGGCGTCGTTATCAGCTACTTTCGCGCTGAAGATAACCCAACCATTTGCACCAGCAGCGTATGAACCGATGTTGACGCCAGAAGCAGTCGTGACATTGTCGGAAATCTTGGCACCGGTTGGCGTCAAGCTGTTACCAAGGATCGATGTGCCGGCAATGTAGCTTTCGCCTGCGGGCAGTTGGTCCTTGATGACGACATTGTTTTGCTGAGTGGTGCCAGTGTTCTTGTACTGGATCAGGTAGTCAACGGTTTCGCCGGGCTGAGCTGCATAGCTCTTGGTCCACTGGTTTGCGCCGTGTTTGCTAACCATTTTGCTCGCGGTAAAGGTGGTGCTTTGTGGGCCTTGTACCTTGACCTTGAATGTGACGTATCCCGAGTACTGCATACAGCCAGGGATAACGCCGTCGAGCTTGTCGTAGCCCAATGGTGCGCCAGTGCTGGTGACGATGTCGTCACTGAGCAGCGCGCCAGTTTGGCCAAAGACGTTGTTGGACAGTCGTGCAGTACCTGCTTCGTACGCAACGTTGAAATCGCTGGTGCTTGTCAGGGTTGCAGAGTCCCAGATCTCCTGAGGAGCGGCGTTGTCGGCGCTGATGAAGCCGGCCAGCTGTACGCTCTTGCCAGTTGTGGTTGGGACGTTTACCTTGGTGCGTACGTTGGTAGCCTTTAGGTTGAGGTTGCTGGCTGCGTCGTTGTGGACGTAGATGCGTACCCAGTACTCGTGGCCGGGCTGCGCGGTTACGCTGTCTTGCCAGCCGCCAGCAGCGGTGTTGGTGGCATCCTTGATTGTCAAAAAGTTGCGTTCATCGCCGACTTCTGAGTTGTCGGTGATAGAGTCGAATGTTACATGGTCAGCGGGCTGAGCCATGGTATACGTTGGGCGGTCGGGACCCCAAGCCATAACGGCGGCAGGGATCACGATAGCGGCGACTGCGACGCCCATGGGCAGCAGACGCTTGGGTACGCGCTGAAGCAATCGTGAAATGATATGCATAGTCTCTCCTTCGTTTGTGGTGGTTATAAGTATCAAAAAATTAGGTTGTGCGACGTGTGGTTACCAAATTGTTAATGAGCGGTTCTGCGGGGTAGCGCGGTAAGTCAGATCATTACAAGTCACTATTGCTCCCGAGGGAGCGTTCGCTGCGAGGCTGGTAGGCCCGGCAGGAACGCTCCCTGGGGTGGCGATAGAGCAATCAGCACGTCATGCCTGGCGGCGGCACACAGCCGGTGGCCGGTGCACTGGTGGGTGGAGCCGACGTCTCCTGCGGCGGGACCGACGTCCTGGTGGTCGGCGGGGGCTGAGTGCCCTGCGGCTGCGAGGGCGTCGGGGGTGCCGGTGCGGAGTAGCTGGAGGGTGGGGAACTCGGCCTGGGCTCGGGTGCAGAGCTGGGCGGCGGGGCTGATCCCTGCTGCCACGTCGGAACGTTGCTCTGCGATCCCGGCCCGGCGGTCGGGTTCTTCGGGCTCACGCAGACGCCGTTTGACGATTTTGTCTCCGGCGGCACACATGTCGGCGGGTGACTGGTCGTGGGTGGCGTGGATGGCGTGTGGGTCGGAGTAGTCGAGGATGGCGTCGGCTTGGGGCTGGTTGTGGTGGTCGGAGGGGTAGGTGTCGTCGGAACGGGTACGGTCTTCGGGATCCGCCACATGTTGTGGCAGTCGACGAAGATGCCTTCGCTGGTGTCCGGTCGGTAGGTGCCGTCCGGTCCCTGGACAAGCTTGCCCAGGCTGACGCGAATTTGCGGCCTGTCGTACACGAATGGATCGCAACGCTTGTCGCCGAGGCTACGAGTGTTGATGATCCAGCCGGTCCTCACGATGGGCAGCTTGCTCACATCCGGGTTGCCGTCGGCCGCCGCCCTCTGGCGGATCTGGTCGTCGGTGAGCCCGGAGCTAACGTTCAGCGCCAGGATGAACCTGGCGTCGAGGCTGCCGAACGGCGCGGCATCTTCGATGGCTGCGTACTTCGGCACATCCGTTCCCCAGCTCCAGTTGGGGCCGAGGTTGCGGGTGGCGCACTCCTGGTACCATCCCTCGTCGCCGTAAGCGGCAGCGAGGTCGGACCAGGTGTTCGTGCGCGACTTGTCGTTGACGGTCCCGATGGTGACCGAGATGGTGGCCGGGTCGGCGTTGGCCTGCGTCCCGCTGATGGGATTCGCAGGGTCGCCGCCCGTGATCAGCGGCAGCGCCTTGGTTTGTCCGTCGGTGTCGATGAAGCTCATGGTCGCGTTACCACTTTGGGAAGTGGGCGCGTGAGCCGTCGCGCTCAGCCAAAAGGCGAAGAACGCGAACACCACCATGAACGGCACTAGCACCGCCAAGCGGCGCCCGCCATATGGCTTCGACATGGTATTTCTCCATTTCTACTGGTTCGTAGTATTGCCCGCTGACCGCGGGCGCGGTTCAGGCGGACACTACTGGGGCCCAGTAGCGGAGGACGTGGTGCTCTATCTCTTTGGGCATGGTTCCATGCGCCAAAGGCTGCACTATTTATGAAAACAAGCGCGGCAAGGCGCCCGCAGATTGCTGTGGTGCCTTGTGAACGCGTTGCCACGCGCTCGTGTTCCAGGTGCAGTAAAATGAACTGTAATGATCTGACTTGTTAACGTACCTTATTGCGTGTGAACCATTTTTCGGGGCATAAAGATCTATATGGCCGAAGCCTAGTAAAACACCCGTCAAAATGCTCTGTAGCCTAACAGTAGTCCTACCTCAGTTGCACACAATGACTAAATACCAATATATCACCAAAACGTATAAATGTCAATACGCTTAAGGTGTAGTACGTATCTGTTACTGACCGTTGTACAGGCTGAAGAAATGAGTATGAGGTATGCGCTGTACAAGCAAAATCGCACCGGTGTCTAGCAGGAGGTCGATAAGTCCAACACTCAAGATGGCAAGTAACAGAACAAGTCCAAAGCTCATCTTGATAGAATGCTGTCTGGCCGTGGGGCTGACAGGCACAAAATATTCGCGATTTTTGATGTATTCCTGCATTTTGCGTTCGCGTTTGATGGCTGCTGCGGTGTTTTTAAGCTGTTCGCTGTCGTCTTGGATGGTGTTTTGGCCGATCGTTTCATCATCAGGCGCGGCAGGGGGCTCAGGGGTAGAGATGGGCTCTGGCGCTTTTGGGGAGGCGACAGCGGGTTTTTGTGGGCTGACGGGTTTGGCTTTTGCGGGTGTAGCTGTTTCGGAAATCGGCTCGATGGTTCTGCTGACCACGCGGCTGACTATGGTTTGAGGTGGCTGGTTCTCGATTGGCGTTGTACTTTCATTTTTGATGATCGCACGGGACTGGATGACAATGGGCCCTGATTTGGCGTTGATGGTCGCGTGTTTTTCTGAGGTCACCGGTATCTTACGTTTTGACTTCTTTTGATCCATGCGAGCTACCCTCTTAAAAGTATTTGACGCTACTATTAATTCACATAGTACCGTATATGTTATGCCACTGTAAATTTTAAAGCTCATGCTTTTCGTATATACTGAGGTTATCTATGCGTATATCTGATTCGTCACTCGAAAAAATGCTTATGCAGACCGGCAAGTTCACTGCCGAGCAACTAAAGCGCCTGCATGACCAAACCAATAACGGCAAAAAGACCCTTCAGGATCTGGTGCTGGCCAATAATTTGCTGTCAGAGGCCGAGCTCACCGGGCTGTACGCCCATGAAATTGATGTGCCGGTTGCCGAGTTTACCCCCGGCAGTGTGCGTCCAAGCGTCCTCAAGCTGATACCTGAACACACTGCACGCCAATATCATGCGGTGGCATTCGACCTTGACCAAGACGGCGTAGTGTATGTAGCCCTCGAGGATCCGGACGATATCCAGGCCATCAATTTCTTGCAGAAAGAGCTGGGCAAGCCAATGCGGATACATATCGCGCCGCTCAGCGCCATACAGACGGCAATCGACCAATACACGGGTGGCAGCTCGGTCAGTACGCAGCTGGCGAAGGTGATTGCGATAGAGGATAAAGAAGTTGCCGACGAAGAGGTTGACGAAGAGGATGTGGCCGAGGATTCACCCATTGCCCAGACGATCAACCTGATCATCGACTACGGCATCAAGTCGCGCGCTAGTGACATCCACATCGAACCTCGTGAAGACAGCGTGATAGTGCGCTACCGTGTCGACGGTGTGTTGCAGGAGGCAAATCATCTGCCGCGGCGAGTGCTGGGCGCGCTGGTGTCGCGTATCAAGATATTGGCCAACCTAAAGATCGACGAGCATCGTGCGCCGCAGGACGGGCGGTTTAAGATATCGATCAACAATCACGTCTACGCGTTGCGAGTTTCGACTCTGCCGGTTGTTGATGGCGAAAAGGTCGTGATGCGTATTTTGGACGAATCCAGCAAGGCGGCTACGCTCGAAGAGCTTGGCTACTGGGGTGAATCGCTCAAGCGTGTGCGCGAGGCAATTGTGCAGCCACATGGCATGATACTGGTCACTGGTCCGACTGGGTCGGGCAAATCGACCAGTTTGTTTAGTATTCTGAGCAGCCTAAACAACCCATCGGTCAACATTAGTACGGTTGAGGACCCGGTTGAGTATCGTATTGTCGGGGTTAATCAAACGCAGGTAAACCCTGTGGCTGGTATGACATTTGCGAGCGGTCTGCGCTCACTGCTACGACAAGACCCAAATATTATCATGGTTGGGGAGATCCGCGACCGCGAGACAGCTGACTTGGCTGTGCAGGCCGCCCTGACCGGGCACTTGGTGTTTAGTACGCTGCACACCAACAACGCCGCGACGTGCTTGCCGCGTTTGCTGGATATGGGCGTTGAACCGTTTTTGATCGCCAGCACAGTGCGGGTGGTGATAGGGCAGCGTCTGGTGCGACGCCTATGTCCGAAGTGTCGCGAGGAATACACACCAGATGACGGTGTTTTGGACCGCATAAAGGCTACGTTTAATCTGGTGCACGAGGAAGATTTCGACCGCGTGCACAAGCTCGAGAAAGAAGCCGAGGCGGCCGGTGTTGGCGTCGAAACGCCGGACCTAGGTACGACTGACAAGTCAATTCGGCGACTATGGAAAGCGCACGATAAGGGTTGCAACAACTGCAACCATACTGGATACAACGGTCGGATGGGCATCTATGAAGTCCTAGAGAACAACAACGCCGTTCAGAAGCTGATCGTGAATAATGCCACCAGTGAGGACCTCGAGACGCAGTCTATCCACGACGGCATGCTCACCATGAAGACCGACGGATTTATAAAGGCGTTGCGTGGCCAGACGACCATCGAAGAAATTGTTCGCGTAACCACGACGGATAAATAATGGCAGAGTTTACCTTTGTCGGACGACTATCGAACGGGCAAACCCAAAAAGGCACGCTGAACGCGCGCGATCGAACTGCGGCCATTACGCTTCTCAGGGCCAGGCAATTTCAGTCGGTGACGGTGAAGGAGACTCGCCGAAGCGGCGGTTTTAACATCTCGTTTGGGCCTGGAAAAGTCAAGTCCAGAGACCTAGTGATCTTTACGCGTGAATTTGCCACCATGGTCAACGCCGGCGTGCCGATCCTGCGCTCACTCACCATCCTTCGCGACCAAAGTGACTCGGCGACACTGCGCAAAACCCTTGAGGCCGTAACGGCAGATGTTCAGGGCGGCGTCGACCTGAGTACGGCTATGAGTAAGCACCCACATGTTTTCTCGCCCATTTACGTCAATATGGTGCGTGCTGGCGAGTCGGGCGGTATCTTGGACACGGTACTGGGGCGGCTAGCGTATCAGCAGGAAAAGGACAACGCCCTGCGCGGCAAAGTGCGTGGCGCCATGACGTATCCGGCGGTTATTTTGACGGTGACGCTAGGCGCGTTCTTTGTGCTGATGACGTTTATCGTGCCCAAGATTGGCTCTATCCTGACATCGCTGAGCGGTGGTAGCGCTTCGTTGCCCATCTATACCCAGGCACTTTTAACCATAAGCGACATCATGAAGCAGCCGATCACAATTGTCGGTACATTAGTTGGTCTACCTTTGTTATTTGTAGGATTTCGTCGCTATATCAAGACTAAGAACGGGCGTTACCGCTGGCATAGCTTTATCCTGAAGATCCCGGTCGTGAAGGTGATAGTGGCCAAGACCGCAATTGCCCGGTTCTCGCGTGTGTTTGCATCGCTGATGGGCGCGGGCGTGTCGATCGTCGAAGCTATCGATACGACTGCCGCAGCCATTGGCAACGCGGTGATCGAGAAGGAGCTTCTGGCATGCTCCAAGGCTATCCAGGCCGGCAGCCAGCTATCTGCCGAGCTGCAAAAGAGCAAGCATTTCCCGCCGATTGTGGCGCAAATGCTGGCCGTGGGCGAAGAGACGGGCAAGACAGACGAGGTGATTTTGAAGGTCGCTGAATTTTACGAAGAGGAAGTCGACACAGCCGTTGGCGCGATGTCGTCTATTATCGAACCGATTACTATCTTGCTGCTCGGCGGCATGATCGGCATTATCGCCCTGAGCGTCTTTGGGCCGATCACGCAGATTTCTACCAGCGTTCAGAGCTAGCGATGTTGCTTCATAAATGCGTCAGCTTCCACGAGGAACGCCCGTTTTACCTCTGGCGATAATGCAAAATATTGCCGTAGCACCTCTGGTGCGCTTGGCCGAACGTCGATCATTGGGTCGTAGCTCAATCGAGGTTTCTCGAATATGACTGTGTCTTCAGCTGCAACCCCGGTCGGAAGGGTGTCGCCGGCGATGACCGACCAGATTTGCCTTGGAGCTATTTGGCTGTGACTTCGCGCGATGACTTGTTCCTTGATGCAGCGCGGGGCGTGGCTGGCGCACGCAATCTGCACCACGGAATTGATATCTGGCGATGCGAATAGCTTGGCCGCAGCAGCTACTTCGTCGGCGGTGCGAATGAGGTTCTCGCCAAGGATAATGCCCTGCAGCTGCGAACGCAGGTGTGCTACCTTCTCCGGGTTTTGCATGAGGCTGCGCAGCGTCGGGAAGTCTGCCAGATTATCAAAGTTGTCCAGCAGGAATTTTTTGGTGTAGGCGCCCTCGCTCAAGCCATCTTTGGTTGATGGGCCGCTGTAGATGACGATCTGAGGGTCGAGGGCCTGGGATAGGAGCAGCTGGCAAAGCTTTGGCAGGCACCCCAGCGCGTCCAGGGCAGGGTTACCCCATGCGATTTGTTTCCAATGCTTGTCGTCGACGCTGTACACGTGCAGTAATATACCGGTTTTCATGCAGCCAATTATGGCGGGGTGAGACGGGAAGTCAATTGCCTGTCGTCCAGCAATTCTTGTTGACATTGCGTTAAGCATAAGAAATAATATGAAGCATAATTAGAACCACAGTTAGAAAGGGTGAGGAACATGCGTAAAGAGACAAAAGCTAATTCGAACGGCTTTACGCTTATTGAGCTACTGATCGTAATCATTATCATCGGCATCTTGGCGGCGATTGCCTTTGTTGCCTACAACGGCGCGCAAAACAAAGCCCACAAGGCTAGCGCTCAGTCAACATTGGCCGAGGTCAAGAACAAGCTTGGTGAGTATTACGCCGACCACAGCAGCTACCCAGCAGCTATTGGCGATGTCAACAACTGGCTCAATAGCAGCGAAGGCGGTAATAACCAGTCACTCAGCACAAGCTTTACCGGAGCAAACGGCTTCACGTACTCAGTAACAGCATCAGGCTGTGGCGATACGGTCGCAAGCGGTGGCGCGGTTACGGCTGGAACATCTGCCTGCACGGGCTTTACGGCTACAGCAGCAGCAACTATCTGGGGTGACTCAAATAGCGCCAACAACATCTCGGTTACAAACTAGTTTACAAAGAAACAGTTTCCGACATAAAACCGCTTGGGTAAAAGCTCAAGCGGTTTTATAATTGCAGCAGAATGCCATATAGTAAATGGATGATACAGCGGGACGACGGCTTTACGCTGGTAGAGCTTCTGGTTACGATAATCGTGCTTGGGATAGTTATGGTGAGCCTGGGTGGCCTTTATTATACGGTGCAGGCCAATGAGGTGAAGAGCCAACATTTTGACCTGGCCGTGCGCGCTGCTCGGACCGAGGTCGAGGACCTGCGCAATAATGGTTACAGCTCGTTGACCCCCGGAGGGACTATTACGTTTACTAGCAGTTTGCCGACCGGGTTGCCCTCTGGTAAAGCGGGCACTGTGGCAATTAGCGAACCAACGCCAGGGCTGCGCCGGGTGGACGTAACCGTGACGTATGCAGACTACGGCCAGACGCAGACTATTACGCTCAGCTCAGATATCGGTATTGTCGGTTTGGGGCACGGACAATGATACGCATTCGCCCACATCGACGTACGAGCGCGGGATTTACGTTAGTAGAGCTGATGATCGTCATGATCGTCATGAGCATTCTGTCGTTGGTGCTCGCCAATTTTATCGTGACCTGGCTGCAGGCTAGTTCTGCTGCGCAGGAACGCTCTAGCTTGCTAACCAGCGCTGAAGACGCTGTCGACAAGATTAACGCCGACATTCGTGTATCGGGTAGCGCCGACACCAACAACAGATGGGCTGATCAGTACGCATCGGGCGGTCAATATAGTTGGCAATCCGACGGCCAAACGTTGGTCCTTGCCAAGGTTGCAATGGATAGCGCACACAATGTCATCTTCAGCGACCAGGCGAACTACATTACCCAGAAGGATAACGTCATTTACTTTATCTCTGGCACGACCTTGTACCGGCGCACGTTGGCCTCTGATAGCGCGAATGATGCCGCAGTTACGACTTGCCCAGCCGCGAATGCCACCAGCACTTGCCCAGCCGATACGGTCGTCGCAAAGGGCGTCTCGAGCTGGTTGGTCACATACTTTGACGCCGA
Organism: uncultured Candidatus Saccharibacteria bacterium; assembly: GCA_965225085.1. Lineage (GTDB taxonomy): Bacteria > Patescibacteriota > Saccharimonadia > Saccharimonadales > EFPC-124 > CAZJVU01. The sequence goes on along the minus strand of CBDDBE010000001.1, from coordinate 102,170 downwards.
TCAAAATGTCGTGACACCCGCAAACGCTCGCTCAGTCCAGGTGGCCATGACGCTATCGTCGAAGGTCAACAGCCAAACAGTCAACGCTAGCTACACATCAAGAATGGTATTCAGGAACAAATAGTATGCCCCAAGCACACAAACACACAAGTCACCCCGCCCGCGAAGATGGATGGTTCCTGGTATCCGCCGTGGTGATGATATTATTTTTGACGACGATTGGGCTCGGCATTGCTGGGTTGGTTGCCCTGCAGTATCAGCACACAGTCGGCGAGCAGTATACCCAAAACGCCGAGCTAGTGGCCGAGGCGGGAATTGAGCAGTCGGTCAATTCGCTGAATAGTGATAGCTCGTTTACGGGATATGCTTCGCCACAAACATTCTTTAACAGTTCATCCCAGGGCAAGGGCACGTTCCAGACTTCGGTCACCAATAATGCCGGTAGTAATTCCAAGACTATTGTGTCGACCGGCCTGGTGTATCGACCGCACGCCTCGACACCCTACTTGACTCGCAAAGTGAAGGCGATTGTGGTGGGGACAACCAGCGCTGGCTACTCGGTTTTTAGCGGTCCGGGCGGATTGATTCTGGGTGGTAGTGCCAACATCACCAATTCGAACGTCTATGTTGCCGGCACTATTACGCTGGCCGGAGCGGCCAAGATTGGCACGTTCGCCAATCCGGTTACGGTTAATGCCGCTAACCAGGCCTGTCCAACCGGTTCGAACCCTGGAGCCACGTACGCCCAGGTGTGCACAAACGGCAATCAGCCTATCACCATGGCACATAGCACTAACATCTACGGCACGGTTTGCGCTACCGGACAGACCAGTACAGGCCCTAACAATAACATTCAGACTGGCAATGGAGGATCGGGGCTGCAAACAGGCTGTACGGCGCCTGTCGCTTCGCCGGCGCCTTACGACCGCCAAAGTCAGATCAATGCGGTCACGACGACCGCATCGGGCAGCAGCGGCCTGTACGCTTGTTCTGGGCACAGCACGATCACCTGGCCAGCGAACCTAAAGCTGACGGGCGATGTTACGGTAGGGAACAGTTGCAAAGTCACCGTAACGGGCAACGTATACATCACGGGTAATCTGACCGTCAACGGTGCGGCCAAGATTGTCGCCGCAGACAGCGTCGGCACAAATCGGCCTAATGTGATTGTCGATGGTACCATAACCGTCGGCGGCTCAGCAACGATGCTTGCTAACTCGAGCGGGGTTGGTATTCAGTTCATTAGCTTCAAGAGTGCCGCTGGCTGCAGCCCAAGCTGTCCGACGGTAACTGGCGGTGGGCAATACAACTCCATGACCGGCAACGACCTCTACAATTCCCAGAATTTGCAGACGATATCTGTCGGTGGTGCGACAAACGTGCCGGGTATGGTATTTGATGCGTATTGGAGCAAGATATCGCTAGCCGGCAGCGGCATCTTGGGCGCAGCCACCGGGCAGACGGTGGATATGACCGGCGCAGGTTCGGTCGTGTTCGGCGTTACCTTGTCATCCGGTACGCAAACGTGGAGCATTACAAGTTATCAGCCCACGTACTAACGCAAACGTTATTCCCTCGCGGCTATATTAATGCTATACTTTTGTCATATTCCAGTTATGGTTAGGTGAGGGTATGAAGACCAAAGTAGAGACAAAGCCATTGCTTTTCGGCGACCAGCCTTTGTTTGGTCTCGATATCGGCGATGGCGAATTGCGCGTTGTCCAGGTGGATCTGATTAAAGGTCAGAAACCTCGATTGAGGGGTTACGGTTCGATAGGGTTCGATCCTGGTGCTATTGAGCATGGTGTCATAGCAGCCCCCGAGGTCATCGCTAAGGCTGCCTTCAAGCTGTTCAGCAAAGAACTTATTGGTGAGATCACGACCAAACGTGTCGCGGTTTCCTTGCCGTCATATCGCGCTCTCACTCGTGCCCTGCAATTGCCGAAGCTCAGCCGCAAGGACATTGACGACGCAGTCAAGGCTGAAGCCGCGCAGTATATTCCCATCCAGAAAGACAACAGTTATCTGGACTACACGACCTTGCGCGAAAGTGAAGAGGGCCTCGAGATATTTATGGTTGCCATGCCGAGGGAAGTGGTGGACTCGCATCTGGCGCTTGCTCGCCTGATGGGACTGGAGCCCATCCTGTTCGACACCACTATTGGTGCCAGCGCACATCTATATACCCATGACAGGCAGAGCGCCAAAGTGCCCTCTGTGCTGGTCGATATCGACACTACAACGACGGATATTACTATTTTCAACCGAGGGCTGGTCGTGACCGGAACGGTGCCATCTGGCGGTGACGATGTGTCGGTGGCGATCGCTAGAGCTCTGCGCGTAACGCCCAGCGAGGCGCTTATGCTGAAGAGCAAATATGGTCTGGCCGAGAGTGTTTTCCACAAACAAATAACCGCCGCTGTCGAAGCGCCCCTGGCACTCCTACTAAAGGAAATTCGGCGTACAATTCGATACTACGAGCAGCGCTACGCCAAGGATGAACCGATAGGCCAAGTAGTCATCATGGGCGGTGGCGCCAACATGCCAGGGCTGACCGACTACTTTGCCAAAGATCTCAAGTTGTCCGCCCGAGCCTTTGACCCGTCGGAATATATTGATTTTGGGCATATGCCGTCATTTTATGCTGATCGTATGTCGTATGCGACCGCAACTGGTCTAGCTGTGATAAACCCGGCAGAGGTATTTGCATGATAAATCTGTTGCCACCCGAGCTCAAGCTTGACTATCAGTACGCTCGCCGTAATTACCGTTTGGTAAATTGGCTGGCAGCGTGTGGCGTCGCCATGGCGGGCATAGGAGTTTTGGCGCTAGTGGGACTCACTATCTTCAACGGATCGATCGGCACGTATAAAACGCAGGTTGATGTGGCCCAGGCGCAGCTAGCCCGCGAGAACATTACTGGCGTGAAAAAACAGGTTACTGATATCTCTAACAACCTCAAGCTGATGGTACAGGTATTGTCCAAGGAGATATTGTTCTCTAAACTACTCTCGCGGCTAGGTAGCATTACGCCGTCAGATGTAGTCCTCACTAATCTGACAATCGATCAAACTCAAACCGGCATGGATCTTATCGCCCAATCTGGCTCGTACAATTCTGCCGCTCAGCTGCAGGCCAATCTGACCGACCCCGGCAATCAGATATTTTCCAAAGCAGACATCGTGAGCATTACCTGTGCTACCGGCACAGCCATTACCAATCCTAAATACCCGTGCACTATCGACATTCAAGCCCAGTTCACTCAGAGCAATCCATTCCTATTCATCAACGCTAGCAACCCTGGAGGCAAATCGTAATGAATAGCCGAAAGCTGTACTTTGTACTTATTGGCCTATTGGTGCTGTTGGGCGTTGGACTACTTGAGGCTATGCATCTGACTAGCGGTATGTTTGCGGCCAAGTCCAAACAGCTGGTAGACCTTAAGGCTCAGCAACAGGCGGCGACTGAAAGCCAAACGTTGCTCGCCCGGGACAAAAGGGACATTGCGGCCTATGCCGACCTCAATGGCATTGCCAGGACTGTCGTTCCGCAGGACAAGAACCAGGCGGCCGCGGTGCAAGAGATTGTCAATCTGGCGAATCAAAGCGGCATATCGCAGCTCAGTTCTATCTCGTTCCCGCCGTCAACTTTGGGCGGAGCGCACGCCAAGGCTGGAGGCGGCTTGACCCAGGTGACGCCGGTGACGGGAATATCGGGCGTGTATCAGCTGCAGATCACCATTAGCCAATCCAGCGCGACGCCGGTGACGTACTCTAGCTTTGCGAGTTTCCTGGCCAAGCTGGAACAGAATCGTCGAACCGCCCAAGTGACAAGCATTACCATTCAGCCGGATCCTAAAAATGCCAGTCAAGTTGCATTCACGCTGGTCGTAAACGAGTTTATAAAGCCATGAATAGGATAATCCAGATCGGATTGCAGTTTTTGAAGCAACTTTTGCGCTTCCGTAGCGCCCTGTTTGTCGGAGTGGTACTGGTTATATATGGAATCATTCTGTTTCGACTGGCAGGCTATCTGGATGCACAACCGGACAAGAACGCTATATCCTCGGCAACGGCTGTCGCTCAGCCGCGCATCGACCAGGCCACCGTGAACAAAATCAAGCAGCTGCAGGATAACAGCGTGAACGTCAGGTCGCTCTTCAACCAAGCGCGTCAGAATCCATTCCAAGAATAGATACTTTGGTATTGCCCGTAGCAAGCGTGGCGTGGCATAATCGTATGCGTCTGCAGCCAAACCGTCTGCGATCGAGGTTCTTTGAGAAGGGACTTACTACAATGCACCACTCTCCGGAAGTCACGATACCCACCCAGGAGCAGCTTGATGAGTTTGATATCGGGAGCAAGCTTTCGGAAAAGGTCGTTGCCCTCTGCTATCGGTTCTGTGATGCGCGCACCGGCGCGACGTATCCTCGGAATCGATTGATAGTGCCCTTGGTCGGTGACCTGACGGCCGCCGGGCTGTTTGTCGAGGGCCTGCCGGCGAAGATACTCGATATCCTGAGCAGCATCACCGAAGCTGACAAGTGCGAGAGCTAGACACGCGCCCTCTTGCTGCGTCCCGACCTTGGGGCGCAGCAAGAGCCTGATCCACGAACGCAAAACAAATAGCCACCGGCATGGTGGCTATTTGCAAAAGGTAGGAATTATCTAGCGATTGATGCGGAAGCTGCCGCGAAGGTTGCGACGAGCTCGCAGAAAGTATGAGCTAGCCGAGAAGATGCCCGTGCCGCCGACTGCTGCACCGCCAAGGCTTATGCCGCTGGTGTTAGGCAGTTCGGGAACGGGAGCACATTCCTTGCTGCCAGCTGGTACGCCAGGCTTGCACTCGGTACAGCGGCTGTCGCCGACAGGAATGCCGGGCTTACACTCAGCAGGAGGAGTTTGCTCGGGACTGACGTGGGTTTTGCAGGTGTCGCTCTTTACTGAGCCAGCTACGTCGAAGTCGACGGTTGCGACGATGGTGTATGTGCCAGCTTGAGCGTACGTGTGTTCGCTCATGACTGTGCGGTCGTCGCTTGGCTTGACGCCGGCAATAGACTGGTGGTCACCAAAGTCGAAGTTGGCGTCCTTCAGGGTTGCGCCACCACTCTGAGCGGTGGTTGCAACGAAGCGGTAGGTGCGGTTTGTCTTGTCGATAGTCAGGGTCTGTAGTTGGCTACACGCGAATGCGGGCGTAACAGGAGGCTTCGGAGGAACTGGAACGGGCTTAACCTCGATAGGCTTGGCACACTGTGCGCCGGTAACTGGTACGGTGCTGCCGTTAACGGCGACGTATACCGTTACTCGGGTAGTAAAGCTGCCATCTTTGGCATACTTGTGGGTGACGACCTGGCTGCCATTTGCAGCGGTCTGTGATGTGCCGTCGCCAAAGTCATAGACTAGCTTGGTAACGGTTGCCCCGTGCAAGGCAGTTGCATCGGTTGTGAAGTTGAATGTCGTACGGTCAATTTGCTGAGGGTGCAGCATATTACAGCTGTATTGTGGTGCCTGGCCGGTTGGCGTGCCCTTGACGGGGTTGCCACAGATAGTCATGGCGGCAAACTGGAACTGGTCGCCATTCATCATAACCATCACAGGAATGTTCGACAGGAAGTCGATTTTGTTCGGGTCAGAATAGTAGGGCTTGCCAGCAATAGTCACTGGCGTCGAATACGAGCGGCGCTCACGGCCAAGGTTGCTGGCATTGGTGGCAACAACTTTGCCGCCCAGGGTGATGGTACCGTCGCGGTTAGCCATGCCCATTTGGGCAGTTCGGCCAAATCGGTCGATATCACTTGGCGCAAGGCCATAGGATTGATAGATGGCAGTATAGTCGCCGGGCGTGTTTTGGCCGTACTTGGTGATAAATTCGCTCACCGATGCGGCGCCACAAGGCATAATGTTATTGGTTTTACAGGCAGTAGCACCAACAGAGGTGGCGGGGCTGAGCGTTGAAAAGCCCAGCACAACACCAGTTAGGCCTGCAAATAGGGTAGCAGCTAAAACTGCGTTATTACTAACGTATCGAGTATGGTTAAGAAAACGACGCAAAAACTTCATAAAATCCTCCTCACAGGTAGATCGGTATATACATTAACACATATGTGCGTAAAAAGCAATATTATCCTTATGTTTATTACATATGTTATAGAGGTGCAAGAAGTTTTATAATGGATGACGAAATGGCTCAAAAACACCTCCCACACCTGATGATCAGCCCCGTCCGCGCTGGCTTTCCCAACCCCGCCGAAGAAGCGGGCGGGTTTGCGCTTGACCTCAATGAATATCTGGTAAAGCGACCCGTCAGTACCTACTATTTGCGAGTCGAGGGTGACTCGATGACCGGCGCTGGCATTACCTCTGGCGATCTGGTGGTGGTCGATAAGTCACTTGAGGCGCGTTCGGGCGATATTGTGGTGGCCGCGGTCGATGGCGACTTTACGCTGAAGCGCCTGAAGAAACAGGGTGCGGAAGCATGGCTGGTTGCCGAACACCCTGGCTATCCGCCAATTGCGCTGCACGAGGCGACGGATGCGATGCTGTGGGGTGTCGTAACGTTCGTCGTTCATCAGGTGAGGAAGTAAGTGGGGTGGCGTTCGGCGGGGCAGCACCCACTTTTGACCGCAGCCAGGGCAAGGACAAAAGAAGGGGCGGACCGGACGACAGGACCCCAGTCCTTTTGGAGCATCAAGCCTACTCGAGTAAGGGTCCTAGCATGAGCGCACCAATTTTTGCCCTTATCGACTGCAATAACTTCTTTGTGAGCTGCGAGCGGGTATTCCGGCCTGATTTGTGGAATAGGCCAGTCGCGGTGCTGAGCAATAACGACGCCTGTATTGTGGCGCGCAGCAATGAGGTCAAGGCCATGGGAGTACCGATGGGCGCACCGCTATTCCAGATAGAGCATCTGATGAAGGGCAAGGATGTGACGCTATTTTCGGCGAATTTTCGACTGTACGGAGACTTTTCCCAGCGCGTCGTTCGAATTCTGGCTGACGCCGCACCGCTGATCGAAGTGTATTCCGTTGACGAATCCTTCCTAGAAATATCACATCTGCCGATTGAAAATTACGAAGCCTGGGCGGCTGAGCTGCGACAGCGAATTTTGCAGTGGACTGGCATTCCGGTATCGATTGGCATTGCCCCAACCAAGACGTTAGCCAAGGCTGCATCGGAACATGCCAAGAAGACGGCCAATTCGCGCGGTGTGTTGGTAGTAACAGATGAAAACAGGGAAGAGTTGCTCCGCTGGCTAGCCGTCGGCGATGTGTGGGGCGTCGGGCGGGCGTTGGCGCCCAAGCTTCTGCAGCGTGGCGTTTCGACGGCGTACGATCTGACGCAAGTCAGCGAGGTATGGGTCCAGCAACAGATGTCGATTCGCGGCCTCAGGACGGTGCGCGAGCTGAAAGGCGAGAGCTGTTTGCCATTGCAATCTGAGGTTGAACCGCAACAGTCAATCATGCGTACGAGGTCATTTGGTCACAATGTTCGCGATTATTATCAGTTGGAGGGCGCGGTGGCTACATTTGCCGCGCAGGCGGCGGTAAAATTGCGGGAGCAGCACGAAGTTGCCACCGGTGTGATGGTATTCCTGCGGACCCCGCATAACTTCGAAGCGGGTCGGGGAGCGTCAACGGTGGTGCGGTTGGGTCAACCTACCGCTGACACGGGGGCGTTAATCGCGGCGGCGCTTGGGGGATTGCAGCTGATCTACGATGCCGATTTTGCCTACAAACGCGCCGGCATAGCGCTGGTCGGGCTAGCTTCCGAACAGGCCTGGCAATTGTCGCTGATGCACGATGCATCCCAGTTGGATAAGCAAGCAACGCTCATGAAATCGGTCGACCGGTTGAATGCCAAGTATAATACCCGGCTTATTCGCCACGGCAGCGAGCATATTCGCCGCATCGACTGGCACAGCAAGCACGAACGCCGCAGCCCGGCGTATACGACCAATTGGCACGACCTGCCGAGGGTGGGGTAGATTGACCGATTGCGGTAAGTGTGGTAATCTGCTACATCTCGTGGCCCTTTTTGTGTTGGCCGCGAATGAGGATTTCACCTAGCGAGAGAAAGAGAGACGTCGTGTCGCCCAGGCATCGTAGGCGGATTGTGGTCATGGAGGCGGGAACAGATCCTGGGGTTGACCTGCAGGGGGCGATTGTCGTCCCGGGTCAACTCGTAGATCTAGTAAGGGTTGTCCGAGCGCGTTGCGTATCGGACCGACTTTCGTTCGGCCATTTCATCGAGCTCGTTGCCGCAGAGGTCCAGAGTCATTTCGGTGTACCCGTCTTCAGTAGGACCGTGCAGGACATGATCGGTCACGCCCTCACGGTAGTTGAGATGGGCGGTTCATAGTCGGGCGGGGAAAGGTTGGCCTTCAAAGCCATCCGAGTACCCGCCCTCGATACATCCTTTCGCACGAACTATACTTTTGATATTATATAAATACCGTACCGCGCCAAATCTTAGGTATAGGTAAACGATCAGAGTTAGCACCTGCCATAGAAAGGTTCTGGCTTGTGAGCAGTATACGAACTCCCCGGCACACCGAGCTGGTCGCTCGTCCCGACGCACACCTCATTACTGAGGTTTACGTAGCGCTAGCCAAGGCGCGCAAGGACGCCCGACGGCCGCTGTCGTCTACCGAGCTTGTCGAACGAGTTTTGCTGATGTTCGACGAGTACACGCCCCAAGCACTCAGATACCGGCCCACAACTCGAGAAATCGAGGAAGCTCTCGCATGGCTGTTTACTCAGCAGAAAGGTCCCAGTCCAGTGGGTATCGTGGACTGGGAAGTGCCTCCTGGCAGACACCTTTCTGGGCGGCGGAGCTGACCGATCGTTCTGGCGGGTAAAGTGGAGGGAATCTTGGTTCTCTTGCTTCGCCCGCCAGCAAACGGCTACATACCTCTAGCCAAGAGGTAGTTTTTTTGGTAAAATCTGATCTGTTACGATTGTGCAAATTGATGAACATGCATGAGCGTGACCCCAATTTACTTCGTAAATTGACCCAAATGTTCGGATCATTGAATTTTATGCCAGCATAAAATTCAATGCCCTCCACTTTGGCCCCGTCGTCCAGCGGTCAAGACACCGGGTTTTCATCCCGGCAACCGGAGTTCGACTCTCCGCGGGGTCACCATTTTGGAAAATAAGCGTTCTCGAAACACCTTACAGACACAATGTCCCCGCAGGCGAAAGCTTGTGGGGACATTTGTTTGGGGCGCTGCCCCTGTTGAGTGGTCCGATTCACCGTAGGCTGTTTGAACCTAACGGGGTATTATTAGAGCATGAAACAAGCATTCTCCACTAACGAAGCACCAGGGGCACCAGCCTTTCTGTCGCAAGCACTCGCAAGCAATGGTTTTATCTTTGTGGCCGGTCAAATCCATGCACTACCGGACAATACACTAGTGGGCGACACAACCGAGAAAAAAGTTGCACAGATCATGCAAAATATCGCCGCTATTCTGAAAGCGGCCGATGCGACACTGGATGACATTGTTAAGGTTGTTATCTACGTGACCGATATGGCCGTAATGCCCGATCTCAACAAAGTTTACCCGACTTACTTTAAAGAGCCATATCCGGTGCGTGAAGCAGTATGCGTAAAAGCTTTGCCTTTGGGTGCGAGTATCGAAATAAGTATGATCGCAGAGAAGGTATGAATACCATCCTCGACCTTTCTCTAACTCTCAATCAGCAAACGCCCGTCTATCCTGGCGATCCGGCGATTAAGATTGAACCTGCTGGTGTTATTGATCGTGACGGCTGGAACGACCATGTTATTTCGATCAACACTCACGTCGGTACGCATATTGATGCGCCACTACACATGATTGCAGGTGGCAAAACGTTAGATCAAGTCCCAACAGAACAATTTGTCGGCCGAGGCCACATAATTGAAGTCGACAAAGAGTTTGATCTTGAAAGCGTGAAACGGGCTAACGTTAAGGAAGGTGATATTGTACTATTTCGCACCGGCATGAGCGAGCATTACCACGAGCCGGTCTATTTTGAGGACTACCCAGTTATGTCAGAAGAAGTAGCCGATTATCTTGTTGAGTGCAAGGTAAAGATGGTTGGCGTTGATGCAGGCAGCGTAGACAATACCGATCACTTTCCGATTCACAAAGCCTTGCTTGGTGGTAACGTGCTTATTATTGAGAACCTGACCAATCTGGATATGCTAGCGGGCAAAGAGTTTACTATTTACGCACTGCCAATAAAGCTGGATGTCGATGGAGCGCCCGCCCGTGTCATTGCGGAGTTGAGAGGCTAGAGACCCAATTCTTTGAGCCGATCATCTAATCGCTCCATTCCATATCCCAAAGATGTTTCGCCGAAGGTCCCCGCGGGGTCACCATAAGATTATTCAGACCAGAAAAGTTCGACGATTTGTATTGTCGAACTTTTCTTTTGATCTTAATCTCTGTAAATTAGGGCTCGAATCTCTCAGTACCAGACAACTAAAACCTCTCTTAATAAACACCACCTAAAAGCTCGGATAGTAAGTCAAGCACTTAGGTGGTGCTCCCCACCGACAGCCCGTCCTTGTGGAGAGTTGTCGGTGGGGTGTGGTCATACCGTGGCAGCCACGGATCTAAGCCTGTCGATGAAGAGCGCGAAGGCTACTTGTAGACGTAGCTGATGGTCACGGTGAACGTGTAGAGGCCCGTCTTCTCGGAATAGTCAATAGCTTGGGTGCGTGACCATTCACCGACACGCTGGCCCTCCCTACTACGCATCCAGGTCTCAGACTCCGCAGTTACGGCGTCCTGCACCGTTTTGAGAACAGGCCCCGATCCCTTGAAGATCTTGGGCTTCGGCTTCTTGGGCACAAACCCCCTCGTTTCTTTAGGCAGAATACTACGGTATCACGAACGTCTATATAATAACATTATTGGTAGGTATGGCGAATTATTGGACGTCGCGCTGTCAAAAGTGCAGACGGGAATATTGGACGATGTGCAATTGACGCTCGTAGAACCCAGTACAGATCTGGTCGTTCGGCGGCTATTCTGACGGCACGACTACAGTTGGCTCTACTGGGTGGGGAAGGTGAGCATGAGTCGGGCGAATAGAGCGACTATAATATATACTAATGCTTATGATAACCTCGCCTGAATCTCACGCTAGAATGGATGATTTACCGCAACTCGACGACTCAAAAATACCTCCCGAGCAGCTAATTCCGCCGGCTGGCTACTACCATGAAGCTTTAGAAGACCTAGCAACTGTGTACGAGGGTGGCGTTGAATACGGCCCTGGGTTTTCAGATTGAATACGCAGAAAATACAGAGAACCAGCCGCCAATCCCAGTGACGGAAATACTGGCAAGCCCAGCAGAGCGAATAGAGTATGTCAAAACCGGTTTACGGGACGGGACGATTCACAGCCTTGAAATAGCAGAAAACCCTGCGCCAAGTGAAGCACTATATGAGTCGGCAGATATAATTCAACTGCCACGTGCGGCATACCGGGCTGCCGTAGATGAAGGGCTTATACCCGATGAGCCAGATTCTTTTCTAGATGATGGGAGGCTTTTGCTCTTGGACGACAGTAATCGCGGCAAATACTCAGCGCTATTACCCGAAGAACAAGCCAAGTCGTTTGAGGAAATGCTAAAGCAGTATATGCTAGTTAACCCGGAAGGCTATGAATCTCTGGAGAGAGCTTACTTAGTAATCCTTGGAAGTATAAAACAAGCATTCACGCTCGAAGCCTTCGGCCAAACATTTCCTCTCTACAATTTTAATGACGAACCCCTTGCCCATGAACAGCTAGCCGCTATTTGCAACGCGACTCGAGCCGCCGTTCAGCGTACTGGAGGAGGTATCCTAGAGCGGCTTAAAATGATGGCCGTATTGCCTGGCTTCAGGGAAGACGATGAGAATGATCAGCGAGCACAATTTTTGAAAGGGCTATGGGCAGAAAATAAAACAAAGGCTATGGCAGCCGTTGGCGGTGTACTCCTAAATGCGGCCCAGCTGCACGTAGAAGAGAAGGATAGCGACCTTTTTGCTGTTGATGATCTTGAATCAACTGTTGTTCATGAATTAGATCACATAAATTCAAAGCTTCTTAACGAGCCGAAAGGAAGCATTGGCCCGTTTGCGAAGGCAGTGGGCTGGAGGTTTAGCGCCAGCGCCGGGCAAGAAGTGTACGAGGGCGCTCACCCTCACCCATCAAAGTACGGAAGCACAGCAGGACGAGAGGACGAGGCAGAAACCGCTGCTGCATTACATAGCGGGCGTGAAGATCTGGTGAGTCGCGACCGCAGGGCAGCTAAGCAAGCAGTGTGGGACGAAACACACTCAGGAGCGCATGGGCCAGCTTATATCAAATGCAAAGAAATAGATCTAGGAGATTTACGAAAGCGTGGCGTTAAACTTGGCATGCCACCGCCTAATCTGGCGATGCGACTAACGACAGCAATTCTACTCACCTAAGCATTAATACCTACGATTGTTCAGGTGGTTGAGCTTCACGAAGTATGATCGTGTTTGTCGGTAGTCTTTCATGACGTGCCCTGGAGCATGATTCTCTGGAACTGTTTTTCGGTCAGCTTTGTCAATTAGCGCGACGGCGCCGATTATCGGGCGTATCAGTAGTAAAAATAACCACCTAAAAGCTCGAATGTATCAAGCGCTTGGGTGGTTTGCCCACCGACTGCCCATCCTTTGGAGGGAGGGCAGCCGGTGGGTGCCGGCATTATACCTTGACGGTCCTAGATTGCCGAGCGGTCTCAGGCTGCTGTCGGGAGTCGTTCTGGGCTCCCGAGTGCGCAGTTCATGTGATCGCCGAGCCGACGACGGGTGCGGCAAGTGTGACAGTCGACGTACACGGCGCCGTACTCGCCTGAGATGGTCTGGAGTTGGCCTCCACACCCCGGGCAATTGAACGGCTCACGCACTCGCGCTGTTGGCAGGCCGCGGCGTAGGAGTTCGCTCTGGACGGCTTGCATCCAGATGTCGAATTTTTCCTGGTCTTCAGGCTCGGCGTCGTACCGAGCGTGTGCTTCGCAACAGGTCTGGTTGCCTTGCAGGCAAGCCTGCCAGATGCTTTGGAGCTCGGCCGGATCCATAGTGGATAGCCGGTCGTAGGGGTACGTAGCCACTTCCCCGATCCTTTCACGAAAAGAGACTGTTATACTATATAATAATAGTATAATTATTGCAATATAGTATTATGCTAACGAGCCCACTCGTTCGGTGCCGAGGATAGGCCATTCTAGTTCGACTTTGCAGGCAAGTTTATTGATGTCGGGGATGATAATGTCTTTTTGAACGCGGCGTATCATGCCTTGGGCTTCTAGATTGTTGATCTCGCGGGTAACTGTTTCGCGCGCCAGGCTGGTCGATCCGGCGATGTGGCTGTGCGATGCGTTCAGTCGGTTGATGATAAATGCGCCGGCTCCGACTGCCTTGCCGTGACGGTTGGCCAGATGTAGTAGCTGGTAAATAACTCGTTCGTGCGCGCTGCGATAGTCGAGGTTGTTGATGTGGTCGGTCAGGAGCGTCAACTGCCCGGCTAGCTCCTTCATGACTCGGAGGGCAATGGCCGATTGCGTCTGGCAGGCTTCGATAAGCACACTTCGCATGATTCGTAGTACCTCGGTGCGCGTCATAGTCATGATGTAGATTGGCCCAACTTGGCCGCTCAGCGCCCAATCCATCAGGAATGTTTCGCCGGCGCGGAGGGTCATAATAATGCTTTCGTCAGCTCGAGAATTCAGCGTATATATCTTCACCATGCCGGAGTGTATCAAATAGACTCCAGACGGCTCGTCGCCTAGTCGATATATTAATTCTTTTGGCCTGTACGTTAATCGGCGTCCAGACAAAAAGAGGTCCAGTAACGTGGTGTCGTCCGGCTTAGGGGACAGCATGGCGCGCTCCGATCAAAATGTATCTCATTTTTATTCTACCAACATAGTCAAGTAATATTTCGTGATTAGTATCACGCCAGGCGCTTTAAGCCGTCACTGATTTTTGGACGACGACAGGTTAGGCTGGTACAAAAGGTAAGATAAAGGACACACTATGTCACAAAACAAGAAGTCTGGTTCGAAAGATCAACAGGGGTCATCAATTCAAAACCTCCTTAGAGAGCGACGCTGGACGGCGTGGGCTGGCGGGACCGTGCTGGCACTAGTATTGTTCCTGGCGCTTACTATGGGATATGCGACAAACTGGGGAATGAATGTTTCGCGTACGGCGGCATTTACGCCGAGCGACTCGACTACCCCGTCGACCACTGCCCAAGACCAGGGCACCGCGCAGCCTGGCAGCAACACGGGATCGACCGCAAATAAAAGTTCTGGTACAACCGGCACAAGCGGTACGACCAGCAGCCAAGATAAAAGCACATCGAACACAAGCACCACGACAAACAATAGTTCAACCACCACGACAACGAACAATACAACCAGCAGCACCGATCCTACCTCTGAGCTCCTGCAAGTCCTGAAGGATGCGACATCGGGTCAGGATGTCCAAACGGTTTTGAACGCGGCCAAGGCCTCTGGGCTCGGCGTTGACTGTAGCAACCAGCTTATTCTGGTGCAAACCTGCAAGATTTCTTCGGCAAATGGTGCTGCCATTACTATCAAGTCTTTGCAGGGTGGCAATACGATTACTGGTGTCACTGCCAACTTCTAGTAGTAGGTTCCACAAGCTCCTGACGAAATTGCTTGGGTGTAGTGATCGCCGGGTGCTAGGTAGGGGCGCAATTGGTCGCTGGCCAGAGCGTATCCAACGCCCGTTTGATCTGTCGACTTGGCAAAAATCATGCCAATCAGATCGCCATGTGCCGTGAGCAGCGGTCCACCCGAATCACCATGGGCAATGGTATCGTGCAGGATGTAGACGTGTCTGGTGGTTTTGCCCTGGTTGTAGATGTCGTATCCTGTTGCCCACACGGCATCCGAAATAGTACCAGTGTGTGCTTGGAGGATTGACGATTCGTACCCCAAGCTAATGGTCGGAAGGTCTTCGGTAAACGGCGGCTCGGTGAGTGTGAGCTTTGGTCCGGCTAGATTGGGGGCGTGTAAGAGTGCCAAGTCGAGGTTCGGATCGAACGCCACCAATGTGGCATCGTGCAAACCGTTTTTGTCGGTAATGATGATGTTGGAGCTGCCCGAAACGACGTGCGCGTTGGTGGCTACGAGGCCTTCACCAGTTACAAACCCGCTGCCCGTCGATGTACCGCCGCATCCTTGGGCGGTGATTCTGACAACCGAATCGGCAACCTTTTGCATGACGTTTGCGACGGTTTGGCTGCTGGCCGTGCTCCGGATAATGCCGGCTTTGACCTCCGCACCTACAAAAACCTGTGGCACGGCGTGCGCATCCAGGAGGTTGGCGGCTCGGACAAATGTGGTCGGCAGCCAGCCGTTGAGATTGTGCCTGATGGTGCTCAGAACGATGGAATCGTTGAGCTGTGCGGCGACAATTCTGTTGGGCGAACGGGCGATGAGCCCAGCCCACAGGAAGATGACGAGCAACACTGTTGCGCTGGCCAAAGCCGCGCCGCCTACGGTGTCTACTACGCGCAGTTTTTTGAAGCCAGATATTTCCTTGTACAGGAAATTACCCAGCGTATACCCAACATCAAAAAGAAGCCCGGTTATGAGTAGCGTCAATGCTAGCAACGCCCAAAAGGTAATTTCATTGCTGGGCGCATTTTCTAGCGTGGTGATGAAGTTTTGGGTTAGCGCAGCGCATACGCAGCCCACCAGGAAACCAAACGAAACGCACGCCTGCCGTACAAAACCCATATGGCTTCCCATCCAGGCGGCGGCCAAACATGCGGCCAGTATGAAGCCATCGAGTACATCCATTACTTGCGATAGTACGCTACCTCAGCGAATAAAAACGTGATCCGAAGCTTAGATTCTTGACGACAGGAATCACAGCGTTATACCTAGTTACTCGTATACCATTAAAAACATGAGCGAACCAGATCCAGATACGAGGTCGCATCGCCGTCGTTCCGTGAAGGGACGGGTAGCCTTTGGCGTTATGGTAGTGCTCCTGCTGGCGACGAGTGGGCTGTGTTTTTATTTGTATAGGCAATACGCGCAGGCGTCGAATACTGCCAAGGCTCAACAGGATCGCATCCTCAAAACCATTAGTTCGGTGTTGGCCTTGCCTCAGGAAGATCCAACGCCGTTTACTGTCGCGGACAAGAACAAGCTAGCCAACCAGGCCCTGGCCGCGCGCGTTCAGAATGGCGATACGCTGTTTGTGTACCCCGCGGCCAAACGGATCCTCGTGTATCGTCCATCTGTGGCGAAGGCTGTCGACCTGATAACCATTGGCGATACCAGCCTCCGGACAAAGTAGCACTTATTCGCTGGCAGCGTATTCGATGGTTACGAGGAACCCGGTCAGTGCTGCGCCAAGCAACCCCTGGGCGTATTTGAATGAGTATACATCGCCGGTGCTAAAGCTAGTGCCGCTGCCAAGGCTGGGCGAATTGGGTGTGAACGCGCTGAGCGAAATAGCGTTGAGCGCCACCGAAGCGACAGTGGCGGTCGAGGCGGTTTTGCGCTCGATCGACAGGGTGCCCTTATTCAGCGCCGAGGTAATACCGTTAGCATCGGTGAATGTCACCTTCGTGATCGTGCCGTTGGTCGGTGCGATGAAGACCGGCCGCTCGGTTGTGCCCGAGATGAGCGAGGCGATGTCGCCGATTTGAACAGATACGATCCTCTTGTTCGACGCCGTCGATAGCTTGTCGGTCGTGACAGCGTTTGCGCCCAGCAGGCTGTTGGTGATGGCGCCATTTGCGATGTCGGCGGTGGCAATGGCCCCGTCGACGATATTAGTGCTGGCGACGGCATTACTAGCCAGCTGCGTGGACGTGACCGCGCCGCTGGCGATTTTGGCCGAGGTCACTGCATTGCTAGCCAGGAGGGTCGAGGTAATGGCGCTGCTGGCGATATTCGACGTGCCAACAGCGCCGCTGGCAATGTCCGCCGCAGCTATTGTCCCGTCAAAGATGTTGGCACTGGTCACCGCCCCGGTCGCTATGTCTGTGGAGCTAATGGTTCCGTCCAGAATGGCGCTACTGGTCACTGCGCCAGAGCCGATGTCTGCGGCTGCAATTGCACCGTCGAGGATTTTGGAGCTAGTCACGGCATCGGAGGCGAGCTGGCTGTTGCCAATCGCCCCTGACGAGATAAGGGCGCTGGTGATGGCATTGTTTGCGATGTCCGCTGTGCCAATTGCACCATCAACAATGCTGGTAGAGTCAACCGACGCTGTGCCGATCAATCCCGCCGGTGTAATGGAAAAAAGCTGGCTGGCACTGCTGTTCTGGACGCTGAATGGCGCGGCACTCTGTCCGCTCGCCATCTGGATGATGGTCTGTACGGTCGGTCCGCCATATGCCAAGGTTTGCGATGAAGCAGGGCTGGTCACCAGCACGCCAGTGAGCTTGCTGGCGGCAATAGCAGCCGACGAGCTGATGTCGGCGTCGGTTATTGTCCCATCCAGAATAGCGCTGTTGGTAATGGCGCCCGTGGCAATGTCTGCGGCGGCGATCGTTCCATCAAGGATCTTGGCGGAGGTAACGCTTCCATCCGTCAGTTGGGCAGTGCCAATCGCGCCATTCACTATGTCGGTCGC
The DNA here is from genome assembly GCA_965225085.1 of uncultured Candidatus Saccharibacteria bacterium. Classification (GTDB taxonomy): domain Bacteria; phylum Patescibacteriota; class Saccharimonadia; order Saccharimonadales; family EFPC-124; genus CAZJVU01. The sequence continues at coordinate 84,533 of CBDDBE010000001.1, read as the reverse complement.
GGCAATAGTACCGTCCAGGATTTTTGCACTCGTCACGCTGCTGTCAGCCAGCTGCGTTGTCCCGACAGCATTTGATGCGATCAAGGCACTCGTGATGGCATTGTTTGCAATATCGGCGGTTGCGATGCTGCCATCCAGGATGGACGCACTGGTGATCGCACCGCTGGCGATATCGCTGGTCGCAATGGCTCCATCCAGGATTTTGGCGCTCGTGACTGAACTGTCGGCGAGGTTGGCCGTACCGACGCTGGACGTGCCCAACTTGGAGCCGGTAATTGCGCCGTCTGTCAGCTGGGTTGTTCCGATGGCTCCTGTCGCTACATCGGCGGCGCTGATTGTCCCGTCCAGGATTTTGGCTGATGTTATGCCGCTGTCGGCTAGTTGCGATGTGCCAACGGCGCTGTTCGCGATGTCGCCAGCCGCAATGGTGCCGTCGATGATCTTTGCGCTGTTGACGCTGCTATCCGCTAGCTGCGTCGTACCGATGGCGTTGGCGGCAATCGTCGAGCCGGTAATCGCGCCAGTTGCAATGTCCGCCGTGCCAATTGCGCCGTCTACAATGCTAGTAGAATCAACCGAGGGTGTGCCAATGAGGCCCGTGGGCAGGATGGAGAATAACTGGCTAGCGCTGCTGTTTTGGATGCTGAGTGGCGCCGCACTCTGTCCGTTGGCCATTTGGATGATTGTTTGGACTGTTGGTCCTCCGTACGTCAGAGTTTGCGACGTACTCGGATTGCTTAGCAAGACTCCGGTGAGCTTGCTAGCTGCAATGGCCGCCGACGAGCTGATGTCGGCATTGGTAATCGCCCCATCCAGAATGCTGCCGCTTGTCACCGCACCCGTCCCGATATCGCCCGAACCGATGGTTCCGTCCAATATCTTGGCGCCCGTTACGGCATCGGTAGCCAGTTGGGCCGCCCCGATCGCTCCACTCGCGATGTCGCCAGTGTTGATCGTGCCATCGAGGATTTTTGCCGATGTCACGCTGCCATCGACCAGCTGCACGGTGTTGATCGCTCCATTGGCGATATCGGCTGCGGCAATTGTTCCATCCAAAATTTTGGCACTGGTTATGCTGCCATCGGCAATCTGGGCGGCGCCCACAACTCCTGCTCCGAGCTCGGTTGCTGTTATGGTGCCAGCGGCAATCGAGGCATTCGTGATAGTGTGCGCGGCTAGCAAGCTGTCGCTGATAGTTCCGAGCGAAATATTGCTGCCAGTGATTGTGCCTGCGGCGATGAGGCCGCCAGTCACTGCCCCACTGGCGATCTTGGCATTGGTAATCGCCCCCGAAGCGATATCGCCAGTCGCAATGGCCCCATCAAGTATCTTGGCCGATGTCACGCTGCCGTCGGCCAGCTGCGAGGTATCGACGGCGTTTGCACCCAGCAGGCTATTGGTGATGGCCCCACTGGCAATATCAGCCGTACTTATGGCCCCATCCAGGATTCTGGAGCTGGTGACCGCATCGGGTGCGAGCTGATTGGTGCCAATCGCCCCTACCGATATAAGCCCGCTCGTAATTGCGCTATTTGCGATGTCACTTGTGTTGATCGTTCCGTCCAAAATTTTGGCACTGGTAATGCCACCATCCATAAGGTTGGTCGTGCCTACGCTGCTCGCACCGAGCTTGGCGTTGGTGACGGCGTTGTCGGCAAGCTGGCCGGTGCCCACGGCATTAGCTGCTAGCGCGGAGCTGGTGACCGAGCTTGAAGCCAATAAGGGGCTGGTGATAGCCCCTGAAGCGATATCGTTCGTGTCTATCGCTCCATCGATTATATTTGCCGCAGATACGCTATTTGCTCCGAGTTTGATATTGGTAATGGCCCCATCGGCTAGTTGAGTTGCTCCGATAGCTCCGTCGGTAATATTTGTGGCGTCAACAACATGCATGCTGAGGAGCGTGTGTGTGATTGCGCCGCTTGCGATGTCCAATGTGCCGACGCCGCCGTCCTGTATCTTGGCTGACGTGACGCTACCATCTGCTAGCTGACTGATTCCCACCGCCCCCAGCGCAATCGCCGTATTGGTGACGGACCCAGCGGCTAGCTCTGTGGCCGTCACCGCACCGGCGGCAATCGAGGCATTCGTGATGGTGTGTGCCGCTAAGGCGCCATCCAGAATAGACCCGGCGGCGATCTTGGTGCTGGTAATAGCGTTGTCGGCTAATTTTAGGGTCGTAACTGCGCCGTCCGCCAGCGAGCTGGTCAGTACTGATCCGTCGGTGAGTGCGGTCGATATGACATTGGTAACATTTGTACTGGTGTTATCAAGTGCACCGAGTACGTCAGAGCCTAGGTTTTTAAGCGATATGCTACCTAACGGTAGGGTGATGGGCTTACTATTGAATAGCTGTGTGAGCTTGGTTGTCTGCGCGTTTTGGGCGGTGAGGTTGCTGGTGGTGTTATTCTTCCAGTCCAAAAATGATTGCGAAAAAGCCAGATCAGTGAGGGTGTGCTGGGCTATTTGATCGCCAGTGATGCTATTTTTGGGGATAGTAACGTTAGTATTGGTCGAATTGTTAGTAGTCTGGGCAAGGAGCGAAAATGGACGTATGCCGTTCGTGAGCACAAAGGACGATCCGGCAATAAGAAGCAGCAGGATCACGATCATGATTGACGCGCGCTTGTAATTTCTGTTCGCTGTTGGCACGGTAAAAAGTCCTGCTTGTAGCCTAGCGACTCTGCCAGGAAAAAGCAGTGACCATCGTCACCATCTGAACTCTTTGGGATTTACTGCTTTGGAGCGGTGATGTTCATCATCCAAAGGGTTCCGAACTTGTCGGTAAGCATGCCGAAGGTATCGCCCCACTGGGCTTTTTCCAGCGGCTGTGTTATGGTTGCGCCTTCCACCAGTTTATCCCAGTAGCCTCGTAGCTCTGTTTCGTTCTCGCCGCTGAGCGATAGGGTGACGTTGGTGCCTGGCTTGTATTCAAGACCTTTAGGAAGGTCGGCGGCCATGAGCGTAAGGTCGTTGTTGGTGGTCAGCACGGCATGCATAATAAGGTTGCCTTCGCTGGGGTCCTGGGCTGCATGAAGCTCGTCGAAGGTGCGTAGGTCTAGCTCGCCACCGAAAACGGTCTGATAAAATTCCATCGCTTGACGAGTGTTACCCTTAAAGCTTAGGTATGGGTTAAGGCGTGATCGCATTTGTGTGGCTCCTAGTTATAGTTGGCTAGCATTTTATTATATACGAGTTATCCGGCTTGCGGCAGCTGCTGGTTTGGGCGAGTGATGATGCCGTCAATCGAGGCACGCCTGATAGCGGTAGATGGTCGGAACTGAGACCTAACAGAGCGTTCAGCGGGGGTGACGGATCGTGGTTGACTCCTAAGGACGGGTGGCCGCCGCGCAATATCCATAACCGGACGGCCGGATGGCCGAGGTGCGCGCATCTGTATGGCGACGGGCTGCTGAATGGGCTTTGGGGCAGAGGGTGATGCAGCCACTGTCTGACGAACTGGATGAAGAACTTCGGGTGATTCTCTTTTACGAATAATGGGCTGCGGCGCAGGAGACATGGGGCCGGTGGGCTGCATCCGCCGAACACCCTTCTTTCGTCCTTGGGCCCATATAATTATCACGCCAACTTCATACATCAGGATAATCGGCACGGCGAGGATAGCTTGGTTGGTAATGTCGGGCGTTGGCGAGATCATCGCGGCCAGGATGAACGCGGCTAGCACGACATAGCGTTGAAAGCTCATAAGCTTTTTGGGCGGCAACGGTTTGATGGTATTGATGATCATAAGTATCAATGGAATCTGAAACAGAGCCGCAAATCCGAGTACATAGGTAACGACAAATGATAGATACGAATCGACAGTCAGCATGGCAGAGACATTTTGAATGTTGAGCCCTGTCAAGAAGTTAAGCGCAGCCGGCAAGCTCCCAAAGTACGCAAAGCTCGCGCCGGCGGTCGCCAGTAAAAACGAAGCTGCACTATAGAAAACCACCGACCGACTACTTTGCCTGCCCATGACAGGTTCGAGGAATCGAAACAGATGGTACATAATAATGGGCAATATAAGACCAATGCCGAAGTAGACCGACACTTTGAATATAAAATTAAACCCACCAATCGGCGTCAAATAGACTAGCTTTCTCCCACCCAACGGATGCATGATGGCTGCCATGATCTGATTCTGAACAAGGCAGCCAATCGCTGCAGCCGCAATCAAAGCCAGTATCACCCAAAACAATCTTGTACGAAGCTCGTGCAAGTGATCGATGAGCGTCAGCTGGACGGAAGATTGCTCTGGTCTACGATTTATTGGCGTCTGCTGAGCTCTTGGTGCTCGCTTCATCGCCCAAGCCCTCGTTCACACCTTTGCGGATCTCTTTGATTGACGTTCCCAGGCTCCTGGATAGTTCTGGAAGCCTTTTGGCGCCAAACAAAAGCAGTACGATCGCTAGAATAACTAGCAATTCTGGAGTCCCAATGCCAAAAATTTCTGCGGCAGTTGCAACCATATTTGTTATTTCCCCTCTCTTCACATAGTAGTTATGCTCTTATTATTCTATAGTGGCCTGCATGGAATGGCAAGATAAAATACGTTTAGAAATCTAGACATTTAGTGTTGCATTATTATGCCTATGCTTGCTATCATGTAGCTACCAACAAGCAAAAAGCAAAATGTGGGAAAACAAAAATGAACAATATCAAAGAGCGAGTAGACGAATTATTACAAAAGCCAATGTCACGTCAGCAGTTTCTGAAGCAAATGGGGCTGGTAGCGTTGACAGTGGTAGGTGTAACCAACATCGTTAACGCCTTCGACTCGAAGGGTCCATTTAAGTCTGCCTCAATGGGCGGCGGCGCAGGTATGGCTTACGGGTCGTCTGTGTACGCCGGTGGCAAGAAATCAGTATAGGAGTCTTTAGCGTGATCTCAATGCTTCGAAAAATTCGGTCGATATTCTGGCCCAGCTTGGTTGTGTCAGCGATTGCGCTGTCGGCGGTGAGCCCGGCTGCCGTCCGCGCCGATAATTATGGCAGCGGTGTGTATGGCAGCGGTGTGTATGGTGCCAACACGACAAGCACTGGCAGCTCCAGTAGCTCATCCTCATCTTCCAGTTCATCCACACCCGCAAGTAGCTCCGCAACTAATGAATCGACTGTTGTCCAGACCGCCTCAGGCCTCGAGGTCGCTATCAATTTGGCTGACGGCCAGGTTATCCCCGCTGACGGATACTTCATAACGGTTACGCCAATCAATGGCGAAGGTAAGACGTTCGACAAGGCAGAGATCTATCTGGACGGCGTGTTGGCTTACACGGGCACACCCGATTCAACCGGTACGCTAAAGTGGCTGTGGGATACGGCCAAAAACCCTGCGACCAAAGTTAAAATCATCGTATACGGACCGGGCAGCGGCACGACGACACACGAATTCAGCGTCAGTATTGCCCCGGCTGCAACAAGTTCGAGCACGCCGACGCAGACCACCAGCACGCCGAACGCGGCCGCAGCAGATACCGGCGGTTGGCCGATATGGGCATGGTGGGCTATTGGCGGTGTAACGTTGTTTCTAGCGCTGGGTACATGGTGGCTGCTCGCCCTCGTCCGCCGTCGTCGTGGCCAGAACCAGCTACCACCGCTCCAACCTCCATCGCAGTTCCCTCCCATGCAGTAGCAACTTTGCCCTTGGCTTGATATACTACAGGCAATTATGGATACATCTACACACTCACCTCGACTTGTTAAACGCGCAAAGATTTTGGCAACAGTTGGCCCCGCGACCGACAGCTACGAACAGATAGAGCAAATGGTTCGCGCGGGCGTTAACGGCTTCCGCCTGAACTTTAGCCATGCCACCCAGGAGCAGGCAGTGCGATGGGCTGGTTGGATTCGCCAAGCCAGCGAGGTGTGTGCCAAGCCGGTTGCAATTTTGCAGGATTTGCAGGGCCCAAAGATTCGCCTGGGCGATTTTGAAGGACCGGTCGAGGTCAAGAAGGGCCAGGAGCTGAGCCTTACCTACAACGGCGAATTTGATGGAACCGTCGTGCCGATTCAATACGACCTCAGTACCAAGGTGAAGGAAGGCGAGCGTCTGTATATCTTTGACGGCAAAGTTCGAACCACCGTGCTGGGTATGGGTTCGGGCGTGGTGCGGGTTCGGGTCGAGAACGACGGGGTGATCCTGAAGCGCAAGGGCATTAATCTGCCCGATACCGACTTTGGCGGCGACATCTTGACCGAAAAGGACCTGCGCGATATCGAATTTGGAGCGACCCAAGACTACGACTATGTCGCGATTAGCTTTATCCAGCGCGCCGGGGACGTGCAGCTACTGAAGGACCTGTTGAAGAAGCACGGTTCTGACGCGCGAGTCATCGCCAAGGTGGAAACGCCAGCCGCGATCAAGGACGAGAACCTAGAGGCAATTGTAAAAGTTTCCGACGCAGTTATGGTTGCCCGCGGTGACCTGGCGGTCGAAACCAGCCCAGAGATCGTACCAATCGTACAGCGTCGAATCCTGCGACTGTGTCAGAAGCACGGCCGTATTAGCATCGTCGCGACACAGATGCTCATGAGCATGGTCGAGAATCCCGAGCCAAGCCGCGCAGAAGTCAGCGACATAGCGAACGCCGTGATCAGCGGTGCGGACTGCCTGATGCTCAGCGACGAAAGCGCCATGGGCAAGTACCCAATCGAGGCGATCTCGACGATGAAGCGCGTGATTGTGTATACCCAGGAGCATGAACCAGTACAGCCGCTACTGTACCGCGAAGAGGGCAAAGACCGCGAGGATTCGATCAGCTCAGCCGTTACAACGCTGGCGCAACAGATTGGCGCAGCAGCTATTATTTGTCAGACCAAGACCGGTGCGACAGCGCGCAGTATCGCCAGCCATCGCCCGATGATGCCTATCATATCGGTCACGTCTGTCCCGCGCGTGGCGCAACAACTGACGCTACTCTATGCTAACAAGAGCTTCCTGCGACCCGACGGTGAAACAGCCGGATACGACCTGGCGAAGGAACTTCGCGCAGGCGGTGCGTTTGAAGCCGGTGCGACCGTCGTCGTGGTTTCTGGCCAGCAACCAGGCGTGCCGGGTGGCACCGACACGATTCGTGTGCGCGTGCTTGAGTAGACTTGACATGTTGGTTGGGCGGGGCCTACTATGTATCTGCTCGGTTCACGCATGACGCGAAGAGAGGTGCGGTTTTATGTCGGGCGAAGCAGTAACCCTGCGCACTGGCGCTCAGGTGTACAGAGTGGTTATGGATACGACCCTTCTGGCCATCCAGATGCAGCTTATCCGGGGCCATCAAACGGCCTTGGCTGAGCTTTACCGGCACTGCCAGAAGCCGGGTGAGTACCATATTACCGAGGCCGCCGTCATTGCACAGCTTGGGGACCTTGTCTCTGAGATGGCTGCTGGAAGGGCTGTCGTGCACGACGATACCTGCCAGGTGGTGCTGTCTACGCTTATCCTTCAGGATGATGGCAGTATCAGCTGGCAGCATCCTGTTGCACCTGAGTAGGCTGTAGTGATGTGGGCTGCAACAATCAGCCCACATCACTCATCGAAAGATGATTTTTGCAGCTTGATGAACTTATGCTTAAATAAAGGCATTATGCCATTTACCAAAAAGACCATGACGGATGTTCCCCTGGATGGGCAGCGGGTTTTGCTGCGTGCTGATTACAACGTGCCGCTAAAAAACGGTCAAGTAGACGATGATTATCGGATTACGCAGTCAGTACCGACGGTGCGTGCGCTCCTGGACCGCGGCTGCGAGGTGGTGATCTGCTCGCACTTGGGTAGGCCCGAGGGCAAGCCTGATCCGGCGTTCAGTTTGGCGCCCGTGGCTGAGCGGCTTGCTGATCTGCTGCGTCAGCCGGTAGCTTTTGTGCCCGAATGCGTTGGCGACCAAGTAGTGCAGGGCGTCAAGAATATGGGCAGCGGCCAGGTCGTCTTGCTGGAAAATCTGCGGTTTCACCCCGAGGAAGAGGCGGATGACGAGGCCTTTGCGCGTCGTCTTGCCACCGATACCGGTGCGGCATATTTCGTGCAGGATGGCTTTGGTGTGGTACACCGCGCCCATGCTAGCACCGACGCGATTACTCGGTGCCTGCCCAGTGTGGCTGGACTTCTGCTCGAAAAGGAAGTCAGCACTATCACGGCGGCGATGGAGAATCCCAAGCGCCCGCTTGTGGCTATTCTGGGCGGCGCAAAGGTAAGCGACAAAATCAAAGTTATCCAGCGTTTTGTCGAGCTGGCCGACCAACTGATTATCGGCGGTGCTATGGCAAATACGTTTTTACAGTACAAAGGCCACAACATCGGCAAAAGCAAACACGAGGATGGGCAGGAGCAAATCCTACAGCAAATCTATACCCAGGCGCTGAGCAAGGCAGGCACAAAATCCGTCGATGAGTTTTTGTTCTTACCTACGGACGTCGCGGTTACCACTAATCTCGAGGGTGATCAGCAGCGAACAATTGTGAATGTCGCTGACGTCACCGATGACCAGTTGATTGTCGACATTGGTCCGCATACCATCAGCCGCTCGACGGAGCTGCTGCGTGGTGCGGGTACGGTGATCTGGAATGGCACTATGGGTGTTGCCGAGGTGGCTGCGTTTAGTAATGGTTCGACCTACATCGCCGACGAGTTGGCCAAGCAGCAGGGCCAGACGACCACCATTGTCGGCGGCGGCGATACGGTTGATTTTGTGCTGCATTGGGACCCCAAGAAGGGCGGAAGCTTTACGCACGTCAGCACCGGTGGCGGCGCTAGTCTGGACCTCATGGCGGGCGAGAAGCTGCCTGGCGTCGAGAGCCTCATGAACCGTTAGCAGGGCCCGCAGCTGTATATTATTTGATTTTAAACTTGTTTGGTTTTATAGTTTTTAAAGAAGTATCCCGATTCATCCATAATGAGGTGAGGTATGGACAGGCCATATGAGCTGGTGGATGTAATGCCTGCAGGGCATTTCATGCTGTATGTACACGACAAGGAGCTGGACCAGGCGACCCTGGAAGCACTGCGAGCTTGCCGCAATGTCCTGCTGGTTTCGGAGGAGCTCGTAATGGTTGGCGTGCGTCATCACACCATCCATGTTTGCCGTGAGGCAATCGACGTGGGCGTTAGCCCGCTCGATGTGCGTCGCCAAACCGAGCACGAGGTGCTTCAGACCCTGGCAGGATACTACGGTTTCTAGCTTCGTTGCCCCTGCCGTGCATTGTGCGCGGCAGGGGCATGTTAACGCATATTGATTTTAATCTATGTTGATTCTACAGTGGTTGCAGGAGTACCTTTCCGTTCGAGAGAAAGAGAGTACGACAATGGGTGAACGACCGTATGAGATCGAGGCATTGTCATCCGTCGGCGCATTCGCGTTGACGCTGACTGGCGGCCTAGTGTTGGACGGGACTACCTCGGCTGCGCTCAAGGCGTGTGCTGGGGTGTCAGACGTCGAACTGGATGTTCGGTACGTCGACAGCGGGATCAGCCACTATGCCATCCGTGTGTCTCCATGGGCGCGTCACGGTTGGCCGAATCGTAGCCTCGAGGCCAAGATCAAGGAGATTCTCGACGCGCGCTACGCCTCCTAGCTCATAGGCCCACTGCTTACGCACACGAGCAGTGGGCCTTTACCATTTTGAAGGGCCGACTGGTCACGGCATCCAAAACATAGTACGATAGAAGCATAAGTAATATCAGCTATACTATGGCCAAAAAATTAATCATTGGTAACTGGAAGATGCACTTCACAACGGGGCAAGCGAGCTTGTATTTGCACAAGCTTGAGCAGACCGCGCCGAAGTATCGTGATGTTGATGTGGTGGTGTGCCCGAATTTGCTGGCCTTGCAGTCGCTATCGCTTCAGATTAACCATCGCAAGTTTCATCTGGGCGCACAGAATTGTTACTGGCAGGACGAGGGCGCATTTACTGGCGAAGTTTCGGCCACAATGATGCGCGGCCTGGTGCAATATGTGATTGTTGGGCATTCTGAACGTCGGCACATTTTTGGCGAAACCAACAAAGACATAGCTCAGAAAGTGCAGGCTGTAGTGAGGAACGGTATGAAGCCGGTTTTGTGTGTCGGCGAGACCAAGCATGAGCGCACTGAGGGCGAGACAGCGCATGTCATTCACGATCAAGTTACCTCTGGTCTAGCAAATGTGACGAGCGAGGAGATTGCTGATGTCACGATCGCCTACGAGCCGGTGTGGGCCATTGGTACTGGCGATTTTGCGCAAGTTGATGATGCCGTAAAAGTAGTAAAGTTGATTCGCAAGCACGTTCGAGCGTTGTTTGGGGACAAGGCCGCCGAAGCCATCCGAGTGTTGTATGGCGGAAGTGTTGATAGCCAGAATGCCAAGGGCTTTGTGTGGGCGGATGGCATCGACGGCTTGCTGGTTGGTGGCGCAAGCCTCAACGCCAAGGCATTTAGCGCGATTATCGAGGACGCGCATCAGAATAATTAACATGAAGAGTGGGCGGGCATGATGAACGATTTTGATTTTGACGAGCTGGACAAGGCGGTGAGCTCCCTGGCGGACAAGACCGTCCAGGATCATGGTCAGCTAACGGGCGATCTGCAAGTTACTTCTGGGCCCATTGCCCCTGCTTTGCGTCGCGCCGCCCCTGTGCCGGCTGTTGCTGATTCTCATGCTGATGAGCCCAAGGCATCACCAGCGCCAGAACCGGTCGTCGAGCCATCGTCGCCGGCTCCAACGGTGACTGTGCCAACGCCCGTTTCTCAGCCGGCGCGTTTGCCAGCCATGCGATCGGTTACGAACCGTCGCGGATTTATGGACATCGTGCCACCGGCTGCTCGCAAGCCCGTCTCGAGGACTAGCGTAGTCGTGCAGCCTGTTAGTAAACCCGAAGATATCGTTCCTGATGCCGCTTCTGAACCGGAATCTAAGCCTGCCGATGACCTGCCGATGGTTATCGAGTCCCAGCCCAAGACGAACGAAGTCAAATGGCCTGACCCGCTTGATTTTGCGAACCGCCAGCCTGACCCCACGCCGGAGCCACCTGCTGAGCCTGCGCCTAGCACAACGCCGTTCATTCCCGAGGCCAAAGTCGAGAAGCGACCACTCGGCGCGTATTCGAACTTTAAGCCAGCCGAGCCTGCACCCGAGCCAACGCTAGCCGAGAATTCAAAGCCACCGGAGAACCCTCCCATTTCTGACGAGCTAACACCTGGGCAGGACGGTACGTTCAAGGAGCCATCAGCCCCCACGCTCGAAGCGCCTGCCGCGACCGATCACACGCCTGTGGATGCGGATAAGCCCGCCGACAAGCCGCAGCCCATCGAGCCCGAAGCTCCCGACATGCACAGCGCGGCAATGATGTCGATTCCCAAACAGTACCATACGCCCGACAAGCCGGCCGACAAAACGCTGCGCCCCGTCTTTGACACCAAGGAATACCACCCGCCGCTCCTCGACAAAGCCATGAGCGAGCACCGCGGTATGGGTATGTGGCCCAAGCTCTTCATCGCGCTGGTGATTCTGGCGCTGTTGGCCGTCGGTGGGTATTTTGTGTATCTGTATTTCTATAGCGGTACGAAATAAAGCCTAAAGTTGTCCAGAATTTGAGTGGGCCTGGCGCAAAAGAACGCGCCAGGCTCATCTGCTAACGCTCGCCCCTCAGGTGGAGACCCTTTTGGCGGAGTTCTTCCCGGATCGGGCCGATTGTCTTCCGGCCGATGAGGCGAATGTCTCGCAGGCCATCAGCAGTGAAGTATGCGAGCTGTTCGAGCCACATGAGGCCGTAGCTGATCAGTGCTGATCGCACGGCAGTCTGTAGCCCAGAATTGGGAATTCGGTTGTGCATGGTCTGCCACGGGCTGAGGTCGGTAAAGCTCCACTCCCGATCGATCATCAGTTGCACCAGCAGGGTCCCGACGTGCCGGTCGTATTCAGTACGCTGCTTCCCGAGGAATTCAGCATAGGTCTGCCGGGTAAGCTGAGCGACGGTTGCGCCAAGCCTACCGATGGACCGGGCGATGTCAGTTTCATCGGTCCTGAGGCGCCAGCTTGCGTAGCGCCGCCTAAATTCTTCATTAAGCGCCAGAATCTCTCTTAGGATACTGTCAGTTTCCGGCAGGACCGAATTGGCATTGAGCCGAAACCCCAGTTGTGATGCGGCTTGGATAAGCCTCTGCGCTGCTTGCTCCGAAACGTTCCCGGTAAAAACCAGATTGTATTCTGGCACGATGCACTCCATCTCGCTCTCTGGTCTGGACCACAAGATTGTAGCACGCTGGGCATGACTCGCGTCAAGGCCTCAGGTACAATAAGGGTAATGACTGACTTACTCCACGAACTCAACCCCGAGCAGCGCAAGGCTGTCCAGCAGACTGACGGCCCCGTGCTCATTTTGGCCGGCGCCGGATCTGGCAAGACCAAGACACTGACACATCGCATTGCGTACCTCATATCCGAAAAAGGCCTTCGCCCCGAGAATATTTTGGCCGTTACCTTCACGAACAAAGCCGCGCGGGAAATGCGCGAAAGGCTCGGTGCGCTTCTGGCGCGGTCGGGCGACGACCGGAGCTTTATGCCGTTTATGGGCACATTCCATAGCATTTGTGTGCGATTGCTGCGTTTTGATGGTGAATCTATTGGCGTGCCCAAAAATTATGTCATCTTCGACGAATCGGATCGCCAGGCTGCCATCCGGCAAGTTATGCGCGATTTGCACATATCCGAGAAGCAGCACAGCCCAAATGCCATCAGCCACATGATCAGCAGCGCCAAGAACGACTTGGTCGATCCGGCCGAGTATCGATCCCTGGCGCGCATGCCTCAGCAGCATGTGACGGCTGATGTATATGCTGGTTACGAACGACTTAGGAAGGATGCGGCAGCTTTGGATTTTGACGACCTCATTGGCGAAACGGTGCGCATGCTGGCTACCGTGCCAGAGGCTCGCGCTAAATGGCGTCGTCAGTTTCAGTCCATCCTCATCGACGAGTATCAGGACACCAATGCCGCGCAGTACAAACTGGTGAAGCTGTTGGTCAACGACAGCCAGAACATTTGCGTGGTGGGCGACGACTGGCAAAGTATTTATAGCTGGCGCGGCGCGGATTTCAAGAATATTTTGAATTTCGAGCGTGACTACCCGAAGGCGCTGGTTATCAAGCTGGAGCAAAATTATCGCAGCACCAAAAACATCCTGGATGCCGCCCACAAAGTCATCACCAAAAACACCAATCGTTCCGACAAAGAGCTCTGGACCAAAGCGGGTGAGGGCTCGAAGGTGCAGATTGTGGGCGTGCAGTCCGAGGCTCACGAAGGTGAGTTTGTGGTCGGTCGTATCAAGGGCGCGGTCGACATGAAGGCGCGGCGGTATCAAGACTACGCAGTGTTGTACCGAACGAACGCGCAGTCGCGAGCAATCGAGGAATCGTTTATCCGATATGGCGTGCCGTATCACATTGTCGGCGGCACTCGGTTCTATGACCGCAAGGAGGTCAAGGACCTTTTGGCCTACTTGCGGTTATTGTATCAACCGGCAGATCGCGCGAGCTTTCTGCGGGTGGTAAATGTGCCGGCACGTGGGCTTGGCGCGGTGAGCGTGCAGCGATTTTTAGACTGGCAGGCAAGCACTAACGTGAACCTGGTGGACGCGCTGCTGCAGATAGACATGTGCCCAGCGCTTACGCCCAAGGCCCATGCGGCTTTTGGTGCACTCGGGGTGCTGCTGCAGGACATGACCAATCAGCAGGACAAACTGTCTCTGGGGCTACTCATCGACCTGGTGTTGAAGCGGACCGATTACCTGGCGTATCTGGATGATGACAGTCTGCAGGCCGAAGATCGTCTGCAAAACGTCAAGGAATTGGCCAGTGTCGCGCAGGAGTACGAGGCGTTGGGGCTGGCGGGATTTCTGGAGGAAGTCGCGCTCATTTCCGACCTTGACGCTACGGCTGATACGGCCGATGCTGTGACGCTGATGACGTTGCACGCCGCAAAGGGCTTGGAATTTCCGGCTGTATTTATGATCGGATGTGAGGAGAGCATTTTCCCGCATAGCCGTGCGTTTTTTGATCCCGATGAGCTCGAGGAGGAGCGTCGGCTGTGCTACGTCGGCATGACGCGTGCGCGCGAGGAGCTAACCCTGACGCATGCCGCGAGCCGCCTACTATACGGTGGTGTGCAGCACAATCCGCCATCGCGGTTCCTGGCCGATATTGACGGTAGCGCTCAGGAGGTCTTGGCGCCGATGTTCGGGTATGGCATGCAACAACCTCAGGCGCAATCATTCGATGACGAGCCGAGGTATGTCCCTGAGGATCTGGAGCTCGAAGTGGGCGATATAGTTCGGCATAAGGTCTTTGGCCAGGGCGAGGTTGTGGAGATAGACGGTACGGTCCTATCTGTCAAATTTGCCGGCCGCAGCATCAAGAAATTGAATGTGGAATTTGCACCCCTGGAGAGAGCGTAGGGGTTGAAAAAATAGTCTAATTGTGGTATAAGATATACAGTCACCATATCTTCGATTTGAGAAGGAAGTGAAGCACATGGCTAAGGCCGCTAAGCCGAAGCTCAAGGGTTGGAAGCGAGCCGTGCATTTGTCGGTTTTGCTGATCATGGTGGGCGCGGCCTTTGGTGCCGTGCTCCACTTTGTGGGGCCGAACCTTCTTGGGGTGATGCGCCCGCCGTCGTCCATTACGGACAAGGTTCGGCGGGACACCGCGCCCACGACGCCTCAGGTCGAGGTGCCGAAGACGCTCTCGCAGGACGCCATCATCGCAGCCACCAACGAAGTCTGGCCGTCTACCGGTCAGTCCAAGGTGGCTGGAAGCGACCAGATGAAGGCGGACGGCTACAAGGTGTCACCGGTTCTCTTCGGAGCCGGCGCTACCGACACCTTCCACCTGAAGACGAAGTCGAACAACGTCTACGTGGTGCTCTCGGTTCAGGGCCAAGTCCCGGTCGAGCGTCCCTCGGACGCCGTCAAGCCGGACCTGATCCTGGCGCTGGGCACGGGCAAGATCGTGGCAGTTGACGAACGCTACGACCAGAGCAGCAAGCGTCGTACCACCTGCACGACAGGCGACTACAGCTGGCAGCAGCTGATCGCCGCGTGGGTGCCCATCGATGGCTACGTGCGCCACAAGTCGATGGAGACCTGGCAGGATGTAGGGCACGGCGACGCTGCGCTCTTGCCGGATGGCAAGCACGACGACGGCACCGGCCTCATCACGTCCTGCTTCCTTAGCAGCACGGATGACAAGTAACGTCACCCACCGCTCTGGCGGGTGACGCCCGGATGGCCCCAACGGTGGGCTTCCCGGCAGCACGAGCTGCGTCCCTTGGGCTTATGGCCCTCGGCGACGCAGCTCGTTTCAATTTGGCTTTATAATCCTGAGCGCCTACAATAACGATCATGCTGAAACGTACATATGCCTGGGTCGGGAGGGTTGGCCATGCAGCCGCAACTCCGCTATTAAGAGTCGTGATGAAGGGGCGTCGACGATCTCGCCTATTGGTGCTCAACGACCGTCAGGAGATCCTGCTGGTCCGTAGCTGGTTTGGTCGCCAGCGGTGGAGCCTGCCAGGAGGGGGCATTCGGCCAGGTGAGGACATAGCTGCAGCAGCAGTTCGAGAGACATACGAGGAGTCGGGGGTTGTTATCGACGCGCGCTCCTGTCAACCGCTTGGCGAATTCGAGAATGGCGACTCCAGCGCACCTTTTACGGTCGTATGCCAGGTGGCCGTCACTACGAATCAGCCCGTTCGTATTGCAGCCCGTCACCGCCTGGAGATACTGGACGCAGCCTGGTTCGCACTGGAATCGTTGCCGTCGCAGCGTAGCTCGACGGTAGATAGTGCGCTCGTGCTGCATTTGGATCGAAAGTAGCAGCTATCGTGCCGAGCCAGCTTTTGCTATACTAGCTTTGTTGCCCGTTTACACATACATGAAAAATCGACTTTTGCGTAACGTATTAACAGGGGTTGGGATGGCGGCCGCACTCGTGGCCTTGTATTTTGTATCGCCATTACCGCACGCCCGAGCTCATGCCGAGAACAGTCGGATTGTGACGATTTATCATGATGGCCAACAGCAGGTAGTGGCGACCGATGCCGCAACCGTTGGCGAAGCACTCGACCGAGCTGGAGTAAAGCTGGAATCAAATGACGCCGTAGAACCCGCCAAAGACACCAAACTCATCGCCCAAAGCTACGACATCAACGTCTACCGCGCGCGGCCGGTGACGGTGGTGGACGGCGACAAACGCTACCGGATTATGAGCCCGTACCAAAGCGCCAAGGAAATTGCCAATGCGGCTGGGCTGGAAGTGTACCCCGAGGATACACTTACAATCAGCCGCATCGACGATTTTGTGAGTCAGGGCGGCGCAGGCCTGATGCTGACTATCACTCGGAGTGTGCCTGTTCATATGGTTCTGTATGGCAAAGCGGTCGATATCCGCACCCAGGCCAAGACTATCGGTGAACTCCTGACCGCAAAGGGTATTACCATGGCTGCCCAGGACGGGGTTTCGCCTGCCGCAAACACCGTAGTCGCCGCAAACATGACAGTGGATGTCTACCGTAATGGCGAGCAGACAGTAAGCGTCGAACAGGATATTGCCTTTACCACCAAGCAAATCCAGGACGCCGACCAGCCGTTGGGCTACAAGAACGTCCAGACGCCAGGCGCGAAGGGTAAGAAGATCGTGACCTACCAGATAGAGCTGAAGAATGGCGCCGAAGTCTCACGCAAAGAAATCCAAAGCGTGACCACACAGGAGCCAAAAGAGCAGGTCGAGGTGGTGGGTGCGAAGCCTCCGGTAACGCTGACCGGTGACAAATCCGACGTCATGGCTGCGGCGGGCATCGCCCAGAGCGATTACGCATACGTTGACTACATTGTGTCGCACGAAAGCGGGTGGTGCGCTACTAAGCTCCAGGGTCATTGGGGTGCGTGCCCCAGTGCTGTACCTAGCAGCATCCCGGCTGGCCTCGGCTATGGTCTTTGTCAGTCAACACCTGGCAGCAAGATGGCTTCCGCTGGTGCTGATTGGCAGTATAACCCCATTACTCAGCTCAAATGGTGTAGCAGTTACGCCGCCAGTCGATATGGTTCATGGCAAGCTGCGTACAATCACTGGTTGGTGACGCATAACTGGTAATGCTATGACGTCGATGTTTGATGGCTACAACTATATACTTCGACTAAACCGGGGCGAGAAGCTTGGCGCCTCGCTGACAGCATTTTATGCTGAACACCCCGAAGTCGACGGCGCAGCCGTGAACGGCATAGGCGGCGCGCAGGAAGTGACGCTGGGCTTTTACGATCTAGACACTCAGAGCTACTCCTGGCAAACATTCACGAGTGGGTACGAGATAACCGGCTTGTCGGGCACGATTGCGCTCGATGATCAGGGCAAACCGATGCACCATGTGCATGGGACGTTTGCTGGGCGTGATTTCCAGACCATTGGCGGACACGTGAAGGATCTAACCGTCAGCGGTACCTGCGAGCTATTTATCCATCGTACGTACAAGCCATTACACCGCAAGCGCGATGCGGACACTGGTCTTAACCTCTTGGATATTTCGTGACAGCCCCACGCAAATCGCTTGGTCAGCATTGGCTGCATGATCCGACCAGCCTGGACGCCATGTGCGATATGGCGGGTGTCGGTGCCGATGATACCGTGCTCGAGATAGGCCCGGGCCTCGGGACCCTGACGCAAAAGCTAACACAGCGCGCCAAACACGTTATAGCGGTAGAGCTCGACCCAGAGCTAGCGGCGAAGCTTCCATCCCGCGTAAGCGCGCTCAACCTGGAAGTGGTTCATCAGGACATCTTGGCATTTGACCTCACGACGCTACCGGCTGGCTACAAGGTTGCGGCAAATTTGCCATACTATATCACGAGCAAGATTGTGCGAATGCTGCTGGAATCGCCAAACCCTCCGGCGCAGTTGAGCCTCCTGGTGCAGAAGGAAGTTGCCGAGCGCATTGCCGCTGGTCCTGGCGACATGAGCATCCTGGCGATCGCAGTGCAGTATTATGCCGAGCCAATGCTGGGACCGGTGGTTCCGGCAGCGCTATTCACCCCTCCGCCAAAGGTAGATTCGCAGGTTATTGGGTTGGTGCATCGAGCCGAGCCATTGCACGCAGATGTGCCAACTGCTTATTATTTTCGGGTCGTCCGCGCTGGCTTCAGCGAGAAACGCAAGACACTTCGCAATAGCCTCAGCGGCGGACTGCATCTGGAGAAGCCGGTTGTCGAGCAGCTGCTGGCCGCCTCGAGCATCAGCCCCCAGGCCCGAGCCGAGCAGCTGGGCTTGGACGATTGGTATCGATTGAGCAAGATAATAGCAGGAGACAAGTAGTATGATCGCACATGACCAGCCGACTATTTTTGACAGGACTAAGCTCCAGGCATGTATATCGAGCAAATCAGACGGTACGACCAAATCGAACGGAGATGACGATATATCGCAGGTGACTGCATCTATTCGGGCAATCACCAAAACCGCGAGTTTGGATTTTGACAGCATAGTTACTTTGAACGTTGGCTCGCCAGATGTGTGGGACAAGATCGTGGAGGTAACGGACAAACCAGATCACGCGCTTATCTCGCTCGCTGACCGCGTGGTTGCCGATGCGCTAGTCACGACCAACCCAGAGGTTGTGCTGGTCCTGCCGGTTGCGGATTGCAACGCTGTTGCCGTTCATGATCCTAACCGGCAAGTTCTTGCCCTTGCTCATCTGGGCTGGCAGAGTACCGTCGCTGAATTGGCTACTAAAGTTGTCGAGTATCTGCAGCAAAAACACGGTTCGCAGCCGAGCGATTTGAGGATATATCTGAGCCCGTCCATCAGGGCTGAGTCGTATATCTTTGAGCGGGTCGCACAGGCTGATGACCCGGTGTGGCAGCCATTTCTGCAGAAGAATGATAAGGGCATGGGCGTGGATTTGCCGGGGTATAATCGTCAGCGGTTTATCGAGGCTGGCGTGCTGCCGGAGCATATCGAAGTCTGTCCAGTCAACACCGCCGCGTCGGATGAGTATTTCTCGCACTATCGATCGGTCCGAACTGGTGAGCCCGAAGGGCGTTTTGCGCTTTTTGCACGGTTGAAAGGATAGTTTTTGCTGGGTCGCAGCCGCCCACCTGTTTGATGGGCTGGCTGCGACCGAAGGCTAATGGTCTGGAACATTGTGCCAGACGTAGCATTTCAGGACGACCCCTAGCATGAACGGCTGGCTTGGATCGCCGCTGAGCGGCAGGAGTAGGCTGTTGGCCTGCCATCTCTCGACGACTAGGTGCAGAACGCCGAAGCTATTTGCAATCTGCCTAGCGTCGAGCTTTCCCGACGTACCGGCGTGATAGCGCAGTTTTCGTTCGAGGCCTCGTTGGGCGGAGCCAATCATCTTTCTACCGACTGCGCTCTCGAAAAGCTTTCGAACCTCATCGCGCTTGGATGCGATTCGTTTCTCGATGAGCTCGCTGAGACAGCTGATCGGGTATACTCGGACGGCGCCAGGTAGTTCGACGTACGGCAGACAGTCGTTTAGGGCTTCGAACTGGCGTTCGCCGAGCCCGAGTTTACTTTGCGCTTCCCTTGCCGCAATGAATTGCGGGCGTTGTGGGGCGCTCATAGTGCCTCCTGGTTTGCTTGAGCGTGCTTGCTGCGCCACATGTTGCCTGTATCGCCTCGAGGTGAAACCGGGGGCTTCTACTGCTTGTTGTCACGGATCGCGTAGATCTCGTCCCTGCTATAGCGCCGAAGTCCGCCCAAAGTTGTGGTGTACCACAGTTTGCCTGCATCCGCCCAGCGTCGTAGAGTGTCGGTATCGACATCCAACACCTTTGCGGCCTCCGATGGCTTGAGAAGTCTTGGGGGCATGCTTTCGTCCATGTTTTCTCCATTTGTGCTGCGTGGACTCGCGCGATACGATACGATCGCCACTTTATCTTGGCAATATTCTGCTACAATGTAAACTGTTATTACTAACCAAAGCTCGAGGGAGCTACCTCAAATGAAGAAATTTTATGTCGCCACGGCGATCCCATACGTCAACGATAAACCACACATCGGCCACGCTATGGACTACATGCTTAGCGACGTCCTGGCGCGGTATCATCGACAGATGGGCGACGATGTATTCTTCGAGGTAGGCACTGACGAGCATGGCACCAAGATCGCCGCCAAGGCCGAAGAAGCCGGTAAATCACCTAAAGAATATGCTGATTCTGTGGTGCCGGCATGGCACGAGTTTTTGAAGCGGCTGGGCATTAGCTACACTGATTTCATTCGCACGACCGACGAGCACCACGAAAAGGCTGCGCAGCTCATCTGGACGCAGCTGCAAGAAAAGTATATTTACAAGTCAACGTACGAGGGCTGGTACTGCTCGGGCGAGGAAGCATTCGTGACTGCCCGCGAGGCGACCGAGACTAATGGCGAGTGCCCCGTTCACAAACGCCCCTACCAAAAGCTCAGCGAAGAGAATTATTTCTTCAAGCTCAGCGCCTTTGGGGACCAGATAAAGGACGCGCTGACCGCTGGCGAGCTAAAGATTGTGCCGGAATTTCGCAAGCACGAAATCCTGCAGCTGATCGAAAAAGGCCTCGAGGATATCAGCATCTCACGGCCTCGCAAACATCTCAGCTGGGGCATTCCCGTGCCTGGCGACTCTGAGCACGTCATGTATGTGTGGTTCGAGGCGCTCATCAATTACGTGAGCGTACTCGGCTATCCTGACGGTGAGAACTTCCAGAAGTTTTGGCCAGCCGATGTCCATGTCATTGGCAAGGACATTCTGCGCTTTCATGCTGCAATCTGGCCAGCTATGCTTATTGCACTTGACTTGCCGCTCGAGAAGGTTTTGCTGGTGCACGGTCACGTTCTGACCGGTGGCGCCAAGATGAGCAAGAGCATTGGTAATGTGATCGACCCGATCCAGGTGATCGACGCTTACGGGGTGGACGCCTTTCGATACTTCTTCCTGCGCCACATCCCGACCATCGAGGACGGCGACTTTACGTGGGAGAAGTTCGAGCTAGCCTACAACAACGAGCTGGGCAACGAGCTGGGCAATCTGGTGCAGCGGGTCGCCAGCATGATTACCCGCTACCAAAACGGCGTTATCGGTGAGCTGCCCAAGCCCAAACACGATAGTCAGATATTTTACGGTGAACTAAAGTCAATGCGATTTGACCGCTCGCTTGATCACCTGTGGATGAAGATTCGCGAGCTGAATGTGTACCTGGAGGAGGTCAAGCCTTGGGAAGTTGCCAAGAAGGGCGACGATCAGCATCTGCAGGAGATTTTGGCGACAGCCGCGAGCGGTTTGTTGCAAATTGCGCAACTACTGTGGCCGTTCCTGCCAACCACCAGCGAGGCTATTACTAAGATCTTTGGCGAGGGCAATATTTCGTCGTACAAAGGCGTCTTGTTCCCAAAGATCTACAATCATACGCCTGACCCAGCCCAGCCCAAACCACCAGCTACTGCTGCACCGCAAGTTCCGAATCCATCCGCCAGCGCCTGATGCAGCTTATCGATACGCACTGCCATATTCATTCGGCTGATTATCCGCTGGATATAGCAGAGGTAGACCAGCATTGTCGCGAGGCAGGCGTTACTCAGATGATTTGCGTTGGGACGGATGCGGATGACAGCCGTCGAGCGGTTGAATTCGTCATGAATCGTCCGAATAGCTGGGCGAGCGTGGGCCAGCATCCACATGAAGCCAAATACGGAACCGAACCACTCAAGGCGATTCGTGGTTTGGTCGAAGCTGAGAGCAGCACGCGATTGGAAACGGGTGACTCCTCGCGGGGCAGCGCCCGCTTTTTTGATGTACTCATCGAAAAAGAAGGGGCGGACGAGGAGGCAGGACCCGCGGCCGAAGACTTGCGCAAGCCAGCGTTGCCAACCTCGCTCCTCAAGGACACCGCGAGCCTCGTCTCGCCGTCCGCCCCTTCTTCGTCCTCGCTAGCTGCGGGCGAAGCGGGCGCTGCCCCGCGGCGAGCCACTCCCGGCTGGCGCTCGGAAGTTACTGCTCGCCAAGGCAAAATCGTCGCCATCGGCGAATGCGGGCTTGATTACTTTTATGGTCATTCGTCGAAGGAAGATCAAGAACGAGCGCTGAGATACCAGATAGAGCTGGCATTAGAGTATGATTTGCCGATGATTTTCCATGTCCGTGACGCATTTGACGACTTTTGGCCAATATTTGATAGCTATACAGGGGTTAGGGGCGAGCTGCATAGTTTTACCGACACCACGCAGAACCTGGACAAGGCGCTTACGCGAGGGCTGTTCATAGGAGTGAACGGCATCATGACCTTCACTGGTAACGACTGGCAACTCGAGGTCGCGCGCCGTATACCGCTCGACCGATTGCTGCTAGAAACAGATGCACCCTTCTTGACACCGAGGCCACTCCGTGGTAAAGTGAACGAGCCTGCGCGAGTGTTGCTCGTTGCTGAGTTTTTGAGCGATCTTCGCCAGGAACCCATTGATGAGCTAGCACACCACACAGTATTGAACGCGCGACGCCTCTTTTCTCTATAAAATCCAAATTTCTAATTGCAGATACGACAGATAAAGCGAGAGATTTACACATTATGGATTTTCTATCCCAATCCCAACCCAACTACGACCCTGCCATTACACCCGAGACTTCATCTGATCGGCATGTTTTGCATGCCAATCCCGAGTTCGAGCTGCGCAGGCCTGACCCCGAGGAACTAGCCCTTAGCGCCGAGGCCGAGACTCGTATGGTGCATGAACTGCTTGACCAGCAAAGGCAGGAGGGTGTCGAGGCCGCAGCGCAGAAGGCTGAGGCGCTCGAGACTGAGCGGGAGTTGCTGCGTGGGATTTTGGACGATGGCATCGCAATATCGGACGTCCGCAAGGCTAGGCTAACCCGGCAGGATGTTAGCCTAGCGGCATAGGAAACGTTATGTCTATCTGGAGCAAAACAGTCAAACTTATCACCGGAACAGAGCCGCATCCACGGCTCAAGTCCAGGCTGCGTAAACTCACAAGTCGTGATCTTATTCGTATGGAATCCAAAGTGGGCTCACAAGTGTTCGGTCCAATACCCGCGAAGCATCGCCGCGAGTTCTTTTGCCTGGATGATCACACCTGGATATGGTACGAGGAATGGATCGACGAAGCATCTGGTAAGCCTCGCCAAATGACCACGCGCTATGAAGTGCACCCACACGGCATCCTGAAAGTGCAAGACGGCCAGCCATACACGGTTGTCGAGGGTGAGGAGCTGCGTAACTTGGCAATTGCCACTCGCATGTACCGCCAGCAAGTCATGCAGAACGTTTACCGCCTAGACCCTGCAACAGGGCACAAACTTTCAGCCGCAGCTGCTACAATATAGAGTAAGATGGATAGTATTTATTTGGACTACGCGGCGGCAACGCCGTGCGATCCGCGCGTTCGCCTGGGTATGGAGCCGTATCTGACAGAGGAGTTTTACAACCCCTCAAGTCCGTATATGGCCGCCAGGCACATCAAGCGTGATATCGAGGACGCTCGCTCGCGAGTGGCGTTTTGGCTAGGCGCGCGTAGCAGCGAGGTTGTGTTTACCGCTGGTGCAACCGAATCGATCAATATCGCGATTCACGGCGTTATGCATGAGTTTCCAGATGCGTCGCTGGTTGTGCTCGGCACCGAGCATGATGCGGTGTTGAATTCGGCTGCTGCATATACTCATCGCATTGCCCCTGTTGCTCAAAATGGTAGCATTGATATGGACGCCTTGGGGCAGCTCATCGACGACACGACAGTCCTGCTGAGCATTGCTATCGCCAACAACGAAATTGGCACGATCCAACCATTGCCACAGATTGGCCAAATGGTTCGCGCCATTCGCGAGCAGCGCCGCAAGGCTGGAAACGAGCTGCCGCTGTATCTGCATACTGATGCCTCGCAAGCTGCTGGGTATTTGGACCTACACACCTCGCGGCTGGGGGTGGACCTCATGACCTTGAACGGCGGCAAGATATACGGGCCCAAGCAAACGGGTATTTTGTATATCAAGGCCGGCACGCGCCTGCATTCACTGCTGCATGGTGGGGG
The DNA here is from genome assembly GCA_965225085.1 of uncultured Candidatus Saccharibacteria bacterium. GTDB lineage: Bacteria > Patescibacteriota > Saccharimonadia > Saccharimonadales > EFPC-124 > CAZJVU01. The sequence continues at coordinate 60,482 of CBDDBE010000001.1, read as the reverse complement.
CCAGGAAAACGGCGTGCGATCAGGTACTGAGAACGTTGCGGGTATTATCGGTTTTGCGACAGCGCTCGATCTGGTCCAGGAGGACAAGCATGAAGCTGCATCCAAATACGCAGCACTGCGCGACGAGCTGCTGCGCCGTATCGTGGATGCTCTGCCCCAGACGGTGGTAAATGGCAATCCAAAGCGGCATTTGCCGAGTATTTTGCATCTGTCCTGGCCCGGCATCGATGGTGAGCGATTGGTAATGCTGCTGGATGAACGCGGCGTCATGGCGGCCACTGGGTCAGCCTGCGCAGCCAACAAGCAAACGGCTTCACATGTCCTGCTGGCCTGCGGCCTAGCTGATGAGCTTTTGCAAGGTAGCCTGCGGCTGTCCATTGGCGCGCCGACAACGCCTGGCGACATTGCCAAAGCCGCTGATATTATCATCAACTGTGTACAATCATTGGCATAATCGCGATACTAGAACATATGATATCGCTTTTGATTAAATTACTGTTGACCGTCTTCGCTCCGATACTTCTGATCGTAGGTTTTGTTTTGCTCGTGCCTAGAATTTTGAGCGTTGATGACCTAAGTGGCTGCCATGGTCCGCAGCAGGTTGACGCTGCATGCCGCCCAGCCGATGCCATTGTGGCAATTAGTGGCGGCGACACTGACGCACGAGCACGCGAGGCAATTGGACTGTATAAACAGGGGTGGGCGCAGACGATCATCTTCTCGGGCGCAGCCGAAGACAAAGAGGGTGCGAGTAACGCTGCCGCCATGAAGACAATGGCTCTCGGCGCTGGTATGCCGGCGGATGCTATCCTGCTGGACGAACAGTCGGTCAATACCGCCGACAATGCATCGCAGGTGCGGCCGATTGTGTTGCAGCACGGCTTTCGACGGCTCATATTGGTGACGTCGCCGTATCATCAGCGCCGAGCGAGTATAGAGTTCAATCGACGGTTGGGCGACGTCGCGAGCATCGTGAACCATCCGACCTCCAGTGATCGCGACTGGCCGGCTGCAACCTGGTGGCTGACGCCGCGTGGGCTATGGCTGGGTGCCAGCGAGCTGGTAAAGGTAATTGTCGTGAGTATGAGCCATGGATAAGAGCGCTATACACGTATATGTCGGCATGAGTGGCGGTGTGGATAGCTCGGTGACCGCGGCGCTTTTGAAGCGCGAAGGATACCAAGTAACAGGGGTGTACATGAAGAACTGGGCGACGGATTTGCCTGGCTTTGTGTGCCCGTGGGCCGATGATTTGGCTGATGCTAAGCGAGTCGCGGTGCAGCTGGGTATTCCGTTCAAGGTGTTTGATTTTCAGAAGGAATACAAGCAGCAAGTCGTGGACTACATGATTGCCGAGTATCAGGCCGGTCGAACGCCGAACCCTGATATTATGTGCAATCAAGAGATTAAGTTTGATCTGTTCCTGAAGGCATCGCTGGCCGATGGGGCGGATATGATTGCGACGGGGCATTATGCTCGAATTGTTCGATCGAATGACCCTGCGAGTGGCGGCGAGCCACTCCCGGCCGATGCTACATTGCTGGCAGGGCTCGATACCAACAAGGACCAGTCATATTTTCTGTATCGTGTCACTCACGAAGCGCTTAGCAAAACGCTATTGCCAATCGGCGATCTAACCAAGCCGCAGGTCCGCGACGAAGCGCGCAAGCTCGGGTTAGTGACGGCCGAAAAGAGGGATTCACAGGGAATTTGCTTTGTGGGGAAGATTGGCATCAAGGAGTTTTTACAAAATTATGTCGATGCTCGGCCGGGCGATATCGTGGATAAGAAGACAGGCGAGACTATCGGCCAGCATGACGGCGCGATTTTCTATACTATCGGCCAGCGGCAAGGCTTACATGTGGGAGGTGGGCTGCCGTTTTATGTGGCGGGCAAGGATATGGCGAAGAATATTGTATACGTTACCACCGATCTCAACGACGAACAGTTGTGGCGGCATGAGTTGACGCTGGGGCAGTTACATTGGATAAACGATGCGCCGGACGCAAGCAGGAAATACCAAGTCCGCACGCGTCACCGTGCGCCGCTGATCGGTTGCCGAATCGTGCCGACTGGAGATGAGATAAAGCTAGTGCTCGATGAGCCTGAACGGGCGCTCACACCGGGGCAATCGGCTGTTTTGTATGACGGCGATCGGGTGGTCGGCGGTGGTATTGTTGTATAATCTATATTTCTCTCTATAATACAAAGCACAAGCACTAAAAACGGAGGGTCTATGAATCCAGACGACGCACAAAACGAACCACAAAATACTGGCGCAAGCGACATGCCACAGGCTCCTATGAACGGCTCAGGCGATCAGGGCGCTCCAATGCCAGAAGCTCCACAAATGCCAGCTGAAGGCGACGCACCTGAAGCACCTGCTGCTCCAGAGGGCGGTGACATGCCAGCAGCACCTGCACCCGACGAAGGTGACAAGGGCGACGGGGCAAAGTGGTAAAGAGTTTGTAAAGCCGGCACCAGCCGGTTTGCTCATTTTAAAGAGAGGCTCCTTTGAGAGCCTCTTTAATATTGACAATTAATCAAAGAGGTGATTTTATAATACAGTCAGTTCAAACTACGGATGCGAGGCATCATGTACGGCTACGAACTCGAGGTGACCGTCGATTTGGGCGGCAAGCCCCGCGGAGACAGAGCTATACGTCTTCACGACGAACTGCTTGCGGCGTTGCAAGCCGACCCCCACACCTATAGCTTGAAGGTGTCAGGCCTTCAGGCCTACCCGTCTGGGGGTATGACTGTTCAGATCCGTCAGGGCAGAGTAGATGGAGGGGACTTGCGGTGTGCCCTGAAGGGGATGCCGGTTGCCTTCGCCAGGATCAAGATGGGCGGTTCGGATCACTTCCCTCTCGCGGGCCTCTACGACTGGCGGACTCTGCGCGCGCAGGGTATCACCGGTGCAACGGCCACGGTTACGCACGCGATCGATCGTGAGTTTCCGATGACCGAGGAGATCATCGAGCGAGTCGTGCGGGCGGTGCGGTATGACGACTACGTCACGGGCATCCGGCTAGATCTTCCGATGGGCCGGTGGCGCACCTGGTCACTGACCTTGACGGCGCCGACGCTCGATAGGGCCGAGAGGGCCTATGCGCTTCTTCGCGCTGGTACTTGGCAGCCTGCTGTGACCTTCGTCGACAGTGTGCCCGACGATGAGAAGGTCCAGCTGCTGAGGCAGGAGATCGCCCAGGAAGACGACGAACTGTAACCCCGCTGTGGCGTGGACGCTCGTGAAGAGCCCCGCAATCGGCGGGGTTCTTCATACCCGTTCACTCTTTGGCCTCTGTTTGTTATAATATCCAGATATGAACGCTCAAGAAATCCGCTCCAAATACCTCGCATTTTTCAAAGCTCGTGACCATGCCATTATCCCACGGGCGCTGTTGGTGCCGCAAAATGACCCAACGACGCTATTTACAGGCAGCGGCATGCAGCCACTGGTGCCGTATTTGCTAGGCGAGGAGCACCCGAGCGGCACCAGGCTGGTCGACAGCCAGACGTGCATTCGTGTGCAAGATATCGAGGAAGTGGGCGACAATCGCCACACGACATTCTTCGAGATGCTGGGTAACTGGAGCCTTGGTGATTACTTTAAGAAAGAGCAGATCCCGTGGTTCTGGGAATTCTTGACCAAGGAAATCGGGCTTGACCCGAACCGCATCTTTGTCACGTGTTTTATCGGTGACGAAGCGGCAGATGTGCCTCGCGATATCGAGGCTGCGGACATCTGGGCGACATTATTTGAAGAGGCCGGCGTTGATGCCAAGCGCGTCGACATCGATACCGAAGAGAACGGCGCCAAGGTCGGCACCCAGGAGGGACGGATTTTCTTCTACAGCGACAAGAATTGGTGGTGGCGTGGCCCAGGCGGTGCAAAAGACATGACCATCGGCGAACCAGGCGGCCCAACCACCGAGATGTTCTATCTATTCCCGAGCGTCGAGCACAATCTAGAATATGGCGAGAAATGTCATGTTAACTGCGACTGTGGACGCTATATCGAGCTGGGAAACAGCGTGTTTATGGCCTACGTCAAGACTGACGATGGCGTAAAGCCGCTGCCAAAGCGCAACGTCGACTACGGTGGCGGCCTGGAGCGCATTGCCGCCGCAGCCATGGACACACCGGATGTCTTCAAGATCAGCCTGCTATGGCCAATTGTCGAAAAGCTAGAACAGCTGAGCGAGAAAAAGTACGACAGCCATACAACTGCTATGCGTGTTATCTCGGACCACCTGCGCGGAGCCACTTTCCTGGCCGTGGACGGCATTCGCCCCAGCAACAAAGAGCAAGGGTATGTCATGCGTCGCCTGCTACGCCGGGCGATTCGCTTTGCGTTCGAGCTGGGTATCGAGCAGAATTTCCTGGAAGAAGTCGTGCCTGTTATTGCCGATCTGTATGCAGATGATTTTCCAGAGGTAGCCGAGCGGCGCCAAGAGGTGATCGATGTACTGGTGCGCGAGGAGAAGGCGTTTCGTACCACCATTCGCAAGGGAATCAAGGAATTTAACAAGATTGCCGAAGAGCAGGCCGAAATCACCGGCGAAGATCTATTCCGGCTGTACGACACCTATGGATTTCCGGTGGAGCTGAGCGTCGAGGAAGCCTTTCACTGGAGTAAGCCCGTCCAGCAAAATTGGCGAGCAGCATTCGACCAGGCTATGGCCGAGCAGCGTTCACGCTCTCAGACCGCGGCCAAGGGCACCTTCAAGGGCGGCCTCGGCGGCCAAACTCTTCAGCATAAGAAGTACCACACAGCGACCCATCTAATGTATCAAGCCTTGCGCGAAGTGCTCGGCGACCATGTGGTGCAGCGCGGCAGCAACATTACCGAGGAACGTCTGCGGTTTGACTTTTCCCATCCAGAGAAGGTAACGCCAGATCAGCTCCAACACGTTGAAGACATTGTGAATCAGCAAATCCAAAACGACCTCAAGGTCAGCTGGGAAGAGTATCCGACCAAGGTGGCTATCGAGGAAAAGGGCGCCCTGGGCCAGTTTGGCGATCGCTACGGCGACACAGTGAAAGTTTACAAGATGATTGCGGACGGCGCCGACAAGCCGTTTAGCTTCGAGATTTGCGGTGGACCGCACGTCGACCATACCATGCAGCTTGCCGAGGATGGCAAAAAGTTCAAGATCTTGAAAGAAGAAGCTAGCTCGGCTGGCGTGCGCCGTATAAAGGCTGCACTGGTTTAGATAAGTTCAAAAGAGTTTGCCGTGAGGCGGGCTGCGCCAGTCCCGAAAGACGACGACGCAGCCCAACGCTCACTTCTTCTTGTTGCCGGCGGTCAAGTCTGCGAAGAACCCGATCACGCCGTTCCAGGCCTCTTTGCCGGCAGTACTCAGATGTGTCGCCAGATGCTGGAAGGCGACTGGCCCTGAGGGCAGCAGGCGGAAAGTGGCCCACGCCATGGCTACTGCTCCCAGTATCAACATGATGGCCGTAGGCAGGCTCTTCTTGTAGAGCCCAAGCACAAAGCAGAGGGCGCCCGCTAGCAGGACAACCACCAGCCCAATGCTTGGCAGGACCCCACCGACGGAGAGGACGCTTGGGAAGGCGATGAGTAGGGCGATGGAGCCGACAACCGCCGAAATAGCGGCCAGACCGACATTCTTGCCAGACCCGCCGTAGAACACCCCCGCCAGGGCAAAGGCGAACACGACCAGCGCACCAACCATGAGGATCTCCCCTCGTACGTGCCCCGGCGGAGTTGCCGGGATCATCTGTTTATTATACTATTTACTCGCTTTTTCTAAAACATAATTTCATAAAAAGTAGAGAACCAGGACCGCGACAGGGCGCAGAGTGCGCCGCTAGCCGCGGTCCGGCTTGATGTTTGCCCTAGCTATTCCCCAACTCCGAAGAGCGCAGCGATGCTCAGAGCGTCTTGTTTGAGCTTGCTGCGCATGGTCTGCTCCGGGTCGTCATCCCAGTAGCTGCTGATCAGTCTACTGACATAGCAGCTGAGCGCCACCCAAAGCATGCAGCAAGGGATGCGCCAGAACAGAGCCGCCCCGCCAACGTGAGGCATCGCGCTGTTCGTGTGGAGCAGGCTGACGCCTGCGGCGATGAATGCCGCGAGTGCGCAGGTACCCGCTAGAAGGGTTGCGGCGTAGCTCTTCAGGAGCATCCCTCTCGTGGCGGCTGTGCGTTTCGGTTTCTTTGGGGTGACCATAGGAACTCCAGACGTGGTTCGAAATGGGAAGGTTCTAAAACCCCGCCAGCCACATCCTTTGGCGGATGGGCGGGCGGGGTCATGCTGGGTTGGCTAATCGACTTCGGTCTCTTCGACGAAATCTCCGCCGCAGATCGTTGCGCCTTCGAGGCTGACAGAGCCCCCGGCATTGATCCGGACGCCGGCTTTCCCGCCACTGATCCTCGCGCCCTCAAGGTTGAGGTCGCCGGTGCCGGATACGATCCGGACGCCTTCGGGCAGCTCGTCGGGCCTGCTTGCTCGCGGTCGCTTGCGCACGGGAGCTCCTTTGTTGGCTATGCGGGCCTTATGGTAGACAATGCCGGGTCGGCATTGCATCGATGGCTCCGCAGGAGGGACTATCTATATTTACCATTTTATGATTAAATAGTCAATTTTTGCTCTATATGAACCGGGAGCCATGTTGTATACTTAAGCAAGATGATTCTCGACAAACTCAAGGCTGCACTACCCGGTCCGCATACCGAAGACCAACATCTGGTAGCGCTCGATATTGGAACTGAATATGTCAAGGCTCTGGTCGCTCGTATAGAGGGTGATGAGCTGAAGATTATTGGCGTTGGCCGCGCACACCAAGAGCTGAGCGATATGCATTCTGGCGCAATTGCCGACATCGCGGGCGTGGTGCGTAATTGCGAGCTGGCTCTCAGCGAGGCTGAAGATCAGGCGGGTTTGCAGGCCAAACGCGTGGTTATCGGCATTGCTGGCGAGCTGGTCAAGGGCATTACCCAGACCATTCGCTACAAACGGCCGCAGCCCGACAAGCCGCTGGATATGGGCGAGATGGAATTTATCATCGAGAAGGTGCAAGAGCGGGCCCAAACTCGTGCCCACAAGGAAATCGCGTGGGAAACGGGTAACGCTGACGTCGAGATCAAGCTGGTAAACAGCGCTATTGTCAGCATTCACATCGATGGCTATAAGGTTAGCAACCCGATTGGTTTTCAGGGTAAAGATGTGGCGATTCAGATCTATACCGCGTTTGCGCCAATGGTTCATATTGGTGCGCTTGAACGCACGGCTAGCGAGCTTGACCTTGATTTGCTCGCGGTAGCGGCCGAGCCATTTGCTGTCAGCCGTTCGGTGCTGGGCGTGGATGCCAGCAGCAATTTTACGGCTATACTCGCGGATATTGGTGGTGGTACGACGGATATTGCAGTAGTGAATGACGGTGGGGTTGAGGGCACCAAGATGTTCGGCATCGGGGGTCGCAGTTTTACTAAGACGATTGCCTCGGAGCTCGATGTGTCGTTTGATGATGCCGAGAAGTTGAAGCTAGCTATCGATGAGCCAAACCTCAAACCCGACATCAAGAAAGGCCTGGACAAAGCTGTCGACAAAACGCTGGAAGTCTGGTTGAACGGTGTCGAGCTGGCGCTGGGCGAATTTGACGCTATAGATCATCTGCCCAATCGGATACTGCTGTGCGGCGGTGGCGCCGGGCTCGCCAAGCTAATCGATGCGCTTGAGGACCGCGAATGGTGGAAGGAGCTGCCGTTCACCAAGAAGCCAACCATTCAGCGTATTCATCCCAGCCAGGTCGCCGGGATTACTGACGCAACAGGCAAGGTTATCGACCACACATTTATCACGCCAATGGGACTTCTGCGTGTTGGATATGATACGATTGTAGGCAGCGCAGGCGGTGACGGCCTCAAAGAAAAATTTAACCGAATCTTGAGCATGTAGTATGAAAAAAGATGTTATATACATCGACATTGAAGACGACATCACGGCAATTGTAGGCAAGGTCAAGGACGCCAAGGCCAAGATCGTGGCGCTGGTGCCGCCAAAGCGAATTGGCGTGCTGCAAAGCGCCGTCAATCTGAAACTCCTGCAGAAAAGCGCCACTTCTGCCGACAAACGAATCGTGTTGATTACGAATGACCATTCATTGACTGCGCTGGCCGCCGGGTTGAAGTTGCCCGTTGCTAAGAATTTGCAGTCCCGCCCTGAGGTTCCCGAACTCGAAGCTCCTGAAGTTGCCGAAGAAGAGGTGATCAATGGCGAGGAGCTGCCAGTTGGTGAGATTGCCCTGGCCGCAGGTCAGGAAATGCCAGAGGCCGCAACGACAGCTGGGGTTGCGGCCTCGGCTGCAGATGACATTAGCTCACAGATTGATTTGCAGTCTTCCAAACCGAGCGATGCGCCAGGCGCAAAAGGTCCCGCCGCCAAGGACAAGAAAAAGATACCCAAGGTTCCAAATTTCAACATCTTTCGCAAGAAGTTTTTGCTGATTGCGGGGGGAGGGGTGGTGCTGATCGCCTTTTTGATTTGGGCACTGGCTATTGCGCCGCATGCGACGGTGACTATTACTGCTAAGACGACGGGGATTGCCATTGATCAAACCTTGACGCTAGACCCGACGCTCGCGCAGAGCAAAACGTCTGATCTTAAGTTCAAAGCCACGTCCAAGCAGATCAAAAAGTCGGTTTCGGCAGACTTTACGGCGACTGGAACAAAGGACGTTGGCACCAAGGCGAGCGGTAGCGTAACGGTGACGAATTCGTTTGATAGTGATAGTACGGCCATCCCGGCTGGTACGGTTTTTGTTGCAGCCAGTGGCCAGAAGTTTGTGAGTAAAAGTGTCATAACAGTGCCGGGAGCAGGTGTTTCTGGTGGACATATTATCGCTGGTACGGCTCAGGGGCAGCTCGAGGCGATCGACATTGGCCCAGACTACAACATTGCTGCGCAGGCGTATTCTATTAGTGGCTACGATTCCTTGACCGGGTCAGGTAGCGCAATGGCCGGTGGCGACAAGCAAACCGTGACTGTTATTGTCCAGGCTGATGTCGATAAAGCGCAGTCGCAGCTAGCACAGCAGGATGTTAAGGCCGTGACCAGCGAGCTCAAGCAGCAGTTCTCGAACGACCTGGTCGTGATGAATGAAAGCTTCCTCTCCAGCCAAGGCAACCCAACGGTCAGTCCGGCCGTCGGCGAACAGGCCAAACAAGGCAAGCTTACCATTGAAACAACTTACAGCATGCTGGCTGTGGCGCGCACGGACGTCGATTCGCTCCTGAACGCTGCGCTCTTGTCTGCAATTGACGCCAAGGCCAACCAGAGCATTTACAGCAACGGTGACAATTCGCTCCAGTTCAGCAACTTCCAGAAATTCGATAATGGCACATTCTCGGCGCGGCTAGACGCCACGGGCTATATTGGGCCAAAGATCAACGCAGACGACCTCACCAAACAGGTCGAGGGCAAGCGGTTTGGCGAGATACAGGCGTTGGTCAATCAGATCCCAAATGTGAATAGCGTCGATGTAAAACTCTCGCCGTTTTGGGTGACCAGAGCGCCCAAAGATCCTAAGAAGATAGATATAAAGTTTAGCATCACCAATGGTGGCAACTAAGCAAGTTCTACTGGCATTGGATGTCGGCGAGCGACGCATAGGCGTGGCCCTGGCCGATGACATTGGCAGATTGGCCGCCCCGCTGACCACGCTAGATGTGGATGGAACCGAGATTGTACGGCTTCAGCGGCTGATGTTCGAGCACGATGCGACGCAGTTCGTCGTGGGCTTGCCGCGCAATATGTCGGGCGATCTTACCGAGCAAACAGAGGTAGTGAAGAATTTTGTGGTGCAGCGGTTGAACGGGTTTCGTCTGCCCGTGCATTTTCAGGACGAATCACTGACCTCCGTTCAGGCTGAAGCCGAGCTGAAGCAGCGCGGAAAGCCCTACGTCAAAGCCGATGTCGATGCCCTGGCTGCGACGTTTATCCTACAGGACTATATGGAGACCACCTATGGACATTAGACCCATGAGGCCGCTGAGGCGGCGCCCAAAGCCCACAAACGAACCCAAAAACCTGCCGTCGTCCAGTGAAAAAGAGGACATCACGCCGCTTACGGTGCCCGAGGAACTGCTATTGCCTGGCAAAAAGATGCCGTTGCTTCCACCAAGCGCGCAGCGACCTCGCAAAAAATGGTGGATTGTGGGGGTAATTCTCGCCCTTATTCTGGTAATCGCAGGGTCGGTAGCGGCTGGACTTCTATGGTACAGCGATGCGCTCCAGCCCAAGTCATCAAGCGCTGAGCGTATTCGAGTCGTTATCGACCCCGGCTCGACGCCAAACCAGATTGCCGAGCAGTTACAGAAGAGTGGCGTCATAAAAAGTAGCTTCGCTTTTGAATGGCTGGTCAAACAGTCCGGTGACCGTAACAAGCTCCAGGCTGGTACGTATTTGCTATCGCCAACCCTGTCGGCACACGAAGTGCTGGATTGGCTGATTGCCGGTAAGGTAGACACCTTTAATGTTACGATTCTGCCCGGCCAGACACTTGTCCAGACAAAAGACAGACTCGTCCGGGACGGCTTTGCTGCGGCTGATATAGACGCGGCGTATACAAAGGCCTACAATCATCCACTTTTGGCCTCCAAGCCATCCAGCGTCAATCTAGAGGGCTACATCTTTCCTGACACCTACCAGATCACCTCTGAAACGACTGTCGAGCAGTTGCTTGGGCGTACATTCGATGAGTTCTACGCCAAGATACAAGCCGAAGGTCTGCAGTCCAAGCTAACTGCGCGTGGCCTGAGCTTGCACCAGGCTGTGACGCTGGCGTCAATTGTCGAGAAGGAAGTGTCACGCGCGACCGACCGCCGACAGGTCGCCCAGGTCTTCGAGAGCCGTTTGACGCAAGGTATGCCGTTGGGATCGGATGTGACCTACATGTACGCTGCTAAGTTAACTGGCCAGCCGGCTACGCCAAATCTTGACTCGCCATACAATACCCGCAAAAATGCAGGCCTGCCGCCCGGCGCGATCGCTAACTTTACCATTGATGCTCTGGACGCCGTGGCCGATCCAGCCTCTGGCGATTATCTCTATTTCGTGGCAGGCGACGATGGCGTGACGCATTTCGCCCGGACCGAGCAAGAGCACGAAGCAAACGTAAAACAGTACTGCACGCAGCTATGTTCTCAGTAACGAAACATCCTTTGGAATATATTGACACCCTTGTCAACAGGACGTACAATGGTTTTTGTACGCTTGGGTGGGTGAATAGCCATAAGCGATTTCACCGTACACTAGTGTTCTTCCCAAGTCGTGTCGTACGAGATGCTACAAAAGATTTTTCAAGTAATAGCACTTATGGTCGACGCATCTCTGTTCCATTACATCTGGAAGCAAGACACGAACGGAAGCTAAATAGCTGCATGGTGACGTGCAGCAACGGAGACACATATTAGTAACAATATTGCTCTGGGCCAGGCACAACAACGTGCCACTCTAACCCCACCTGATAGCCAGAAACTCAAAGAGATTGCTACTAAGTACGCATCATCGAATGCGGAGCGACTTCGTGGTCGCACCAAGAAACTTAATTTTGCCCTCGTGACGTCGCAGATTGTTGTTGTGGCGTTTATTGTCGCGATTGTCGCGATTGGCTACCGAGCGCCTGTCGAGGCTAGCCAATCCAGTAGTTCGTCCATTTTGGAGCAGGCTTCTCCCAGTGTTGACCAGATCGCAGCGGCCGATGTCGCAGTGTCTGCGGCGCAAAACACCGACATGCTGGTAAGCGCCAACGTTGCAAGCCTTGCAATTTCACTCAACAGCAAGACTGACCTGGCGCAGGCCGACAATACCTTCATCAGCAAACCTCAAATTGTCAGCCAGACCACCGGCCGTAAAGGCGTGTCTACCTATACCGTTAAATCTGGCGACAATGTCAAGTCAGTTGCCGCTGCGCTTGGCATCTCCGAAGATACCATTCGATGGGCCAACAAGCTTACTTCGGATTCGCTTACCCCTGGCGCAACCTTGCAGATCCCAAGCGTTACAGGTGTGCTCTACACGGTCAAGAATGGCGATAACGCCGATTCGCTTGCCAGCAAATATCAGGCCGATAAAGATCGTATTATCACCTTTAACGACGCAGAACTAACAGGCTTAAAGACTGGTCAGCAGATCATTATTCCTGATGGCATCTTGCCCGAGAGCGAACGTCCTGGATACGTTGCACCACGTACCTACGCGGCTAGCTCTGCAAATGCGGTTGCAACGTCGCTGTCTATTCCGCTTGTTTCCGGTAACGGATACGCTTACGGCTACTGTACGTACTATGCCTACAACCGTCGCGCCGAGATTGGTCGTCCGATCGGCGGTAACTGGGGCAATGCCGTGAGTTGGGCTGTCATGGCGCGTGCTGCTGGCTTCCGCGTAGACCATACGCCCGAGGTTGGCGCCGTCATCCAGAACGGCGGGGGCTGGGGTGGCTATGGCCACGTAGGCATTGTAGAGCGGGTCAATGGCGACGGCAGTTTGTCGGTTACGGATATGAACTGGGTAGGATGGAACATCATCTCGACCCGTGATGTTTCAGCTTCGTCGGCGGGTAGCTATAACTACATTCATTAGGACCTTCGTGCCTGCTGAAAAACAATACAGCCTGCAGTGAATTTCGCAGACTGTATTGGGGTATAAGCTCATTCGTGCAGGCTCATGCCGTCGCCCGCCTGGTTGGGCTAGGCGGCGGCATGAGCCAGTCGTTCAGCGTCGGACGGTTCCACTCCATCTGTCGTTCTCGTCGCCGGGTGTCATGCGACCTTCCATGACGCTCAGGAACAGTGTAACGACGGAGGCGAAATCATCGCCATTGGCGTAGATCTGGGGCACGCCCTGGTTCCTTTCGCCCTTCGGGTCAATGCAGCAAGCGGCGCCCGGGAGCCCAAAGTTCGCTCCAACGTACCAGCCAGTTGCGGCTTGGATATCCGCCGGAACAGTACTGCGCAGAACCACGAAGTTCACCCTCAGCTCGTCCTCGAAGACGGGAGGCAGAGCGGCGTTGGCGCCGGCGAGGATCACCTTGGCGGCGCTGATCTGTCCGCCTTCGCGCACGATGTGAAACATCGTTCCCTTGTAGACGAGTTTTGACTGGTCGTCCGTGGTAGCACCAAGTGCCCTTATGAACTCCGGGCTTAGGTGCGCGTTCGCCGCGAAGACCTCGATCGTGACATCTGTGTCGGGCACGTTTAACTCTCCTTGGATCGTCGTGCGTTTCTGAAACTTGATTATTATATAACAAAGATATGCGGTTAGCCATACCCATCCGAAGAGTTTTCGAGTATAATGATCCAAGAATGTTTGTAGACAAAGTTCAGGTACAGGTTCGAGCTGGTCGCGGCGGCAACGGCGCGGTGAGTTTTCGTCACGAAAAATATGTCGACAAGGGCGGACCGGACGGTGGCGATGGTGGCCGTGGCGGCGACGTTATCTTTGTGGCCGATCAAAATCTGAACACGCTTCTGAATTTTCGCTACAAACAAGAGCTCGAGGCCGAAGACGGTCAGTCGGGCGCAAAGCGCAACAGGCATGGGCGAAGTGGCGAGGATCTGCTAGTCAAGGTGCCCGTCGGGACGCAGGTATTTGATGGCGCTCGTATGATTGCCGATTTGACCGCCAAAGACCAGCAGGTGATTATAGCGCATGGCGGCGACGGCGGCTTCGGGAACGCGCATTTCAAATCCTCGACCCGCCAAGCACCAAAAGTTGCCGAACTAGGCGAGCCAGGCGACGACCTCGAGCTCACGCTCGAGCTAAAACTTCTGGCAGATGTAGGCCTGGTCGGATTGCCGAACGCGGGCAAATCGACATTTCTATCCGTCGTGACCAACGCCCACCCTGAAATCGCGGATTATCCTTTTACGACCCTCACGCCAAATCTCGGTGTTGCCGATATCGATGATGCATCCCTGTTGATTGCCGATATACCCGGGCTTATCGAGGGCGCTAGCGAAGGTAAGGGGCTGGGTGATGCTTTCTTGCGCCACGTCGAGCGGACGGCGGTTTTACTGCACTTGATTGATATTTATGACGATGACGTAGCTTTGTCATTTGAGACCATCCGAAAAGAGTTGTCGGCGTACAATGCCGCGCTTAGCCAGCGCCCGCTGATTGTCGCATTGACCAAGATCGAAGGCTTGCCCGAGGACGGGGTTGCACAGAAAAAAGTCCAGATGCAGAAAGTCCTGCCGGCCGGAACGCCACTTTTTGCCATCTCTGCGCAGGCTCATATGGGTGTAGAGGAGTTGTTACGTACCGTCTCCGCGCAGGTGAAGAAAGCTCGAGAAGTCGCCCAAGATGAAGCGGACGAACAGGACTCGCAGCCCCCGGTTATTAGCCTGAGCGAAACGCAGAAACGAGCTGCCTGGAAAGTCGCTTTCGACGGCGGGCGTTTTATGGTTACCGGCCTCAAAATCGAGAAATTTGCCGCCCGCACCAACTTTGACACCGAACCAGGGCGTCGTCGGCTGTGGGATATCATGAGTAAAATGGGCATTCGACACGAACTTGAGCGAATCGGCGCCCAGCCGGGCGACACGATTGCTATTGGCCGGACGGGTCAGTATAGCTTAGTTTTTGAGTGATAGTTGTATATTCTTCGAAATGTATTAGAAAGTCTTGACTTTATCAAATTTGCGTTATAGTATCTATTCTAGTGGTATAATAACGCACCGAGCGCGATCGTGCTCGGGCGGGTCCTTGTCGATTCAGACGGCCTCATGGCTGTCGCTACAAGCAAACCACACGCCCGCTGGTGGGACGGGCCTCCCTGGGGGAGACGGGTTGCGTGTTCGCAAATGGGCATACGCCTGACGAGGCTGATCGCCTGCGACACCTGCCCGTTACGGCCCGGCATCTCTCATTTTTATGAGATTTGCCGGGCCCTTTTACTTTTGTGAAGTAAGCTGACCCCTGATTTGGGAGGAATATGTGCGAAAATATACAAAAATACTTGACTTTATTTCATAAATGCATTATTATACAAAAGTCACGTTAGCACCTTCGGGTCTGCGTGCTGCACGGTAGCAACGTAGGTTGCTAGCAAGGGTTCGCTTTAATAAGCCTAAGGGCGGCTATAAACCGTTCATGATGGCTTCAGGGATCGGCGGCTTCATGCCGCATCGGTTGGTTCTGGGGCAAAATGCCCCTTCCTGTTGCAGTACTGCATGCGTGTTCCTAATGCCGGTGACGAGACTTCGACCCGATAACGTCTGACGAGACGCATGGGCGTAGACCTTCACCACTTAAGCCCGGCAGCCTCCTCATCTGAGGTGAGCTGCCGGGCATTCAACTTTTCAAGAATCATGTTGTCCTGTATGGGGCATTTTTTAATTTCCGCCCAGAGTACGCTACACTGGTGGAGTGAATAGCCAACCTACATTCTTTTTTTACGACCTCGAAACGTCCGGGTTTGATCCCAAATCGCAGCGCATTATGCAATTTGCCGGTCAGCGTACTGATATGGATATGAATCCGATAGGTGATCCTATCAACGTGCTGGTTGCCCTGACTGACGAGGTTCTGCCTGATCCAGCCGCGATAGTGCTGACCGGCATTACGCCTCAGAAGACTCGGGACGAAGGCTACAGTGAGGCAGATTTTAGCCGACTGCTATTCGAGCAAGTCTTTACGCCGGGTACGACTATCCTGGGCTTCAATAGCGTTCGGTTCGACGATGAATTTATGCGGTATACGCTGTACCGGAACTTCCACGATCCGTATGAGTGGAGCTGGCGAGACGATCGCTCGCGTTGGGACATGCTGGATGTGGTACGGATGACGCGTGCGCTTCGGCCGGACGGCATTGAGTGGCCATTTGATGAGAACGGGCAACCGATGAACCGGTTAGAGAAATTATCTGCCGTTAATGGCCTTGACCACGAGCAAGCGCACGACGCGCTCAGCGACGTGGTGGCCCTAATTGGCGTGGCGAAGCTGATCAAGATCAAGCAGCCACAACTGTTCGACTACCTGTGCAAGATGCGGGATAAAAAAGAGGTTGCTAAACTTGTTAACCTCGATGATCCTAAGCCGTTTGTCTATAGCTCGGGCCGATACCCCAAGAATCGACTGCACACGACAGTAGCCTTGCCAATTGGGCCTGGCAGCAAGCCCGGGTCGGTGCTGGTGTATGATTTGTCGGCAGACCCGTCGAATTGGACCGACAAATCGCTCGATGATTTGAAAAAGATTCGTTTTGCCAAGTGGGAAGACCGACAGATTGATGGTTTTATGCCGCTACCGGTCAAGGAGTTGAGCCCCAACAAGTGCCCGGCTGTCGCGCCGATAGGCGTATTGGACGAGGCGGCGCAGGCGCGCATAGGGCTAACTATTGCTACAGTCGAGAAGCACCTTTCGGCGCTGGTGCGTAATTCTGCCTTGATGGATAGGTTTCGCGATGTATTTGCGCGTGGTGCGGCATTTCCCAAAGCCAAGGACGTCGATGCCGCGCTGTACAACGGGTTTGTAGGCGACGGCGATAAGATCAAGATGAGCGCCGTACGAGCCGCCGATTCGGGTGGGCTGAAGGATTTCCGCCCTGAATTTGGCGACGAACGACTTGCAGCGTTATTGCTCAGGTACAAGGCGCGCAATTATCCCCAGAGTTTGAGTCAAGATGAGCGTCAAGCTTGGGAAGACTTGCGTGCATCGCGCATCGCAAATGACCTGCCACGTTTCAGCAGCGAACTACAGCGGCTCAGCAAAGGGGCGACTGACGCCCAGGCTTTTTTGCTGAGCGAGCTCCATTTGTGGGCTGAGAGTATTGTGCCTTTTGCTGAGTAGATGACCTGCCGCGCCAACTGATTTAGACGAGGGCGCGCCCAGTCGAAAATTCTTTTGGCTGCTGCTCGGAGCGCGGCAGTGATAGTAGCTAACGCCTTGTTGCTTGTGTCGGATAAGCGTCGGAGCCCTGCAGCGGCACGACCTTTGCTTATGCTGGCCACCTGGCGTGCGGTAGCGAATGCTCGGGCATAGACCGCGGCAAATATTGCAGGCTTGGAGCTCTCATTTGCTTGGCGAGTTTGCTTTTGCTCAATGTTTTGCATGCGGTGAGAGAACTGTATGCGTTTGATCCAGAACCCAACTGCTACCGTCATTATGGCAAGCGAGATTAGCATTACATGGGGTGATACGGTGATGGCGGTGCCCGGTACTGAGCCGACTGCGACAAATACAAGCAAAGCCGTCAGAATGCCGGTTGTTTGAACCACCCAAATAGCCAGCGCAGCAAAGCTGAACCCAATGACGTATCGCATGTATGTAGACCACCTCGTTATGTACTAAAGATTTGACTGTATATTATCACGAAGTTGCATAAGCCGCAATGATATGAATATGCTAATGCTTCCTGCGAGGAGTAAAACCCTTGATGGCGCGCTGGAGTCGTTTAAGAAGACGTGAGCGAAATCGTTCGGCACGTTCGAACTCTGTTGCCAGGATGGCGAGCCCCAGGAAGATGGTTGCCCAGCCGGGTCCGGGCAGGACGAGCATGATAGCTCCGGCTATAATACAGATAATGCCAACCGCCAGCACAATCACGCGCCGGGCCGGACGGGGTGTTCTGCGCCAGTGTTGTTTCCAGGCTTCCATGCCGTCTAGTATAACAACAAGCGTGAGATAACGCTGAGAGATAATTCCGAGTATGAGTTCGTAGAGTTTAAAAAGGCCGGACTGTGCCGCCAGAGGAGCCTGGAATGGCCCGTCTCTGGCGGCTTCAGCCGGCGTTGCTCAGCGCTCGAGGCTCAGCCTCCAGTTGAAGTGGAGTGCAAGCTCCTCAACAAACGCCATGAGGACTCGATGCGCCTCTCGCTTCGCGGAGTCACCTACGGCCAATTGCTTCATGACAATGACCGTGGCGCCATAGCCGGACGAGGTCACCTCGTAGTCGGCGGCGGCACAGAGCCTGCGGAGTTCGATTCCGTCTTCGCTCCTAGGGCCGTTGAGGCCGATGGCGGGATATGCTATGTCGTTTCTGGCGCTCGGCAGGCGACTGTACGCCAAGGAGACCCTGACCCCGTGGCTCCTGCGAGGCACCTTCCAGCCGGAACCTTGGCTTGGCTGCCGTGGTGGAGTCGCGGGCTGAGGTGACGGAACCGCGTGAAGCCGCCGCTCAGGTTGTTGCGGTTGAGCCGGTGATGGTGCTGGACGTTGGACCGCTTCCGGTCGCTGTCGAGCCGGCTGCTCGCGTCGCGGTCGTTCAGGTTCCTGCCGTGGAGCTGCGGGTTGGGGCGTAGGAACTGGCTTTAGCCTGGCCTGACGCCTGTCCGCGGAGGGGCGTGTCGGCTGCACCTGGGCGCGTGGATCCTCGGTCGCGATCGGATCAGTGACTTCTCGAAACTTGAGCTCCCAGTTGAGTCCTTGGGACTGGACTGCTGCGCGCAACGCGGCGGACACTTCATCCAGGGTCAGCGGTACTGCGTCCGGCAAAATCCGTAGCCGACGAATCGTTATTGTCGTCCCAACTAGCTCGCAATCGATGCGATGATGAGGGTCTACCGACTTGACGGCATTTGCGAACCTCAACAAGGCGATAGCGTGCCCCATGAATGACCTGCTCGTGAAGCTCAAGAGCGAACCCAATTCGGGATCCTTTGAATGGGTTACAACGACCGTGATGGGTGCGGTGTTTTTTCTGCGCACGCTCCTCACTCCCTTCTATGATTGAGAGGATGGATTGTGATGAGCACAACAATTATATCATGATAGTAGTTGGAGAGCCATAGCCCGTGGTAACCGCGAACTAGTACAGGCCCACCTCTCGAAATAACAGATCAAACAGTGTATAATAGACCGCGATATGAGCGGCAGCATAGAAGTACGAGGTGCGCGCGAGCACAACCTCAAAAATATTGACGTGACGCTTCCCCGCGAGAAGCTGGTGGTTATCACCGGCCTCAGCGGGTCGGGCAAGTCAAGCTTGGCTTTCGACACAATTTACGCCGAAGGTCAGCGACGCTATGTCGAGAGCCTGAGTAGCTATGCACGCCAATTCTTGGGGCTGATGGAAAAGCCCGATGTTGATCAGATTGACGGCCTAAGCCCGGCGATCAGCATCGACCAGAAGTCGACCAGTCGCAATCCACGCTCGACCGTGGCAACGGTGACGGAAATGTACGACTATCTGCGCCTCCTGTATGCGCGCATCGGTGTGCCGCACTGTCCGATTGACGGCAAGGAAGTCGAACGGCGAAGCGCTCAACAGATCGTGGACGACATTTTGGCTATGCCGGCTGGCGCGCGGCTGATGATCCTGGCACCTATCGTTAATGATAAAAAGGGCGAGTTTGCCCACATTCCCGAGCAGTACCAGCGCGCAGGCTTTGCGCGTGTGCGCGTGGACAGCGTTATCTACGCACTGGACGAATTCCCCGAGCTGGACAAGAAAAAGAAGCACACGATTGCCCTGGTCGTTGACCGCATCGTGAATAGCGAGGAAAATCGTGGCCGACTAGCGCAGTCTGTCGAGCAAGCGCTCGAAGCGGCCGAAGGTGTAGTGCACGTGATGAACGTCGATAGCGAAATCGAGCGGACACTTAGCGAACGCTACGCCTGTGTCGATCACCCAGAGGTCGAAATTCCCGAGCTGGCGCCGCGTCTGTTTAGCTTTAACAGCCCGCATGGTGCTTGCCCGGTGTGTACCGGTCTGGGTACACGGCTCGAGGTCGACCCCGAGCTGGTCATTCCTAATGGCAATTTGACAATTAGCGAAGGTGCAATTCGCCCGTGGAATCGAGTGCGCATCGACACGTGGTATATGAAAAAAGTGGCCGCAGTTGCGAACGCCCACGGTTTTTCGCTTCATGAGCCAACCGGTAAACTAACGGACGAGCAAATGAAGGTGCTACTATACGGCACGGGCACGCAGAAATACGAGGTCGAACTGGGCAGCGGGCGTATGTTCCAGACTGACTTCGAAGGCATTATTCCAAACCTCGAGCGACGACACCAAGAGACCGATAGCGATTTTGTGCGTCGCGATATCGAACGGTTTATGCGCGAGCGCAAATGTAACGCCTGCGGTGGGGCTCGCTTGAAGCCCGAGGCACTGGCAGTGACTGTCCATAACCTCAATATCATGGATATTTGCGACCTCAGCGTGGCTGATAGTTTCGAACTATTTGACCGTACGCTCAAACTAACCGAACACGAGCTATTTATTGCCAAGCAGATTTTGCGCGAGATTACCGCGCGACTGAGCTTCCTGAACGATGTGGGGCTGAGCTACCTAGAGCTGAGTCGTGCTGCCAATACACTGAGCGGTGGTGAAGCGCAGCGCATTCGCCTGGCGACACAGATTGGCTCGGGCCTGCAGGGTGTATTGTATGTGCTGGACGAACCGAGCATCGGGCTGCACCAGCGCGACAACGATCGGCTGATCGCCACCCTGAAACACTTGCGTGACCTCGGCAACACGGTGATCGTGGTCGAACACGATGAAGATACAATTCGCGCGGCCGACTATCTGCTAGATATCGGGCCGGGCGCTGGTATACATGGCGGCCATGTGGTGGCCGAGGGCACCCCTGATGAGGTTGCCGACAACCCCGACAGCATCACTGGCAGATTCCTGAAGGGTACCGAGACAATTTCTGCGCCCAAGAAGCGCCGCGCCGGCAATGGCAAGCAGCTGGTTATTCGTGGTGCGCGCGAGCACAACCTGAAAAATATCGATGTCACCATCCCGCTGGGCAAACTTGTTGTCGTATCGGGCGTGTCCGGTTCTGGCAAGTCGACAGTGGTGAATGACATTCTGGCGAAAGAGCTGAGTCATCGTCTGCACCGTGCCAACGAAGTTGCCGGCCGTCACGATGACATCGAAGGCGTGAGCGCTCTCGATAAGGTTATCGTGATTGACCAATCGGCGATCGGCCGTACGCCTCGGTCCAACCCCGCCACCTACACGGGTGTCTTTACGCCGATTCGTGAGCTGTTTGCGGGAACACCAGAAGCTAACATTCGCGGCTACAAGGCTGGCCGATTTAGTTTCAACGTCAAGGGTGGCCGGTGCGAAAATTGCCAGGGTGACGGCGTGATCAAGATCGAGATGCATTTCCTGCCAGACGTGTTTGTAACCTGCGAAGTCTGTAAAGGTAAGCGCTACAACCGCGAAGCGCTCGAGATCCACTACAAGGGCCGAACAATCAGCGACGTACTAGAAATGACCTGCGAACAAGCGGCGGAGTTTTTCGAGAACATTCCGTCTATCGCTAGCAAAATGAAAACTTTGGTCGAAGTCGGGCTGGGCTATATCAAGCTTGGCCAACCAGCGACAACGCTGAGCGGTGGCGAGGCGCAGCGTGTGAAGCTGGCTAGTGAACTCAGCCGGCGATCAACTGGGCGAACGTTGTATATTCTGGATGAGCCAACAACCGGCCTGCATAGTGCTGACGTGAAGAAGCTATTACATGTTTTGCAAGCCTTGGTAGATACCGGCAACAGCATGGTTATTATCGAGCATAATCTCGATGTCGTGAAATCTGCCGATCATGTGATCGACATGGGCCTGGAAGGTGGCGAAGGTGGTGGTTCAATCATCGCCGAAGGCACGCCGAGCGAAATTGCCAAGACGGCGGCTAGCTATACCGGGCAATACCTCAAGCGCATGCCGTCGTAGATTTTGGAAATAAGTTCATTGTGTGCCCCGCCCGACGTTGATCGGGCGGGGCGTTTGCTACACGTGGTCCTGCCTGCTGACAAGCCGACGCCTCAGCGGGACAAGGAACATCTGACGCGGCGGGCCGTAGATGAGCGTGGCCATATGCTCGAAATCATCAGTGCCCGGGGGCTTCATGAGGAATTCGACGCGCCTACCAGTGTCTGCACCGTGCTGGTCGACGATGGGGTGGATCGTCATGTAGGCACCACCGCTCAGAGTAGCAACCCGGACGGGTTCGCCATCTGCCGGCCATCTATCGATGCCGCCTTGGCTGTCGATAAAGTCTTCCACCCGGCTGATCCACAGATGTTTGACGTCGGCTGACCTATTCGAGCCGCCGGAGGCAATGCTAGGAGACAAAGCCGCTCCTTCCGTAGAGATCCTAATATATAGCATATAATGTTATAGTGCTGAGTGCAATATTGGCATAGGTAAATCAGTGGCTTGATGGTTGTGGGGGCTGCGACTTTTGTGATATAAGTGATGCTGGCATCGACCCAACCAAGTGAGAGGATACGAGATGTTCGACAAGCCTGAACGCGGCATAGGCCTTCTGGAGTGCCGGCTGCCAGGGCGGCGAGTCTTGTTTTTGACTCGTCCAGATCCGCACGATTTTCCCTGCGAGTCACTCGTCGAGCGATGGGAGCGTATGGTTGACGCTAACCCAAAGAGCTCCTTGGTGGGAAGTCTTTGGACCGTAGTCCCAGGGTTCTACAAAGGTGGCAGGGCCGCTGCCGTGCTGCTGTTGCCGGACGGCGTGCCCCTAGTGCACGTGCGGGCGGAACTTCGAATGCTTAGGTTGCCAGAAGGCTGGTGGATCAAAGCGGTCAGTACCTTGCCCCAGACTAACCGCCTGCAATTCTACGGGGCCGCAGTCAGGGCCATCGCCAAGGCGCAGCCTACGAGTGAGGCAGCGAGCGGCGTGCTCAACGCCATCGAGGGCTTGAGCGTCGACTGAACAGAGTGGGCTGCACGTGAACGGCGTGTAGCCCACCACATTTACTGCTATGAGATCATCGTTCTATATACGTAATGCGGGCGAGAGGTGTGTCCTCTCGCCCGCGGTTGTTACATTTCCTCAGCCTGCTTTCTCAGGAGGTGGGCGAGTGCGATATTGTACATCTGGAACCACCAGTCGAAACTGCCGTCGTATGCGATGGTAGCGGTGTACGGGACTGCCTCGAAGGTTCCTGAGGTGTCGGTAACCAGCATGTACCGCTGGGTGACGCCCCCGGAGGCGGTTCTGCCATTCCCAGCCTCGGAAAGCCCAACCCGTCGAGTGCTGTTGACCTGGGATGCTTCCTCCAGGTGCCATTCTGTCGTTTCGCCGTTGACCACGACCTTGATGCTAGGGCTGTTCCTCCTGTCGTCGGGCGGCGATTGCCGGTCCGCTATCCCTTGGGCGACCATGCTGTCGAAGAGCCGGGACAGCAGTGCCTCGTCCAGCTGAATCTTGGCGGGTACGACCTGGATGGGGAAGCCCATGTCATTCGTTGACACGTCATTTTCCTCTCGGATGGAAGTGGAACTTGAATAGTATACAATATATAAAGCTGATAGTAAAACATGGCTCTCGGATTATATTTTCCGCTACTCATGGGCGGGGAATTGCGCTACGATAGGTTCGGTTAGATCACGTACGGGAGGTACTATGGACATCAAATCAATTCACGCTCGGCAGATAATCGATTCACGCGGCAACCCAACTGTCGAAGCGGATGTTATTTTGACAGATGGCACGCTCGGTCGCGCGGCGGTTCCATCGGGGGCAAGCACCGGCAGCAACGAAGCGGTTGAGCTGCGCGACGGCGGAGATGCTTTTGGCGGCAAAGGGGTTATGCACGCGGTGGGCAACGTAAATGGCGCAATTGCCCAGGCGCTCGTGGGGCATGATGCCAGTGATCAGCGTGGCGTTGACCAAATAATGATCGACCTGGATGGCACGCCCAATAAGGGCAAACTGGGTGCAAATGCCATCCTGGCAGTCTCGCTGGCCGTGGCTAAGGCTGCCGCGCAGAGCAAGAAAGTGCCGCTATATAACTACTTTCGTAGCCTCGCTCCGGGTAGCGACAGGCTTTCGCTGCCAGTCCCGATGATGAACATCATCAATGGTGGCAAGCACGCCGCTGGGTCGACTGATATTCAGGAATTTATGATTATGCCAGTTGGCGCTGCGACATTTACGGACGCTATTCGTATGGGCGCCGAGATTTTCCATGCGCTGGCAAAAGTCCTGACCGAAAAGGGCTATGGCACGACCGTTGGTGACGAGGGCGGCTATGCGCCGCATGTAAAGGATGGAAACGCCGAGGCGCTGGAGCTGATTGCGCAGGCGGTTAGCAAGGCCGGCTACACGCTTGGCGATGATGTCGTGCTGGCATTGGACGTCGCGGCAAGTGAACTTTACGAAAACGGTACGTACACATTGACTACCGAGAATCGCAGCCTGACCAGTGACCAGATGGTTGATTGGCTGGTGGAGCTAACGCAGAAATATCCGATTGCCTCGATCGAGGATGGTCTGGCCGAGGACGACTGGCAGGCGTGGGCTGCACTGACCGAACGCTTGGGCGACAAGGTCCAGATTGTGGGCGATGACTTGCTAGTGACGAACGTCTCGTTTCTAAAGCGCGGCATCGACGAAAAGTCCGCCAACGCGATTCTGGTCAAACTCAATCAGATCGGCACTCTCAGCGAAACGATTGACGCCGTGTCGATGGCGCACAACGCAGCCTGGCGAGCCATCATATCGCACCGATCGGGCGAGACTGAGGACACGACAATTGCACACCTCGTGGTGGGCCTGGCAACCGGGCAGATCAAAACCGGTTCGATGAGTCGTACTGATCGTGTGGCAAAGTACAACGAGTTGCTACGCATCGAAGAGCAGCTGGGTGATGGCGCTACGTATGCCGGACGTGATGCACTGGGGAGAGCGTAAGGATGGCCTATCTAGTACTCGTCCGCCACGGGCAATCAGAATGGAACGTTTTGGGGCAGTGGACTGGCCTGACAGACGTTTCGTTGACCGATGAAGGCCGTCAGGAGGCTCAACGTGCCGCCGCTACACTCCAGGACATCGACCTGCATCGGGCCTACACCAGTACACTTCAGCGAGCCAAACATACGCTGGACGAGATAATGACACATTTGGATCGATACGATCTTGCCCGGAGCGAACATGCAGAGCTCAACGAGCGTGATTACGGCGACCTCACTGGCAAGAACAAGTGGCAGGTCCGCGACGAGTACGGCGAAGAGAAATTCCAAGCCTGGCGTCGCAGCTGGGACCATCCGGTTCCTGGAGGTGAGACGTTGAAGGATGTGTCGGAGCGTGTCTTGCCATTTTACGAGCAGCACATTCTAGAGGATCTGAAACAAGGCAAAAACGTCATCGTTGCCGCTCATGGCAATTCGCTTCGGGCGCTTATTAAACACCTCGAAGGTGTTGCCGATGATGACGCACACACTGTCGAGATTATGACCGGCGAGGTGTTGGTGTATGAAATTGACGAAAATGGAACAGTTCTGAAGAAAGAGATTCGGTTGACGAACGAGCATAAGGTATAAGGTCAAATGTAATGCCCGCGCCGCCATGTAACAGGCGGCGCGGGCCAGGTCGACTCGCTGCCAGGGCTAACTAATGTCGGCCAAGACGCGTCCATCCTTGTAGGTGAGCGTGATGACGGACCTGTCTGGAAAGTTGATTACAGCCAGCATCACGTCGGATTCTCCACCTGCCTTGTCGACGATTCCGATGATGCAGCCCTTCAAGCCCTCCAGGCCAAACATGTCACCGTCGTTGTAGGAGCCGATAGGCCTGACTACGAAGTGTCGTCGGACCCTGTCCACGACTTTCCGTTGGGCGCGGGTGAGGTGCCTGCCCATGATTACCTCCAGAGTAGAGTGCCTGATAATCTTATATCATAAAATAGTTCCTATATCTAGTTGTTCTATTGTCGCTACGGCCCATGTCTGCTACCATCGGATTACCATAAACAGGATACCTACATGATCAAAAGAGTTCTTGCGGCCACGAGTGCCACGCTTTTAGTACTTTTTAACGTTGCTGTTTTGCCGGTTGGGGCGGTGGCCTCGACGCTGTATGTCGACATCGCGAACGCCTCGTGTAGCGATACCGGCTCGGGAACACTCGCGCAGCCATATTGCCACATCAATCCAGCTGCACAGGTTGCCGTTGCCGGGCAAACCGTCCAGGTCAACCCGGGCACGTATGCCGAGCAAGTAACGGTCAAGAATTCTGGTACGTCATCGGCGCCTATTGTGTTCACGGCGCCTGCAGGAGCTACGGTAACTGGCGCCGCTCACGGCTTTTATACGAGCGGTCGCAGCTGGGTTACGGTAAATGGTTTTACGGTAAATCATACGACCACCGAAGGTATCTACGTCAACAACGGCACGTCGGTAACAATATCCAATAACGACGTCAGCTACTCGGGAACTCCTGTGTCTGGTCAGGTAACGGCGGGCATTAAGCTGACGGGCACGACGATCAATTCGACCGTAACGGGTAACGCTTCGCACAACAACAGCGAAGCGGGAGTATACCTCGGTGCGTCGGTTTCAAACAGCGTCGTGAGCAAGAACACCGTGTACGGTAATGCACGTCAATACACGCGTGCCGCGCCAGGCATTGATGTACGCGGTCCGAACAACTCCATCCTCAGCAACGTCACACACGACAACGAAGACACTGGCATTCAAATTTATACTGGCGCCAATAATGCCTTGGTGGCAAATAACGTAACGTACAACAACGGCGACCACGGTATCGACAACCTCAACGTGACTGGCGGACGTATCATTGGCAACACGGTGTACCGTAACTGCACCGACGGTATCAACGTCGAAGGTACCAGCGGCAATTACACGGTCGAGAATAACATCGCCGTGGACAACGCGGTGTATCCTGCCTACCAGGGCATTAGTTGTAGTCGCCGCAAGGGCAACATTGGTATCTACGATTCTGCGCCAAGCGGAACGATCGTTAATTCCAACTTGGTATGGCTGACGACACCCGGCACAATGTATACCTGGGCAAATGTAAACTACGCGAGCCTGAGCGCAATGCAAACAGCCACCGGTCAGGAGAGCCATGGGCTACAAGCTGACCCATTGTTTGCAAATCCGGGTAGCTTCGTCCTGTCGCTCTTGGAACACTCGCCGGCTATTGATTCGGCTGATTCCGGCGTCAGCGGTCAACAGGCTGCAGATATACTCGGCGTCACACGACGCGACGACCTGAACGTAGCCAATACGGGTATTGGTCCGCGCGTCTACGATGACCGTGGAGCGTATGAGTTCTAGCTAGATTGATAGCTACGCAAATTGTAAATGCCCGCGTCCTAGACTTGTAGGACGCGGGCGTTTTTGAGCAGAGATCTTAGTACTTGATCTTGGGGCTGTGGAGGTAACCGTCGGTCATCTCGTAAGTGATGGTGGCGAGGATCTCGTCGCCATGGTATACCTCACAGGTAGGCATGCCGTTGCCGTCAGTGATCCTGCCGAATACCACCCGGCAGCCGCTGTAGTCTTGGGCTGGAAGGTCTATAGATTTAGCCTCCCACGTCCAACCCTCGTGGTTGACATGCAGTTCGATCCACACGGCGATGCTGGCGACCAGATTATGTACTTCTCCTGGCTGCCTGGACGGTTGGTGTCGTCGTCCGAACAAACCCATCGAATGCCTCCTCGGGGCATGAAAAAACCAACGGACGTCGTTGGCTAAGTACCTATCATACTCCAGGGCGTCGGCGCGTGCAAGGCCCTTTTAGCTTTTGATGTGTAATCGTCGGAGCAGTTTCTTGCGGCTTTCTGGCTCTCGCAGAATGTGGTACAGGGGTGAACTGAGTGTGATGAGCGTGACCAAGCCAACGATGGGTAGGATGAGCCGGTCAATATTGATGCCGTGTGCCTCGAGGTAGCCGCCAGCAAAATAGCCTATATATGTTACAAGCGCCACCCACAGGAATGCGCCGATAGCGTTGTAGGTGTTGAAAACTCGCTGATTCATCTTGGCTGCGCCAGCTACAATCGGCACAAAGGTGCGCACCACCGGCACAAATCGCGCCAGCAAAATGGTTATAGGGCCGTAACGATCATAGAATTTCTCCGCCCGCTCTAGGTTCTCCGGCTGGAACATCAGCGAACTCTTGCGACGGAAAATACGATGCCCAATCTTGCGCCCAAACCAATAGCCAGCTACCTCGCCAGCGATTGCGGCAATCATAAGATACAGGACGAGTACATGTATGCTTGTGCCGAATACGCCCTTGGTCGCGAGTAGTCCTGCGCTAAACAGCAGCGTATCGCCTGGCAGGAAAAATCCCAGCAGCAACCCCGATTCAGCAAAGATAATCCCCATTACGCCCAACACCCCAACGGCGCGAATGAGTTCTATGATATCAATTCCAGGCAACATGATTGTATTCTACCATGCAAAGTACATTGAGAGAATTGGACCATTGACGTATACATTTTGAATGATATGGTAATCATCGTGTTGACTTCGCCTTAGAAGCGCACGCCTCTCAACGGGGGGCGTGAGTAATGAGGCGAAGGGTTGCCAACATGGCTAGCGATGAGCGCTCTCAGAGCGTGGCGGATCGAGAGATCGTGGTAGGCCTCGCAGCGATATTGGGCTGCGCAGAAGACCAGATTGTTCCGCAGGTGCGAATCCTGAAGGAACAGGCCGACAGTGCGGCGCGGAAAGCTCGTCAGGCATCGCGATACGATGACGAGTACCCTAACCACTAACCCCGCCTTAAACCCGCTCCGCCCACTCGACATGAGTGTGGCGGGGCGGTCTTCATTTTGCGTACAGTGCGGTTCATACTTGGCTCGTCATACCGCTTGTGCCATAATAACTATCAAATGGGTGGCTCACTTCCAGGTTTGGACGATTGCGGCGCGCACCAATACGCCGGGGGTGTGAAGTTTTGTGTATGGGCGCCATTTGCCGATACTGTGGCTGTCACGGGCGACTTTACCAATTGGTCAAAGGGAGGCTTACCGCTCGGCAAAGGCAGTGATGGTTGCTGGTACGGCGATGTCGAACACGCCGAGGCGGGGCAGGAGTACAAATACCTCGTGACCCATAATGGTAAGATGCTGGAACGCAATGATCCACGGGCGCTGCAGCTGACTGCATCAGAAGATAGTTCGATCATCGTGACCTCGGACTTTGACTGGGGCGATGATAGCTATAAGCTGCCGCCACCCGAGGAAGCAATTATATACGAGCTGCACGTGGGTACCTTCGTGCGTAACGACCCGTCGCTGCCGGGGACGTTCCACGACGTCATAACCAAGCTTGATTACCTGGTTGAGCTAGGCATAAATGTCATCGAGGTGATGCCATGCAACGCCATGTGGATGGACCGCTGGTGGGGTTACACGCCAGACAATATATACGCTGTCGATGCGGCGTATGGTGGTCGGTTGGCCTTCATGCAGTTTGTGCAGGCAGCCCATCGGAAGGGGTTGGGTGTGATCCTGGACGTCGTGTACAACCATCTGAACAAAGATGCGGGCCTTGACCTGTGGCAGTTTGATGGATGGAGCGAGCACGAAGACACTGGCGGTATTTATTTCTATAACGATTGGCGAGCCAAGACACCGTGGGGTCCAACCAGGCCCGACTATGGTCGGCCCGAAGTCAGGCGTTACATCACCGACAACGTGCGCATGTGGCTGCAGGATTGTCATGTGGATGGGCTCCGCGTGGATTCAGTGGTCAATATTCGGAATGTCGAGGGTAACAATAACGACCCCGATCACGACCTTGCTGACGGTTGGAAGCTGCTGCAAGAGATTAACGATATGGCGCAGGATGTGAAGCCGGGCGCGTTGATTATAGCCGAAGACATGCAGGGCAACGAGTGGATCACCAAGCCTACGGGTGGGGGCGGCGCTGGATTTGTATCGCAGTGGGACCCGGCGTTCGGAGCGGTCCTGCGTGAAGAGCTCGGCCCACAGCCGGACCCGCAGCGTAATGTGTCAAAGATCGGCGAGATGATCGGTCGTCGCACAAATGACAACCCCCTTGAGCGAGTTGTATATACCGAATCGCACGATACCGATGCTGGCCCAAATGGTGGCACGCGTCTCGACGAAGCGGTTGCGCCGGGCCACGCGAGCACGCTCGAGGCCAGGCGGCGCACGGCGTTGGCGGCCGCGCTACTGTGTACGACGCCCGGTATTCCGATGCTGTTTCAGGGGCAGGAGTTTGACGAGCTAGGCGCCTTTTCGCACTATGCCCCGCTAGATTGGACCAAGGCCGAGAAGAACAAGGGCATTCTGACGCTGTATCAGCACCTCCTGGCACTTCGATCGAACAAACATAAGAACACGGCCGGTTTGTTGGGCTCACATGTCGATATTTTCCAGGTCGACGACTCCGCGAAGGTGATCGCATTTCGTCGTTGGGGCAAAGGCGGGCAAGCCGACGACGTCATCGTCGTAGCCAATTTTACAAATCAGCCATGCCTTGGCTACCGCGTGACCTTCCCAGCGGCAGGTACATGGTGGACGCGTTTCAATACCGACTGGAAGGGCTACGATGTGGATTTCACCGATCGGCTAATAGAATCAGTCGAGGCAACCGAGCACGTTAACCTCTTCCAAGCCGAGGTTAACGTGCCTCCATATGGCGTTCTCATCTTTTCCCAAGATACGTAGGGTAGACTCCTTTTAGCGAACAAGAGCCAACAGTGGTATAATAGAGGTACTATTCCAGATTCCAGGAGGTGTTATGGGTGAAAAAGTAGAATTGACCGTAGAACAACGAACAGTAAGCGGTAAAAAGGTCGCAAGTTTGCGGCGCGATGGTTTTGTGCCCGCTGTTTTGTATGGACATGATTTCCCAGCGCAATCGATCATGGCGCCTGAGGTTTCGATGGGCAAGGTTGTGGCTCGCGCTGGCAAGCATCACCCCGTTGAGGTAACGTTGGATGGCACGAAGCGCTTAGCCATGATAAAGACCACCGATGTTGACCCAGTCAAGCATCAATTGCGCCACGTATCCTTTCACGTTGTAAATCTAAATGAAGAAGTCGAAACAGAAGTGCCGGTTATCATTACCGGCGCAGGCGAGACCCCGGCCGAGAAGGCTGGCCTGGTAGTGCTCACGACCGTTGAATCGGTTCAGGTTAAAGCTTTGCCAAACGATCTGCCTGATCAGCTGGAAATCCCGGGCGAGAAGCTGGTCGAGATTGGCGATCACTTGAGCGCAACAGATATCGTTGTGCCGACAGGGGTAACGCTTTTGACGGACCTCGACCAGGTGATTGCGACCGTGTACGAGCCGAGCGCATTGCAGGCTGCCAACGAAGCTGCTGGCGGAGACGCTGAGCCTGGCGATGAAGGCAACGTTGAGGCCGAAGAAGGTGCGAATACGCCTCAGGAGACCCAGGCCGAGGAAGGTCGCCCTGGTGGCAAGAAGCAGTTTGAGCCAAAGGGCGCATAGGATCGACGGCTAGGTATGGATTTTCTGATTATTTTTGCGGCGAAGTATTTGTTTGCAGGCGTTGCGCTACTGGCGCTGTATGTATGGTGGCGCCTGCCGAGCGAGCTGCGGTTGCGAGTGGTAGTGCACGCCGCCATTGGGCTAGTACTGGCGGTGGTATTGGTCAAGATCGCTGGCGCTCTGCACTACGATGCACGGCCGTTTGTTGCCGGTCACTTTACGCCCTTGGTAGCGCAGAGTGGCGATAATGGCTTCCCGTCTGATCACACCACCTTTACGATGTTAGCCGCGTTTGTTATCTTGCCGTATGCCCGCAAATGGGGCTGGCTACTGGCTGGTCTAGCCTTGGCGGTTGGGCTTGGGCGCATTGGCGCTGGCGTGCATTCGTTCCAGGATATTTTGGGTGGTATTGGAGTTGCGGCCATTGCATCAGCTGGCGCATACTATGGAGCAAGATGGATCATCAAGCCAAGAAAACAACCGACAGCCCAAGCGTAGCTCCTGGCCGTTGGTTCCACCCGACGTCGCTACTGGACAGAACATTCGAGATCGGTATTTTGCTGAAAGGCCTCGACGGCGTTATCGAGCTCGCCGGTGCGGTCCTGATGCTATTTGTGAAGCCAGAGCACATTACGCGATTGGCTGATTTTCTGACGCGGCGCGAACTGGCCGAGAATCCAAATGACTTTATTGCTGGCCGAATTCTGCAATACGCTCACGAACTAGCAGGGGCTGATAAGCGCTTTGTGATGTTTTTCTTGTTTTGGCACGGTATGATCAAGATTATTTTGGTGGGCGGATTGCTCCGAAATAAAGCCTGGGCGTACCCATTTGCGTTCGTGACGCTCGGGTTATTTATTATCTATCAGCTGTATTTGATAGTGACGCATATAACGGTGGGCATGGTGCTGCTGACACTGTTCGATGGGTTTATCGTGTGGCTTACGTGGCGTGAGTATCAGAAGTTCAAAGCTGAAGGATCGCGCGTAGTAGGCGGCGTATAGTAATTGAAAATCGCCCTGTCCACTACTGAAGTGGGCAGGGCGATGGCTCAAGGGTTGATCTCCTCGATGCGCTCTGGTACGGAGCGGAGCACGTCGGGATGATACAGCGCCATGTGGTTTATCACCCAGCCTGAGCGGTGGCAGTAGCAGGAGTTACCCGTCCCGCTCTGCATGAAGAGAAGGTTTCCTTGCTCAAGTTGGCAGAGAATCTGGCGGACCTTGATATCTGCAAGGTTCAGGGTTGCGCATATTGTCATGACGGATACTGCTTTTCCGTCATAGCGCGCGACATATGCTAGAACCTTGAGTGTTGTCGAATCGTATCCGCTGAGTGCGGTTCTCATGGGCCTCCTATCGGCCTGCGGGGGAAGTGCGAGTTTCGGTCGGCACGCGTCGATTATTATGCCCCCAATGGGTTAAACAGGCAAGCATAGGCTCGTTCGGACGATTTGGCGATCGAGTTGAATAGTCTGTTTTGCTCTATTCTTCGATGAATCCGCCAGACTGGTGCGCCCATAGTTGTGCGTATGTGCCTTGGGCTTCGACGAGCTCACCGTGGCTGCCTTCCTCGATGATATTCCCTTCCTCTAGCACCACAATGCGGTCCATTTTCTGCACCGTACTCAGCCGGTGAGCAATGACAATGGCGGTGCGGTTTTTCATCAGCTCGGTTAGGGCCTTTTGGATCAAGCGTTCGCTTTCGGAGTCGAGGGCGCTGGTTGCTTCGTCTAGCACAAGGATCGGCGCGTCCTTTAGGATAGCGCGGGCGATAGCGATGCGCTGGCGCTGTCCGCCGCTGAGCTTGACGCCGCGTTCCCCGACCAGTGTGTCGTATTTGTCGGTTAACTTTTGGACAAACTCGTCGGCATGAGCTTTGCGGGCAGCCTCGATGATCTCGGCGTCGGTTGCGTCCGGTTTGCCGTAGGCGATGTTTTCGCGGATGCTGCGGTGAAATAGCAGCGGCTCCTGCGGAACGTAGCTGATGCTGCGACGCAGATCATCCTGGGCGATGTGCGCAATGTTTTGGTCGTCTATGGTAATCTCGCCGGCATCGATATCGCTGAAGCGAAGGAGCAGGCGCGTCAGAGTCGTCTTGCCCGATCCAGAATGTCCAACCAGCCCGACCTTTTCGCCGGCTTGAATCTGCAGGTCCAGGTCGCGGAACAGTGTGTCACCCTCCTGAGACCCGGCGTGGGTGAACTGCACGTGGTTGAAGCTAATGGCGCCATTTTCGATGTGAGAGCGCTCTGGCGTTTCGGGATCTTTGACCTCGGGCTCAATCTCGAGGATCTTCATCATATCGCTGGCATCACCGAAAGAGCGGTTGTATTGTCGCAGGACGTTCTGGAATTCCCAAAGCCGCATGCCGATCGATCCGGTGTAGCTGACGACGAGGAAGACTGTTGCGACACTTGCATGGAATACCCCCACGCCCACAATAGCAAGCGTGATGGCCGAGATGGAGATGCTGCTGGTTATAATGCTGGCGTATGTCTCTCGCTGGGTTGTCCGGCGGAGGGATTGCTGCCCGAGGTTTTTGACCTCAGTTGAAACCTTCCAGTAGCCGGCACTTTCGGTGCGGTTGGCGGCAAAGCTCTTGATAGCCATGACGTTGCTGATGCTGTCAGCCAGGAAGCCTGTTTGTTTGCTCTGCGCCTCCGACTCCTTGGTGTTCGCATCGCGGACTGCTCGGCTGAAGAACATCGTCCCGAGGATGTAGATGGTTGTCAGGACCAGCAGAGCTATCGAGTACATCGGTACACGCGGCGAAAGGATGATGATGGTAGCTACGATGGATACAACCAACGTATAGAGGTTGAAGATGGTCGCGTCGGTAAACCGCACGTAGCTGCCAACCAGCTTGTTGGCCTGCGAAACCAGCGAGCCACCAAAGCGATTGGCATGGAAGTTGGCGCTCATCCTCAGCAGGTGATCAAACACACGCTGAGATATGTCGCGCACTACGCGCAGCTCCAAATGCCAGATCAGCCAGACGGCTAATCGCCAACCGGCCACGCCGCTCAGCAGTGTGGCTCCGGCATACAGCAGTAATTGTCCGCCAAAGCTACCCCACAAATCGTGTGGATCGTAGGCACCCTGTGAAATCTTTTGCAGCACCTGCGATGTGATGAACGGCAGCAAAAAGTCTGCTACAAGTATGTTGAGTGGTAGGACGATTAGCAGCGGAATGAGTAGCCGCGGATATCGTGCGGCGTGGCTTACGAAAAGCCGGATGGTTTTTTGGACGATGGACATAGAACTCCTGATATGATGTAAGATTTGATTTTATGTTTGCCGAGCTTTTGAGGCGGGCGAGTGTGAATGCTTCTTAAGCGCTGTACGCGAGTGAGCGTTCACAAGAGAATGCGTTGCCATAGAGGACCTTGGCGAACACGGGGCGTGTCACCGGGTAAGGTCGTAATTGGTTTAGCGGGCGTGATGCCATAATGCGACCAGTATATGACACCGCTTGCGCTCTGGCAATAGCTTTTGGCTTTTTGATTGTAATTTTGTATACTATAGACGCATGCAGAAAATTATTCTCTACTACAAATTTACGCCAATCACAGATCCGGAAGCGGTGCGCTTGTGGCAGCGGGCTTTGTGCGAGGCCTTGAACCTGAAGGGCCGCATTCTTGTCTCGGCACAGGGCATTAATGGCACGCTGGGTGGCGATGTTGAGGACCTGAAGAAGTACGTCAAAACGACCAAGGAATTCGCTGGCTTCAAAGGTATGGCATTCAAATGGAGTGATGGCGGGCGTGACAATTTCCCGAAGCTCAGCATTCGGGTGCGAGCCGAGCTGGTCGGATTTGGCGCACCGAACGAAGTAGCCGTGGATGAGCATGGCGTCGTTGGTGGCGGCAAGCACCTGAGCCCGGAGCAGGTCCACGCTTTGGTCGAGCAGCGGGGCGACGATGTCGTGTTCTTCGACGGGCGCAACAAACACGAGGCCGAAGTTGGTCGGTTCAAGGGTGCTGTCGTGCCCGAGGCGGCCACTTCCAAAGATTTTATCCGCGAGCTCGAGAGCGATAAATATAACGACATCAAGGACAAGCCGGTCGTAACCTACTGCACCGGTGGCATACGCTGCGAAGTCATCAGCGCAATGATGAAAAAGCGCGGCTTCAAGGAAGTCTACCAAATAGACGGCGGCATAGTGAAATACGGCGAGCGGTATAAGGACGATGGGCTGTGGGAAGGTAAGCTCTATGTCTTTGATGGCCGGCTGGTGACGCAATTTTCGGATAAAGCCCGCGATATCGGGCACTGCATCCGCTGTGACGCGCGCACGAGTAATTTCGAAAACTGCGCGAACGCTGAATGCAACAACCTCGTGCTGCTATGTGATGATTGCCGAGCTAGGGCGACCGTTTGCTCGGAAGCGTGTGAGCAGAAGATTACGGTGACAGCCTAAAATAAGTTCATTTGTTTGGGGAGCCACGGTCGCGATAAGGCGACGCGTGGCTCCCTCCGTCGTGCGTGCTACTTGCTGGGCACGCCCGTCGGCAAGGGCAGCGACGGTGATCCGGGGCCGCCCAGGTTGATCATGCAAGGGACTTTGTCATCCTTGCACTCCTTGATGGCGTCCTGCAGGCCGAGCCAGAAGCTGGCACTGTCGCCGTAGAGCGCCTTGGCTGCTTCCAGCCGCTCGGCGTTCGCGGCGATTGCGCCGGGCCCCGTCTTGATCGTGGTGTCGAGTTCGACACGGTTCACGGTCACGCGCGGGGCAGTACAGTTGAACGTACCGCTGCCGGGCTTCGTCGGGTCCGGCCAAGAGGAGCCAGATCCGCAGAACAGATCGTCCGTGTCGCCGGTCTGCTGCTGCAAAAGCGCCTTGATCTTGAGCGTCATGGCGTCCCCCATGGTCTTGTAGGCAGCGGGATCTGGCTTCTGCCAGATGCTGTCGTCGACCTGGTTGTGGGCGATCTCCATGGCGTCAGCGTCGACTACAGGACCGAGGTTCTCGCTCAGCATCCTGTTCCAGCCAGGTGTGCTTGAGTTGGCGTCGCCGCCCTTGTCCTTGTCGCTGGCGCAGTTGTACTTCAGGCAGAATGCGTAAAACTCCCGCATCTCCTTATCGGACTGGTTGAGCGTCCACTCGACAGTGGTCCACACTCGAATCGGCGTGCCGCTCTTGGTGAAGGCCAGGGTCGGCGGCTTGCGATCGCCAATGGTTTCGCCGTTGGCGTTCTGCTGAGTGCCGTCGTTGGTGATGTAGTTCCGCGAATTGCACGGAACGTACATCATCTTCTGATCCTGGCCGATGTCGATGCTCTGGCCGGGATAGACCACCTGGTGAACCTGGGCGTCCTTGCTGCCGTCGCCGATCTTGTAGCCGCAGTTCGCGACGGTCGTTGTCCCCTTATCGCACGCCGCCAGAAGCGGTGAACCGAGAAGCAGGGACAAGCTGGCGACGACGCCAACAATCAGGCGCTTGGAGCGCTTGAAGCGCATGGCGTTCCTTTCGGTTTGATCGGCCAGTCGGATTGTCGACTGGTTCTAGAGGTTTTTGACGTTGAGGTTGAACCTGACGAGGGTGACCTCGTTGTTCTCGCGGATCGCCTGGATGACTTGCGAAGCGAATGAGTCAAGCGCGGCTCGTGCCTTCGCCATCTCCTGATCGGCTTTGGCGAAGTACTGGGGCTCGCTCTGTATCTGAAGATACTGTTCGAGCACCTCTCGCACCTGGCCCAGCTGGATGGCAAACACCGCGGCATTGTCAGTATTGGGACTGTGGAGGAAATAGTACTCCACTCGCTCCCAGCACTGTGCTAGCCTTTTGCGGAAGCTGTCGTCGCTGACTTTTTCAGTCAGTGCCTTCAGCTCCTTCAGAGCGTCAGCGATCCGTCGGGGTATCGGTGTGGTGACACGCCTGAAGAGGTAGACTGCTCCGATCAGCAAAGCACCAACCAGTATGATCACGAAGATCACGGGCCCGTTGGTACTTCCTGTGTGCGGTGAAGCAACCTTTGGCGCGGGATTGCTCCGTTGCCAGCCGTGGACGTTCTGGACGAACGTCGTCAGAATGTCCCCGGGGTTGGAGTTGACGTTGTGCGCGCGCAGCATCAGATCCTTCGCTGTTTCGTCGGGCATCCACGTCGAAGACGAGGCGGCGACATTATCGCCAGCCACGACTCCAATGACGTGGGAAGGCCCGACGGAAGTAGCGAGCTGAGCTTCGAACGAATCGAGCGCATCTGCACTGGGTGCATCCGACGCCGGCAGGCTGACTAGCAGGATCGTATCGCCATGCTGCAGACTGCCTAGCAGGCGATTCGCCAGCGGTGCATCAGCAGGGCTGACGTAGACGGGCGAACGCTTGAGCGAGTCAGCAATAGCACCGATATCGTCGGACGCTGTTGCGGCTTGCAGGCCGAGAAGGCTGGCAATAACCGCGCAGCATCCTACGCCGAGGAACCGTCTCATGGAACTCCCTCCATTCATTGGACGGCCGTGATGTTAATGTGCACTTTTGCATAGTATCATCTTATTTAATTTTGTCTATATTACTGGAGTTTAAGCCGTCGCAAAAGCTGCGCATTCAACGCGACGATGATGGTCGAGAGCGACATCAGCACAGCGCCGATGGCTGGCGATAGGACGAAGCCAAATGCAGCGGTGACACCGGCGGCGAAGGGGATGGCGACGAGGTTGTAGCCGGTGGCCCAGGCGAGGTTCTGCAGCATTTTGCGGTATGAGGCGTGCGACAGGCGGAAGACTTTGGCGACGCCGCGGGGATCGCTGCTGGCCAGGATGATGCCGGCTGATTCGATGGCCACATCTGTACCGGCACCGATAGCGACGCCGATGTCAGCGGTGGCTAATGCGGGAGCGTCGTTGACGCCGTCGCCGACCATTGCAACGCGGCTGCCGTCAGCCTGCAATTTCTGGACGGTTTGCGCTTTGTGCTCGGGCATGACCTCGGCAAAGTATTCGTGGATGCCAATCTCGCGCGCGACCCAAGCGGCCACGCCTTGGCTGTCTCCGGTCAACATCGCAACGCGTTTGCCCATGGCCTGCAGTGCTGCAACGGCCTGTTTGGATTCGGAGCGAATGACATCAGCAAGCATGATTGCGCCGCGAACTGTCGCGTCTTGCATGACAAAGACGACGGTTTTGCCCTCGGCATCGGCAGACGCGGTAGCTGTCCTGAGCGAATCGGGCAGGGTGGCATGCTGGTCGTGAACGAGCTGAAGGCTGCCGACCATCACGACACGTTTGTTCACGGTTGCTCGGGCGCCGCGCCCGGCAAGCGCCGCGAAGGTGGTAGCTTTCGGGACGGTTACTGCTCGTTCGGTTGCCGACCGGACGATAGCCCGCGCGATGACGTGTTCGGAGTCATGCTCGACGGCTGCGGCCAGCGCAATCAGTGTGTCTGCGTTGCCATCAACCGCGATACAATCCACGACGCCTTGCTCGCCCTTGGTCAGTGTGCCGGTTTTGTCGAATAGCACGATGTCGATATTGCGCGCAGTCTCGAGCGCCGGTCGTTGCCGGATAAGGAGCCCGTTCCTGGCGGCAAGTGTGGTCGATATAGACGTGACCAGTGGAATTGCCAGCCCTAGCGCGTGAGGACACGCAATAATGAGCACGGTGACAACTCGTTCCAGAATAAAACTGCTCGACTGCCCAGCCAATGCCCATATCACCCACGTGACCAGTGCGGCGCTTAGCGCAACATAGGTGAGGGCCGACGCAGCCTTGTCGGCCAGAATTTGCGTGCGTGATTTGCTGTTCTGGGCATCGGCCACTAGTTTCATGATGCCAGCCAGCGCGGTGCCATCGCCAATGTGATGTACGGCAATGGTCAGCGACCCGCTACCGTTGACGGTACCGGCCGTTACGGGAGTATCTTTGCGTTTGGGCACGGGCGCAGATTCGCCGGTTAGCATCGATTCGTTGACGTCGGATTCACCTTCGGTCACTATGCCGTCTGCCGGGATTTTGGCGCCAGGGCGCACCAGCACCGTATCGTGGACTTTCAGCTCACCTAGGGGAACGATGCGCGTGTCGTCACCGGTTACGAGCTCCGCTTCGTCGGGTAGCAACTTGGCGAGCTCAGTGAGCGCCCCTTCAGCGTGCGCTATTGAAGCCATCTCGAACCAATGCCCGAGCAGCATGATGGTAACCAACGTCGACAGCTCCCACCAAAAATCCATGCCATCCACCAGACGCAGCGTGGACGCCAGACTATACCCAAATGCAACGGTGATCGCCATGGATATCAAGGTCATCATGCCTGGCTGGCGATTCTGCAGTTCGGCCCACGCACCCTTCAGGAAGACCAGCCCGCCGTAGCCAAAGATAACCACGCCGCAAATCAGCGGAATGTACTGGCTACCGGCAAACGTTACATGAAGCCCGAGCCACTCCTGAATTGTGTCCGAGAATGCTAGTGTTGGCAGACTCAGCACCAGGCATAGCCAGAATTTTTGCCGGAATATACTAGGGCTGTGGCCAGCATGTTTGTCGTGCTCGGGGTGGTCGTCGTGGTGCATGTGATCCATGGTTATATGGTATACCACGTGGCTGCATGTTGGCGACCTTTGCGTATACTGGGTGACACTCCGTATAATAGAGCCATGAACAAGCAGCTTGCAGCCAAGCTCAAAACATTGCCAAGCTCACCAGGAGTGTACTTCCACAAGTCGAAAACTGGCGAGATTATTTATGTTGGCAAGGCGGCAGTACTGCGCAATCGGGTGCGGCAGTATTTTCAGGAATCACGTCTGCGCGATGCCAAAACAGATGCGCTGGTGGCCGAGATTCACGATACTGATTGGATAGAAGTCGAGAGCGAGATCGACGCACTCTTCCTAGAAAGTGAGATGATAAAGCGCTACAAACCGCGCTACAATATCCTGCTGCGTGACGACAAGTCGCAAATCTACGTGCGTATCAACATGAAGGACGTGTACCCATATATCAGCTATACGCGGCAGCCACAGGACGATGGGGCGGACTACTTTGGTCCATATTACAATGGCTGGGCGGTCAAGAAAGCGCTGCGTTATCTGCGCCGGGCATTCCCGTACTCCACCCACGTGACCTTGCCGGCGCGCGTCTGTTTGCAGTACCATATTGGCCTGTGTCCCGGGGTTGAGGAGCACAAAATTAGCAGTGCTGACTACAAGGCGTCGCTGCGCAAACTCATTATGTATCTGAAGGGTGGGCGGCACATGCTGGTCCGTCAACTGGAAACCGAGATGAAGGCGGCGGCCGCACACAAGGAGTTCGAGCGTGCGGCCAAACTGCGCAATCAGATCTACAACCTGCGCGAGTTGCAAAAGCAGATCGTCTTTAGTGACCGCGAATTTATGGACATCAGCAAGGATCAAGCGTTGGCCGGCCTGCAGCAGCTACTGACCTTGCCTGGCCCGCCGCGACGGATCGAAGGCTACGACATCAGTCATATGAGTGGCACCAACAATGTTGCGAGTCTGGTGGTGGCGACCAATGGGGTGGCCGACAAGGCCGAGTACCGCAAGTTCAGAATGCAGATTCCGGGCAACAACGACTTTGCTCACATGAACGAGACCATGCTGCGGCGCTTTAGCGGCAAACATCTGGACTGGCCAAAACCAGACCTGCTGCTGATCGATGGCGGCAAAGGGCAGCTCGGTGCGGCCTTGGATGGGCTGGAAGAACGCGGTGCGCACATTCCGGCGATTGGACTGGCCAAACGGCTGGAGGAGATTGTCATTCACAAGGATCGCAGCGGCGTGACGCTCAACCCGGATGCCTATCCTGAGGCGTCTATTGTCGAGAGTGATGACTTTTACATGGTGCTATTGCCCAAGGACTCGCACATCGTGAAGCTATTGCAGCGTATCCGCGATGAGTCGCACCGTTTTGCAGTGAGCTACCACACGGTGCTAAAGCGCCAAAAGCAAACCGCCAGCGAGCTGGAGGAGATCCCGGGCATCGGTCCGGTTACTCGACGCAAACTTATCCAGAGTTTTGGAAGTCTGCGTGCGGTCAAGGGTGCGAGCCACGAGCAGATTATTGGCGTTTTGGGTAATAAGAAGGCAGATATCATCTGGAAGTGGTTAAGAAAATAGATTTATGGTATAGTCGGCCTGTCCTGTTTCGAATAGTAGAGAGTGATGGAGATGAGAGAATCTCTCTTGGCTGATAGGCTGCAGCTGACTCGCCAGGTCTTTGCGGGCGAAGTGACTCGCACCCAGCTGATGACGCGTTCGGTACCGGAGATGGCGTTCGTGGGCGTGGCCATCATGTTGGCTGTTCCGCGACAGTTCCTGGACCGTGGCAATGTCGTCAAGGGCCATCTCAGCGTGGCCTTGGGGCGTTTGCTGTCGAGTGGCGTTAGTCAGACCCAGGCGGCCAGAGATATGGGGCTGTATCGGCCAAACCCTGGTCGTGGCAACGGCAAGCCCGTCCAGCTCACGCCTCCACCCCAGCTCACTAGGCTTGTGCGCGAACTCGGCGCCACCCCAGCTGTGCAGGTATTCCTGCGCGATGCTGCGGATGACGTTGCGCTGAGGCAGGAGGCTAAGGAGGCTCAGCGCCGCCAGGTCAGGGCCACGATCGAAGAGGGC
Source organism: uncultured Candidatus Saccharibacteria bacterium (assembly GCA_965225085.1). Classification (GTDB taxonomy): domain Bacteria; phylum Patescibacteriota; class Saccharimonadia; order Saccharimonadales; family EFPC-124; genus CAZJVU01. Next base: position 18,736 of record CBDDBE010000001.1, on the reverse strand, counting down.
CGAGATCGTGGCCGTAACGGCTAATGTTCCAACAGGGTCGCCGCTGCCCGGCAGATTGTTCGCCTGGGCAGCGGCTTAGAACTACGAAATTATCTACCAAATTTTGGCACGATCTTCCGGCGCACGGTATAGCTTGTCGGTCGGCTGCACGTCGAATGTCTGGTAAAAGTCATCGCAATGCGCCAGCATGGCGTTCACGCGGAATGTCTCGGCAGGGTGCGGGTCGATCAGGGCGAGTTGCCGTTTGCGCTCTTCGCGTGTTTGTCCGCATTCTGTTGCTGCAAAGCTGACAAAGAAGAACTCGTCGTCGCTCAGGCCATCAGCGTTCTCGGCCGTATCTTCTGATTTTTTCATTCTGAACGCATAACGAGCCAGCTCCAGCCCACCCAGGTCGGCAATACTTTCGCCGATAACCAGGTCGCCCTTCAGGTGCACGCCGGGGACAACTTCGAATTGGTTGGCCTGCTGGATGATAATGCCCGCGCGTTTGGCAAACTCAGCCCGTTCGGTCTCAGTCTGCCAGGTGCGGACGTTGCCGTCGGCGTCGAATTGGCAACCCTGGTCATCAAAACCGTGCGTAAATTCGTGCCCGATAACCGCACCAATCGCTCCGATGTTAGCGGCGTATGGCGCATCGGGGCTGAAGAACGGAGCCTGCAAAATCGCCGCCGGGAAACAGATGACCAGCCTGTTCGGGTCGTGATAGGCATTGACCGTTTGCGGGTGCATAAACCAATCATCGCGCGACGTTGGCTGCGATAATTTGTCCAGCCAGTACCGGGTGTTGAACTCTTCCGCCGTCAGCGTGTTACCGAGGTAGGAATCGCTGGTGATGGCTAGCCCGCTAAAGTCGCGCCAGGTATCGGGATAACCGATCAGTACCTTGATATTGGCGAGTTTTTGCAGGGCGATTTTCTTGGTTGGTTCGCTCATCCAGTCCAGCGCTTCGATGCGCTGCCGGTAGGCTGTGCGGATGTCCTCGACCAGTGCCAGGACCTGCTGCTTGGACTGCTCGGGGAAGTGCTTGGCGGCGTAGATTTTGCCGATTCCTTCGCCAATTGCCCCGTCCATAACCGAAACGACTCGCTTCCACAATGGCTGCAGTTCGCTGACGCCGCTGAGCACGCGGCCAAAGAACTCGAAGCGCAGCCTCGCGATACTTTCGCTGATTTTGCCGCCGTATTCGACCAGCATTAGCCATTTGAGGTATATCTTCCAGTCGTCCAGAGATTTGCTGTCGAGCAGGCTGTCTACGAAAGTCAGGACCTCAGGCTGGTCGACGCTGATGTTACTGGTGTCGGTCCATCCCAGCGCTGCGGCGTACTCCGCCCAACCACAGTGCGGATAATCACGCACGATGTCGGCAAACGGCATGTTGTGGTAGTTGTTCTGGACGTCGCGCAGCTCGGTTTTGGTCCGAATATGCTCGGCAAGGGTGTGCTCGAAATCCCAAATCACCCGCCATAGGTCTTGGTCGGTGTCGGCCAGCGTCGGAAACTCGGCGTGCATCGCGCTGGTGTGAGCACGGTACGCATCGCGAATGGTCTGCATTTTGGCGCTTTCCTCGAGGTAATAGTCGCGATCGGGTAGGGTTAGCTTGGGCTGCGAGATGTGTAGGATATGCTTGCTGCTGTCCTGGTCATCGGCGTCAATCATAACTCGCCATGGGCTGCCTAGGCCATGTTGGTGCAGTTCGCCGAGTAGGGTTGGAAGCTCGCCTGGCTTGGTAGCGTCGATGCGTGCAAAATATTTTTGGAGCAAAGATCGGTTGTTGTCCTGATGTTTGTCAAAATCCAGGCCGCTTTGGTAAAAGTCGCGGATTTGCTGTTGCAATTCATCGGTTGCTAAGCTATTGCCCACAAGCTCCTCGCAGAGCGCACGAACATCCTTCAGCGCTTGGTCGTGCAGCACATCAAACGCTCCCCATCTGGTCTCGCTGGCGGGGATGGGATGGGCGATCAGCCACTTAGCATTTGTATAGCCAAAGAAGTCGTCCTGGGGACGAATAGTCGGGTCAAGTCGCTCGGCGCACCCGAGCTCGTGTGTTGATTTGTCGGTCATGTAGACTTATTGTAATGGCCGCGTGGTATACTGGCTATAAGGATTATATGCATGCAACGACAATTTTTTCGTTTTCTGTTGCGCTGGATACTCAATAGCCTCGGGCTGTGGGTGGCTGTGCGTTTGCTGGTGGGGCATGGGGTAGAGTACGACCCGACTCAAGGCTATGTACTGTTTTTCTGGGCGGGTTTGGTGCTGTCACTGGTAAACGTCATCCTAAAGCCAATCATCGTCATTCTGTCGCTGCCGGCGATTTTGCTGACGCTAGGGTTGTTTACGCTGATTGTGAATGGCTTTATGGTGTGGATCGCCGCGCACTTGGTTGGCGGGCTGCGGATTGGATTTTGGCCGGCGGTACTTGCTGGTATGATTGTTAGCTTGATAAACTATGTACTAACAAGTCTACTTGACTTGAACGAATCAGGAAAAAGATTATGAATAGCCACACTATACTGAGTATTGTCACGATTACCTCTGCCGTACTGATGGTCGCCTGCATCCTCACGCAGGCACGCGGTGCGAGTCTAGGCGCGGGGTTTGGTAGCTCGGGCGAACTGTTTACCACGCGTCGAGGTACCGACAAGAGCCTATTCGAAGCCACCATTATATTGTCTGTTGTGTTTGTCGGCTCGCTGATTACAGGCTTGTTGATAGGATAACGATGGCGAAGGCACGGGTGAGCGACGACGCGGGCCTTGACGGGCTGGAAGAAACGCCGGCCTCCGCTGAACAGTTGCGTGGTCGACTGCGCCGTTTGGAAGGCGCGACCTTAGGCCACGCCAATAAATTTATCGTTCGCCGTTGGAAAAACCTCCAGGAAGTCCGGCGGATGGCTGGTGCGTGGCTGCTCGTCATTGCTGCGTTGATTGCCGCGATCTTTTGGCAGAATGCACAGTTTGCACGACTCTATAGCGCTGATGTGCCGGCCGATAATACGACATACACCGAAGGCGTGGTCGGCGCGGCAGACAACCTCAACCCTATCTTCGCCAGCACGCCAGCCGAGCGATCGGCAGCCCGATTGCTTTTTGCCAGCTTGTTCTACGAGGATACTCGTGGCACGCCGCAGCCGGTGTTGGTTGATCATTACAATGTCGATGGCAGTGGCAAGGCCTACACTATGGCGCTGCGCAAAGATGCCCGTTGGAACGATGGCTTGCCGGTGACGGCGAAAGACGTCGTGTTTACCTTTGGCGCTATCAAGGACGCCGATACGCATTCCCAGCTGTATAGTAGTTGGCGCAATATTACGGTTGAGCAGCTCGATCCGTATACCGTGCGTTTTACGCTGCCCGCCCCATATACGCCGTTTCTGAATGCGCTGACGGTTGGGATTTTGCCCGAGCATACACTTGGCAAAGTTCGCTCGTCGCAGCTGCGTAGCTACAGCTTTAGCCGCAGTCCAAGCGTCACGAGCGGCCCGTTTACTTTCCAGAACATTCACGCCATTGGGGGCAGCGATGCACAGTCGATTATTCGTCTCGACGCCAACCCGGATTATTTCCTGGGCGCGCCAAAGCTCGCGCATTTTCAGCTTCACGCCTATGCCAGTAGCGATGCCCTCGTGCGAGCATTCCGTACGCAGGACGTCGCAGCTATGAGCGACCAAGAGAACGAGCAGCTAGAGAGCCTAAACGATCTAAAGGGCATCGTGCGTTCAGATTCGCCTTTGTTCAATGCCGTATACGCCTTTTTCCAGATGGACAGCCCGATGCTGAAGGATCCGAAGGTTCGCAATGCGCTCGAACTCGCAACCGATCAGAATGCGCTCCTGCGGCAGTTGCATAATCGTGTTCAGCCGGTCACTGGGCCGATTCTGAATGGGCAACTAGGGTACGACCCTGGGCTTAAGCAATCTGTCACTGATGTAGCTCAGGCCAAGAGCTTGCTGGATGCAGCCGGATGGAAAGCCGGGCCGGATGGAAAGCGCGTGAACGCCCTGGGCCAGAAGCTGAAGCTCCAAATGGCAACGCTCAGTAGTGGCGACTTCCCGGCCATCGCACAGACACTCATGGATCAATGGTCGAAAGTCGGCGTGACGTTTGACTCCCAGGTGGTAAAGCCCGAGGATATCCAGCAGAATATCATCATTCCCCGGGCCTACGATGTGTTGGTTTACGACCTCGCCATTGGGTCCGACCCCGACGTGTACGCCTATTGGCATTCCTCGCAGGCAAATGATCGAGGCTTTAACCTCTCTGACTATCGCTCGGCCCAGGCCGACGACGCGCTGGACAGCGCCCGTTCGCGCAGCGATCCAGCTCTGCGGGCCGCCAAGTACCGCACGTTTACCCAGCGCTGGTTGGCTGATACCCCGGCAATTGGCTTATATCGTCCGAGCCTGACGTACATTCAAACCAAAGGGGTCAGTAGCTTTTCGGCGCGCAACCTAGCCGATCCGACTGACCGCTACGACAACATTTTGTACTGGTCCGCCAGCAAGGTGCAGCTACGACCGACGCTTTGATCTTGAACTTTTCTCAGAAAAATCGTATCATACCAAGGTTATATCATGCGGACGTGGCGGAATTGGTAGACGCGCTACCTTGAGGTGGTAGTGGCCGTAAGGTTGTGGAGGTTCAAGTCCTCTCGTCCGCACCATAATAGAATTACAGATATAGAATGTTCCACTGCTCGAACTACTGAGCGTCAACGTGGAACATTTTTTGTTTATTAAGAAGATTGCAGCTGTTTAAAAAAGGAATATAGGGTGCTTCACCAAGCGACAGTGCCAGTTTCATTCTGAAATGTGCCAGATGGGCCATCTTCGGAAAGTGCAGCTAAACGCACTGCAGCTTTTGCTCCGTCTGCGTACGTTCGATCCCCAAAGACGTAGCCCGGATCGGCTGCGTTAATTTTGATCGATGTGCCGCGGAGTTCCTTGGCATACTCGAGGGTCACCGCATTGAGTGCTGCCTTTGATGAGTTGTAGGCTAGCATATGTAATTGTGCCGAAGGCGAAGTAGGGTCTGCTGCGAAAGTGAGCGACCCCATTCTACTTGAAACAGTGACGATGCGACCAGCCTTTGATTTACGCAGTAAGGGTAGCATCGCATTTGTCACACCTACAACGCCGAATACGTTAGTCTCATACGTTTCTCGCATTGCCTGAAGTGGTGTTTCGCTTGGTTTGAAGCCTTGCCCGAGCGCGATGCCTGCATTGTTAACCAAAATATCAAGGTGGGCGTAGTGTTGGGCTATACTTTCTGCAGCCAACTTAATAGACTCCTCATCGGTGACATCAATCATAATCATGTGGGCGTCGATGCCCTCGTTTGTAAGCAGCTCCGTGGCAGCCTTGCCGCGGACTGCGTCTCGAGCCCCAACGAGGACGGTGATGCCTTGCTGCCCGAGCTGCTTTGCTATCTCGAAGCCGATACCTTTATTTGCGCCTGTAATAAATGCTATCTTTTTCATACCCATCTCTTACTCCTTCTGTTATAGCCGCCATGATGTAGCGGCGCTAAAATTTTATCTATCGTTCGAGTAAACGGCATAAAGCCTCTTCGAACTGGCGGCGCTGTTCGGGTGTGAGCGGCGCAAACAATATATCATTTAATTCCGCAGTCCTAACGTCGAGTTTGGCCAGCTCGGTTCGGCCAACGTCGGTAATACGCAGGGAATGGCGGCGGCGATCTTGTTTGTCTGGACTACGCACTACCATACGTGCGTCTTCAAGACTGTCGATAAGGCCTACGATATCACCAGGGTCGGTATCTATCATTTGACTAATCTGCTTTTGTGACAGTGTTTCATGTTCATCTAGCATTGCTAAAATAGCATAATGCGGCATATGTACGCCTTTAGGTTTTTCACCATAGCGCTCAGTACTCAGGCGACGAGCGGTCTTGAGTAGCATAATCATCATAAAAATGGGATGCGCTTGAAGCCGACTAGGTAACTGCTTTGGCGGCAATGATTTTTCCATACTGTATAGCCTAACATAAGTAATTGGTCTATACAATCATTGGAGTTTCCAATTATTTGTCGTACAATTGGCACGTATGACAACACTCGGACAATTTAAGAAAGAGAGTACGAATTCAATAATTTCAAAAACTCCTCTGTAATTGAGGAGTTTTTGTTTGGCTATTTTGAAGCTATAAAGGACGAACTGATCTAATCCCTATTTGTGCATGCGAGTTTTTGGGTAAGGACGCGCGCTAAGGCCTAGAATGGCGATCGCAAGCAGCGTGCTTGTCCAGGCGAATATATCACCAAGCTTGCCATATAGCGTGTTGCCACTGCCTACTGGTACGGTTGCAACGCTAGAGCTAAAGGCAGCTGTTGAGCTCATGCCCTGTGCGATCACCCGACCACGATTATCGCTAATTGTTTGTTCACCCTTGCGAGCAGATCGTATGACCGAAGAGCCATTCTCGACGCCCCGCACAACAGCAATGCGGGCATGCATCCAATGATCTATCGTGAAATCCTCGGCCGGCACGTAGATAACCCCGACACCATGCCCTGCGACATCACTGCGGGTCGTATCAGGAAAGTCCATATCTTTGCAAATCTCCACAGAAGTACCGTCGCCGAGCAAGCCCGGGGTTGAGCCTGGCGCCAAACTGCCCTCATCGCTACTAGACTCAGCGGTAAGTAAGTGCCGTTTTGCATAGGTTTGGCTGGTGCCGTCCGGCTCAAAGGTTATGGCAATGTTGTGGCCAGTGGCGCCAGGCACCTCATCGTCAAACCCTGCGACAATACGCACACGATCGGCGCGTGCTTCGTTTGCGAGAGGGGTGAGGGCCGCAGCTCGCCAGGCAGGTTGCAGAATTGCGAGTTTCTCGGGTAATACAACAGCTTTAAGGCCTGGATGCGCCGCTGCGACCCTATGAATTTCGGCTGCATACTGAGTTGTAACATCAGTCCACGTTTGCCCAGAGCTTGCACGCAGCGTCAAGGTATCTTTGGCGATGGCGGCTATCTCTGCTGACGTCTGGCCTGCGCTTGTATTGAGTCTGAAGATGCCAAGACCAAGGTTGCTCAGAAACACAACGGCCATTATCACGACAAGCGACTTGGCATGTTTTCGATCGCGCAAAGATAACGCAAGGTTATTGGCAAAAAGACAAATGAGGAACGTAATACCCCATATGCCAAAAAGCGCTACACTCTGTATGAGTATGGGGGCGCCAACCTGCGTGTAGGCGAATGACCCAATTGTGCCGTTGGGCGAGACTAGTGAAGTAGCGTATTCAGCTGCTGTCCATAGCGCCGGGAAGAATAGTAATGCCCCTATCCAGTGTGAACGCCTATACACCCATCTGGAAAGAAGCACAGCAGCAACTGCTGTAGTAGCAAGGCCCAAGACGCCAAATGTAACGCCTATTGCTGCTGCGCCGGTGCCCAGAAATGGTCGGATAAATTCACTGTTGCCGATGCCAAAAGCCAAAAATGTTGCTAGTCCTACGCGCCACCAAGACTGCTTGCCATAGGCAAGCCAGAGGAGGGGCAAAGGGGCTACCCACGCGAGAGCCCATATGGACCCAAGTCCCGTCGATAGATAGAAGGACAGAGCACTCAGTAGAGTACATCCAATCGTTGTAAGCCACCCTTGTTCTTTGAGCCTAATCATTTGCTCTCCTTGTTTTCAATATATGCTATAATGTAACATGTTACATTATAATAATCAATGAAATCAGATGGAAAACTTTGAATTTATATTCGAGCTAAACCGAGCAGTCAATATCTTCAATGCCTACTACGACGCCCACATCGCGCCAAATACCGGAATAAGCCGCGCGCAATTCACGGCTTTGCTGCTCATTAATCGCTTTCCCGGAATTACTAGATCGCAACTGGCACGCAAGCTTAGCTGTTCGCATGTTGCGATTGGGAGAGTTGTTAGGATTTTGGTAGATGCAGCCTACGTCGAGGAGTCATTGGACTCACAAAACCGACATGTCGTACACCTTAAGCCGACTATGTTGGGTGGAAATACTGTCAAGAGCGTTACGACTATCTTCGAGCAAGAGTCTGCTCCTCTGTTTACAAGTCTTAAAGATAAAATGGCACTAAGCCCACTACGCGAACAGCTTATGGCCTTTAGCGAAACCGTCCTTTATGCTGCACCACGATAGAATTAATCTCAGCTTCAGTGTTTGATAACCACGATCGACACGTACTATCGTAAATTTTTCATTTTCAGGAGCCCGTCAGCCCAAGCCTTCAATGCGTTTTGGAGTCTTAGGCTGAGAAAAGATAGGTCGCACGCTACACTCTTGGTTGCTGACTAGCACTATTAACGGTAGAGTGAACTAAAGGTGAGATGTATCCGAAACTCCTATAGCGAGGTAGCCTATGAAACGACTGGCAGTCGTATTGTCGGTATTTGGAGCGTTTTTCGCGGGGTGCGGTTCCCACGCGACGACTCCAGAGCCGCAAGCGGTGTCTCAGGCTCCGGTTCAAATTGGATGCTCGTTTAGCTATGCACGCTCATGTATTGCTTTCGCGAGCATTGGCGCTTACTATAACGAATGTTTGCATAGGGCGGGTTGTCCGCACGAGATACAGAGGTGAAGCATCATGGAAGAGGCGTATTACTGTCGACACGGGCAGACGGTCGATCTGTCGACTGGCCACAGGAGTAGGCCGGACACGGAGTTGACGGAGGAAGGCTGGGCTCAGGCCGAAAAGGCCGCGCGTCTGATGATAAGACGGGGCATTCGGCCGACGTTGATCGTTTGCTCGACGCTGAAACGGGCGATCCAAAGCGCCAATGCGATGGCCGACGTGTTCGGCTACGACGATCGTATTCTCCACCAGACGTTGCTTGATGAGAGGCTCTGGGGCGAGGCAACGGGTATGCTCAACACCGACATCAAGGAGTGCTGGCCGGATGGGTTCGACACTGTTCCGGGCGCAGAAACGGTCGAGGCTTTGCAAGAGCGAGCTGCTTCGGCGGTGGCATGGATAAGAGGGCTGAGCTCTGAGATCGTGCTGGTCGTGGGGCATGGAACTATCGGGCGAGCCATCGTGCGCGTCGTGGAGGGCCGTTCGTACGCGGAGGAATTCGAGGGCGAGCAGGGTGTCCTTGGCAACGGCGGGGTTCTTCGGTTGTTTCCGCAACCTACAACCGTGCTAGCGCCCTAGCAAGCGGCTGTGGCCCTCCTGCACACAGAGGGCCACATTTTTTTGTAACTATTAGCTGGCGATTTTCGTATAAAGAGTATGGGCAACGACGAAAAAGAGCTTATCGCTCACATAATCAGTGGCGATCACGAGTCATATCGATTCTTGGTCGACCGCTACAAAGATGGTCTGTATCGTCACTGCTTTTATATAGTGCACGATGAAGATAGCGCCGAGGACGTGGCGCAGGAGGCATTCATACGAGCGTTTATGAAGCTGGATAGCTATGATCCCGCCAAGGCTAGCTTTAAAACGTGGTTATTTACCATTGCGACCAGGCTAGCTATCGAGTCCCTGCGACGACGTAAGGACGTGCCGCTTGAGGACGAATTGCAACTAGTCAGCACCTTGGCTGCCCCAGACCAACGTGTTCGCGACCGAGAAGTGTACGAAGCAGTACAGCGTTTGAGGCCAAAGCATCGAGCGGCAGTACTGCTGTATTACTGGCATGGGTATCAATACGATGAGATCGCTCGGTACATGGATGTGCCAATTGGGTCAGTCTGTGGCTGGCTTCATCGGGCTAAACAACAATTAAAGGAGGCTTTGTCATGAGCAAAGATAGGCAGGGCGGAGGTATTGAGCCGCGTCGATCATTGACGACTGATTTTACAGATCGAACAATGATGGGTTTGCAAACAGGCAGGCGCAAACAGGCCTGGAGGCATGGCAAGGCCGGGATGTACAGGAGACTACAGATGTCACATTATTCACTAGTAAAACGCCTAGGCCTTGCGGCCGGTGTCGTTGGGCTGCTAGCCGGCGGCGCAGCTTTCGCGACTGCTGCATGGCTACGACCTGATATTCGATTGGACCAGGCCGAAGGTATCACGACGCTGGCAAATGGGGACAAACGGTTCTGGATTAACTACAGCAGCTGTCAAGGGCAAGAACAGAATGGTCCGCAACATGAGTACTATGAAATGAGCGCCACATCGCACACGAGTATAGAACAACTGACCCAGGGTCTGATTGGTTACTGCGAGGCTGATCTTGTTACGCAGTTGTTTCCTGATCTCACAGGGACATCCCCTAAGAAAGGTACACAAGATTTTCAGCCGTATCAGGAGCAGTATTTTTCGCCTTATGCTCAGCTGAAGGGTGTTGACAGCAAAGGGATAACCGTTGATCTTGGATTGAACGGTCAGAGTTACGCTAATGTGCATATTGCTACGGACAAGAATGCGACCTTTTACGAAAAGGGCCAGAAGATTGGTGTGGAGCGGCTACGAGTTGGCTCGTGGCTGACGTTGGTTGTGCACACAACTGCACTGGCCAAGCCATACGCTACTGAGACCCTGCCGCCCAGCGAGTTGGCAAAACTATCCGAGAACGGTTTGCCAATAGGGGCAACACTGGAGGGTGCTGTCCAGCATGCATACAACCCAGCTGATGCGATCAAAATAGAGGAAACAATGGGCAAGGATTGGACTCGTCTCGAACAGGACAAGAATGCGACTGACGGTTGGCGCCAGGTCTCACCGCTTCAGAATTGAGAGTTAGGTATACAAGGGCTCGGGCTCTGGAGGCTTAAGGTGCGACTCGTAGCGGCGCGTTGTCTTGACAGCTCGGCGAGATGGGATCTATAGTTGCTGATGATTCACTCGAACTATCGAAGGGCACGATCATGAATCGCATCCAACATTTGGAAGAGCTGGGCTACCAGTGGCTGCCTCAGCCTCACCGGAACCCGAGGTACCCCACCAGCAGCGCCAAGCGGACCGGGCAGCGCGTCGAGACGTCCGGCCAGGTCCCCGTCAGGCTGGATGGCTCTGTAGTCGTCGGCAAGGTCGGCGTTGAAGTCTCGCTCGAGGACGCGGTAAAGGCTGCCGAGCTGTGCATGGTGCAGTGCTTTTACGCTGCGGCTTCGGTCGCCGGCCTTCACGAGATTTACGAGGCGCTTCGTCTGAGGGTGTTTGTCAACTGCACTCCGGATTTCACGGACATCTCCAGCGTGGCCGACGGCGCAAGTCATTTCGCAAGCCAGCTGCTTGGTGTCGATGTCGATCCGTCGATACGCACCGAGATCGGTGTAGCCTCGTTGCCCTTGGGCGCTGCGGTCGTGATCGACGCTGTTTTCAAGGTCAGGCCGTAGCCGCCTTGCAGCCCGTGTCGTCCAACCTGGCGGCACGGGCTTTTTCATTCAACTGGTCCTGTGAGGAGCTCGTAAAGTTACTGGTCTTTGCTATACTGACAGTATGCAACCTGCTTCAGCAGCGATTGATCGTATTGTGTATTTAGCGTCGTTGACCTCCCGTCCGGCTGAGGTTGATACGCTTTTGGACACGTTCCGCGGAGTGACCGCGCGCGTCAATCCAAGCATGCCACTTAGTGCCAACGACGCGGTGATACTGGCTGAAGTAGAGAAGGGCCTTAAGGCGTATCTGACTACCAAGGAGACACTGCGCTACTTTACTGCGGAGTCCCTGGACCTGCAGCTAGAACAGCACTTCAGGCCTACTCGTGCCGGGCGCGACAAGATACGGCTGTACGTCGTAACGAGCATAGCTATTATAACGGCCGCTGCCTTGGCGGTTGGACTGCCGGTTACGACTATCGAACAGCGGGTTCTGATAGGTGGCGCAACGTTATTCGCATTGCTGCACATGGGTGGGGCGTGGTTTTTTCTGACGGCGCTTGGTTCGTTCCGATCGTCGCTTCGTCAGGCGTTTGTACTGATTGCCAGTGGGGTGACCTTGCTGGGACTTAGCCTTTTGGAGCAGCCCATTCTAGAGATTTTTGACTTACGCAACCAGGAGTTCGTCAACGTGTTGTTCTCGTTGCCCGTCCTTGTTGCAGCGTCTTTGTTTCACTTGGGCGATATGAAATATGCACGTTTGGTGGGGGTTAAGGGTATATGGTCGTCCAGCGTACCTTTTGTTGTGATGGTGGTTCCGCTTATGGCTGCTACGTGGTTTTTTCCTGATTTGTTACAGCAAAGAGTCGATATGGTCATTCGCATCACTGGTATGATGTGGGCCTGGATTATGGTTACGCCCATCTGGTCGTTAGTGGCTTTCCCCAAGGCTGCCAAATTAGTTCCTGATCTTTATAAAACGCCAATCAACACTTTATATCAGGCGATTTGGTCAATCGTGGTTGTAACGATATATTTATATGTACTGAGAGTGCTTGCCGGCCCGTATATGGAAGGTGTGATCGCCTACATACTCTTCGCGCTCGTAACCGTGATGGGCGCTATGCTGCTGCGGGCGGGGTATACCTTTAATAAGATCAGTCGTTATTAATTTTTCTGATATAATTACAACATCCTAGCCATCGCGCAAGGTGATGGCTCGCAATTTGATCGAAGAGGTGATCCTATGGCAGTCAGAGGCCTGCAGATTGTTGTTCCTGAGGTGGCATTTAACCAGCGCGGCGCCGCCATTCTCGGTGTGACAGTGACCTTCGGCGCTACTAGCGAAGTGCAGTTCTGGTACCGGTTTTTGCCCGTACATGGTGGCAGCGCGCTTGGCGGGATGCGTGGAACGAGTATCACCAAAGTCCCATGCGCCGATGCTGGAGTTAGCGACTTCAAGAGCCTGGCTGACTTTTTGCGAGAGGGCGGCCGGTTTGTTGCGGCCGACAGCATGGCTGAGTTGGAGATAGCAATCCACGAGGAGCTCGATCTTGGGCCTGCGTCGCGTGCGCCTTCGGGCGAGCGATGCCGATACGCAGTAAGGATACTTTTGAAGCCTGTGCGACGCTAGGCTCCTCTATCAGTATCAGTCGCGCCCCGTACCAGCGGAGGCTTCACAAGGAAGCTGCCCTGCGTGCGGGGCGGTTTTCTTATAGAGGGCCAAAGCAAATCCGCCGACGCCTACTGTCCTATAGCGCCTCATATGATATTATGTGAGTAACATAAGCTGTTTGATCAAGAGGTGGCCCAGTGAATAATAAAGTTGCAAACTATCTGCAAGAACATATCGTCGGCGAGGTACTTAGCACCGCTGGTGTCCGCAAGTATTTCTCGACGGATGGTGGCGTGTTCGAAGTAATGCCGAGTATGGTCATCTACCCCAAGAACGTGAACGACGTACGTAAAGTGGCGCGTTTTAGTTGGCAGCTGGCCGAGAAAGGTCACAGCTTGCCCATTACCGCACGTGGTCGGGGCAGCGACCAAAGCGGAGCGGCGATTGGCAAGGGAATTGTCATGGTTTTTCCGGCGCACATGAATCGTCTGCTCGAACTCGATACCAAACAGCGCTTGGCTCGAGTCCAGCCGGGGATGAACTATCTCGCCTTTCAGCAGGCCATAAATACCCACGGCCTTTTCCTGCCGCCGTATCCGTCGTCGATAGACTACGCTACGTTGGGTGGCGCCATTGCTAACAATACTGCCGGCGAAAAGACCATCAAGTACGGCGATACGCGTAGATATGTCCAGGGTCTCGAGGTTGTATTGGCTGATGGCGAATTGATCCAGACCACACGCGTTAGTAAACGCGAGCTCAATCGCAAAAAGGGCCTGACCAACTTTGAGGGTGAAGTTTATCGCCAGCTCGATGGGCTCATTACCGACAACTGGGAGCTCATTGCTCAGCACGCTCAGTTGCCTAACCTCAGCAAGAACTCGGCTGGTTATGCGCTGAGCCAGGTAAAGCGCAAGGACGGTAGTTTTGACCTGACACCGCTTCTAGTTGGTTCGCAAGGAACGCTGGGTATTATTACTGAGGCGATTGTGAAGGTCGAGCCGTATACTCCCAAGACGACGCTGCTTGTCGTGTGTTTCGAGGACCTAAAGGAAGCAAACAGCGCCGTTGCCGATCTGTTAAAGCTTGCGCCAAGTGCGCTCGAGATGGTCGACAAGCACCTACTCGAAATGACCGCCAGGATTAGCCCTAGTCGGCTGAAGGGAATGATTGAGCCGCCGTATCCCGAACTGGTATTACTATGCGAATTCGATGACGATGGCGATCGCAAACAATCAGGCAAGGCCAAGCGGGCCGAGAAAATCCTGAAGAATTATCGCGTCAGCTACAAGGTCAGCGATGACTACGACGAGCAGCAAAAGCTATGGGCAATTCGCCACAGTGCTGCAATTCTGATTGCTCATTCGGACGCAAACCTAAAGGCGCTGCCGATTATCGAGGATGGCATCGTGCCTCGCGAGCGCTTGCAGGAATTTATGCAGGGCATCTATACATTGTTCGAGAAATATCATCTGGAAGTCGCACTGTGGGGACACGCCGGCGACGCCAACCTTCACCTGCAGCCGTATATGGACCTCGGCAAACTTGGCGATCGTCAAAAAGTCTTCAAGCTGATGGATGAGTACTACGACATGGTGTTCAGCCTGGGCGGTAGCACGGCCGGCGAACACAACGACGGGCGCGCACGTGGGCCGTACCTGCCGAAAGTTTTTGGGCCAGAAGTGTATCAGTTGTTCCAGGAAGTGAAGCGCATCTTTGACCCGCATAACATCCTGAATCCTGGTGTCAAAATCGATGTCAGCAAGGAAGAAGTTGCCACGTATCTGCGTCACGAATATAGCATGGATCACCTGGCCGACCACTTGCCACGCACATGATCGACATCCTGGGCGCGATTGGCGCGACACTACTACTGCTGGCGTATTTTATGGCGACAACCAAGCGCTGGCAGACGCACACTGTTAAATATCAGCTGAGCAATCTCGCTGCGGCAGCACTCTTGATAGTCTACAGCTTTGCCAAAACTGCTTATGTGCACGTGGTGATTAATATCGTATGGGCCGGGGTAGCTATCGTCGGCTTGGCGCTTATAAACGAGCACCGCCGCAGAAGGTAGGACATGTAAAAGGGCCTTGGCGCATCGCTTATGACGCGCGCCAAGGCCCTGAAATGCTAACGGTGGCCCGGGGCGAACCCTCGGATTGTGGTTTTCACCAGTTCCCAGAGTCCATTCTCAGTCGAACTCGTCCGCGCTATACCGACCGTGATCCCGGTCAGCACTATCACGACACCCGTTCCGGCGAGAGTCCACTGCCAGGTGGTGATGTTTAGAGCCCAGGCCAGAGCCGTGATGGGCGCGGCGGCGACCGCTTGCGCTACCATCCAGTAGTGGCCGAAGATGTCGCCAAGCATGTAGCCGAGGGTCAGGATAGCCACTCCGAAGAGCGACACTGCACCTCCGGCGATGACCCCTGCGCGAACATTTGTCGTCAGGCCTACCACCAGGCCTAAGAACGTCGCGATAGGCCCGATCAGCGTCCACCCTTCGCTCCGCAAGCCGCGGAACCCTGCCTCGCGTGCGCTCAAGCCTTTCATGCCGACCTCCTGGTCTCGAGGATAGGATAAACATATGTTATATCATACTGTGGGGCTGTGTCAATTTTGGGCAATAAAAAACCAGGTAAAGACCTGGTTCCTTATCTTGGTACGCGAGAGAGGACTTGAACCTCCACGTCCCGAGGGACACTAGCACCTGAAGCTAGCGCGTCTACCATTCCGCCACTCGCGCATAGTTATATGTGGACGAAACTTATAATATCGTTGTAACAGAGAAAAATCAACCTCTACCTAAGTTTTACGAGCAAAATTTGTTGTACCGCGGCGGGCCGATCTGCAATGCGAACTGCAGATGGCCCGCCAAAGCGGCGAGTCAGGAGGCTGCGGCCTTGGCTGCTAGCTCCTTGAGTGCGTTCTGGGCGTCGGCATAGCCCTGGTTGCACGTAGGCCACGCAGGGTCGGTAGCCTGCCTCAGAATCATGCGCGCCCCGAGGAAATACATGGCGTTCGCTCGGTGGACGGTGGCCAGGGCCAGGTCGGCGCGGTTGGTGATCTGGTCGAACAGCGCCTCGATGTTCCGCGCGAGACCTGTCGTCTTGCCATCGAACGTGTACTCACGGTCACTCCGCCACCGCTTCAGCCACTTGATCTTCATCTTGCAGAGCCAGTTGGCGAACCCCAGAGGGGCCAATATTACTATGCCAACCACCAGTGGGATGATGAAGGGTAGCGGAACCTCTCGGGCTGGAACGCACCAGAGGACACCGATGTAGAGAGCCTCCAGGACTACGAGCAGGCCGATCGTTGACTCCAAACGTTCAGAACGGCGTTGGAGCCGCGCGCAGGTCCATGCGATGTCTGGGTGCACTGCCGTGTGCTGTGATCTTGTCATCGTGAGTCCTTTTGATCACGGTGGGGTGGGGACGAGTAATATTATAGCATCGTTTTATAGTTCTAGCAATACTTGTATGAGCGCTAGATCTGCATTAAGCTTAAGGTAACTATAAGGATGGATACAGCTGTGCCAGACGAAAAAAAATCGCCAGAACACGGTGCGGGGCATGATAGTGAGCATGACACGCACGAAGGAAATATCGAGATTAAGGATTCGACGAAGGAAGATACGGCTCCAGGCGGGGACCACGCCTCAGTCGATGAGCCGATTAGCAAGGACATGCTTGAGTCCGCAACCCCACTCGAGGTAGCGATTCAGGACGCCGAAAAGGAGAGCAAGGCGCCCAGTAAATCCTTTGGCGCCAAGCGTGGATGGACGCGCAAGAAAATCGCGCTCGTTTCGTCGTTGGCTGTCGTGGTGATCTTGGGCGTTTTGTTTGCCGTGCCACTAACACGCTATGCGATTCTGGGCGTTTTCGTGCACAAGGACGTGACATTTACCCTCGTCGATAGCAAGACCAACAAACCAGTTAGCGGTGTCACAGTCAGCGCAGCAGGCAAGTCGGCCTCGAGCGACGCCCAGGGCAAAGTGATGCTGAAGGACGTAGCGGTCGGCGACAAATCGGTAACCGCCAAGAAGAAGTATTATCAGGATCTCACCACAAATGTCCTGGTCCCGCTGACCGATCACAAGGATCCGTATCAGCTAAGTATGGTCGCAACTGGCCGTCAGGTGCCGGTAAAGATCATCAACAAGATTAGCACGCAGCCTATCGAGAAGGCCGTAATCACCTTTGACGGATCGGCCTCGACCACTGATGCCACGGGCCAGACGACCATGGTACTGCCAGCCGACAAATCGGCTGTTGATGCGACCATTACCGTTGATGGCTACAGCAAATCGACCGTCACCGTTCAGATAACGGAGCAGAAAGATGCTAAGAATACATTCGCGCTTTCGCCTGCTGGGAAGCTCTACTTCCTGAGTAAGCGCACCGGCAAGATCGACGTCATGAAGTCTGACCTCGATGGTGGCAATGCCCAGACGGTTCTGGCCGGGACGGGAAACGAGAGTGATACCGCGACGGTTCTGCTAGCATCGCGTGACTGGAAATACCTGATGCTCAAGGCCAGGCGCGATGGCGACAAGGACAAGCTGTATCTCATCGATACAACCCAAAACGACAAGCTAACGACTATAGATGAAGGTGATGCTACCTTCACGGCTGTGGGCTGGTACAATCAGTATTTCACATACACGACGACTCGCAATGCGGTTCAGTTCTGGCAGCCCAAGCGAACGGCATTGAAGAGCTTTAACGCCCAGTCTGGCCAGCTGGTTGTACTGGACGAGACCGACGCTAACGGCAGTTCCAGCAGCTATGCCGAGCAAGAATTTGGCCGCACCTACATTCTGGATAATTTACTCCTATATACCAAGATCTGGTACGGCGACTCGGTAGCGGTCAAGGGCAAAACCTCGACACTCAACGGTGTGCAGCCGAGCGGTCAAGGCAAGCAGACCGTCAAGGACTTTGGTGAAGTGAATGCTTTGGATGCGCGCCTGTATTCGCCACAGGATTTGTACCTTCGCACCATCATGTACACACCATACAAGGAAGCGTTCTACGAATACGAAGACGGCAAGATCAAGACCGCCGACATTTCGTCCGAGACATACAATAAAGATTACCCAACCTTCCTGTTGTCGCCTTCGGGCAAAAGCACGCTGTGGTCTGATTCTCGCGATGGCAAGAACGTGTTGTTCGTCGGCGATGCTGACGGTAACGGTGCCAAGGAGTTGGCTGCTCTGGCTGACTATGTGCCATATGGCTGGTTTAGCGACGATTATCTGCTGGTTTCCAAAAACGGGAGTGAACTGTATATTATGGCTCGCAACAACCCCGACAACTTGCTAAAAGTGACTGATTACCACAAGCCGGCTGCTAGCTTGTTTGGCTACGGGTATGGCTACGGCGGTTATTAGCAGCGCGCATGAGTAATCTGCATTTAGGGCCGAACCCGACGCTTGGCGACATTCAGAAGTATGTGGCCGACATGGAACAGGAGCGCGGGTTCACGCACAAGAGCGTCGTCGAACAGGGCCTGCTGCTCGTCGAAGAAGTTGGCGAGCTGTGCAAAGTAATCCGGCATCGTAGCAAGTTAGGGATCGATACCGACAAGCAATACGATTTTGATGCAGAAGGCGAGGTCGCCGACATAGTGATCGTACTGTGTAGCGTGGCAAATCGCCTAGGTGTGGATATCGAGCAGGCTCTGCGCACCAAGGAAGAACACAACAAGAAACGGACGTGGCAATAAGGCCCACACCTACCTCTTGGCGGCGCGATCAGAAAGTGCTACAATAGCTCCGTTATGTAAGGGCGCTTAGCTCAGCTGGCTAGAGCATCTCGTTTACACCGAGAGGGTCGGGG